>CANFSP010000003.1 GCA_947449765.1 Actinomycetota bacterium | reverse complement strand
ATAAGTTGCGTCACCTCCGTCATGCGCCGTAGTCGCACCATTATCGTCATACGTCACGTTGTAAGTGATCGCCGTCCACTGCGCCGTCAGCGTCACATCGCCATACCCGGCCGGAGTCGCCGACGTAGCAGACGCCGCAAGCGTCGCCGTCGTCGCATTCGAACCCGTCAAACGCCACCCAGCAAACGTGTACCCCGACCGAGACGGAACAGTCGGCAACGAGAACGCCGAACCAGTCGTATACGTAGCCGCACCACCAACATGCGCCGTAGTCGCACCATTATCGTCATACGTCACGTTGTAGGTATTAACCGTCCACTGCGCATATAACGTAACGTCGACGGGTAGTGGCGGGGTGTAAGTTGCCCCAACAGTTGTGCCACCTGACGAAGCTACAAACCAACCGTTGAACGTGTACCCGGCACGAGTAGGAGCGGCGGGCAATGTAATTGTCGCGTCTGTCACGAATGTGTCGGACGGGACGCTCGACCCCCCCTGTGACGCGTACGTGATGGTGTGCTGGTCGGGACTCCACACCGCATACAAAGTCATCGGGGCGGTGACGTTGACGGAACCCGTGTTCGAGTATGTGGCCGAGAGAACTTCGGGCGTGAGCGCCCATCCTTTATATGTATATCCCGATCGGGTGAACGTGTTCGCGGGGAGTGTCGTCACTCCGACACCACGAATCGTCGACATCGAGCCCGACCCGCCGTTGCCATCAAATACGACGGGGTACGTAATCAGAGTCCACTGTGCATAGAGCGTGACACTGGAGGTGAAGGGATAGGCCGCTCCATCGAGATACCTCGTCCCTGAACCATTTGCCGCGGTGTTCCAGCCAGAGAACGAATACGCGGACTTGGTGAAGGTCGTCACCGTCAGGGGAGTGGACACATTCGCAGTCTGATTGCTCATGGAGCCTGATCCGCCGTTGGGATCAAAAGTCACGGTAAAGAGAGGCGTCCAGACTGCGTAGAGCGTGAGGTCAGCCGCAAAGCCATAGTTCGCACCATTTGCGTATGAAGTGCCCGTGCCTGAAGCTGATGTGTCCCATCGCGAGAAGACATACCCGTCCCGCGTGAAAACATTTGGCTGAAGCGGAGTAGAGGCCGTGGCGGAAGTTTGATCTGCCATCGAGCCCACACCGCCGTTGGCGTTGTAGGTAACCGTAAACGCGGTTTGGGTCCACTGCGCGTAGAGCGTGATGCTCGATTGGAAATTAAACGATGCGGAGTTTAAGTAAGCCGTACCGGTTCCGTTAGCTGCCGTGTTCCAACCCGAGAAGACCCAGTTCGTCCGAGTAAAAGTATTTGCGTTCAGGTTGGAAGCTTCATTGCCGACCTGGGAATCCATTGTTCCCGTTCCGCCATTGGTAACAAAAGTGACCGTGAACCACGTTGGTGTCCAGATGGCGTAAAGCGTGGTGCTCTCACTCGGGAACGTCAGCGTGGATCCCGGTGCATACATCGTGCCCGCGCCATCGGATCGAGTGTTCCAGCCTGCAAAAACAAATGATGGATACGCGAACGGATTAGCTGGAGCGGTGGTGGTGAACGTCGGAGTGCCAACCAGTGGGGTGATGGAGGATCCCGTTCCTCCATTGGGGCTGAACGATATGGCAACTTGACCGGACGTAAACGTAATGTACTGCGCGTAGAGAAGTAAGTCGGAATTCACAACCGCGAGGGACTGATCCGCGTACCCCGTACCCGAACCGTCGGCCGCCGTGTTCCATCCATAGAAGATGGCGTTGTCTTTGACGAAAGTGTTTCCGGGAAGGACGAGTGAGCCGGTGGTGTTCGTGATGGGATCCATCGACCCGGTACCACCGTTTGCATCAAAACTGATTTGGTGGGGAGCACGAGCTACCCACTGAGCGTAAAGGGTGAGGTTGGCGGTCGGCGTAACCGTTGCGCCGTCGAGGTAGCTCGTTCCGGTACCCGCAGCATTGGTCGACCAGCCGGTGAAAATCTTTCCCACTTTGGAGAAGACGTTTGGCGCAAGTACGAGCGAATTAGGCGAGGTGACCGACTGGGATGCCATAGACCCAGTTCCGCCATTTGCGTTGTACGAGACGAGATAACCGGAAGGGGTCCACTGTGCGTAGAGCGTGGCGGATGTGTTCGCGCTTCCAAATGGATAGCTCCCCTGATCAGCGTAAGTTGTTCCCGTGCCGTCAGCTTTGGTGTTCCACCCGATAAATGTGAAGCCGGTGCGTGCGAACGCTCCAATCGTCAAGTTGGTCGACGAAGTCGCGGTCTGTGTCGACATCGTTCCTCGACCACCATTGGCGTCGAATGTAACAATGTTGGGACCATAAATCGGGAAGAGCGTTATGTCGGCATCAAACGGGTATGTAGCTTTGTCCGTGTACGCGATGGCCCCAGTCGGTGAAGTCGCCCAGCCTAGGAAAGTCTTTTTGGTCGTTCCAGCGGCGACAGTCAGGGCCGTGGGAACACTCGCCTTCTGCGTCGTTGGTGAGCTGGTCCAGAAGATGACAACGTGTTCACCCGCCGCTACAGAAACCCATTGTGCATAGATTGTGGTCGGCGACGTGATGCCACGACTGCTCGTGTTTGAGATTCCGCTCTCACCGTTGCGGTACCAGGTACCTGAGCCATCTGTTGCAGTGTTCCAGCCTTTGAACACATAGCCCGAGCGTGAGTACATCAGCGGCAATAGCGTCCACGAAGTCGGAGCGGCCTGCGTTACCGTGGCCCCACCACCGACGTAGTTCGGGTTATAGGTAACGATGGGCTGCCACTGCGCGTAGAGAGTGATGCTTGCCGAGAAGGAGTAACTCACGCCGTCGGCGTAGCTTGTTCCGGTTCCATCTGACTTTGTGTTCCAGCCACCGAATACGTACTGCGACCGCGTAAAGGCATTCGATGTGAGGGCTGTGGTCGTCGCAGCGATCTGAGGAAGCATGGTTCCCGAGGTTGCGTTGTTGCCGACGTACATGACGTACTTGCTGCCGGTAGGTACGACCAACCATTGGGCATACAGAGTAGTACTCGTATTCGAACCACCAAGTGGGAATGTCGCATTCTGACCATAGCCAACACCGCTTCCATCTGCTGCGGTGTTCCACCCCGAGAAGACGTAGCCCGTGCGACTCTGTGTATAGGTACTCAGCTGGGCATCGGATGTACCGGTCTGCGCAGTAGGTGCGCTTGTTCCACCATTGGCGTTATACGTGACGGTGTTCTGTTTCCACACCGCCCAGAGGGTCTTGGATGCAGTGAATGCGTACGACGTGCCATCTGCATAAATGGCTGTGGTGCCACCCGAGACGTCGGTCCAGCCGAGGAAGGTGTAGCCGGCACGGATGAAGGGGTTCGATGTGAGGGCTGTACTTGTGCTGGCGGCCTGATAGAAGACCGTCGATGTATCCGCAGCTGCACCACCGTTGCCTAGGAACATGACGGCATACTGACCCGGTGATCCCGGCGCCCATTGGGAGTAGAGCGTCCTCGCAGCCGTCAGGGTGATGCTTGCCTGATTGGCGTAAATGGTGCTCAGGGTTCCTGTCACCGCAGAGTTTGAAGTCGTCCAACCCACAAAGACATAGCCGGTGCGCGAAAATGCGTTGGCGTTGATCGCGGTTGACGTGACGAATCCCACTTGGTCAGCCATCGTGCCAGTGGCGTCTGCTGCGTTCTTATTAAAGGTAAGTGCGAAGCCCCACTGTGCGAAGAGAGTTGTATTCGAGGAGAAGGGATAGGTAGCTCCGGGACCATATGCCGTGCCTGACCCGTTGGACGCAGTGTTCCATCCTTGAAACGTCTTGCCACTGCTCGCCGGTGCGGTGAAACCATTGGCATTCAGTGCGGTGGGTGACGAAGCGACCTGCGCCGACATTGTTCCAGAACCGCCGTTTGCATTAAAGATGACGCCGGCCGAACCAACGGGTACGGCAACCCACTTGGCGTAAATCGTGGTTGCGGATGCGAATGTCGCGGAGCCGGAATCGTAGTACGCGGTACCTGTTCCGTTGGCGGCGGTGTTCCAACCATAAAAGATGTAGCCGTCACGCGTGAACGTGTTCGCATTCAAGGTCCCGGATGTGTTGATGGTGAAAGTCTGGGCTGCCATTGAGCCTGAGCCACCATTTGCATCGAAGCTTATTGAAATCTGGTTCGTCCACTGCGCATAAAGAGTTGTCGATGCGGTGAACGTATAAGAGGAACCGGATTGGTATGCGGTACCTGAACCGTCGACCGCCGTATTCCATCCGGTAAAGAGGTAGTTCGTGCGCGTGTATGTGCTGCTGGCGAGGTTAGCCGCAACGCCGTGTGTGTAGGTTTGGTTCGACATCGAACCACTGCCGTTGTTCTTGTTGAACGTGATGGTGTACGTGTTGAGAGTCCACTGGGCGTAGAGAGTGACGTCAGCGGAGAATGAGTATGTGGCACCCGCGGCGTACGTCGTGCCCGTGCCATTTGCTGCGGTGTTCCAGGACGCGAAACCGTAACCTGTGCGTGTGAACGTGTTGGTGGATAAGGCTGTCGTCAGGTTAGCGGTCTGAGGAGACATCGAACCTGATCCGCCGTTAGTGTCAAACGTCACCGTACGGTTAGGGGCCGGGGTCCACTGAGCGTAGAGAGTAGTAGCGACTGCGCTGAACGGAAAGCTCGCACCGTCTGCGTATGCGGTGCCGGAACCATTCGCTGCGGTATTCCAGCCGTTGAAGACATAACCTGCGCTTGGCGTCAGGGTGTTCGAACTGATGTTGACAGCTGTGAACGAACACTGCGGCGCCATAGAACCAGATCCACCGTTGGCGTTGAAGACGATGACGTTTCCCGAGCTCGTCCATTGTGCATAGAGCGTAATAGACGACGTGAATGAGTAGGTCGCTCCGTTCGCGTAAGTGGTTCCCGATCCGTTGGATACGGTGTTCCACGAAGCGAAGTTATTACAGACCTTCGTAAATCCATTGGATGTCAGCGCGGTTGTTGTCGACGAGGTCTGAGCAGCCATCGTTCCTGATGCATCGACAGCATTCTTATCAAATGTCACCGTTGACGGGACAACTGCCTCGGCGCCGGGAAGTCCACCGGTTCCACCCACGATGACCTGAATGACGAGAGCGGCAACGACCGCGAGGCCCGCTGCTGCATAGCCGAAGTATCCACTTCGGCGGCGATGTTTAGCAGCCATTCTTGTCACCCCTTTCGTGTTCGGTGTTCTGGTGAAAGCGCCAAAAATCCTGCACCCCGCGAGGCTCTTCGCCTCGAGGACGTGCAGGTTTCTAGACAAATGTTTTATTTTTTGTTAACTATAACTGGTTCAGGGGGTTTTTACCCTGCGCGCTTTGTCATGCACGGGATTCACAGCAGCGCCTGAGAGCCGTCGACAACGCAGCATCGTGTTCGAACTGTTGGACGGAGCCCAGGCATTAAGGCGCGTGCGGGTCACTCGTCGTGAGTGACCCGCACGCGCGGCAACTTTGGTATCGACTACTTGAGAGTGAAGTAAAGCGTTGGGTAGGTGTCCGTGCTCTTCAGGGTGTAGTTCGCTGGGTCGTACTTCTTGAACACGATGTCGAGCGTGACCGGGGTGCCAGCAGCCCCACTCTGGGTGACCTTCGCCTTGAACTTAGTCAAGGTTGCGCCACTGCAGAACGAACCACTCTGATGAACCTTGAGCGCGGTCACCTGTGCCGCGGGAACAGCGGCAAGTGTTCCGAAGCTCAACACGCACGACTGTGCAACGTTACTCGTGTCTTTGAACTTCAATGTCGCTGTAACGGGCCCGACGAACGTGCTCAAGAGGCCCATCTTGAGATCGCCCGTAACCGAGTTCCAGTTCAGACGGACATCACGCCACGGCGTTTTCACCGAGGCACTGGATGAACTTGTCACATCTATCGCCTTCGCAAGCGTTTCGCCAGCAGCCGACAAAATCGGTATCGATACCGTCTTGGTTTCTGACGTCCACGTTGTCGTGGCGGAAGGGGTGGTCACCACGATGTCACACGTGGTCGCCCCAACCGGACGAGTCGCTTTGAGATAGACAGTACCCACGAGCTTCGTGGACGAGTTGACCGTCGGCGTCTCACACACGGTTGAGGACCCACTGGCAATCGCGAGCGTGTAACCACGGTTCGAAGCCGTCGAGATGCTCGGAATGAATCCGCGCGTGCCGTCGTAGCCATTTGTCGTCAGAGCTGTGATGGTGTCGGTTGCACGAACGGTAATCGTCCATGAATCCGTCGCGCCGTCCATGTAGGCATTGCTGGCGACAACGTTTTTGATAGTGCACACGCCGGCCATGCCCTCGAAGTGAACCATGAAGCCAGGTTTGAGGGAACACACCGTGGCTGGCGAGGCGGTCACCGTCTGAGCGAGGTTTGATGCACCAGTCAGGTTATTGGTGACCGTTGCCCCGTATTGGTAATCGGTTGTATCGGTGGTGAGCGTTTGGTTGATCGTCATGAATCCGGTCACCGTTTGCTTCGCCTTGGTGGCACCGATATACCGGATGCTTCCAGCCGCAACAGTCGTGTTGTCGCCGAGAACAATCAAGACGTCAACCTGTCGAGGTGCGCTCGTTGACGCTGCCTGTGTGTTGACAGGAATCTGTACGACGAGGGACGTGGCAGTCTTACTCGTCGGGGTGATGAGTGTCCCTCCCGATCCGAACTTCACGCCTTTGACATTTTTGGTTGTCGACGTGAGCGTGAAATCCGTGCCATAGATGGTCAGCGGAGCTCCCGCATTAAGAACGAAGTCGACGTTCTTCGAGCTGTAAGCCGGGATAACCTCGGTGACAATTCCAAGCAGGGCCCACGTGAGGATGGATGTGCTGGCGGTCGCGGGCGCCACGACCGGCGGAACGTACATCCACTTTTGCAGACTGCCCTTAATCCAACGCAACTCAAAGGCGTCTCCATTGCGATCAAAAGTGGCGACCTGACCGGTTTTGAATACACCGGTACTGCTCATCACCGCAGCTGCAGTCGTTTCTGATGAACCCACCGTTTCGGAGCGATTCACGTACATGGAGCCATCAGACGCCGTGACTTTTGCATTGAAGGGGAACGAGAGCGTGCTCGCCGAGGTCATCGGCGTAGCACTGTCCAATGCGAGGGTGACTGGGGTATTAAAGTTGCCCACCGTCACGCCATTGAGCACGGTGACTTTGAGGTCGGTCTTCAACGCTGGCTGAGAAATCTCACCCATCGGCGAGATGGGAGACGAAATCGGGGTGCCCAGAATTCCTGGAACGGTGAGTCCGTCGTTGAATGGTGCAAGCTCAACCGCCTGAGTGAATGGCGTTGCAACCGTCGACGCAAAGCCAACCCCATCAACCGAAACGCGAATCAGGCGTTGGGTGCGGTTGCTGTAGACCTCAGAGCTGTAGCTCGCTTGCTGCGAGCTCGCCACGATGGCGATGTCGGTTCCTGTGGCATTCGGATTTACCGAGAAGGAGTCGAACGAATAGTTCGTGCTCGCCCCGCCACCCCAAACCGGGTTCAGATCCCAGATCTGGGTGAGCGTGCCATCGCTTGCGACAGATGCCAGGACGTCGAACCTCTTCGAATTCATTGCGTCCACACACGTCACCACAGCTACTGGGCGTGCCGTTGGAGCACTGATGAGATTCGAGAGCATTGCATCTGCGAGGTTGAAGCCCATGGGCTTAGCCCATGACCCGTTACACACGGAGGTGAGCTTAGAGGTAATGACCACGGCAGCTCCGGGCGCCGAACCCAGCGTTCCCTCACGATAGCTCCAGGCCAGCGACGAGGGAGTACTCATGCCCATGAAACCCGAGGACGCTGGCGAACCGGTTCGCGAAACGTAGGCGTACTGACCACTACCGAAGAGGCCAACCGCGGTTCCCGTGGTGGTGGATGGGATGTTGAACGAAACCGAACCCGAACCGCCAAAACTGCTGTCGATGACGCCGTCGAAGTTCATTTTTTTCATCGTGATGGGGAAGTTTCCGGCGGATGCCGCACCCGTTGAGGTGACATACATGTTCGCGAGACCATCTGAGACGGTTTTCGTCGCGGAACTGGATGTCGTCGGCGGAGCGTCCGTCGAGGTCGCGATTGTTGCCTTACCTCCTCGAGTCCAGCTGGAATCGGGGGTGGCCACCGTTACACCAGGTGCGGCGCCCTCAAAGCTGGTGGATGCCGGCGACCAGTCCGAATTCGAGTAATACACCGGATTGATTGCACGTACACGAACGACATAGGTATCAGGCTTGAGGAACGAATTCGGACTCGTTGCTGAGACCACACACGTGACAGTCGAGCCAGTAACCGTGCACGAGGTCAGATCGGATTGTCCGAGCATGGTTACGTAACCGGTGTCACTCGCTTTCCATGCCGCTGCGAAGTACGTGTCACCAACCGTTGTGATCGGGAAGGTTACCGTAACCGACTTACCCGTTATCGAGGCAAGAGTGACGGTTGGCTTGTTCGGAGTGAACGGCTTGTAATAGGTCTTGGCATCCGATTCCGCGGAATATGCACTTTGGTAGACCTCGGTGCTGTTGGTGGCCTTCGCACGAATTTTCAGCGTGTATGCCGCTTGCGGAGTTGGCGTGAACGCCGTCGAACCATCCAACTGCTTGAGGTTAACCGTCGACGCGTAGTAGGTACCCGAAGATAAGCTCATTGCTGATTTGAGCACGTTCGCACTCGCCACCAAGGCGTGTGACGTCGCATCAAGCAGGGATACATCGTAGGAGTTAGCGATGTCGGTCGAGCTCGGTGTTGGAGCACTGAAGTTAAACGTGACGGCGCCGTTGCTACTGCTGATGTTCAACGACGGTTTAGCCGGCGTATTTGGGACACATGGTGCAGACAGGTTGTCGCTCCCCATGGGAAGGTCACTGCTCCAGACGGCCAAATCCACGTTGGGCGTTTTCTCCGAAACGCCTGCGCCGTTATTAACCGTCACGACGGCATGAGCACGTCGGTTATTGGAATAAGTATTACTTGTCGCCAGTGACCCCAGCAGAGTTGTCGGGCGCTGATACCACTTGCTCACCGTGCCATCGATGACCACGTCGGCATTATCAACACTCAACGTTGCCGAGAGGTTCGACGGCTGCGGCAGGAGCATTGGATCGTATGTCAAGACACAGGTGTCTACCGTGACCTGCGCTACAGCTCCCGCGGGAATCGCAGCACTCGAGTCTGACGCAAAGAGGAAGGATTTTTGACTGACTGATGGATTTGTGTAGATGTCGTTGTCTGTGGCGGCAAAACCAACAGCCGAGCCAGACGGATTGGTGAGTGCGGGCGCGAGGGAATAGGTGCCAGCAGTGGGAGTCTTTCCACCATTCGAGACGGTGAACGTCACAGACGGATCGGAAGTATCCCCATGATCGGCGAACTTGATGGTTTTCGCCGTGGCGTTAACCACAAGCGCGTAATCATCGGACATCGTGGTGAGCTTTACCTGACCTGCGGCAGTGGGATTCGTCGTGATAACCGAGACACCCGCTGGCACAACCTGGTTGAGGTTATAGGACCAGGTTTCGTTGAGGTGGGCATCGACAAAGTCGTAGGGGAAGGTGATTTTCACGGTCATGGTCAGGGACGTCGCGGCAGCCGGCAGGGGAACCGAGACGCTTGATGTCGGCGTGGACGACGCTGCACCGAGGTAGTCGCGGGACACCGTCATTCCGGTAATACGCGACGCACCACCTGAAGAGTGGGACGCGGCAGCCTGGGCGGGTTGTGCGACGAAGACGGTTGCTACCGTTGCCAGCACTGCGGCTACGGCTAGCGCCAGGCGATTCTTAACTCGGATCATCAGGGTCCCCTTAGGTGTTTGTATCCCGATGAGTTTAAGCGATTAATTGGCTTAATTGGTTAACTTGATTAAGAAATCCACTGGCGGCTCTTCTTCGGCCCAAAAATCCGGTCGGCGCACACGAGGACCGCGACCGAGATCCCGTCACCAAAATCCGCTCAGTTAGCATGAGCTATGGCTAAACCCGTACTCAAGCTCAACATGATTCTGCTTGCCGCCATTGTGATCATGGCTGTGCCTACCGTTGTCGTCACCGTTCTGGGATGGAGTTCGGCATCCACGCTCGCGATGCTCGCCGCCATGGGCGGCCTGTTCTCTGCGGCCGGCTTGCGTTGGCGCGGCCTCATCCCACTGACCATCGCAAGCGGTGTCGGAACTTTCGCGGGCATGTTCGTAGCGACAAACCCGGTAGCGTCGGCGGCATTGATGCTCGTTGCTGGCGCCGCGTTGGGAGCTGTCAACAGGTGGGGGCTTTCGGTGTGGAATTTCATGTTCCCAGTTCTCGTTGCCGCAGTCATCGCACAGCCGCCCAAGATAGTGGATGGCGCCCTCGCCAACGCGCTGATCACTGGGGCGATAACACTCGGATGCGTGCTCGTCGGGGGGCTGCTCACGATGCTCATCGTGCGCAAGCCCGCACAAAAAGAGGTTGCTGCCTACCCCGTCAAAGTGAATGTCATGTACGCGGTCAACCTCGCCCTCTTACTAGGTGGCGCGGGGTATGTCGCCGCGACCGTCCACCAGCAGCTCCTGGGGATGTGGACGGCGCTCACCGTTGTCGTCGTTCTGATCGTTCCGTATGCGGGAGAGACGAGTCGGAAAGCGCTACAACGCGCCGGTGGCACAGTGCTCGGCTTTCTCCTCGCGCTCGGAGTGAGCGCATCCATGCTCCCCGGCTATCTCTACTACGCCGTGGGGCTGATCTTTCTCGAGATTGCGCTACTTGTGAGGTTCGTTGGTAAGCGCAAGTACTGGGAATACGTCATGTTCCTCACGCCAGGCGTGGTGTTGCTCTCTGGCCCTCCCGAGCAGGTGTCGCAGGTATCGGATTACCGCCTCTACGCGACCGTTCTCGCCGCGCTGGCCTGCCTTCTCGTTCTCGGCATCGAACGGCTACTCTTTTGGCGCGGCGGACTCAATGCGCCGGTGGCTGCGGGTGCTGAGTAGCCGACAAACTTGTGTGGCGAGTGAGGGCCCGCGCCGCGAAGCTTCGCTTCGCAACCGGGCGCGGAACCAAGAACCCAGGTTCGAATACCCCTAAGACGAGCCACAAATAAAAAAGCCCCCTAAAAAGGGGCTTTTTTATTTGTGGCGAGTGAGGGATTCGAACCCCCGAAGGCTGAGCCGGCTGATTTACAGTCAGATCCCTTTGGCCGCTTGGGTAACTCGCCAGATACACCCGCCCGCGTAGTCACAAGCAGGTGCCCTCCAACATTACCGGCACGAAGGGGAATGTTGAAAATCGCTTGCGCACGTAAAATCGAAGCATGGCAGACTCATCCTTCGACATCGTCAGCAAAGTAGATCGCATGGAAGTGGACAACGCGTTCAACCAGGCAACCAGAGAGATTGAACAGCGTTACGACTTCAAGGGCGTAGGCGCATCCCTCGAAAAATCGGGCGAGAAATTTCTCATGAAAGCCAACTCAGAAGAACGCGTCAAAGCCGTTCTCGAGGTCTTCGAAGCGAAGCTCATCAAGCGCGGCATTACCCTGCGTCAGTTGGATGCGGGCGAGCCGTATGCCAGTGGCAAGGAATATCGCCTCGAAGCGAGCATGAAAGAGGGCATCGATCAGGCAAACGCCAAACTGGTCAATGCTGCCATCCGCGAGAAGGCGCCCAAGTCGGTGAAGTCGCAAATTCAAGGGGATGAGATTCGCGTGTCATCCAAGAGTCGTGACGACCTGCAGAACACCATTGCGCTGCTCAAGAATGAGGACTTTCCGGTCGCCCTGCAGTTCGTGAACTTTAGGTAGGTTTCCAGCGCGGGGTTTCGATACGCGCCTTCGGCGCTACTCAACCAGCGATGGGACTCAACCCGCAGGGTTTCGATACGCGCCGTCGGCGCTACTCAACCCGCGATGTCGGCGCTACTCAACCCGCGGCGCTAGCGCTACTTGAAGCCGAGAATCTCGTCTCCCCAGGCCGCCCGAATGTTCGGATCCGGGTTGTCGCTCACGGAGTCGGTCTTGTTGATGAGCAGAGTGGCCCGCGTGGTCGCATCGTAGTTTGGCCAGTCCGGCTGGCTCTCACAAGCCGGATTGCCCGAACGACCGAACGCCAGCCATCTCGCTTGCATGCGAGTGCTGATCGCGTGAGCCTTGCGGAGACCGCCCAGGCTGAAACCGATGTTCCGCTTATTCGGCTTGTTCGGGAGGGTGCCAAATACGTACGGGATTTCGGTTCCGTGTGAGGCTCCGATTCCCATCCAGCGCAACAGACGCGGTGCCTGGTCAAAGCGATACATCCAGGTCGGCGCGTACTTGCTGTGTGCCTCGGCAACCCACACGCTGGGCATGCGGAAGCCGGCGTCCCGCGAGACCTCCATGGCAGCAGACTGCTGAGGGTAACCCGGGTACGCCGCGGTGATTCTGGCCTCCGCCCCGACGAGAGCAGGATTTTCAGCGGCTGCGTCATCGAACATGCGATGCAGGCTCTCCTGCGTGATGGGCATGAGCGGCGACTTCATGAGCTTGAAGAGCGCGGCCTCATCCTTATTCGTGCCGATGATGAGCGGGATGCGCATCGCTTTGCCCTCACGGAAAAGCTTGACCGGGTAATCCACAATCACATCGCCGTCGATAGCGGGAGCGAAAGCGACCGTGCCCGGCCACGTGGTGGCCACGTAGTCGAGCAACGTCGTCGTCTTGGATGCCAGCTGGTGCGCATCCAATTCGCGGAGCGTGGTTTTTGCCTGGTCGTGCGGAATACCCATGAGGTCCAGGTACGCGCCAGCCATTTGAGCCGTACGCTCCGGACCGTAGACACTCGTCGCGGGGGAACTCTCGGCAATCGCGCGGTGGAAGAGGCCTTTAGCCTTGGGGCTCGTCATGAGCGTCGTGACGCAACCGCCGCCGGCGGATTCACCAAACAGCGTCACCTGACCGGGATCGCCGCCGAAGTTGGCAATATTCTTCTTGACCCATTCAAGCGCGGCAATGATGTCGCGCAAACCCAAGTTGGCCTCGAAGGTGTGCGTCGAATCTCCGAAGGAACGAAAGTCGAGAAAGCCCACCGCTCCGAGACGATAGTTGAGGGTGACCATGATGACGTCACCCTGTTCGGCGATGTCTTGTCCCTTGTAAATCGGCTGGGCCGAGAAGCCAATGAAGTAGGCACCGCCGTGAATCCAGACCATCACGGGTCGCTTGCGACCATCCGTGGCCGCGGCCTTGGGGGCCCAAATGTTGAGCGAGAGACAATCCTCGTCGATTTTGAGGCCGGGCGGAATGGGGATGACCTTCGTCGGCTCCTGCGGTGCAACCGAGCCAAATTCCAGCGCATCGCGAATGCCACTCCACTTCAGAGGTGGTTTTGGTGCGCGATAGCGCAACTCTCCCAGAGGAGGAGCTGCATACGGGATGCCCAACCAGCGGTTCGTGTCGCCAGCTCGCGACCCGCGAACCTGTCCACACTGCGTGTCAACAATCAGGTTGTCGTCGGTGAAAGCGCTCATAGGTAAGCCCCGATCCATCTCGATATTTCTGCAAAGGCCGTGGAGCGTGCCCTCTTTTTGGACAGCACCACATCGTGCATCGCATGAGGAATGCGTACAACTGTAACGCGTCTTCCGAGTCGGGGGGCACGGATGGCTGTGGTTTCCACATCGATAACCAGATCCGCCTCGCGCATTTTTTCTGACCAGCGCGCCGTCAGCATGCTTCGATCGGAGAGCAGAACGAGAATGGGCGCACTGATTTTTAGCCCACTGGCCACCGAGGTGTGTCCCGCGAGGACAGCTCGCAACCAGGCGGCACGGACCGAGAAGGCTTTCTCGGGGCGCCACATCTCGTTGTACTCCCACTCCCCACCTCGCCGCTTGGATTGGGTGCGGTTGTAAAACCCCAGGTCCGGATTGGGAAGCAGGGCCCGCGGAGCAATCTTTCTTTGCCAATCCAGGACGGGTTCGACAACCGCGCGCATAGCCGCCGTAAGTTGATATTCCAACCAGGGACTGTTGAGGATGAGCGCGTCCGCCCGGCCAGGGTGTCGGCTCGCCCACAGACTGAGGACGAGGCCACCCGTCGAGTGACCCATGAGAACAAGTTTTCGTTGGTGCTGTTTTGCTCCGTGTCCAATCGCAGAGAGAGCCGCGTTAATTTCGGCGTCGTATTCGGTGAGGTCTTCGATGTAACCCGGAGTCTGCCCGGGGCGCAGACTTCTCCCGTATTTGCGCAGATCTATCGCGAAAAAACGAGCTCCCTGGCGTCGCCAGTACTCGGCGAGGTGACGCTGGAAAAAATAGTCAGACCACCCGTGCACATAGACAACATCCGTGTTTTCAGCCTTAGGTTGCGGAACTTTCCTCAACCGGGCCCACAGCGACCGACGTCGGGGAGCGGGAAGGTACCGAACCAGGGTCGCCACGACTGGTCCCTCGGTGTCGGAACCGAGCTCAAGCTCCGCGGACTCAAAGTCCGGCCCAAGGACATCCGGTTTCCACAGAGGCGAAGCAGTCTGCACCTTCTCATTCTGCCCCGCCTAGCGTGAGAAGCTTAAAAACATGATCGACCGCAACCGACTTACCGACCTAGCCAACCGCGAGCGCGCTCAGTTTGAGCGTCTCCACCCAAAGTCACAAGCCGCCTATGCGCGAGCAGACCACCTGTTCGGTCGGGTACCCATGACGTGGATGAACAAGAAGGCCGGCGGCTTTCCGATCTACCTCGAGTCGGCACACGGAAATCGCATCGTTGATATCGACGGTAATGAGTACATTGACTTTGCCTTGGGTGACACCGGTTCGATGGCCGGACACAGCGCACCCGAGGTTGTGAAGGCGATTGAACACCGCGTCAAAGATCGTGGCGGGCTGACTACCATGTTGCCCACCGAAGATGCCGAGTGGGTGGGGGCAGAACTGACCCGCCGCTTTGGCATGGAAAAGTGGAGCTTCTCCCTGACCGCGACCGATGCAAACCGCTGGGCGATTCGCTTGGTGCGCGCCATCACGGGCAAACCAAAAATCCTGTTCCACTCCTACTGCTATCACGGTTCAGTCGACGAGTCCTTAATCGTCGTCGGGCCGGACGGCGAAGGGATGAGCCGTCCCGGAAACGTGGGCTCCCCGGTCGATGTCACCGTGACGTCACGAGTTGCCGAGTTCAACGACCTTGAGGGTCTCGAACGACAACTCGCTCACGGGGATGTTGCTGCCGTCCTCATGGAGCCGGCGATGACAAATATCGGCATCGTGCTGCCCGAACCGGGTTACCTTGCCGGTGTTCGGGAGCTCACCCGCAAATACGACACACTGCTCATCATTGATGAGACGCACACTTTTTCGGCCGGCCCGGGTGGCATGACCATGCGCGATAACCTCGAACCCGATGTGTTCGTGATTGGTAAGGCCATCGCTGGCGGAATCCCCACGGGCGCATATGGCTTGAGCGCCTCCTTTGCCGAGCGCGTGCTCGCACGCACCGACCTCGACCTCGTAGACATGGGTGGCGTTGGCGGCACGCTCGCTGGAAACCCCCTCCAAGTGGCCGCCATGCGCGCTACCCTCGAGCGCGTTCTCACTGACGAGACTTTCGAAACGATGATTGACACGGCAACCTACTTCACCGATGGCGTGCAAGCGATTTTTGACCGCTATGACCTGCCGTGGGCGATCAATCAGTTGGGCGCACGAGCTGAATATCGCTTTGCCAAGCCCTACCCCATCACGGGTACGGCGGCCTATGAGGCGGCCGACGGAGAACTCGAGGACTACATCCACCTGTACCTTGCCAACCGCGGTGTCATGATCACGCCATTCCACAACATGGCGCTGATGTGCCCGACCACGACCAGGGCAGATGTGGATGCGCACCACGAGCACTTTGAGGCGTGCGTGCGCGAGCTCGTCAACGCCTAGGCCACTAGGCTAGGAGGCCACTGGCCCAGGCGCTCGCCACAGTTTTTTGTGGCGCTCAGCCTCGCTCGCTAGCCGCGGGAAATCTCAATCATTTCGTCGCGGTCGACGACCTTGATGCGCGCGCGTCCCTGCGGCTCGCCCAGAGCGATCTCGTGCTCGTCGAGTCGGGCCCATCCAGCTGCATCGGTGTATCGGATTCCGCGCTCGTCGAGAAGCTCGACAATTGAGTTTTCGCCCGGGTGCGCCGGCGCCCACCACTGAGCCTGGTCGCGCAAGACGTGAGCGATGGTTTCCATCGCATCAGACTTCGTGTGACCGATGAGCCCGATTGGGCCACGCTTGATCCAGCCCGTCGCGTAGACACCGGGAATGATCTTGCCGTCGTCTCCCTGAACCTGGCCCTCGCGATTGGGAATGACCCCGCGTTTGTCATCGAAGGGCACTCCATCCAGCGGAGAACCGAAATAGCCGACGGCGCGATACAGAGCTTGGATGGGCAGCTCGCGAATCTCTCCCGTGGCAACCACGCCACCAGCGTTGTCGGGGCGCATGCGCTCATAGCGAATCGCCGAGACTCGGCCTGAGCCATCGTCAACAAGTTCAACCGGTTTCGCATAGAAGTGCAGGTGCAGACGACGACTTGCCGATCCCGTTTCGCGTTCCCGCCACGAGTTGAGCACCTTCATCAGCACCATGACCTGTTTGTTTGTCTCGAGGGCCTGTTTGCTCGCCTCGTCGAGCTCGAAGTCTTCGTCATACACGATCATGTCGACATCGCGGAGTTCACCGAGTTCGCGAAGTTCGAGTGGACTGAACTTGGCCTGTGCCGGTCCGCGACGACCGAAAACGTGCACGTCCGTGACCGGTGATGCTTTGAGCCCCTGATAAACATTGTCAGGAATCTCGGTGGGGAGCAGGTCGTCGGCATGCTTGGCAAGCATGCGCGCCACATCCAGAGCCACGTTCCCGTTGCCGATGACGGCAACCTCGCGGGCCTCAAGCGGCCAGTCGCGTGGAACGTCAGGGTGACCGTCAAACCAGCTCACGAAGTTCGCGGCACCGTAGCTGCCCTCGAGATCGATTCCGCTGATCTCGAGCGGAGCATCCTCTATCGCACCGGTGGCAAAAATGACAGCGTTGTAGTGCTGTTTGAGGTCATCCAGTGTGATGTCAGTGCCGAAGTGTACGTTGCCGAAGACGCGAATGTCGCCTCGGTCGAGAACCTCACGCAGTGCCGTAATGATTCCCTTGATCCGCGGGTGATCAGGAGCCACCCCATAGCGAACGAGACCGTAGGGAGCGGGCAGATGGTCGAACAGGTCAATCGATATGTCGAAGGAACGCTCGGCCTTGAGTGCGATGTCAGCGGCATAAATACCGGCCGGTCCCGCGCCAACGATGGCGAGTCGAAGCTTGGACATGAGTCTCCTGATTTCTCGATAGGGGTGGGCACGAAGCAGCTCGCGCCCGCACGCAAGTCAGCTGGTGCGGGATACGACGTGGTCAGCAAACCCAACCAGAGCCTGCTTCACCGCTCCGTCGGGAATGACGGAAATGGCATCAAGTGCGCGCTGCGCGTAGGCGCGCGCCTCATCCCGAGTCGCCTGCGTGACCGGGTGTTCATAAAGTTCGCGCGCAAGCTCCTCGAGTCGCGCGTCTTCGTCGGCATCAACGGCGAGCTGGATGCGCTCCTGCAGTCCAGCGGCAGCGGCATCGGTTTGCGCCAGACGAGCAAGGTACAGCGTGGGGAGGGTTGGCACTCCGGCCTTGAGATCCGTACCGGCCCGCTTGCCCGTGGCCGGGTCGGGCGAGAGATCAATCACATCATCGGCCAACTGGAACGCAATTCCGACGTTGTCCCCGAAAGCCACAATCGCGTCTTCGAAGTCGGGATTTGCCCCGGAGAAAATGAGGCCAGCCCGGCCCGCTGCTGAAATAAGCGAGCCCGTCTTATCGGTGAGCACATTGATGTAGTGCTCAATCGGGTCTGCTCCAGCCTGCGGTCCTACTGTCTCATTGAGCTGACCTATGCACAGTCGCTCAAATGTTTCCGCTTGAAGCTTGATGGCACGCTCACCCAAGCGGGCCATGAGTGTGCTGGCGCGGGCAAAGAGCAGGTCGCCGGTGAGAATAGCGATGGAATTGCCGTAGACCACATGAGCTGAGTCGACACCTCGGCGAAGAGGTGCGTCATCCATGACGTCATCGTGGTAGAGCGATGCGAGGTGGGTTATCTCAATGGCTTGGGCGGCGGTAATGACATCGTCAGTTGTTCCGGTGCCGAGCTGAGCCGTCAACAGTGCGAGCATGGGACGCACGCGCTTGCCGCCAGCAGCGATAAGGTACCGACCGGCTGCATCAGCGATCGGGAGTGTGAAGTGAACTTGATCGACGAGACCGGATTCGACCTGATCAATGCCCTGATCGATGACACGGCCCAGGTCTTTGGTTTCCCTCGATGCAAACAACCGCTCGCGCAAGCTCAGGTGAGCTGTCGCGTCAGAAACCGGTCGGCTAGTCATGAGTTCTCAGCCCACTTCGGCATCATGGAGTGGTTTTGTCCCGCGGTGTAGAGCCACAATGCCACGGTTGAGATTTTTGTATGCGACGTTGCCGTAGCCGGCGGCGCGCATCCAGGCCGCAAGTTCACGCTGGTTCGGCCATGCTTCAATCGACTCGGCGAGATACGTGTAGGCATCTGAATTGGTGCTTGAGAGCTTGGCAATCGCGGGCATAGCGAGGTGCAGGTAGGCGTTGTACATCGCCGCCGTGAGTCCCCCGATTGGCGTGGAAAATTCGCAAATGACGATTCGACCGCCGGGCTTCGTCACGCGAAACATCTCCGTGAGCGCCTGTTTGGGGTCGACAATATTGCGCAAACCGAACGAGATCGTCACGGCATCAAATTCGTATGAGTTAAACGGGAGCGACATCGCATCAGCGTGGGTGAAGGTGAGGTTCGGCTTACTGGCGTGCTTCGCGCGCCCCACCTCGAGCATCCCCTCGCTGAAATCGGCGGCCACGACCGTTGCACCCGACGACGCGATTGCAGCGGAACTGGTTCCGGTGCCGGCGGCCAGGTCAAGAATTTTTTCGCCGGCCTTGGGGGCAAGAGCCCGAACCGTCTGAAAACGCCACAGCGGAGCGTTGCCGACCGAGAGCAGGAGGTTGGTTCGGTCATAACCCTGAGCAACGCCATCGAACATGCCAGCAACCTCGTCAGGCTCTTTGTTCAAGTCAGCGCGCGTCATATCTTGAGTCTACGCTTGACCACGTGGGTGCATTATCCGAGCTTCACCTGACCGTGGTCACGGTTCCGCTCGCGCACGCACCCGCGTTTATCGACATACTCGATGCCGAACATCCTCTGCTGTGGCGCCGGCGAGGGGCCGGACTCGTGGGATACGGCTGCGCGCTCAAACTGAACCTCAACAACGCCACGCGATTCGATGATGCGGCAAGTGCCTGGAAGGAGATAACCGACGCGGCCACAGTCACTGATGAGGTGAACCTGCACGGAACGGGGCTCGTCGCGTTTGCCAGCTTTAGCTTCGCCGAGAAGTCGCACATGGCGAGCGTGCTCATCATTCCGCGCGTAGTGATCGGTCGACGCGACGGGGTGACGTGGGTTACCACGATTACCCCCGCGGGTGAGAAAGCCTGGAGCGCTGAAATTCCCTCGATTGCTCCGTTGGGCGAACCGGCGGTTGTCTCGTTTGCTCCGGGACAACAGACCGAGGATGGCTACCGCGCTTCGGTGGTAGACGCATCGACGCGAATCACCCGCGGTGAAGTGAGCAAGGTCGTGCTGGCCCGAGACCTCACCGGCGTGATTCCCGACGGCAGCGACATTCGACCGATGATCGGGGCACTTGCCGCGAGCTATCCGGACTGCTGGACGTTTGCCATTGACGGGCTCATCGGCTCGAGCCCGGAGACTCTCGTGCGCGTGTTGGAAGGAACGGTCGATGCGCGCGTGCTGGCGGGGACCGCAGCGCGGGGAATCGATCCCCAATCGGACCTCGACGCGGCATCGGCCCTTGCCACGAATACCAAAGATTTGGACGAACACGCGTTCGCGGTGCGTTCCGTGATCGACGAACTTGAGCCGTACGCCACCCACGTCACTCTCGGAGAGTCTCCGTTCACGTTGCGACTCGCGAATTTGTGGCACCTCGCGACCGACATCACCGGCGACCTCAGAGACGGCGCCACAGCGCTCGAGGTCATTGCCGCGCTTCACCCGACTGCGGCCGTAGCCGGAACCCCGCGCGCCGAGGCGCTCTCTGTCATCACGGCGCTGGAACCTTTTGACCGGGGACGTTACGCCGGGCCGGTCGGGTGGATCGGCGCCAACGGCGACGGGGAGTGGGCTATCGCCCTGCGGTGCGTGCAGGTCGACGGACAGAAGGTCACTGCCTACGCCGGATGCGGAATCATGGCGAATTCAGACCCCGACGCGGAGTTGCGGGAGACGAAAATGAAGTTCCGACCAGTCGTGGATGCGCTGTCGCCGGTCGAATAGCGACTCGTGCGTGGCTGGGCTCGGCTGGGCTGGGCTCGGCTCGGTTACCGGGCGATGACGACCTCGATGAGGTGCGCAACCTCTGGTGACGCGGTCAGTGCTCGTTCCAGTTCGGCGACGGTTTCCACGCGCGTGTGGCTCCACCCATAGGCCTGCGCCAAGGCAGCAAAGTTGGCTCCGTGTGGTGTGTAAAAACCGCGATCCACGAGTTCCGGCGATACCTGATCGACTAGTTCGAGCGAATCGAAAATGGTTCCCCCGCCGTCGTTGGCGACAAAGACGTGGATGCGCGGCCTCTGCTCGAGCGGACCAAAAAGCATTGCGCCCGCATCGTGCAGCGCGGCGAGATCCCCGAGCAGCACGCGTGTGAGCGCCCCCGACGCAAGCGCGATGCCCGACGCTGTCGCGATTGTGCCGTCGATGCCGGCTAGACCTCGATTAGCAAATACCGGAATCTTCTTTCCGGGCAGGATTCGGTCGGCAACCCGAATCAAACGTGACGCACCAAGCACCAAGCGGTCATGGGGCCAGCTCGCGCGCCAGAGGGCATCGACGAGAAGTTCGCGGGTCACAGCTGACCGGGAAGCGGCCAACTCGGTTCGGGCAAATTCACGCATGTCACCAACATCGGTAGAGCGGGCGAGCTCCACATTTGGCGCGGCCTGACTGGGATTCGCCGCCACATAGCGATCGAGCCAAGCAGCATGTGCACTGTGCCCCGCGCTCATCCATTGCGAAAACCACTCACGGTCGTCAGCGCTGGGCTCGCCAGCGTCAACGTCAGCCCGAGAAATGACCGCGGTCACCCGGTGCCCAGGGTTGTAGACCTCACTCGCGCCCGAGTCGACGACAATAATCTCGCATCCCTCGGGGGCGTTCGCGATGAGATCCGGCACCTCCCGGCTGAGTGTCGGGTGGCCATAAATGACGATCCGCTCCACTTTCTGGACCGACTCGCTCGTGCGCAGAACCGCACGATAGGCGGGGATGACGTTGCGTCCAAAACGGGCTCCAGATGAGACTTCGGCAATGAGTGGCCAGCCACCGGCGTGAGCGGTTTCTTCGGCGGCAGCGCCAGCGCCCGTGCCCGCAACGACCAGCGTTCGCGGGCCGCGTGTGATGGTGAGCGGCAGTGCAACTGGCGCATCTGTGCTGGGCTGGAGGGGCGTGAGCGGTTGGGGGTTTGCCGCATCCGGAATCCATCTCCCGCCAGAGAGCGGCTCGCGAAACGCCAGATTGAAGTGCACCGGCCCCGGTGCGCGCGACAAACCCTCACGAACCATTTCGTCGACCATCTCCGCGTCAGGCCACTCGTCTGTGGGCGCGTCGATGTCGAGGGATGCGCGGACGAATTCCCCGAAGAAGTCTTTTTGCGTGGTGACCTGATTGGCGCCGATACCGTGAAGCTCGCTAGGCCGGTCGGCGGTGAGCAGAATCATTCCCACGCCCGCGTGGTGTGCTTCGAGAACGGCTGGGAACAAATGCGCCAATGCGCTGCCCGAGGTCGTGATGATTGCTGCCGGGCGTCCCGTCTCAAGCGCGAGTCCGAGGGCAGTAAATCCAGCAACCCGCTCGTCGATGCGCACATGCACGCGCAAGAGACCTTCGGCTTCGAATTGGAGGGCGGCAACGACCAAGGCTTGAGACCTGGCGCCGGGGCACACGATAACGTCGGTCAGTCCGCGACGGATCATCGCGTGAAGCAACTGCCCGGCTAACCGGGATGCTGGTGTGAGAGTCATGTCCGATCACCGTTGCGAGGATCAGGGTCTGCATCCGGTCCAGCACTGGGCCCGGTTTCTGGATCGATGTTTATGCCGCGGAGGAATTCCGCGTCGTCGTCCGGTCCTCGTGGCGCCGGTCGACTCCTTCGGGCAGAATCGCTGCGATAGCCGCTGTCGCCCCCGCGCGCCGCGCGCCGCGCCCGGGTCGCGAGCCACAGTCCGATCAGTATGCCAACAAGAAGCACGAGACCGAGAATGATCCACACGCGAAGCATTCCCAAAGTCTACGCAACCCGAGTGCCTGACCTGTTCTCAGGCAAAACGGATGCTGCACTCACCTAAACTCACATGTGTGAAACGCCTCGTTCAACGCATTCCCGCGTGGGTTCTCTACACGTTCCTTCGGCTCGTCTTTCTTGTCGTGCCGTTGCTCATTTGTTGGCTCGTTCTCGGAATTCCGTTGTGGCTTTCGGCCATTTTTGCGGCCATGATCGCCCTCGCACTGTCGGTTCTCCTGCTGACAAATATGCGGCACCGCATGGCATCCAGCATGGAGCGCTCACGTGAAACGAACCGAAAGAAAACGGTGACGGATGAAGAGCATGAGGATGCGCTCTAGCCGCATCCTCTCTCAGCCCTAGGCGGCAGCCACCCACGGCTGAGCGATCATCAACCCGAAAAGCACCGCATAAACGAGTGTGGACCACGTGGTGAGCTTGAGAAGCGTGATGAACTCGCCGGCCGTGCGCGCAGTCACCGCGATGAGAATCGCAGGGGCGATGATGAGCCAGCCGAACTGAACGTAAAGCACGTCCGTCAGGAGGAACCCAATCGCCAGTGCCCCCAGCATGGGCAGCGCAAGCATGACGACGTAGAGCCCGATGGATGCGCGTTGACCCAGTCGCGTCGCGAGCGTTTTTTTGCGCGCGATACGGTCCGTATCTATGTCGCGGATGTTGTTGATGAGGAGGACCGCAGCAGCGAGGAGCCCCATGGCGACGCCTCCAGCCAACGCCCAGAACGAGAAAGCTTTCATCTGAATGAATGCGGTGCCCATGGTGGCTACCGGGCCGAAGAAAATGAAGACGGCAACTTCACCCAGTCCAGAGTACCCGTAGGGTCGCTTGCCACCGGTGTAGAACCACGCTGCCGCAACGGCAACGAGCCCGACGGCGATGAGCCACCAGATTTGTGTTAACACCGTGATGGCAATGCCCGCGAGAAGCGCTAGTCCAAAAAAGACGAACGCGGCGATGCGAACGTGCTCGGCGCGTTTAGCTCCGGTGGCGGTGAGTCGACCGGGGCCAACTCGATGATCGTCCGTGCCCCGAACCCCGTCCGAATAGTCGTTGGCGTAGTTGACGCCGATTTGAAGAAAGAGCGCTACCGCGAGCGCGAGAAGTAACAGGGTCAGGTCGAAGACGTGAGCTCGCACCGCGACTCCGGCACCAACAATAACCGGCGCAATTGCGACCGGAAGCGTGTGCGGACGAGCACCCGCAATCCACCCGATTTTCTTTTGGCGAGCCACCGGCTTCTTGGGATGGTGATGCGCTTGCTTGCCGGGGTTACCTGAACGGTGCTTTTTCTTCTGAGCCACGATTCACATTGTAGAAGGGGATTGCAGAAGGGGATTGAAGAAGGGGATTGAAGAAGGGGTTAGTCGACCACAATGCGCGCGAGCTCCTGCAGGTCTGGTTTGCCCGATGAGGTGAGCGGGAACGAGTCAACCCACACGATTCGCTCGGGAACGGCCACGGCACCCCAACGCTCGCGAATCAGGCGGAGAGCACGATCTTCGGTCGCTGCATCGGCGTTCCCCTCAAGAACAAGCACCGGCCGCTGACCCCACAGGTCGTCATCCACCGCGACGAGCACACCGGGTTCACGCATGAGTTCACGCAGCGAGTCACCCACGGCATCGAGATTTATTTTCACGCCACCTGAAATGATCGTGCGATCGAGTCGTCCGGTGATCTGGAGTCGGCCCGTCGATTCCTCACGTACTCCCACGTCACCGGTGAGATACCAGCGCTTCCCCGCGCGAGTGACAAATCGCGTTGCTGTGCGCTCGGCATCAAGGTAGCCCAACGCGAGAGTAGGTCCGCTCACGGCAATCTCCCCGGAGTTGTCGAGATCGATGTGGATGCCGTCGAGCGGAAGGCCGTCGTACACGCATCCTCCGGCCGTCTCCGTCGATCCGTAGGTGTGCACCAGTGCAAGCCCCAACGCGTGTGCGCGTTGTCGTAACGAAGCGGCTAGCGACTGCCCTCCGATGAGAAAACTCGTCACCCGTTGCAGTGTCGCCTGAGCATCAGGATGAGCCTCCGCAAAGGCCACCAGTTGTGCCAACTGCTGCGGAACGAGCGACGCATAGCAACGCGATGCCGGCATCCCGTCGTCGCGAAAGTGGCGAGCGAGCTCCGCGACGAATCTTTCGGCGCTGAAATGCCCCAGGCTGATCGGCACTGGCGGGTGACCGGCCTCACGCGCACGCACGGCTACCTGAAGACCGGCGATGTAGTGGACCGGAAGGCTGAGGAGCCACACACCTTCTCCACCGAGGCGGTCGTGGGTGAGCTTCGCACTGGTGCGCAGGGCATCGGCACTGAGGGCAACCCGCTGCCCCGCCCCGGTCGAACCGCTCGTTTCGATGACGACGGCGACATTGTCTGGCACGTGGGTGGGAAGAGGCTCCGGGCTCGGCTTAGCAAGCCCGGTGGATGCGCGCGGCACGATAGCCGGACCCACGCCGTCGAGCGCGGCACCCAACGCCTCGAGGAACGCACCTAAATCGGTGGTGTCCACTTCTACGAGTGCGCGCACAGCAGGGCCCTAGAAGTGCCAGTGAAAGTTTGACCAGTCGGGGTCGCGCTTTTCAAGGAATGAGTCGCGACCCTCCGCGGCCTCATCGGTGCCGTAAGCCAGTCGAGTGGCTTCACCGGCAAAGACTTGTTGACCGACGAGACCATCATCGACCGCGTTGAAGGCGAATTTGAGCATGCGAATCGCCGTGGGCGATTTTGTGAGGATGTCGTAGGCCCACTCAAGTGCGGTTGATTCAAGTTCTTCGTGTGGCACGACGGCGTTCACCGCACCCATCTCGTAGGCGCGCTGCGCGCTGTACTCGCGAGCGAGAAAGAACACTTCACGCGCAAACTTCTGACCGATCTGGCGCGCAAAATAGGCGGAACCATACCCGGCATCGAACGAGCCGACATCCGCATCGGTTTGTTTGAATCTCGCGTGTTCGGCACTAGCGATACTGAGGTCCGCGACCACGTGGAGCGAGTGGCCCCCGCCAGCGGCCCAGCCCGGAATGACGGCGATCACCACCTTGGGCATGAATCGGATGAGACGCTGAACTTCAAGAATGTGAAGCCGACCGGTTGAGAACGAGCCGTCGGCGTATTCGTATCCGGCTTTCCCGCGAATGCGCTGGTCACCTCCAGAACAGAACGCCCATCCGCCGTCCTTGGGGCTGGGGCCGTTGCCGGTGAGGAGAACCACGCCGATTCGTGTGTTGGCCCGAGCATCTTCGAGGGCGCGATACAGCTCATCCACCGTCTGCGGACGGAACGCATTACGCACCTCGGGGCGATTGAACGCAATGCGGGCAACTCGACCGGTGACGTCGTGGTGATAGGTGATGTCCGTCATACCAGCGGCCACGGGAACATCCACCCACACGTGTGCATCAAACAACTGCGAAACGGGTGAAGACATGCCCTAAGCCTAAGCCTCGCGTTCGGCCGCTTCGAGTTCGCGCACCTCGAGTTCGTGATGCACACGCGTCAACCGTTCACGCCACCAGACATTGCGCTCGGGATCCGCCGCACACTGTTCCAGGAGCCGATACGAGGCGACGGGGCGCTGAACGGCGAGGAGCCCGTCCACCGGGATCAGTGGCTCGTCGACCACATCGGTGTCGAGTAGCGCCGCTGTACCCAATCCACAGTCGAACTCGAGCTCGGGGAGAGCTGCAGCGAGAGCGAGACCCATGCCTATGCCAATCGACGTGTCCAGTGCGCTCGACACCACTGCAGGCAGACCGGATGCCCGGACGATGTTCAGGGCATCACGCACCCCACCCAGCGGGGCTGCTTTGACCACGAGCAGGTCTGCCGCTCCCATTCGGGCAACCTCAAGCGGGTCCTGCGCCTTGCGAACGCTTTCATCAGCAGCGATTGGAATGTCCATGTAGGCAACCCGCTCGCGAATCTGCGCGAGTTCCTCGGTTGACGCACACGGCTGCTCAACGTACTCCAGATCGAACGGAGCCAAGGCGTGTATCGCGCGCTCGGCTTCATCCACATTCCATGCGCCGTTGGCGTCGAGCCGGATGCGGCCCTCGGGCCCCATCACCTCGCGGACACGCGCCACTCGTGCAATGTCGTCGGCGAGGGTTTCACCCGGACCGGCAACTTTGACTTTCGCCGTGCGGCAGGAGCCAAAAGCCGCAAGCACGCGCGCGACGTCGGTTGGCGCCACAGCCGGGACGGTCGCGTTGATGCCGACGTGGGTTCGAAGCGGTGGGGGAAGCTCTTCCCAACCGAAGGCATAGGCGGCTCGAAGCCATGAGCACGCCTCGACATCGTCGTATTCCGTGAAGGGTGCAAATTCCGTCCAGCCGCGAGGTCCGTCAATCACCACGGCTTCGCGAACGGTGATGCCCCGGAATCTCGTGGTCAGTGGCAGGGCAACCACATGCGCGCGCGCCAGCACATCTGCGAGGTCGGGGATCACTCTGTCAGTTTCTCAGGTAGTCCGGCACAGGGCTACGCCTGTCTGCGCCTCGGTCACACTCACAGACCTGAGTACGCGTGCAAGCCCTTGAAGAAAATGTTGACCACGGTGAAGTTGAACATCACCGCACCGAATCCGATCAGCGCCAGCACCGCTGAACGTGTTCCGCGCCATCCGCGAGTTGCACGTGCGTGAATGTAGCCGGCATAGAGTACCCAAATGATGAAGGTCCAGACCTCTTTGGTGTCCCAGCCCCAGTAACGGCCCCACGCTTTGTCAGCCCAAATTGCCCCGGCGATGAGCGTGAATGTCCACAAGATGAACCCGATGATGATGAGTCGATAGGCGAAGTTTTCGAGGGCGACCGCGTCGGGCAACCGGCCAAGCGACGTCAGACGAGTCTTGGTGCCATTCACCACGGCCACCTCGCGGCGTTGCTGCATGAGTTGCAAAACCGACAGCGAAAACCCCAAGGCAAAGAAACCCGTGGCGAGTGTTGCCACAAACACATGGATGACCAGCCAGTACGACTGGAGCGCAGGCTGAAGAGGCACCACTTCGACGTAATACCTCGTGGCAGCCAGCCCCAGCAAAATCAGCACGATTCCGGTAATAAAGGCTCCCAGGAAACGCAAATTCCATTTCAGGTTGGTGAGCAGGAAGACCGCAGTAATCATGAGCGTCCCGGTCATCGCAAACTCGTACATGTTTGCCCAGGGAACGCGCGACGCGGCAAAACCGCGCATCACGGTAGCCGCGAGCTGTAGAGCGAAGGCAACCCAGGTGAGAGCAAAGGCGATGCGACTGAACTTTGCCGAAACGCGTCCCTCCGAAGCCTTCGTCGCGAGGTCAATCGTGAAAAGAACAAACGCAATGGCGTACACCGCCATTGCGGAATACAGGCTCAGCACGGAGTACTGGGAGAGGGCGTCAGTCACGGGTCAATCCTAAGTCGCGAATATGGGCGTCAACGATGTGGCCAACCGCCGCCTCGAGTGTAGGGTCGTCACCGCGGGCGAGGGCTGCGTACTCGACCAAAAGTTTCTTCGTTTTTTCCACCGGTTGGATGCTCACCCACATGCGACGCCGCGGAATCAGTAGCGAGGTGAACAGTCCCAGCATCGCCATGATGGCAAAGCCAAGGACCCATCCCTGCGCGGGGTCATGGTGCACATCGAGCGACACATACTTCTTGACGCTGTCAAAGGTGACCGAGCCCATCCCGTTGGGCAGTGCTGCGGTTTCGCCCGGCTTCATCTCCAACGACGGAAGGTCAGTCTTGGTGCCGGTCAACTTGGTCATGCCGCTCGTGTCAAGCGCATAGACCGACTTCGGCAATCCCTCGTTGATGCCGAGGTCACCCTGGTAGACGTTGAGCGTGACCATTGGATCGAGCAAGTCGGGATACATCGAAAACGATGCTCCCGAGTGGCCCGTGCTCACCGTCGGATAGAAAAAACCCACGAGACCGAGTTGGGTCGGCAGACCATCCGGCAATTTAATAATGCCGACACTGGTGAAGTTCTTATCCTGAGGAAGGAAAGCGACCGCGTCGTTAAAAATTACCTGTCCGGCGGCGTTGCGTACGGTGATGACCGGCGCGTAGCCGTTGCCCAACAGATAAACACTCGTGCCACCAATGTTCAGCGGCTGATTGACCTTAATGACGGCAGGCGTGGGGTCACCGCCGCGCAGTGTCGTAGTGACATCGGCCGTGTAGTCGATCGGCTGCCCAATCGCGTTGGCATTGCGTTCCTCATAGCGGGTGGTAAATGAGTTGAGCGTGATGTTGAACGGTTGGAGGGCGCTGTCGGAAAAGAACCGCCCCGGGCTGAATGAGTCGTAGGCGATGAGCGTGTTGCTGAATGCCTGCCCCTCGACAATCACCCGTTGGCCGTTGTAGGCAAATCCGCCACCCAGACCGACGGTGATCAAAACTCCGACCAGCGCAAAGTGAAAAATCAGGTTTCCCGTTTCACGCAGGTATCCGCGTTCGGCGGAGACCGAGAGCACCCCATCGCGTTCGTAGCGAACGACGCGATAGCGGGCGGCGCGGAGAACTCGGTCGGCAGCGGAGAGTGCCGCCTCAGGCGCAACACCCGAGAACTCGCGCTCCGTGAAACCGGGGAGCCGGTCGAGGCGAGACGGTGTTCGAGGCGGTTGCTGCCGGAGCGCATCCCAGTGGTGTTTGGTCCGCGGGATGACACAGCCAATGAGCGAGACGAACAGCAGAAGATAGATTGCCGAGAACCACGCTGACGTGTAGACGTCGAAGAGTTGGAACTTATCGAGGACTGGCGCGAGGTCTGGGTTGGCGCTGAAGTACTGCGTCACACCGTTTGGGTCAGCTGCCCGCTGAGGCAACAGGGACCCGGGAATTGCCGCTATGGCGAGCAGCAAGAGCAGGATGAGCGCAGTTCGCATGCTCGTGAGTTGCGTCCACACCCATCGCCCGCTTTCGGCAAGGTTGAGTTTCGCGTTGCGAACCGGAGCGGGAGGCTCGGTGGAATCCATCACGCTAGAGCGAGGGGACATAACTTCCAATCACCGCCTGAAGGGCAGACATCCACACATTCCACAGCCCCGTAGCTAAGAGTAAGCCGATAACGATGAGCAGCACTCCACCAATGATGTTGATCGTGCGCACGTGGCGCTTGATGAACGAAACGGACTTTGTCGCCCACTGAAGCCCGAGGGCGATCAGGAGAAAAGGTACGCCGAGCCCGACGCAGTAAAACAGCCCGAGCAGCGCCCCTCGCCAGGGCGATGCGGCATCGAGGCTGAGCGCCATGATTGCGCCGAGCGTGGGACCAATGCACGGGGTCCAGCCCAGACCAAAAACGACGCCGAGAAGTGGCGCTCCCACCAGGCCCAAACGGGGGGTCAGATTGAGTTTTGCCGTGCGTTGAAACACGCCAAAGAACCCGATGAAGACGAGCCCAAGGATGACTATGGCGATGCCAAGAACCACGTTGATGATGCCGAGATACGGCTTGAGAACAAGGCCGGCGGTACCGAAGAGAATGCCGAAGGTAACGAAAACGACAGTGAAGCCGAGAACAAACAGGCCAACTCCTGCGACAACCCGACCTGAAAAGCGTCGCCGTCCCGAGTTCGAAGCCGGCGCTGCGTCACTGCCGGCTATGGCGCTCACATAACCGAGATACCCGGGAACCAACGGAAGCACACAGGGTGACGCAAACGAGATCAGCCCAGCCACGAGGGCAAGTGGAATCGCAACCAGCAGTTGACCGCCGAAGACAATTTCACCCACTGAGGTCACGGCGTGGCCTGACCTGTCGGTGAGTTCGGCGATGGTGCAGAGTTGCCACCCGCGAGTGCGTCATCAATAAGTGTCGTGAGGATGCTCGCATCCGCAATTCGACCCAGAATCCGTGCCGCTACCCGCCCCTGCGTGTCCAACACGAGTGTGGTCGGGACCGCGTTGGGTGGAACATTCGAGGCGAATGCCAGCTGGACGGTTCCGCCGAGGTCGGTGACCGAGGGGAAGGTCAGCCCAAAAGTGTCCACGAAGGCCTGAGCAGTTTCGGTGCTATCGCGCACATTGACCCCGACAAAATGAACGGGCGCGCCGGTGGTGGCATATCGCTGGGCTACCCCCTCAAGCAGAGGGGCTTCGGCGCGGCAGGGTGCGCATCCCGCGTACCAGAAATTGATGACCTGAACTCCGCCGACGAACGCGGCCGAGTCAAGCCCTGCTCCGGTGAGGTCAGTCGCCGTAAAAGCGATGGGTTCGGCGCGGTTCTCCGGCAGAATTTCAGTGATCGACCCGTCACCCGCAATGTAGTTTTTGCCCGACCCGGCACGGTACTGGTCCGCGAGCGGATCTGTGGCACACCCCGTGAGCAGGAGCACCCCGACAAGCGCCAGAATTCCTGTAGCGATGGATGCGCGAGCCATCGTTCCTCGCGACGCACACGTTTCGCGTCTCACACGGCACCCACATCAACGGAGCCTGCGAGAAGGCCGTGTGCCGGATTCGCGTAGTCCACTTCGATAAATCCACCTGCGGGGTCGCTCTCATCAACGAGTTCGAACGTGGTGATTGACGACAGTGCACAACGTCGGCGACGCGGGTCGTGAAACAGCGGTTTATTAGCGATGGCGCGGTGGGCCATCCAAATTGTCAACTGATGACTGACCAGCACGACGTCGCCGTGTTCCACACTCAGAGCCGCATCGCGCATGGCCGATTGGACTCGCGCGGCAACCTGCGCGTACGGCTCCCCCCAGCTGGGGCGGAAGGGGTTCACCAAATAGCGCCAATTTGCCGGGTCGGCCAGTGCCGAGGCGTGGCCGGTCATCCGCTTTCCGGCAAATGCGTTGGTCGGCTCGAGCAATCGCTCGTCTGCCTCAATGGTCAGATCAAAGTGCTTAGCGAACGGTACCGCTGATTCTTGAGTGCGCTGAAGTGGCGACGCGACGAGCCGGGTAATCGAACGTCCGCGCAGCTTGAGGTTTGCGGCCGCGGTCCCCGCCATCGCCATGCCGAGTTCGGACAAACCGAATCCGGGGATGCGCTCGTAGAGCACACGGTCGGGGTTAAACACCTCACCGTGGCGCACGAGATGAATCTGCTGGGCCACCACGCTGTCAAGTCTAGGCGGGGGTATTCACTGAAAATGCTGTGAGGGCAAGCCGGTAGAGTTGGGGACTGTGAGCGCGCGCATCCTGGTAAAAAATCTTGCATCAACTCCCGAGGGTCCAGTCACCGTTTCCGGGTGGGTTGAGACCGTTCGAGATCAAAAAAAGGTGCAGTTCGTCGTGCTTCGCGATGAGAGTGGCGCGTGCCAATTGGTTCACCCGGTACCCGAGGACCGCGACCAGATTGCCGACACTATTTCGGGGCTTGCCGCCGGAACCTTCCTCACCGTGACGGGCGAGCTCAAGCTGGACGAGCGCGTCAAGCTCGGTGGCCTCGAAATTAAGGTTGCCTCTCTCGACATTGCCGCCGCGGCTAACCCCGAAACGCCGATTGCTGCAGACTCGAGTATTGACAAGCGTCTCGACTGGCGTTTCATCGATCTTCGTACCGCGCGTAACAACCTCATTTTTCGCGCTCAGACCACTCTTGAACATGCGATGCGCACCTTCTGGGTCGACCGTGGGTTCATTGAGATTCACACGCCAAAACTGATGGCGAGCGCATCCGAATCCAATGCCGAGCTTTTCGAACTCGAGTATTTCGAAACCAAGGCGTACCTCGCGCAGAGCCCTCAGTTCTTCAAGCAAATGGCTCAGTCCGCCGGCTTTGGAGCCATCTTCGAAATCGGTCCGGTTTTTCGCGCTGACCCGTCATTCACGTCGCGTCACGCCACGGAGTTCATCTCGGTGGATGCCGAAATGAGCTGGATTGACAGCCACGAAGATGTCATGCAGATGCAAGAAGAGCTCCTTGCGTTCGCGATTGGGGCGGTCAAGGCCAAGCACGGCGATGACATCAAAGAACTTTTTGATGTGGATGTGGTCGTTCCCGCCATCCCCTTCCCCCGCATCCCACTCGCGGAGGCCAAGCGCATCGTCGCCGAGCGCGGTTACGAAGTGCCACGGGCGGACGCCGATATGGACCCGGAGGGCGAGCGCCAAATCGCTGCCTACGTGCAGGAGACATTTGGCCACGAGTTCGTCTTTTTGACCGATTACGCGGCAAGCATTCGCCCGTTCTATCACATGCGCCACGACGACGATCAGTCACTCACCAAGTCGTATGACCTCATCTGGCGCGGCACCGAAATCACCACCGGTGCACAACGCGAGCATCGCGTGGAGATTCTCGAGCAGCAGGCGCGAGAAAAAGGTCTCAAGCCTGAGGAGCTCAGTTTCTACCTGGACTTTTTCCGCTACGGCGTTCCGCCGCACGGCGGATTCGGCATGGGGCTTCAGCGCATGATGATGCTCATGCTCCACCAGCCCAACCTGCGCGAGGTGACCTACCTCTTCCGCGGTCCGAACCGACTGACGCCGTAGTTAGGCCGGGACTACGCCGAGAGAAACAAGCTTGGCGTGCAGATCTGGGTCAGAAGGTTCGACCTGATGAGTTCCATCGGGAAACACCACCACTGGGATGTTCTTGCGACCTGAGATCGCCTGCGCCTCGTCAGCCGCTTCAGGCTTTTCCTCAAGATCAACATAGGAGTACTCGACACCGAGTGCGTCGAGCAGTGACTTCGAGCGACGGCAGTCTCCGCACCACGTCGCGCCATACATTGTGATTCCACTGTGTGCCATACGACGAGCCTACCCAAACCGCCGACTAGACTCAGATTCTGGTGGGAATCCCCACCACACAAGCACCTACGAAAGGCGAGCCACAGTGCACGTTTGGGACTTCCTTGAATGGTTCGTGATGATCTTCTTCTTCATCGCGTACTTCATGATTCTTTTTTCAGTCATCACCGACATCTTCAGCGACCACGACATGAACGGTGGTGTCAAGGCACTCTGGATCATCTTGATCATCGTCACCTGGTGGCTTGGTCTGCTTATCTACCTCATCGTTCGCGGTAAGGGCATGGCTGCACGTCGTCAGGCTCTCTACGAGCAGGCGAAGAAGCAGCAGGATGACTACATCCGCGATGTGGCGGGTACGTCGCACACTGACGAACTCGAAAAGGCTGCCAAGCTCCACAAGGCTGGCACGCTGAACGACAAGGAGTTCGAGGCACTCAAGAAGAAGATTCTTGCGAGCTAATCATTCTGATGAGAAAGCCGGTCCTGCGGGGCCGGCTTTCTTTTTTTGGTTTCGATACGGCCCACGGCCTACTCAACCAGCGACAGATCTGACTAAAACTCGTAATCGACGGTGAGCCCCGACGCAATCAGGGGTCGCACATAACCGACTCCCTCGACATGTGCGGGATGCTCCAGGTAGGTGGTCATGTCCTCGAGGGTGTCGAACTCGGCCTCGAGGCAGACGTCTCCGGTGTTAGCTCGAGCCGGGTGATTTGCCGTTACGCGAAGATTGTGCACCTGCGGAATGATGTCTGCCAGAGCTTCCACGCGCACTTTGATATCGGCAATCAGCGCCGACTTCGCGGCAGGATCCTCTTCTGTTAATTTCCAGAGAACGATGTGTCGAATAGTCATTGCTCCTCCGTGAGCTTTGTTCTGAGGCGAGTGGGGTCGATGTGCCAAAAATTGTGTACCTTGCCGTCGATGAGGACGACAGGAATCTGTTCCCAGTATTCCGCGTACAGCCCCGCGTCGTCATCGATTGACCGTTCCACGAGGATGACGTCGTCGAAGTCCTCGAGCACCTGAACCACCGAGGAGCGGGCCTCGTCACACAAGTGGCAGCCGGCTTTCCCAATCAACGTCAACGTCCTCACAGCAGTAGCCTACGCGCGCGAAAAAGCGCCCACCCTCAGGTAGGCGCTTTAGTCACTGCGCGAGAAGTACTACTTCTTGTTGCGACGCTGGTGGCGTGTTTTGCGAAGCAACTTACGGTGCTTCTTCTTCGCCATGCGCTTGCGGCGCTTCTTGATTACTGAACCCACTCGAACCTCACATGAATCGGGCGTGGCCGAAAAGGTGCGGCCAAAAAATAACGGCGAGTTGCCGTGTGGAACAGCCTAGCCCAGTTTGAGAGCGCATAAAAACCGCACCGGGTTGGGCACGTGGAACATCGTCGGAGCGATCACTCGCGAGGATGATTTCGCGCGCGCTCCGTCGCGCGCTCGATTTTCTGCGCGAGAGAGTCCGAAATTGCGTCCCAGGTGGCACCGGCGTGATAGATCACACTTGCGGCGGTTCGGCCCAAGGCCGTCGCGATTTCCGCAGTTACATCGTCTTCTTCGTGGTTCGGATGGGTGGTCCGATCGTTACCTCGGTGAGCCCGCGGTGAGCTCACCGTCTGAGCATCCGGAGCAAAATCAGCTAGCCACGCCATCACCGAGGCGATGGGAGCCTCATCCACTCGGTAAAGCCGGTGCTGACCGTCTTCTCGCACAACCACGAGTTCGGCGTCACGCAGTGCCTTGAGCTGCTTCGAAACTGTCGGCTGACTCACGCCGGTCAACGCCACAAGTTCGGAGACGCTGAGCTCGCCACCAGTTGCGTTCGGATGTGCACTCTTGCGCGCATCCAAAAGCACGCGAAGTAAGTCGCGTCGACCCTGGTCGGCAAGGACGTCAAAAATGTCGGACATGGTGTTCGGCTCTCGCTAGGACTTTCCCTCGGCCAACTCGCGCGCACGCGCCAGAGCCGCCTTCGTGGCATCACGAAAAGCCTGGGGAAAATGAGCGTCGTCGAAAGCGGCGATAGCGCGCTCCGTGGTTCCGTTGGGGCTCGTCACTGCTCGACGCAATTCGCGGGGCGACATTTCGCTGTGCGCAGCGTAATTACTCGCTCCGGAGAATGTCGAGCGCACCAAGAGCGCTGCCTCTTCTGGCGAAAAACCGAGGTCAATCGCCGCGGCCTCAAGCTGCTCAATCATGTAAAAAACGTAGGCCGGGCCCGAGCCAGAAATGGTGGTCAGAGCATCCAGTCTCTCTTCGGTAACCACAAGTACATCACCGACCGTCGCGAACACGTGTGAAACTGCCTCGAGATGAGTCGCGCCGGCGAAGCGCCCGGCAGCCAGACCCGTCATGCCCTGACCAATCGCGGCAGGTGTGTTCGGCATCGCCCGAATCACGGCGATGTCTCGATTGAGCGCTGCCTCAATCGATGCGCAGGTAACTCCAGCGGCAACGCTCACCACAATTGAGTCGGGTTCTAACCCTGATGAAATGTCAGCGGCAAGTTCGACAATATGCGCGGGCTTGACAGCCAGGATGACGATGCGAGCCCCCCGCACGGCGGCGCGATTCGCGTCCGCGTCGAGGCTGGTAACCCATGAAGTCACTCGTGGCTCGCCGTCGAAATCTGTTGCGCGCTCCGCAGAACGATTGGTAACCCGAATCCCGTCGGCGACGGTGACGTTCGGAGCGAGGAGGCCGGTGAGAATCGCTCGCCCCATCGAACCAGCTCCGAGAATCGCCACACACGGCAAATGCGTCGGCTCGGCAAAGGCTGCGTCGACGATGTGGGTGCTCACCGTCTCATTCTAGGATTGAGCCAAAGTCAATGAAGGAGTTTTTATGAGCGCTTCTGGCGGCAACAAGGCAATCATTGCCGCGCTGTTGGCGAATCTCGGCATTGCTGCCACCAAATTCATTGCTTTTGCGTTCTCCGGGGCATCGGCCATGCTCGCCGAAGCCATCCACTCGCTCGCTGACTCCGTGAATCAAATCCTCCTTCTCGTCGGTGGTCGCAAAGCGACACGTGCGGCTGATGAGAAGCACCCGTTCGGGTATGGACGCGAGAGATTTGTCTACGCGTTCGTCGTGTCGATCATCCTGTTTAGCCTCGGTGGTCTTTTTGCGCTTTACGAGGGCTACGAGAAGCTGCAACATCCCGAACCGCTCGAGGTGTGGTGGTTACCGATGGCGGTGTTGAGCGTCGCGATTGTTCTCGAATCGGTTTCGTTGCGCACAGCCCTTCGTGAAGCGTCACCGCTCCGCGGCGGCGCCAGCTGGGGAAAGTTCATCAGGCACGCGAAAGCGCCGGAACTTCCCGTGGTGATCCTGGAGGACACCGCGGCTCTGGTCGGCCTGGTCCTCGCGTTCCTCGGCGTCGGGCTCACCGCGCTGACTGGTAATAGCCTGTTCGACTCGCTCGGCACGATCGCCATTGGCCTGCTTCTCATTGCTGTGGCCGCGGTCTTGGGTTACGAGATCAAAGGCTTGCTTGTCGGTGAGGGGGCTAGCGCAGACGACACCGACAGGATTCTCGCGGCCATCGACGCGGGGGCGTCCCCATCGCGAGTCATTCACATGAAGACGCTCTACCTCGGTCCGGATGAGTTGATGGTCGGCGCGAAAGTTGCTTTTGCACCCACAGCACGTTTCCGCGACGTGGCCAACGACATCGACGACATCGAACAACGCATTCGAACAGCTGTCCCGCAGGCCCGGGTCATTTATCTCGAACCCGACGTCCTGCGCGAAGCACCCGGAAAAAAGCGCGCGGCAGCGGCAACGGCAGCGGCAGCGGCAACGCCGGCTACTGAAACCATCATCATCACGGGACGCGAATGACGAAGCACGCTCTCGTCATCCAACATGACGACACGATTCACCTCGGCAATCTCGAACCTGAATTGGTTGCGGCTGGATACCAGCTCACCATTGTGGATGCGCGGACCGCAGATTTCTCCACGATCAATCCTGACGCGGCAGACCTTGTCGTTGTCTTGGGAAACGACTCCGGCGTTTACGAGAAGGACCGCCTACAGTACATTGCGCGCGAGGAGAGTTGGCTGCGCGAGCGGCTCACCGGCGAACATCCCACACTCGGGGTGTGTTTTGGCGCTCAAATCATGGCCAGCGCGCTTGGCGGCGAGGTGTTCAAGGGGCCGACCACGCAAATCGGGTATCGCCGCGTTGAGCTCACCGACGCCGGAGCGTCATCCCCGATTGCCGCATTCGACGGTGTTCCCGTTCTCGAGTGGCACGGTGACACCTTCACCCTTCCTGCCGGCGCGGTTCGGCTTGCCGGCTCTGAGGATTACGAGAATGAAGCCTTCTCGGTTGGCTCCTGGGCGTTGGCCATGCAGTTTCATCCTGAGACAACCACACCGATGTACGAGCGGTGGTTGAGTGATTCACGTGAAACAGTCTCGGACTTTGGCATCGACGAGGGTGGCTTGCTCACCGAAGATGCCGAACACAACGCGCGTATGCAATCAGCGAGCGCCCTCATGCTTCGCAGCTGGTTGAGCCAGATCTAACGAAAATCCTCGAGGTCTTCAGTGGACCGGTTTCTGAAGAACTCGGTGAGCACGGTGGCGCACTCAGTCTCGCGCACGCCCCCAATGACCTCCACACGATGGTTGAGTCGTCTGTCGCGCAACAGGTCATGAACCGACCCGCTCGCGCCGGCTTTTTCATCCCACGCCCCAAAAATAACGGTCGGGATGCGGGCCGCGAGGATGGCACCGGCACACATCACACATGGTTCGAGCGTGACGACGAGCGTACAGTCGGTCAGTCGCCACGACTGACGACGGGACGAGGCATTTCGAATCGCGACGATCTCGGCGTGACCCGTAGGGTCGTGATCATGCTCCCGCGTGTTCCACCCGGTTGACACGACCTGACCGGCTGCATCAAAAATCACCGCGCCGACGGGAACGTCGCCTCGCTCGCGCGCATACTCGGCGGCATCGAGGGCGAATTGCATGGCCGCTTGCTGTGCTTCAGGCGAACTGAGTAACACCCCGTTGTCCTTTCGTCCTACTCTGAGCCTATGCGAGTCGTTGTCTGTGACCATCCGTTGATTTCCCACAAACTGAGTGTGCTGCGGGATGCGCAAACGCCCGCCCCCGTTTTTCGCGCACTCATCGCAGAACTCACGACGCTTGTTGCCGTCGAGGCTACGCGAGACATTGTCTGCGAACCAATCGCAGTCACAACCCCCGTTGCCTCGCTGCAGGGTCAGCGTGTCGCACATCCTCGCCCGATTGCGGTTCCGATTCTGCGGGCAGGCCTCGGCATGCTCGACGCCTTTCGCGCTGTTGTGCCGGTTGTCGATACGGGTTTCATTGGTCTCAAACGCAATGAGGTAACGCTCGCCCCCGAGACCTACATGACCCGGTTCCCGCAGGAAACAACGGGCCGTCGGATCTTTCTTCTCGATCCGATGCTCGCAACCGGCGGTTCGCTGATTGCCGCCATACACTCGTGCATCGATGCCGGAGCCACTTCCGTGACCGCACTGTGCCTCGTCTCGTCGCCTGAGGGCGTGGCCGCGGTCTCGGAGTCAGCCTTTAGCATCCCCGTTTCACTGTTTGTCGCCGTCATTGATGAGGGATTGAACGGGGATGGGTACATCGTTCCGGGTCTGGGCGATGCTGGTGACCGAATGTTTGGTGTCGCGTGAATCTCGTCGTCTCAGGCTAAACTTGGGACATGATTTCGCACGCTCTCGTTACCGTCAACATGACGGTCGCGTGTTGTACCGGCTCGATGATGTCCGGTCTCAGCGTTGCCTGTCGAATGTGTCGCTAAACCACCGACCTCACCCACATTCGACACACGCTGGCGCTGGCCTGGGCGGCCGCGACGCGTATCATCTAAGGATTTTGTTCCCATGACATCATCAGAAGACAACTTGTCGGGTTCTGACCCTGACCACGAAACACACTCTGCCAACCCATCCTCCTCCCCGGTCAAGGCTCCCAAGACAGCGCGCGGATTCGCCCTGTATGTGGGGATCGACGAAGCGACCGCGGCCGCCCACGGCATCGATCTCAGCCGACTCGTTGAAGCCCTCAAGGGTCTCACCGCTGAGTTGGCACCCTCGGCCCAGACCTATGCGGCCGTGGCTCTCGCCCCGGAAAACGCCGGTGGACGTGACGTGGATGTCGTGCGGCTCGCGCTGCAAGAACCGGCTGCCATCTCACGAGTTCGGGGCAAGAATGAATCGCACGGTGGCGTGGTCATCGACATCTCTCGTAAACGGGTCGTCATCGACGATGTTGCCGCTCCGTTGACGTTTAAGGAATTTGAACTTCTCCAGTACTTGGTCTTGCACAAGGGCATCACGGTGAGTCGCGCCGACCTCATCTCGTCGCTCTGGCGAGCCGACGATGACGACATCCCCAACGATCGAACCATCGATGTTCACGTGCGTCGTCTGAGAAGCAAGCTCGGACGGTTCGAAGACATCATTCGCACCGTGCGAGGTACGGGCTACCGCTACGACACCCACGCGGACGTCACGGTGCTTTTTGCGAGCGCACCCAGCCCCGACATGTTCTAGCCATGGCCTAAGAAATTCTCAAGAAAGTGTCTCGAGGGGTTCCCACCGTTACCTTTTCGTTATAAAGTGAAGCAACGTTGAATTTAGTGCTCCAGCTTTCTCCGCATTGGATTGCGTAACTCTTGGTGAAGATTAGGGCCGATCGAATGCCTCTCGATCGGCCCTCAATCGTTAAGCCACGGTAATCTTGCGCACATGGGATGCTCAGTGGTCTGGTTGCGCGATGACCTTCGTGTTGCCGACAATCCCGCGCTTACCGCTGCCGTTGCCACCGGCGAGCCGATTGTTGTGCTCTACATTTTGGACGAGGCATCACCGGGGATCCGGCCACTCGGCGGAGCGACCAAGTGGTGGCTGCACCACAGTCTTGAGGCGCTTGAGTACCGCATCCAACGCCTCGGGGCACGTCTCGTGTTGCGTCGTGGGGCTGCCCACGGCATCCTTCGCGAGGTGCTGCGTGAATCAGACGCGTCACACCTGTTCTGGAACCGGCGATACGGTCTTTCCGAACGCACGCTCGACGCTGAAATCAAGAGCTACGCCAACGCCAGCGGAGTGGCCGCAAGCAGTTTCGCGGCAAATCTTCTGCACGAACCGTGGACCATCCGCACCGGAAGTGGCACGCCCTACACCGTCTTCACGCCGTTTTGGCGAAACGCGCTCGCCTCGCCACTTCCCATCCGCGAACCACTGCCGGCGCCCCACAGCATCCCCTCTGGTCCTGTTCTGGACTCAGACCTGTTGAGCGCCTGGGGCCTCCTTCCCACGTCGCCCAACTGGGCAATGGGGTTTTCGACGCGTTGGACTCCCGGGGAGCAGGGCGCCTCAGCCGCGCTGTCGCGATTCATCGACCGCAGACTCACGCACTATGCCGACATGCGCGATGAACCAGCTAAACAGGTGACCAGCGAGCTCTCTCCCCATCTGCGTTTTGGTGAGATCAGTCCGTTCCAGATTTGGCACGCGGTCGATGAGGTCAAACGCGATGCGAGCGCGCATCTCCTTACCGCCTGCAGTAAGTTTCTGGCCGAGGTCGGTTGGCGCGAATTCAGCTACCACCTGCTCTACCACTGGCCCGACCTGGGAAGTGCGAATTGGGATGCCCGCTTCGACGCGTTCCCGTGGGCCCCAGCCGATCCCCAGACCATCAGCGCATGGCAACAGGGCGTCACCGGCGTTCCGCTCGTCGACGCGGGGATGCGCGAACTCTGGCAAACCGGTTTCATGCACAATCGCGTGCGCATGATTGCCGCGTCTTTCCTCGTCAAAAACTTGCTCACCGACTGGCGCGTGGGCGAGCAGTGGTTCTGGGACACCCTCGTCGACGCCGACCCGGCGAGCAACGCCGCGAGCTGGCAATGGGTTGCCGGAAGTGGCGCGGATGCTGCACCCTACTTCCGGGTGTTCAACCCCGCATTGCAGGCGGAAAAGTTCGATAAAAGCGGAGAATACGTTGCTCGGTTCGTCGCCGAGGCCACCGCTGGCCCTGCTGGCGGCTACCCCGAGCCAATCGTGGACCTCAAGGTCACACGAGATAGAGCGCTCGAGGCGTTCGCGCAGATCAGCAAACTCCCCCGAGACATTCGACCACCGCTGCCACACTAGTGTGATCCGGGGTGGTGAATGCCCATTGGGCGAGCAGCCACCTACTCCTCGCGCGTTATTGCCACAGAAACAAACGAGTCCGACGCTCCCTCGCCCGAGTACACCCCGCGCAACGGCGACACATCCGCATAATCACGACCGCGGGCGACATGAACGTGATTGACACCAATCTGACTCATGTTTGTGGGGTCAAAACCGAACCACCCACCCGTGTACCACTCGACCCAGGCGTGGGATTCTCCGATTACTTCTTCACCCAATGCAGCATCCGGCTTGGGGTGCAGGTACCCAGAGATGTATCTTGCGGGAATCCCAATTTCTCGAAGGGCGCCTATCGTGATGTGCGCAAAATCTTGACACACCCCTTTAGCTCCCAACCACGCCTCTGTTGCTGTTGAATGCACACCGGTGACCCCCATCACGTACTCCATGTGGGCGCTGATGCGGTCGGTAATTGCCCGAGCGGTATCGGCTGGCGAGCGACCCTCGGCGAGCACCTTTTGGGCCAGAGCACTCACCTCGGAATGAGGCTGGGTGAGCCTGGTTTGAATCAGGGCTTCAGACATTTCCGTCGACGATCCCGCAATCTCTCGCAGATACTCCCAGGTGGTGTCGACGGGGTGGTAGCGATTTTCGCGAACGTCGACCACACTGACCGCGGTTACCGCCAGTTGAGTATGCGGCACGAGCACCTCAAACATGCTCACCACGCTGCCCCAGTAGTCAATATAGGAATGCTGAGTTGAGGGTGGTGCAATGTCTAAACGCGCCGACAGAACAATCTGACTGTGGTCCGTCATCGGAAGCATGCGCGCCTCGTTGTAGGACGCGTGCGCCACCGAATCGTACGTGAAGCCCGTCCTGTGCTCGATACGAAATCGGGTCATGAGTTTTCTCCGATCCAGACCGGAACCGCATTTGTGGGGAAGTACTTTTTGCGCACCTCGTCACTTGCGGCGGACATCACGGCCTGCACATTTTCCATGTTTCCCGGAAGGTCATCCAACAAATCGGCGATCGAGCGGAACTCGAGTTCTGAGCGCATCTGTCCCAAAAGTCGCTGCGCCTCGTCGGGAATTCCGGCCCCGGGTGAAACCGGGTCAATCGCCTTGAGCGCTTCGATTGCGCGGCTTGTGGCGAACAAGATTGACCTCGGAAACAGGCGGTGGGTGAGCAGAAACTCGGCGGCATTCTGGGTCGATGGAACACCTCGGTAGGTGCGCAGATAGGCCTCGTAGGCACCACAACTACGCAAGATTGTGGTCCACGACGGCCCGCTTGCTTCGGTGAGTGCTCGAGTGGCGAGAAGGCGCGCGGTCATGTCTGCGCGTTCGACGGCACGGCCAAGAGCAAAAAACTGCCAGGCTTCATCGTGCGTCGTTGCTGATTCGATGATTCCAATGGCGAGCGCAGATCGTTCCCGAACCCACCGAAAAAACTCGTGAGAACGCTCAACAGCCACGCGCTTGGGGAGTTTTGCATTCGTAAAGTTGAGGCACTCCCACAGCTCGGTGGAGACGATTTCACGGGCACGTCGTGCGTTTTCTCGGGCCGACGCAACCGCAAAGGCAATCGATTCCGGAAATGCACGGTCGTAGCCCAAGCGGGTGAGCACGTCAGCGCGAGTCAGATCCTGACCAGTGTCATCGGCGTGACCCATCACCGACATGAGTGACCGACAAGCCGTGTCCTCGTCAATCCAGGGGTCTTCGAGCAGAAGCTGGAGATAGACGTCGAGAATACGGGCAGTGCCGTCGGCGCGCTCCACGTAGCGCCCGATCCAAAACAGCGATTCAGCGATTCGACTCAGCATGGGTCGCTTCCGTTCTCGTATCGAGCATCTTGTGACTGCTGTTGTTGCTCCTGTTGCTGATGGAACCTCGCGCGCGCATCCTCATCTGCCGGCGAATGGTCGATCGCAGCCGAACGCATCCCTGCGGAGCTCGGGCTCGAGACGCGGGCCGGCGCACTCACGTCACTCGTCGCTTGCGAAGCCACCAGTTGCGAAACTTCGGCCGGAATCCTCCGACTCAACATTGAGTTGCGCGGTTCGAGAACCCACGTGTCCTTCGAGCCGCCACCCTGACTCGAATTGACGACCAACTGACCTTCGGGCAAAGCCACCCGCGTAAGACCACCGGGCAAGACAAACACGTCGTCACCTGAGTTCACGGCGAATGGCCGGAGATCAGCATGTCGAGGCCTCATGCCGTCATCGACCAGCGTGGGAATTGTCGAAAGCTGAACTACTGGCTGTGCGATCCACCCGCGAGGATCACTGACCAGCTTTTTGCGAAGTTGGTCGAGCTCGCGAGCAGAGGCATCCGGTCCGACCACAAGTCCTTTGCCTCCCGATCCATCTACCGGCTTGACGACGAGTTCATGAAGGCGATCCAGGACCTCTTCGCGAGCCTCGGGTTCCTCGAGACGCCAGGTGTCGACGTTGGGCAACACCGGCTCCTCGCCAAGGTAGTAACGAATGAGCTCCGGAATGTAGGTGTAGATGAGCTTGTCATCGGCAATTCCATTTCCCACTGCATTCGCGATGGTGACATGACCCATCCGAGCGGCCATCATCAGCCCTGGAGTACCGAGGACGGAATCTGGACGAAACGCGAGTGGATCGAGGAACTCGTCATCCACCCGTCGATAAATCACGTCCACGCGGCTTGGGCCCGCCGTGGTGCGCATCCACACCCGACCATGAGAGCAAAAGAGGTCACGACCCTCCACCAACTCGACACCCATCAGACGCGCCAACAGCGTGTGCTCAAAATAGGCACTGTTGTGAACACCCGGCGTGAGAACCACGACTGTGGGCTCTTCGACATCTTTGGGAGCGGATGCCCGCAAGGCGGCGAGAAGCTTGTACGGGTAATCACCAATCGGGCGCACGCTCAACGACGAAAAGAGTTCCGGGAGGGTTTGAGCCATCACGCGCCGGTTCGAAATCACGTAACTCACGCCACTGGGGACGCGCACATTGTCCTCGAGCACTCGCCACTCTCCACGTTCGTCGCGAATCAGATCAATTCCCGAAACGTGAATGCGCACGCCGTTCGGCGCTGGAATTCCCAGCGCAGCTCGGTGGAAGTGCGTGGACGTCGCAATCAGGCGAGCGGGCAGAATGCCTTCGCGCACCACTTTTTGCGACCCATAGATGTCTGCGAGGAACGCCTCGAGGGCTCGTACGCGCTGCACCACCCCGCGCTCAATGCGCGAAAAATCCTCGGCTTCGATCACCCGCGGGATGGCGTCAATCGGAAAAGGTCGCTCTTCTCCGGCAAAGTCAAACGTGACCCCTTGAGCCAAGTAGGAGCTGGCCAGGGCTTCGGTGCGTCCGAGAAGTTCGTCTTTCGACATTTGCGCGAGGGCTGCATGAATTTCGGCGTATGTTGCCCGCGGCGTTTCCGGTGACGAAATGTCGCTAAACATCTCATCCCAGGGTGCTTTCGCCGCACGCGATGTGCGATCCCCCGTGCCGTAACCCTCGAAGATTTGAGCCATAGCTCAGTGTTTTCGAACCGCGTTACGAGAGTGTTTCCGTCCTGTCGCAATCAGGTGAGAAGTTAGACCGAGAAGTATTTCGCTTCGGGGTGGTGGAACACGATAGCGTCGGTCGATTGTTCCGGATGAAGTTGAAGCTCTTCGGAGAGTTCGACTCCGACACGTTCCGGCCGAAGCAGCGTGACTACCTTGCGTCGATCTTCCATGTCGGGGCACGCGGGATAACCGAGCGAGAAGCGAGCCCCGCGATAGTTGAGTTTGAACATCCCGGCAAGGTCACCGGGTTCTTCTGCGTCAAAACCGAGCTCACGACGAATGCGGGAATGCCAGTACTCCGCGAGGGCCTCGGTCAACTGCATGGCCAGACCATTGAGTTCCATGTAATCGCGATACTCATTTTTGGCGAACATTTCTGCCGTGAATGCATCCACACTCGCGCCGACCGTGACCAGTTGGAACGGGACAACGTCAATGACGCCGCTCTCACGCGGACGCACAAAATCAGCGAGGCACAGGTGACGGTCGCGTCGTTGGCGAGGAAAACTAAATCGCACGCGATCGGAACCGAGTGGGCCACCACCGGGGAGTGTGGCAGACCCTCCATCTGGAGCAAGCAGCCCGGGCACGCCGAGAATTCCTGTCGGGTCATCACCGTGGTTGAGAATGACCATATCGTCACCCTCACTCACTGCCGGGAAGTATCCGTACACAACTGTGGCGTCGAGCATGCCCTCGGCGAGAATGCGGTCCATCCAGTAGCGCAGCCGGGGACGACCCTCGGTATGCACAAGTTCGTCGTAGCTCGCACCGTCATCACCACGTCCCGGCTTGAGTCCCCACTGGCCCATAAACGTGGCGCGCTCGTCGAGGAATGCCGCAAATTCGGCAAGGGGGATGCCCTTGACAATTCGAGTTCCCCAAAACGGTGGCCGCGGAATCGGGTTATCGCCTGCCACGTCAGAGCGTGCGGGCAGATCCTCGTCAGGTGTTTCAACCAGCAATCCGGGCCGATGGATGCGCTTCTTGAGCTCCGGCAATCCAACGGTCGAGGCATCGGCACCGCGTGCAATCGCGACCAGCGGTTCCATGAGTGCGAGTCCTTCGAACGCGTCCTTGGCATAGCGGACATGACCATCGAACAGTTCGGCGAGGTCCTCTTCGACATAGGCCCGTGTCAGTGCGGCCCCGCCAAGGATGACTGGCCACCTCGTCGAAAGTCCCCGCTGGTTCAATTCGAGCAAGTTCTCTTTCATCACGACGGTCGACTTCACCAGTAGTCCACTCATCCCAATGACGTCGGCATTGTGTTCCTCAGCCGCGGCGATGATGTCATTGATGGACTGCTTGATCCCAATGTTCACAACGTCATAACCGTTGTTCGTGAGAATGATGTCCACCAGATTTTTGCCGATGTCGTGCACATCGCCTCGAACCGTGGCAATGACCATCTTGCCCTTACCCGCGGCTTCGCTCTTTTCCATGAAAGGCTCAAGTAGCGCCACCGCCGCCTTCATCACTTCAGCGGACTGAAGCACGAACGGGAGCTGCATTTCGCCCTTACCGAATCGGTCACCAACCACCTGCATGCCGGCGAGCAGGTGATCGTTGATGATGGCCAGAGGAGCCATGCCTTCGCCCCGGGCGAGGTCAAGGTCAGCTTCGAGCCCCTTCGCCTCACCGTCAATGATGCGACGTGCCAGTCGCTCGCCGGTAGGCAGAGCCGCGAGCTCGGCGGCACGCGCATCCTTCAATGCGGCCGTATCGACGCCGGCGAATAGGTCAAGCATCGTGGCCAACGGATCGTAGGTGAGAGTGCCCTGGTCGTCATATTCTCGACGGTCCCAGACCAGATCGAGGGCAACCTTGCGCTGTTCATCGGGGACGCTAGCGAGCGGAACAATCTTGGCGGCATCGACAATGGCCGAGTCGAGCCCCGCGGCCACGGCCTCATGAAGGAATACCGAGTTGAGCACGACGCGCGCCGCCGGGTTTAGACCAAACGAGACATTGGACACACCCAGCGTGGTGTGGATGCCCGGATATTTCGCGTTTATCTCTCGAATCGCGTTGATGGTTTCGATGGCGTCGCGTCGCGTCTCTTCTTGTCCGGTAGCGATGGGGAAGGTCAGCGCGTCCACAATGATGTCAGTGACGCGCATCCCCCATTTCTGCACCAAGGTGTCGACGAGACGACTGGCGATGCGCACCTTGCCCTCCGCGGTTCGCGCCTGACCCTCTTCATCGATGGTGAGGGCGATGACCGCGGCGCCGTGCTCCTTGACGAGCGGCATGATGCGCCCGAAGCGCGACTCGGGAGAGTCGCCATCCTCGAAATTCACGGAATTCACCACGGGACGACCACCGATGAGTTCCATTCCGGCCTGAATAACAGCTGGTTCGGTCGAGTCGATGACGAGCGGGAGGGTCGAGGCGCTGGCGAAGCGCGAGACGATTTCTTTAACGTCCGCCACTCCATCACGGCCCACATAGTCGACACACACGTCGAGCAAATGCGCCCCCGAGCGGATTTGGTTCTTCGCGATTTCAACGCAATCGTCCCAGCGAGCCTCAAGCATCGCGTCGCGGAATGCTTTGGACCCGTTCGCGTTGGTGCGCTCGCCTATCGCGAGATAGGCAGAGTCCTGGTTGAAAGGAACGTGCTGGTACAGGCTAGCTACGCCCGGGTCATCCTCAATCTGGCGCGAAGCGCGCGCGATGATCTTCTCGGAACCCTCGTCACGACCGCCACCCTGCAAACGTTCAACGACGGCCCTCATGTGTGCCGGTGTCGTGCCACAACAGCCGCCTACCAGCGACAGTCCAAACTCACGCACAAACTGCTCGTGCGCGCGGGCAAGTTCTTCAGGGCTCAACGGATAGCTCGCGCCATCAGCAGTGAGCACCGGCAGACCCGCATTCGGCATACACATCACGGGAACGTGAGAGTGCTTCGACAGATAGCGCAGATGCTCGCTCATCTCTGTCGGACCGGTCGCGCAGTTGAGGCCAATCATGTCGATACCGAGTGGCTCGAGTGCTGTCAGCGCGGCACCGATCTCACTTCCCATGAGCATGGTCCCAGTGAGCTCAACCGTGATTTCGACAAAAATGGGCAAGCGGATGCCCGTCTGCGCAATCGCGTCTTTGCAACCGTTGACCGCCGCCTTGGTCTGGAGCAGGTCCTGCGAGGTTTCGATGAGGAACGCGTCGGTTCCGCCGCGGATGAGTCCCACGGCCTGCTCGGCAAAGGTGGCTTTGAGGTGTGCATATGTCGTGTGACCCAGGCTCGGCAGCTTCGTGCCCGGCCCCATCGAACCGAGAACCCAGCGCATGCGACCGTCTCGAGCCTCATACTCCTCAACGGCGACGCGCGCGAGCCGGGCACCCGCTTCGGCAAGCTCCTCGATTCGATCTTCAATGTTGTAGTCGGAGAGATTGGACCAGTTAGCACCGAACGTGTTGGTTTCGATGGCATCGATCCCCGTGTCGAGGTAGGCGCGGTGAATCTGGGCAATGATGTCCGGGCGCGAGACGTTGAGTATCTCGTTGCACCCCTCGAGCTGTTGGTAGTCCTCAAGTGTGGGATTGAACTCCTGCAGTTGAGTGCCCATGGCGCCGTCGCCGATGACGACACGCTCGGCAAGCGCATCCATCAGGGCTTGCGAACGTAAGGGAAACTGCACCACCCCAGTTTAAGCGGGTCGGACTTGCCAGGCTGACCTAGAGTTGCGCTGTGATGAGTTGTGCCCAGTCACCCTCGGTCACCTCGGCGTAGGCGCAGGCAAAGTCGCCAATCGCGTGATCAAAGGCGTTGTTCTCTCCCAGATATCCAGTAATCATGGATGCGTCACCCACGCGCGCATGAGCTCTGGCCAGTACCGCACCGCAAATCATCGCGTAGGCAGTGAGACCCTGCGGAGACAGCGCGCTGGCATCGATACTGCCTTTCATGTCCCACAACTGACGGAAGTAAAAGTCATAGGGGAGCACCTCGTCACCGTGACACCACCCGAGAAGCGGGTCGCCAGAGGACTGCATGAGTCTCGTTCCAGTGACGACTCGTTCGCCTGAATTGCCGAACTCTGATGCGCCAAGATACGGCTCCAAGACGGAGGGTCCGGCCTGTTTAGCCTGCAGAACCAGCGGCTCGCCATTGCCAGATTCCATCAACATCACGTAGGCGCGCGTTCCCACGCTCCCCACCCCGACGACCTTGAAGGCGAAGTCGACGAATGAATACCTCGCGAGAAGGTCTGCACGATCGCGCTGCAAGGTACTCACGTAGTGCGCATAGACCGGAGCCATGCGCTCAATGAGATCCTCTACATCGTCACCGGTGATCCGGGTGAGCAGTGGCGGATCATTGCGGAATTGTCGACGCCCGTTCACTTCTTCGGTGAGCTTGAATACCGCGGAATCGGTGTTTTTTCGACGAGCCTTGTTGCTGGCTTTGATGAGGGCGTGTTTGACATCAGATTTGGTGAGCTGATCAATCATCCAATCGACATCGACCTTTGCGTACCAGACATCCAGCGTGTTGCGCTCGTTGAAGACGCGCATCCACTCGCGATACGACTTCGCGACAGCGCGACTGGCCTTTCGGAGTTCTTTTTCGGTGAAACTATTCATTCGCGCTACCACCGCAACACTTGCGGCGAGGCGTTTGACGTCCCACTCAAACGGGCCCGGGAGCGTTTCGTCGAAGTCGTTGATGTCGAAGACGAGGCTTCGTTCCGCCGACGCAAACATTCCAAAGTTATCGAGGTGAGCGTCTCCGCACAGCTGCACCCGGATACCCGAGTGGGGCACGAGGGAAAGGTCGCTTGCCATCACTGTCGCCGAGCCGCGGAGGTACGCAAAGGGGCTCTGTGACATGCGCTCATATCTGAGCTGTATTCGATCAGCAACACGGTGCTCCTCCTGGGCACGCAAGAGTTCCAGCGCATCACGTCGTCTGCTCGCCTCTGGCACTTCAGCGTGCGAGGCAAGTGGAACAGCTTTCCTCAGCCGCTCTCCCGCCTGCCGACGCTCTGACCGTGAAGGCCGTCGCCGGTTGAAGAATTGCACTGCGGCGTCGTTGCTCATCTCCATTGACATAGTGACAGCCTAAATCCGCGCGAGTAGTCTGCGAAGTATGACCACAGACACAACTCGACCCGAGCTCACTGCCCGACTCAAGGGGATTCGCCGAGCCCTCGTCATCATCATCATCGTCGCCTTCGCCGTTTCGGCGGCCATCGGTATTTGGTTAATCATTTCGGGCGGTGAAGCAATGACCGAGACCACCGGCAAAATTCTCGGAACGACGGCGCTCATCGGAGGCGTCAGTCTGACCGCGCTCTGCCACCTCGCGATTGTGGGTAGAGCAATTCGCGCCGTCGGTTTTGTCGGACTCGCTGCCAGCCTTGCCTTTCTCATCACCGGACTCATGCTCATTTGGCAGCCGTGGAATTCAAGCAATTATGAGTACACGACAAATGTGGGCAAGGCTTTTCAGCTCAGCATCATGGCGGCGATTTTCTTAGCGCAAGTGAACCTTCTCCTGCTCCTCTCGCAACGCAAGCACCGGGCTATTCAAATCAGTCTCTACGTTACTTTTGCCGCGATAGTCGTCGTCTACGCAATCGTCACACTCGTCACCTTCAATGAAGAAATCGCCATGAACTGGCCCGACCTCTGGCGGTTCATCGCTGTTGCTGCGATTATCGACGCCCTGGGAACTATCGTTTCCCCAGTCTTGGGTCTGGTCCTCAAGAGCAAAGAACCGGCAGCCGACGAAACGGTCCGAGTAAACCTCACGCTGACCTCTGATCAGGTGGCCGCCCTTGAGTCGGCACACCCGGGTATGCCTCTGGCGGATGCGGTACTCGCCGTGATCTCCGCGAAAAAGTAGGCCCTCCCGCGCCTGCACCGAGTCCGCGGTCTGAGTGTTGCGCCACCTGCCGACTCGACGGCTTAACGCATGGATGCCCTGAGAAGTCTCAGGGCATCCATGCGTTGTGAGTCGATTCTTAGCTGTTGATGACGCGGGGCACACCCAGTGCCTTGAGTCCCTCAACACCAAACTCGAGTCCATAGCCGGACTGCTTGTTTCCGCCGAAGGGGACCATCGGGTGCACGCCACCGTGCGAGTTGATCCACACGGTCCCGGCCTCGAGGCGCTCGGCGATTTCCCGGGCTTTGTTCTTGTCGGATGACCACACGGATGCCCCGAGTCCTACGTCGACAGCGTTTGCCATCTCGATGGCCTCGTCGACGTTCGAGTAGGTCACAATCGGCAGAGCGGGTCCGAATTGTTCGACCTGAACCAGCGCGTTGTCGTTCTTCAGGCCCGACACGATTGTGGTGGGGTAGAAGAATCCCTTCTGGTTGGCGTCCGGGTTTCCACCGAGCTCCACCTTGCCGCCACCGGCCTTAGCCTTCTCAACCAGGTCGGCCACGATGTCGTACTGCTTCTTGTTCTGAAGTGGACCGAGTACGTTGTTCTCGTCAGTGCCGTCGCCCATGGGCATTGCGGCCGCGACCGAAACGAGAGCCTTGGTGACCTCATCAGCAATGGACTCGTGCACGTAGAGGCGCTTGAGCGCGGCGCAGGTCTGTCCGGTGTTTAGGAATGCACCCCAGAACAGGCCCTCCGCAATTTCTTGCGGGTTGACATCAGGGAGAACGATGCCAGCGTCGTTTCCGCCGAGTTCGAGGGTCAGGCGCTTGACCGTGTCAGCCGAGCTCTTGATGATTGCCTTGCCGGTCGCGGTCGAGCCGGTGAACATGACCTTGCCGATGGCGGGATCCACGGTGAGTGCAGCACCAACGTCACGACCACCCGATACCACGCTCACCACGCCCTCGGGCAGAACGGTGTTCATGATGTGAATGAGTGCGCTCACGATGAGGGGCGTGAACTCCGACGGCTTGACGACTACGGTGTTACCCATGCGCAGCGCGGGAGCAACCTGCCAGATGGTAATCATCGCGGGCCAGTTCCACGGGCCGATGGCGGCAACGACGCCAATCGGCTTGTAGGTGAGCTCCGAGCGTCCCGTCTCGTCATCCTTGATGACCTCATTCTCGAGCGGTGTTCCCGCGGCGACGCGCAACCAGGCCTCAGCGCCACCAATCTCGAAACGTGCGTTCGGGCCGTTGAGCGGCTTACCCTGTTCGCGGGTCAGCAGCTGGGCGAGCGCTTCAGCGTTCTCGTTGATCGCGTCGGCAGCTTTCATCATCAGCTCGCTGCGCTTCTCGTGGCCGAGTGCGGCCCAAGCTGGCTGTGCCTTCTTAGCAGCGGCAATGGCCTTGTTCAAGTCATCAACCGAGTGCTCGGCGACTTTGGCGACCAATTCGCCGGTAGCCGGATTGAGGATGTCGCGCGAAGGGCCCGTGGGGGCAATGGCGGCGAGCAGGCTCTCCAGGGTGTGCATGGTGTCTCCTCTATGAGTCCAGTGGTGGAATAACGATAACCCTCACGAGTGACTGTGACCACCCAAAATGAGCGCACATCAGTTGCTCACGACTGCAAAGTCTCCAGGGGGAGAAGACGGATGCTGACCTTCGCTACGAGAGGTGTGTCGCGAAGAAGGTCTCGATGCGCGACCACGCATCCTGAGCTTCTTCGGGGTAGGGCTTGAATCCGACCACCTTTTGCATGAACGGACGCAAAGCTTTGGGCCCGGCCGGACCAGGGTTCATGAACGCGTGGTTGGCCGCTGGGTACTCTTTTACGTCGTGTTCAATTCCGTGACGAGCCAAGGCTGTCTCGATTGTGTGCGCAGCATTTTTGAGAGTTTTGTCGCGCTTGCCATATGAGGCCACGATGGGACAGGCCCCATCCAGTGCGTCGTCAAGGTCCGTCGGCATCATGCCGTAATTGACCGCGGCCGCACCATAGCCGCGATTCGCCATCTGAAGCGCGAAACCGCCCCCCATGCAGAAACCAATCACGCCAATCTTGCCCGTGCAATCAGCTCGTGCTGAGAGAAAGGCTTTCGCTGCCTCGGTATCGTCAAAGGCCTGACCAGAGCCCGAGCGTAGCGCGTTGAACGTTGCCCTCAGGCACGTTCGCATCCCACCGCGGCTGTAGAGATCGGGCATGAGAACGAGATAACCGGCACGTGCCAGACGCTCAATCTGCGCACGCATGTTCTCTTCAATACCAAAAATCTCGTGCACCATGACAACGCCGGGAAAGGGGCCCTTACCCGACGGCACACCGAGTACGCCCCGAAGTAAACCATCGTCGGTGGGGATGTCCACCTCGTGCAGGATCACGTCGCGCGAGGCCATCGTTAGAGTCCTTCCGAAAGTGCGGTGAGGCGATCTGCTTGTTCGTCGGACAGGTCGAGTGAGACGGCGTTCATCAAGGCGGGTAGCTGCTCGACAACCCGAGCGCTGGCAATGGGACCCACGATGGTGGGTCTGGTCAGCAGCCACGCCAAGGCTACCGACGCAGGTTCAGAATCCAGTTCGGCCGCAATCTCGATCGTGGCTTCGATGACACGGGCGCTCTGCGGGTTCATGTAGCTGGCAATTCCGGCCTGACGAACGGCCTTCGACAGGTCTGCTCCTGTGGCGTATTTTCCGCTGAGAAGCCCCGACGCTAGCGAGAAATACGGTGCGCAACTGAGGCCCGCCTCGTGCGCAACGGGCAGGAGATCCGATTCATACTCGCGTCGAAAAACTAGGTTGTAGTGGGGCTGAACCACGACGGGCAGCACCAGATTGTTCGCGCGGGCAACGGAGAGATACTCGGCGAGACGCGCACCCGAATAGTTCGACAAACCAATGTGACGCACCTTGCCCGAGCGCACGAGGTCGTCAAATGCCTCAGCAGTCTCTAAGAGCGGGGTTTCCGGGTCATCCGCGTGGGCGTAGTACACGTCGATGTAGTCGGTTCCGAGCCGGCGCAGCGACTCCTCGGCTCCGGCGCGAATCGTGTTCCCGGCTAACCCCTCGAAACCGGCAAGTTTGCCCACTTTGGTGGCAACGACGACCTTGTCACGGTTGCCGCGGGTGCGCATCCACGCACCAATAATCTCTTCGGACTCGCCGCCAGAATTACCCGGCTTCCAACGCGAGTAGGCATCCGCCGTATCGATGAAGTTACCGCCACCGGCAACGAATGCATCGAGCACTGCCTCGGACTCCGGAACGTCAGAGGTCCAGCCAAAAGTGTTGCCACCAAGAACGAGAGGAAAGACAGATAAATCGGATGCGCCGAGGCGTCGAGAAGTCATACCGCTAGCCTACGCGGGCGGCCCGCAGGCGCACCCACAGCCGCGCGAAGCCCGTCACGGCGAGGGCCGAGACGTAGAAGAATGCGGCAATACCGACGATGTAAATGACCACGCCAAGGACACCCGCCGGTCCGGTCGGATCGAGAAACGGATAAGGCCACCACCCGGTGAGTGCGCCTCGCACCAGCGAAAACGCTGTCCACGCGAGCGGGTATGCCAGAACCCACGCTGCGGCACGAATCCGGATGTCCCAGCGTCCCTGGGTGAAGAACCAGTCCAACACGAGCAGGATGGGTGCCCACACGTGGAGCAACTCGTTTGGCCAGACAGGCCAGACATAACCAGGCTCGGAAGCAACGTCGCGCAGCAGCACGTTGTAGACGACACAGGTCACAATCGAAAACGCGACAATATTCATGCGCACGATGGTGAGAAGTTTGGTGTCGTGAACATGCCTAAAGCAATAGAGCGCACCAGCGACCAGAACGACCACATCCATCAAGCTCGTCTGGATGGTGAAGAAGGCAAAGTACTCACCCGGACGAAAAACACCGTGAATGAGGCGGTCAGTGATTTGGTAGACGACCGCAGTCAGAATGAGAGCCGCGAGGACAATACGGAAGACACCCACAAATTGGCGATACCCGGAAGGGCGAACATCAGTGTTCATGACGCCATAATAGAGCCATGAACACCACCACCACCGATCCTTTTTCCCAGTTGCCGTGGCTCCTTCCCGTCGTGATCATCGTCGGCGCCTGGAGTTTGATCTGGAAGGGTATCGGACTTTATCGCGCGGGTGGCCGTCGTGACTTGGTCTGGTACATCGTGTTATTCCTCGTGAACACCGTCGGAATTCTCGAGATTTTCTACATTTTCTACTTCAGCAAGAGGACGCCCGCGAAGCCGGCAAAGAGGTAGTCGGCCCGCTGGCTAAGGCGCCAGTAGCCACAGAATCGGGAGCGTGGTCATCGCGAGAATCGCGAGACCCAGCAGAACTTGCGACCACCACGGGCTCGCCCATTTCTTGAGCAGCCGCTTATCGCGACCAAGCCACCAGATCACCGCCATCAAAAATGGTGCGGCGAGGCCATTGGTGATTGCCGCGATGACGAGGAATTGAATCGGGTTGACCCCGACGAGGTTTAGCGTCAGTCCCAGCGCAATGGAGAGCAAAATCACCGCATAAAAGGCTCGAGCCTGACTCGGCTTCTTTTCAAGCGATTCACTCCATCCAAATGTTTCGGCAATCGCATAGCTGGTGGCACCAGCCAGAACGGGAACCGTCAACAGCCCGGTGCCCACGATTCCGAGTAAGAAGAGCAGGCTGGCATACTGCCCCGCAATCGGAGTCAGGGCTTGGGCCGCCTGTTCTGCCGTGTCAATGTTGGTGATTCCATGTGCGTTCAACGTCGCAGCAGCCGTAATCATGATGGATGCGGCCACGAACACCGTGGTGAACATGCCGGCACCGACATCCAACCGCATGGCACCCATGTGCGTTCGGGTGGGCTGTGGATGACCGTGCTGGTCGCCATCCTCTAACTCCTCGGCAGCTTGCCAGAAGAAGAGATACGGCGAAATCGTGGTTCCAGCAACTGCGATGAGTAGTGCGATGTCCGCTTTCTGCCAGATAAAGTGCGGAACAAACGAGTCGACACCCACTTGCGCCCAGTTAATCTGGACCACGAACATCACACCCACATACGCCAGCAGCGAGAGACACAACCAGCGCAAAATCTTCGCGTATCGGTGGTAGGGGACAAAGATTTCAAGAGCTGCGATGACAACGGCGGCACCGATGACACCCACCATGTGCGGAATCGGCACCATGAGGTTGAGCGCGGCGGCGATGGACCCGAGATCAGCGGCGATATTCACCGTGTTGGCGATGGCCACAAGTGAGACCGCAATCACCAGAATCGTGCGGGGCAAACGCTCGCGGATGATGCCGGCCAAGCCCTTTCCGGTGACAATCGCGATTCGGGCACTCGCCTCCTGAACGGCGAAAGCGAGTGGCAGGAGGAGAACCGTTCCCCACAGCAGGCGATACCCCGTTGCGGCACCTACTTGCGAGTAAGTGGCAATGCCGGAGGGATCGTCGTCGGCAGCACCGGTGACGATCCCGGGACCGAGTCGCGAGAAATAGCCCTTGCCTCGAACCTTGCTGCGCGAAGGATGATGCTCCATAAGGCTAGATTAGGCGCATGGCTTCAACTCGCACTCGCTGGATCGGTCTCGTCTTCATTAGTCTTGCCGTTTCACTCATCATCGTGGACTCCACGATTGTGAATGTCTCTATCCCGTCCATCATCGACGACCTCGGCTTGACCAGCACTCAAGTGCAGTGGGTACAGGAGTCCTACACCCTTGTCTTTGCCGCACTCCTGCTCGTCTTTGGCACTCTTGCCGATCGCGTCGGTCGCCGACGCCTCATGGTTATCGGTATGACGCTCTTCGGCCTCTCATCAATTGCGGCCGCGTTGGTCACCACACCCGACCTCCTCATTGGCGCGCGCGTCGTGCAGGGTCTCGGTGGGGCGATGGTTCTCCCCACCACCCTGTCGCTTGTCAACGCGACGTTCCGCGGCAAAGAGCGTGGCATCGCCTTTGCCGTCTGGGGCTCAACCATCGGTGGCATGGTTGCCGTGGGCCCACTCCTCGGTGGATGGCTGACCACGGACTTTTCCTGGCGTTGGGCATTCGGTATCAACATCCCGCTCAGCGTGATCATCATCGTCGGTGCACTGCTCACCGTTCAAGAATCACGAGAAACGGATGTGCGGCGCATCGACTGGTGGGGTGCGGTGCTCTCCGTTGTCGCCCTGACCGCTCTCGTGTTTGGCCTCATCGAGGGACGAACATACGGATGGTGGCTCGTTAACAAGCCATTCGTGTTGGGTGACCTGTCGTGGAGTTCCGGGATTTCCATCATTCCGTTCTGCTTCGCCGCCTTCGCGGTGGCGACGGTGCTCTTCATCCTGCACGGACTGAACCGCCAGAAACACGGCAAGAGCACGCTGATCGCCTTCAAGCTCTTCACCATTCCGTCGTTCACCAACGGAAACATCGCTGCCATGATCATCAGCATGGGTGAGTTTGGCATCATCCTCTCGTTGCCGCTGTGGTTGCAGTTTGTCGTCGGCTACGACGCGCTGCAGACCGGATTCGTCATTCTGGCGCTGGCTATTGGAGCGTTCGTCGCCAGCGGCCTGGCCGGAGGTTTGAGCGGACGAGTCAACCCGGTGAACATGGTGCGGATAGGTATCGCCTTTGAGGTTGTCGGTGTCGCTGGGGTTGGTTTCGGGATTTCGGCATCGGGTGACTGGTGGTCCGTGGCGCCGTGGCTGTTCGTGTACGGAATAGGTGTGGGACTCGCCACCGCTCAGCTCACCAACGTGGTCTTGAAGGATGTCCCGGTCGAAGAGTCTGGTCAGGCTTCGGGAACGCAGAGCACTGCGCGGCAACTCGGAAGTGCACTCGGGATTGCCGTTCTGGGCACAATTCTCTTCACGTCGACAGCGGGCCTTCTCACCAACTCCCTCAACGAGATGAAGCTTCCCGAGGAGCAGGTCACGTCGATTGTCGACGCTGTCGTGGACAGCTCGGGTGCGGCAATCGTTCCTCTTGAAAAAGACCCTCAGACCGCTCCTATTGCCGAGAAAGCCAAAATTGCCTTCTCGGATGCCACGCGACTCGGCGCTTACTCGGCCGCGGGCTTCTTGGTAATCGGTTTGGTGTCGACACTCTCCTTACGTGGGAAGCGTCGCGAAGAATCCGCGAAATAGGCGCGCGCCTCGTCCTGCCGCTCGCGCTCGACTCCGGTAGCAATTTCGGCACGCAAGTGTTGCGGACCGTAGCCGAAAGCATCTACGAGGTCCTGCGCGTAGGGGCGGAGGCGAGAAATGAGTCGATCCACGTACGACGTGACCGCCTCAGCGCGTGAGGCAGAGAGCCGCCCCTGAATGAGGTACCACGCGAGCGACTTCTCGATGGTGTGCAGACCAAACAGGTCACGCACCCAGGTCAGAATCTGCTTGGTCTGAGGATCCCTAACTCGCTCGAGAGCGTTGGTAAAGGCTTCCCACTGTAAGAGCTCGGCGTGCGCAATCGCTGCCTCGATGAGAGCCGACTGCCGCTCGTTGAAGGCCTCCTCGGCACGACCCGCCTTTTTGGCCGCATTGAGCTCACTCGCGAGTTTCGTCACCATGGTTTCGACCCGGTCCGCAAGCATTTCTCGCTGTGTTGACGTGTCACGTAGCCGAGCGACTGATCGGGATGTTGATCCCATGTCACTGACATTCTGGCCGAGGCGACGCAATCCGCTGCCGGTGAGTGTGCGGTCGGCAACCTGTTCGAGTGCAAACTTGGCGAGGTCCGCGGGACCGGCACCCTTGAGTTTTCTCCCGAAATCCGTGAGAAGGCGTTTTGCCACGAGCTGAAGCAGGACGTTGTTATCGCCCTCAAAGGTGACGTAGATATCGAGATCTGCGCGTAAGCCGACGAGTCGGTTTTCCGCCAAGAAGCCCTGACCACCACAGGCTTCGCGGGCCTCTTGAAGCGTGTCAAGTGCCGACCAGGTAGAAAGCGGTTTGAGCGCGGCGGCAAGCGTCTCAAGATCTTGGCGCGACTCATCGGTGTCGTCTTCTCCGCTGAAGACGCTGTCGAACTTTTCAAGCAGAACTTCGTGTGCGAACGACTGTGCGTACGTCGCGGCAATCCGCGGGATGAGGCGTCGCTGATGCCGTTGATAATCGAGCAGAACGGTTTCTTCAGCACCCGCAGCCGGGGCGAACTGGCGACGCTCGTTACCGTAGGTGACGGCTATTTGAAGGGCCATCTTGCTCGCGTTGGTGGCTGCGCCATCAAGTGAAACCCGACCCTGCACGAGCGTGCCGAGCATCGTGAAAAAGCGGCGGCCTGGGCTGGCAATCGGTGAGGTGTACGTGCCGTCGGCAGCGACATCACCGTAGCGGTTGAGCAGGTTAGTTCGAGGGACCCGCACCTGAGTGAAGTGCAATCTTCCGTTGTCGATTCCGTTGAGCCCACCCTTGAGCCCGTCGTCATTGCCCCCGATTCCGGGAAGGAATTTTCCTTTGGCGTCACGGATTGGAACATAAAAGGCATGGACCCCGTGATCGACGTCCTTGGTAATGAGCTGGGCAAATACCACCGCCGCCATGCCGTGAAGTGCTGCGTTTCCGAGGTAGTCCTTCCAGGCGTTCCTAAACGGAGTGTGAATGACAAATTCTTCGGTGTCGAGGTCATAGGTCGCAGTCGTACCGAGTGCGGAAACATCCGATCCGTGACCGGTTTCCGTCATGGCGTAGACACCGGGAACCGCGAGCGACAGTGCATCGGGCAAAAACGTGGCGTGGTGGTACTCCGTCCCCAGGTGCAAAATTGCGGATGCGAAGAGACCCCACTGCACGCCGGACTTGATTTGCAGGGACGGATCTGCGGCAATGAGTTCCTCGAAGGCCGCGAGCATGCCACCGTGATCGTCCATCCCGCCAAAGAGCTTGGGGTAAGCACGGTGAACTTGCCCTTTGGCAACGAGAAGTTTCAACTGTCCGAGAACGCGCGCTCGGTGGTCCTCTTTGCTCAGCCCGGTTACCCCCTGATAATCCGGGTTGCCAGCGAGTCCGCGAGAGGCGAGGCGAACATCCGCCCACTTACCAAGCAGGTTGTGTCCGAGCCACGCGAGATCGAGATTCGGTCCAGCGCCACCAAGCAGTTCAAGGTCTTCGTCGTAAACTTTTTCGCTCATACATCCACCATAGGCTGGTGTCATGCTTTCGGTCATCCTCGGTGTGAGCGGTGCCGTCATCTATGGGGTTTCGGATTTCTTTGGTGGGCTGGGATCACGCCACCTCGGTGCGCTGCGGTTAACCTGGTTGTCCGTCATCGCGGGGCTGCTGTCGGTGCTACTCACGTACCAATTGATAAGCGGGGACTGGGCGAATATTCCCTGGCAAGCCTTGTTCTGGGGTGGGTTATCGGGACTGTGTGGTTCGTTCGCCATCATGTTTCTCTACGCGTCGTTAGCGATTGGGCCGATGAGCATCGTCTCGCCGCTGGGGGCACTCGTAGCTGCCATCGTTCCCGTTGTGTGGGACATCATCGTCGGTCGACTACTTACTCCGCTCGGCTATGTGGCGATTGTTCTCGCGCTTATCGCGGTCGTCATGATTGCCTTTGTCAAAACGGACAAGAGGGTGCGCGTAAATCCTCGCGGCATAGTCTTCGCGATTCTGGCCGGTATCGGCATCGGTGGCTACCTCATCTGCATGAATCAAACGCCCAGCGACAGTGGTTTTCAGCCCTTCATCGCAAATCGAGTGGTCGCCGTGGCTGTGCTCTCGATAGCCGTTCTGGCCACATGGGTGGTTAGCCGTCTCCGGGCTCGTCAGTCACGCCCCGCGGGCTCGCCCCGCGCCGATGTCGTGGTCGGCGAGCGCGGCGAGGTCAACTGGCGACTCGGGCTACTTTTTGCCGCGGTGTGTGGTGTTCTCGACACGGCAGGTAACGTCGCGATTCTGACCGGAATGCGTTTTGGTAGCCTCAGCGTGATGGGCGTTCTTGCTTCCCTCTACCCCGCCGGCACCATCGCCCTAGCAGCGATAGTGCTCAAAGAGCGCATCGGAATCATCCAGTTCATTGGCATGCTGCTGGCACTCGCGGCAATTGCCTTGCTCTCGCTGACTTAGCCGCGAGCAAGCTCCGCAAGCAGGGAATCTCCCGGCTGAACATTCACAAAATCCGCCTGGATGTCGGCTCGATCGAGAAGCTCAGTCATCCGTCGCACACGTTGCTTCGTCACCAGTGTGACAACGACACCGTGTCGACCCGCACGACCGGTACGCCCGGAACGGTGCAGGTATGTCTTGTACTCGTCGGGAGCGTCAGCCTGAATGACAAGATCAATGTCATCAACGTGGATACCGCGTGCCGCCACATCTGTCGCGACGAGAACATCAACGCGGCCAGTGGTGAGCTGTTGCAAATTGCGGGTCCGGCGAGACTGGTTGAGGTCACCGTGCAAACTCGTCGCAGGGATATTCGCGTCGTCGAGGTCATCCGCTAGCTGCTCTGCATAGGAGCGCGTGCGCGAAAAGACGAGAGTCTTGCCGTTGCGGTTGCAAAGTTCCTCAATGATCTGTCCCTTATTGCGGTGGTCAATGACCAATACCCGGTGATCGATTGTGGAACTCGCCTGATCTTCACCGGCCACCTCGTGAACCGCTGGCTCGCTGAGGAACTCGTCGATGATCGCCGCTACACCCTTGTCGAGGGTCGCCGAGAACAACAATCGTTGACCATTCTCATTGGTGGCACGCAGGATGCGTTGCACCGGTTCTAAGAATCCCAGGTCACACATGTGGTCCGCCTCGTCGAGCACCGTAATGATGATTTTCGACAAGTCAATACGACCCTGCTGCACGAGGTCTTCGAGGCGACCGGGAGTAGCGATGATGATGTCCACGCCACGGCTGAGAGCACCCACCTGCTTGCCCTGTGGCACGCCGCCGTAAATGGTGGTTGTGAAGAGACCCACGGATCGGGCGATCGGCTGAACGGTGCGGTCAATCTGCATGGCGAGTTCGCGCGTCGGTGCGAGGATGAGCGCTCGCGCATCCCGACCCATCTTGCGATTCTTTCCACCGTTGTTTTCCATCAGTCGCTCGACAAGGGGAGCGCCAAACGCGATGGTCTTTCCTGAGCCGGTACGACCTCGGCCGAGCACGTCGCGCTTGGCGAGCACATCGGGAATAGTCGCAGCCTGAATGGGGAAGGGCTTGGCTGCACCGAGTTCGGCCAGCGCACGGCTAATGTTTTCGCCGAGACCAAGGTCAACAAACGAGGCATCTACGACATCTGACGCCGTGGTCATCTGGGCCTCGAGGCGCTCGAGGACGACATCATCAAAGTCCTCAAAGCCGCCTTTTGCGGCTTTGCTGGGATAGAAATCGGATGCGCGCGTCTGAGCGCCACGTTCGTCGCGATCTGCACCGCGACCGCCCGTGAAGTCGCGGCGATCGCCCTGGCGGGCACCGCTCTCGCGGAAGCCTCCATCCCGGCGGTCCGAGCGGCGGTCATCGCGTGTGTCTCGTGGTCCACGGCCAGCACGCGTTCCCGAAGGAGCACTGTAACCGGCGCGGTGCGTGTCGTGGTTTGGTCGATCATCACGATATCCGCGAGGCCGATCATCCCGCGCGGGACGATCTACTCGAGCCGGACGGTCATCGCGATAGGGGCGATCCGCGCGCGGACCACGGTCGTCACGTACCGGGCGGTCGTCGCGTGTCGGACGATCTCCACGGTATGGGCGATCGTCGCGGGCGGGACGGTCCCCGCGATAGGGACGATCATCACGCGCTGGACGCTCCCCACGATAGGGACGATCCGCACGAGGAGCGCGGTCATCGCGAGCAGGGCGATCTGCACGATCTGCACGATAGGGCCGTTCATCACGGGCCGGGCGGTCCTCACGAACCGGACGATCTTCACGGTACGGTCGCTCGTCACGGCGACCGCTGGGGCGTTCACCCTGCTGAGACCGCGCCTCGCGCTCAGCGGCGTTCCAGCGATCCTTCTTAGGGGCATCTTCTTCAGGACGCCAACCGCGGTGCTTGGGACTCGAACTACCTGGACGCGCCGCTTTGGCACGAATGGCATTACCGACCGATTTGCCAGCGGTTTTGCCGCCGCGGCTAGGGTCGAAGTTCTTGGCTGGGCGTCCGCCAGCAGGTTTTTTGGATTTGGGCATGACAATACGTCGTTTCAGTTTGTGGCGAACGCAACACAGCGCGCGCAGATATGGGGAGTTAACCTCGACCCACAGACCTACACAAACGAAAACTCCCCGATGGCGGGGGGCGTCATGGAGCCGACTTTTCTACTCTAGTGCACCATGGGGTCGACAATTACCGGGGCGCCACTCGCGCGCTTCGACGGCCACTCCACGATGAACATCGCAAGCACGATGAGTGCCCCACCGAGGAGTGTTTTCAGGGTCAGGACTTCCTGTCCGACAAGCACTGCGATGAGGGCGGTAAAAACAACTTCGAGCGTGAGGATGACGGCGACCCGAGACGCCTCCATCCGCGCTTGCGCCCAGGTCTGCATGAAGAATGCAAACGCGGTGGCGAGCAGGGCGGTGAAGGCAACGGCAAACCACACCTCCGGCGTCGGTGGGGGCTGGATTCCGTCGGGGGCGGCCCCAATCCACATCATCACCGCAATCACGCCCAGCTGAACGATGGTGAGTGCGTAACTATCGAACCCAGGTGACCACTTTCCCAGCGCAACGATATGTCCGGCAAACAGGATGGCGCAGGCCACTCCCCACAACTGGGGCCACTCGATGCTTCCACCGGTGATAGAGATGAGTCCGAGTCCGATGAGCGCGAGAATCGACCCTATCCACACGCGAGCGCGAATCCTCTGTCGCAACACGATCCAGGCCAACAAGGGAGTCACCACGACGTACAACCCGGTCAGAAACCCGGTGATTGCCGCTGTCGTCTGCTCGAGCGCAATCGTCTGAGTGATGTATGAAAACCCGAGTAGTAGGGCGAGCACCACTCCGCTGAGAAGCATCTTGGGCGTGATGGCCCGGAGGGCCAGAGGTCTCACCACAATCATGACCACGGTGGCGACGGTGAAGCGGAAAGCGAGAAAGTCGAAAAACGGTTCCTGAGCGATAGCCGGCTTCATGACGACAAATGCGGCACCCCAGACGATGGTGACCACAACAAGCGCAATGATTGCGAGAGTGGGGACCTTCGCCCGGGTGCTTGACGTCACCCTCCTACGCTACCCGGCGACAGTGGCCCGTTTCTTCACCCGTCGTTCTACCCGCTTGACCTTACGCCGTTCTCGGCCACCCTCAACGAGGGTGTAGATGACGGGCAGCACAATCAGGGTCAACACGGTCGATGACAAGAGCCCACCAATGACCACGATGGCAAGTGGCTGAGAAATGAAGCCTCCGCCTGAACCGGTCAAGCCCAGAGCTAGCGGAACGAGGGCAAAAATCGTTGCCAGTGCCGTCATGAGAATGGGTCGTAGACGCCGAACCGTTCCCTCAATGACTGCTTCACGAACACCCATACCTCGAGCTCGATATTGGTTGATGAGATCGACCAACACGATTGCATTGGTCACGACGATACCGACGAGCATCAGAACGCCGATGAGCGAGGCAACACCGAGCGGAACGCCCGTGGCTACTTGGAGTGCGATGGCACCCGTCGCGGCAAAGGGCACCGAAACCAGAAGGAGAAGCGGCTGGAGAAGTGACTTAAAGGTCGCCACCATAATGATGTACACCACCAAGATAGCTGCGAGCAGCGCTAGACCGAGCTGGCTAAACGAGTTCTGCTGGTCAGCGGTAACACCACCGATGCTCACATTGGCTCCGGCAGGAATGTCCAGCGTCTTGAGTGCCTGCGAGACCTGAGCGTTAGCCGACGTGAGGTCGGCTCCCGGCGTCACAGTCACCGTGGCCGAGCGCTGCCCACGAATTGTGGTAATCGTCGTGGGACCGTTTGCCTGTTCGACCGTGGCAATCTCGCTGAGCTCGATATTTCCGCGGATGGTGGGTATTTCCATGGCCTGCAGTTCCGCCAGGGTCGCCGGTGGATTGTCAGTGGCGATATACACGTTCATCGAGGTTTCGTTGATGGTCACCGTACCGGCTGAACTGGGGTTGGTTGCCGCAGCAACCATCACTCCGACCGCGGTCTCGGTGTACCCGTACTTGGCGGCCTCGTCACGGTTTACCGTGACCGAAATGTAGGGGCGAGAGGTCGACAGATCGGAGGTGACCTGCTTCACGCTCGACAAGCCTTCCATCGCCTTGACCACGATGTCTGACGTCTCCTGAAGTGTTGCCGAGTTGGGAGCGGTCAGATTGAGGGCAATGTCCGACGATGCGCCGAACCCACTGGAGGAAGCAATGGTGATGTTGTCAAGGCTCACCACTTTGGCTATGGCCACACGCGCATCGTCCTGAACTTGCTGCTGGTCTGCTTTCTCGTCAGTGGTGACCGAGTAGGTGATGGCCGTGTCGCCACCGCCGACGAATGCGTCACGTAACGCGTTTCCAGTTGATCCAATCGAGACCTGAACAATTTTGACGCCGGAGGTATTCTCCAGGGCACCTTCAACTTGGCCCGCGAGCGCATCCTGTGCCCCGAGGGAAGTCCCCGGTGCGATTTTTTGCGAGACGGTGAAGGTGTTTTGTCCAGAAGAGCCGAGGAAGTTGGTCTTCATCAGGGGGACGAGGGCAAGTGTGCCACCGAGAACCACGATGGCTCCCACCAACACAAACGCGGCATATTTGAGGGTCCAGGTGATGATTGGTCGGTACCAGCGCTGAAGTGTTCCCGAGCGCTCTTCGTGAGCAGCGTGCCCCGCGGCAATCCATTCCACCTTCGCTTTGGTTTCACGTTTGCCACGACGCGACTCAGGCGATGGCGCCCAGAGGAACCAGTACGCCAAGACCGGCACGATTGTGAGCGAAACCAAGAGCGAGGCCACCAGTGCAATCGTGACTGTGAGGGCGAACGGTCTAAAGAGTTCACCGGTCACCCCGCCCACAAACGCGATGGGGAGGAATACGGCAACTGTGGTGGCCGTCGAAGCCGTAACGGCACCGGCCACCTCACGAACGGCCTCAACGATGACCGCGGCACGATCTGAACCGTAGGTGAGCTTTCGCCTAATGTTTTCGATTACCACGATCGAGTCGTCAACGACGCGACCGATGGCGATGGTGAGCGCACCAAGCGTCAAGATGTTGAGGGTGTAGCCGGCGGTCTGCAATCCGATAAAGGTAATGAGTACCGAGGTGGGAATCGAAATTGCCGTCACCAGGGTGGAGCGAACCGACAACAGGAACAGCAGGATGATGAGCACCGCGAACACGAGACCCTGGAGACCCTCAGTGGTCAGCGACTCGATGCTCTGTTGAATGTACGGAGCCTGATCGAACACCACCGTCATCTGAACGTCGTTACCTAAAGCGCTCTGCAGATCGGGAAGTGCCTTGTTCACGAGTTTCGAGACATCTACGGTGTTTGCCGACGGAAGCTTGCTGACCGCAATCGTCAGAGCGGGGGCCCCATTGACTCGCGAGAGCGATGAGGTCGGGTCCGTGTCGAGAACCACGCTTGACACGTCTCCAATGGTTACCAGAGGGATGGAGCCAACGATGGGCAGTGCAGAAATCTGATCAAGGGTGGTCAGTCGATCACCGATTTGGATAACCAGCGTTTGATCGTTTTCCGTGATGGACCCAGCCGGAATGAGCACCCCGCTCGCTTTCAGGGTGTCTCGGATCGAGCTGGCCGTAATCCGATGGGTACGCAAATCATCTGCGTTCGGAGTAATAGTCACGCGCTGCTTGGGTGCGCCGAGGAGCTGCGCATCCCGCACTCCGTCAAGCTTTTTGATGTCACCAATGGTTGACGCGCGCAACGCGTCAGCAAGCTGCTGAGCCGTCAGCGTATTGCTGGAAACGGCTACCTGCATGACCGGGAAATCAGCAAAACTTCCCGTAATCACCTGAGGCTCAACACTGTCTGGAAGGGTCGACTTGATGCGGTTGATCGCTTGGTTGATTTTTTGTTCAGAGAAGAGCAGGTCTGTTCCGTAGCTAAACGAGACCGAAATCAAGCTGAAGTTGGTGCTGGAGGTGGCCTTGGTGCTCTCCACATCGGGCACACCCTGCACGGCGGCCTCAATCGGCGTCGAGACCTCTTTGTCGACAATCTCCGGCGATGCCCCTTGATAGGTCGTGAGGATCGCCAGCTGGGGGAAGGTGATTGACGGCGCAAGTTCTTGCTTGAGTCCGGTTAGCGCGATTGCGCCGAACACCGCGACAACCACGGTGATAAGGGCGATGAGGGCCCGGTTTTTCATGGATGCGCGCGCGAGAAGATGCATGTGCGAATTCAAACACACGAATGTGAAAAATTCCTATTCCGATAACCGGTTTACCCCATCCCTGTGAAGTTTGAATGCGGGCTGAGCCGGAGTATCGTCGAACTTCGTGAGCAACGACTCGAAAACGCCGAAACCATCCGAGGAGGAGCCCCCCGAGGAGATTCGATCGGCAAAGCACTGGATTATCGGCGACCCTCTGCCTACAGCGAAACTCGAGGGTGAGCTTTTGCCCAAGCGAGTCGCGCTTCCCATCTTTGCCAGCGACGCTCTCTCGTCGGTCGCATACGCGCCCCAAGAGCTCATCATCATTCTGCTCATTGGTGGTATGGCTTTTCTCTCGTTTGCACCGTGGATTGCCCTCTGCGTCATCCTCCTGATGATCGTGGTCGTCGCCAGTTACCGACAGCTCATCAAGGCGTATCCATCGGGCGGAGGCGACTACGAAGTAGCCCGTAAGAACCTCGGTGAGTGGGCGGGCGTCATCGTCGCATCAGCACTTCTTGTCGATTACGTCATGACTGTGGCGGTGTCCGTCGCATCCGGCGTGGATAACCTCATTTCAGCGTTGCCATTCCTCAACGCGTGGCGTGTTCCCATGGCCGTCGGTTTCGTCGTCATCCTGGCCGCCATGAATCTTCGCGGTGTGCGGGAGTCGGGTAAAGCGTTCGCTGTTCCCACCTACCTTTTTGCCGGCAGTGTGTTCGTGCTCATCATCACCGGACTTTTTCAGTGGGCGACCGGTCATCCCCCGGTTGCCGAGAGCGCTGCCTACACCGTGAAAGCGGAAGACATCACGCACGCGGCCATCATCCTCCTCTTGCTTCGCTCGTTTGCCAGTGGTTGTTCGGCACTCACCGGGGTGGAAGCAATCGCGAACGGTGTTCCCGCGTTCCGCAAGCCCAAGGTTGACAATGCTCGTCAGACCCTCTTCATGATGGGGCTTATCGCCATCACGCTTTTTGCCGGGCTCGTCATTCTCGCCCTCGTGTCGGGCGTCCACTACGTAGAGAACGCCTGCCACCTCATTGGCTTTGCAAACTGCGAAACAACGCCACAACGCAGCCTCATCGCTCAAATCGCCGCAGCCACCTTCGGCAATAACTCATTCCTGTTCTTTGTGGTTCAAGCGGCAACGGCTCTCGTGCTTCTCCTCGCCGCGAACACCGCCTTTAACGGGTTCCCCTTGCTGGGTTCCGTTCTCGCGCACGACGGATACGCACCCAAGGCTCTGGAGACCCGCGGCGATCGCCTCATTTATTCGAATGGCGTTATCGCGCTGGCCCTCACTGCGGTCGCAATTCTCGTGGTCTTTCAGGCCAACCTGACACAACTCATTCAGCTCTACGTGATTGGCGTTTTTGTGTCATTCACACTCGGTCAATCGGGGATGGTCCGCCACTGGTTGAGATTGCTCAAGACGAAACCCGACAATCCGGGTTCAATTCGTCGCTCGATGGCAATCAACATCACCGGCGCGATCTTCACCGGAATCGTGCTCCTCGTGGTGACCATCACCAAGTTCACCCACGGGGCCTATCTCGTGTTCATCGCCATGCCCATCCTCTACTTCCTCATGATTGGTGTCCACCGCTACTACCGTGACGTGGCTGCCGAAGTAGCGGTCGACGCGGATGTGCAGTTCGGAGCAACCGGCGACCACGCCATCGTCCTTGTGGGACGGATGCAGAAACCCATTCTCAAGGCGCTCGACTACGCGATTGCCGCCCGCCACGACAGCCTCGACGCGGTACACGTGTCGATCAGCGAAGTGGCTACCGCACAGCTCGAACTCGACTGGATTCGTTACAACATCCACGTTCCACTGCGCATCATTAGCTCGCCGTATCGCGACCTCAGCTGGCCGCTCATTGAGCACATTCGCGAGCACCGCGCCGAGCACGGATCCGAGATTGTCACGGTGTACCTACCGCAGTACATCGTGGGGCACTGGTGGGAGCACCTGTTGCACAATCATCGATCGCGTCGCATCAAGCAAAAGCTCATGCTCGAAGCCGGCGTCACCGTAGCCCTGGTTCCGTGGCTTCTTGACTCCACGGATGTCATTTACGGTCGTCGTTCCCGGCCGTTCCCCGGTCAAGCGCGTCGCGGAGAACCGGTGTCGACCACCGCTCGAATCCCTCTCCCTCCGGCAAATCCGAAGCACGACAGCGTTGAAGCGCGGACCGAGGCGCGACGTAAGCGCGCGCCCGGTGCGTCCGGTAAATCGCCAAGGTCACCCCGGTCACCTCGGTCGCCCAAGTAACGAGTAGCTCGGATATCTCCCCGTGAAAAGCGTCGTAGCAGTGTTCCTCGGTGGAGCCTGTGGAACCCTCTTCCGATTCCTGTGCGGCGCACCTTTCACCTCGTCGGACCTCCTCGCCCCGTGGGTGATCAATGTCGTTGGTGGGTTCATCCTCGGATTATTAGTGGGGTGGTTATGGATGCTCCCCGGCACGTCCTCGTGGCTCAAGGCGGGGCTCGGAACGGGGCTCCTGGGCGGGTTCACCACTTTCTCGGCGATCGCGCTTGAGCTTGGTCAGTCGTTTTTTGTCGACTGGACCATCGCGTTTCACACTGCGGGGATTTTCGTGGGTGAGCTCGTCCTCGGTCTGCTTGCCGCCTGGGGCGGATTGGTTCTCGGCCGGCTTTTGTCTACTCACGGAACACGTCCATCGCAGCCAGCCGGTCAGCACCATCGTGATGGCGCATCAGTGCACCCCGTGAGCGATGACGGAGTCGACCTGTGATGGGGCTCGCGGGACTCGATGTGGCCACGATGCTCGGCATCGCTCTGTTCGGCGGGCTGGGGGCACTGACTCGATTCGGCGCACAGAAGTTGTGGCCGACCACGAGTTTGCGCATTCCCATGGGCGTGTTGGGGGTCAATGTTGCCGGCTCGCTCATTGCCGGACTCGTTGCGGGTCTCGTCGGTAACGAGAATCACGTCCTGAGCAGCCTGCTCATCGTGGGTTTCTGCGGGGGATTAACGACCTTCAGCACATTCGTGGTGGAGTCCGTCCAGCTTGCCAAGGCGCGGGCACTTCCGGCAGCCGTGCTGAACGTTCTCCTCACCAGCATTCTTGGCGTCGGTGCGGCTGTCCTCGGACTTATCCTTGGTACGGCGTTCGCGTGAGTCGGCGTGATAGACTCGCCCACAGTCTTTAGATTTTCTATCGTCACAGCCGCGGGTTGTCACTGCGGTCGAAACACTGGAGGGGTCTCGCATGGGGCGTGGCCGGCAAAAAGCTAAGCACACCAAGGTTGCTCGGGAGCTCAAGTACTTTAGCCCCGACACCGATCTGTCGCAGCTCGAGCGTGAGCTCTCTACCGGCGGTGCCAACGCGTACGACGAGCCCGACGACGAGAACCTTGACAAGTGGGCGGATTACGCGAACGACTCCTATGAGTCAGGTGACGAATCAGGTGCCGAATCAGGTGCCGAATCAGGTGCCGACAACCTCAACAAGTAGGCGCGCGTCGAGCAACCCGGCAATTTCTTCACTGGCCGGCTAAGAGACCTTTACTTCTTCGGTCGCTTCCGAACCACGGGCTTCACCTTGGTCCAGGCCTTGCCAGCGACCTCGCCGCTTCGCTCTCTAGCTTTGTTTTTCGCGCGAGCAACCTTACGCTTGACCGCGTTGACGCGAGGTGTGTCGGGCAGAATTGACCCGAAACGTGGGTTGGCAATGGAGTCGCGCGACAACAGCTTGAGCCCGAGTCCGGTCAGCAGGGCAGAAATGACGACGCCGATTGTTCCCGAGAGGCTGAGGAAAAGCGCCATCCGAACAGCTTGGCCATCCCCAATCGCCAACAGCCCGCCACCGGCGAAGATCAGTAACCCCAGCAACCACGAAAAAGCAGTGATGATGATCCATCGCCAGGCTTGCGTCACACGGCCTTTAAGGATGCGGTACTGCACAAAACCAAAGCACGCGAAGACGACGAGCGCGATGAGGATGGCGCCGAATGACACGTAAACGTTGGTCAGGTCGACCTTGATGAAGTAGCCAGGGAGCTGGCCGAGAATCCACAGTGCTCCCGCGCCTAGTGCGGAAGCGGAGATCCATCCACGCAGGGGCACGCTCACGTCGGTCTTGCGCATGGCCAGAGACTGCCCAAATCCGATAATCGCACCCTGGCCGATTCCGAATATGGCAATCACGACGAACTGAATCCACGGTGCCCAGTTTTCGACGACGCCGAGAAAAGTAACGATGCTCAGGGGCACAAAACTGAAGGCGGTCGCGACAGACACGTACCCGGTCCATCTCATCCAGCTAAACGGGCTAAGCGCCATAATGTCCCACCAATCGAACTGCCCCACCGTTAACGCCCTTAGCGCCCTGCTCAAATCCCGTGAGATCGCGCGGTGCTCGAGACACCATACCAACCACCCACGAAGGTATGCCCATCGCGGTCAATCGATGCGTGACAGCGGATGCACTACCCGCGTCGACCACGGCGAACATGCCGATGCCAAGGTTCCAGGTTCCTTCCGTCGACTCAAGACTTTCACCAGAGAGGTCACACAGCGTGCGGAAAATCGGGGACGGCGACCACGTTGCGCGATCAACCTCCACCCAGGAATCCACAGGAAGCACTCGAGCGAGGTTTGCGGCGATGCCTCCACCGGTCACGTGACTCAATGCGTGAACCGCCGAGCCAAGCTGTTCATCCGACAACAGTTCAACGAGTTCGGCTGTGTACAGGCGCGTCGGCTCAAGCAATACCTCACCAACAACGCCACCGAACTCAGCGAGGTTATCGGTAAAGGAAATCTTCTTAGCCGCGAGAATGTGGCGGACCAGTGAATACCCGTTGGAATGCAGACCACTAGATGCCATCGCGACGACGACATCCCCGGCGTGAACCTTCTCGGCACCCAGAACGAGATCTGCCTCGACGATGCCCGTTGCAGCACCTGCCACGTCATAGTCATCAACGCCGAGGAGGCCCGGGTGTTCAGCCGTTTCACCCCCAACGAGTGCAGTTCCTGTCGCCGCACAGGCAGCGGCGATACCGGTCACAATCGCGGCGATACGCTCCGGATGCACCTTGCCACACGCGATGTAATCCGTCATGAAGAGTGGCCTGGCACCGCAGACGATGATGTCATCCACCACCATGCCAACAAGGTCTTGACCAATGGTGTCGTGCTTGTCCAATGCCTGCGCGATGGCGACTTTCGTGCCCACCCCGTCAGTGCTCGTCGCAAGAAGAGGACGCCGGTAATTTTTCATCATCGACACATCGAAGAGCCCGGCAAATCCCCCAACACCGCCGAGAACTGCCGCTGTGTGTGTCGCACTCACAGCCGACTTCATCAGCTCGACGGCACGGTCTCCGGCCGCAGTGTCGACACCGGCGCGTGCATATGAATTCTCGGACATCTCCCCAAGTCTAGAGCGCACGGCATATGGCAAACTTGATACCGAGCGCGGACTTTTGTGTAGCGCTGGACCCTCTCGTGATCGGAATCCCTGCCACCTATGTGCGGAATCGTCGGAATCGTCTCTGCAGAGCCGGTCAATCAACAGATTTATGACGCGTTGCTTCTTTTGCAGCACCGAGGGCAGGATTCCACGGGAATCGCCACGAGTGAGGGAAGCCACCTGCACATGCACAAAACGAAGGGGCATGTTCGTGAGGGGTATCGAACCCGAGACATGCGCGGACTTCCCGGAAACATGGGTCTCGGCCACGTGCGCTACGCAACCGCGGGCAAAGCGACCAATGAAGAAGAAGCTCAGCCTTTTTATGTCAACGCCCCCTACGGCATTGTGCTGGTTCACAACGGCAACCTCACAAATACCAGAGAGCTGACCCAAGACCTGTTCAGCATTGACCGTCGCCACGTGAATACCTCAAGTGACACCGAGCTCCTCCTGAATGTGCTTGCCACAGAACTCCAGGATCAAATATCTGGACTCGACCTCGATCCCGACCAGCTGTTCAATGCCGTCGCATCCGTGCACAAGCGGGTTGAGGGGTCCTATGCGGCTATCGCCCTGATCGCCGGTAAGGGCGTGCTTGCCTTTCGCGACCCCTTCGGCATCCGACCGCTGATTCTTGGCCGTCGTCTCGAAGAAAGTGGACGAGAAGACTGGATTGTCGCATCGGAGTCCCTTGTTCTTGAATCAGCCGGTTTTGACATTGTCCGGGATGTCGAACCCGGCGAGGCCATCTTCATTACGCCAGACGGCGAACTGTTCACGCGCCAGTGCGCCGAGAACCCCGTCCTTGTTCCCTGCTCATTCGAGTATGTCTACTTGGCTCGTCCCGACTCGATTATGAACGGGATTTCCGTCTATGAGGCGCGCCTGCGTTTGGGTGATCGACTCGCCACCACCGTGGCGGAACACATGCCTCTCGGTGACGTCGATGTCGTCATGCCCATTCCCGATTCCTCGCGCCCGGCAGCCATGCAAGTCGCTCGCAAGCTCGGGATTGAATACCGCGAAGGCTTTTTCAAGAATCGCTATGTCGGTCGCACCTTCATCATGCCGGGACAGGCTGCGCGCAAAAAATCAGTTCGCCAAAAACTCAACGCAATGTCGTCCGAGTTCAAGGGAAAAAATGTCCTCATCGTGGACGACTCCATCGTGCGTGGCACGACCTCGCGCGAAATTGTTGAGATGGCCCGCGCAGCCGGCGCGAACAAGGTGACTTTTACCTCGGCTGCCCCACCGGTGCGATACCCGCACGTCTATGGAATCAACATGCCATCACGCGAAGAACTCATCGCCCACGGTCGCAAAATTCCCGACATTAACGCGGAGCTCGGCAGTGACTGGCTAATCTATCAAGAAGTCGCTGATATGAAGGCCGCCATCGTGGAAGGCTCGAACGTGACAGACCTTGAAATGTCCTGCTTCACCGGTGACTATGTGACCGGGAGCGTGACGCCCGAGTATCTCTCGTGGGTTGAAGCCAACCAGCTGAGCTAACTCTGCGGACCGTCGTTTTCGACCTCGTGCACGGCCTGGGTGACGACGCTTCGCTTGGCAAAGTAGCTGTTGAAAATCAGTGCGACGACGAGACCGAGAGCACCAAAGATGACGAGTCCGCACAGCCACAAAAATCCGAATACTTGACTGGTTGAGTATTGACTGGTGTTGGGGAATGCAAAAGTGGCGATGAGCGCCGCAATCGTGCCGACGACAAATCCGAGTATCAGGAAACGCGCAAAACGGGGGCTGCGGGTGACGACGACATCCTCAGTGTTTTTGCTCATGTCACCATTCTGCCAGCGGAAGCAACGCGCTGATGTTCGAGCGAGTCCCGGATGCGCTGATGCGCCCACTCGCTATCAGGGAGTCCCAACTCTCGTGACCGGTTGCTAGGGCCACCCACTCGCCTGGCGCAAGTTCCACCACGTTGGGCGGCGTACCACGAGTGTGTCGAGGACCGTCGACTGCCTGCACAGCGCCGAATGGGGGTACGCGGACCTCTACGGTCTGTCCGGGATTATCATGCTCAAAACGTTGGAGGAGATAGCGTACGGCGAGCGCGAGCTGCTCCCGAGACGCCGGCTCCACCGACACCCGACCGGTGTGCGTCACGTCGTGAGCGACCGCAGGCATGCCCAAACTGGCGAGCACCTTTTCGACCGCGTCACGGCCATCCTCAGGCTTAATTTTTGGCGGGGTCACAGTCTTAGTCTGGTCGCTCTAGGCTTAAGGTGTGAAAATTCTCGTCCTCGGTTCTGGCGCACGTGAGCATGCGATCATTACGGCGCTTCTGAGTGAAGAGGTCACCCACGAGATCACCTGTGCGCCCGGCAATGCGGGTATCGCCGAGGATGTTCCGTGCGTTCAGATTTCAGCCACCGACCCGGCTGCCTGTGCCCACTTGGCCGCAGGTCTGGAGGTTGACCTGGTGGTGGTGGGTCCCGAGGCACCGCTGGTAGCTGGCGTCGCCGACGCGGTGCGCGAGCAGGGCATCCCGGTTTTCGGTCCCGATGCCGCCGCCGCCGCCCTCGAGGGTTCTAAAACGTTCGCAAAGCGCATCATGGATGCCGCTGGAGTGCCCACCGGTCGAGCCGTCCGCGCCGCAACCTTGCTCGACGCCGAAACGGCGCTCGACGATTTTGGGGCCCCCTACGTGGTCAAAGCGGATGGCCTCGCGGCGGGTAAAGGCGTCATCGTCACTCACGACCGGGACGCTGCCGTTGAGCACGCGTCGTACTGGCTGGCACATGGTGATGTTCTCATTGAAGAATTTCTCGATGGCGAGGAGGTCTCGCTGTTCGTGCTGAGTGACGGACACGATGTCCTGCCACTCTCACCCGCTCAAGACTTTAAGCGGCTCCGCAATGGCGACGCGGGACCAAATACGGGCGGCATGGGGGCCTATTCGCCACTGCCCTGGCTAGCAGAGCAATTTGGCACCGAACGAGCATTTGTTGACGAGTGCCTCGAAACGATTGCCATCCCGACAATTCGACAGTTGGAGTCTGAGGGAACACCATTCGTCGGTTTGCTCTACTGCGGACTTATCGTCACGGCGAAGGGTATTCGGGTTATCGAATTCAACGCACGATTCGGTGATCCAGAAACGCAGGTGGTGTTGCCCCGACTCGTCACTCCGTTGAGTGACCTCCTCTACGCGGCGGCCGTCGGTGGATTGGGTGTGCTTTCCCGACCTGAGTTTTCGTCGGACGCCGTAATTACGGTGGTTCTCGCCAGTGAAAATTATCCCGATGACCCGATAACCGGTCGTCCCCTCGGGGGCCTCGAGCGGGCAAGTGAGGTCGAAGGTGTCCATCTCGCGCACGCTGCGACGACGGCAGACCCCGACCAGTCGGGAACTCTTCTCGCGTCGGGAGGACGCGTACTCAGCGTTGTTGCACGTGGAACATCGTTCGGGCAGGCACGCCAGCGGGCCTACTCTGCGCTCGGTGAAATGTGGCTCGAGGGCGGACAATTCCGCACGGATATTGCGCAGAAGGTGGACGAATCGCACACCGTCATAACCGACCCGTGGGCGGGTCGGAGCTGATGGCATCAACCAGCTCACCCCACGGTTTCACCGGGGCCGAAGTGCTCGAGCTTCCCGGCTGGACTCATGCCTATTCGGGCAAGGTGCGCGACCTTTACGTACCCGATGGTCACGAGCTCGACACTGCACCGCGCATTCTCGTCGTGGCTAGTGACCGCGTAAGCGCTTTTGACCATGTGCTGAGCCCGGGCATCCCCGGCAAGGGTGAACTGCTCACCAGGTTGAGCACGTGGTGGTTCGACGCACTCGGGGTGGCCAATCACCTGCGAGCGCCCGACAGCACTACTCCCGCAATCCCAAACAGTGTCGCCCGACGTTCAATGCTCGTGGCCAACTTGGACATGTTTCCCATCGAGGCGGTTGTGCGCGGTTACCTCACCGGCAGCGGTTGGGTTGAGTACCAACAGACCCAGAGCGTCTGTGGCGTTCCTTTGCCACCGGGACTCGCCGACGGAGATCGCCTTCCCGAGCCCATTTACACGCCGGCCTGGAAAGCTCCCGTTGGTCAACACGATGAAAACATCACCTTCGAACGCACTGTGGAACTTGTCGGCGATGAGGATGCTCGCGCCATCCGCGACCTGTCGCTCTCGGTTTTCTCCCTGGCCAGCGAAATCGCTCTCGCGCGCGGCGTCATCCTCGCCGACACCAAATTTGAATTTGGTCGAGACCGCGAAACCGGACAAATTTGCCTAGCCGACGAAGTTCTCACCAGTGACTCAAGTCGCTACTGGGATGCCGACGCGTATCAGTCCGGTCATCGAGGCGTGAGCTTTGACAAGCAAATTGTGCGCGACTGGCTACTGACGCACTGGGATAAGCAAGGCGTCCCGCCGCGCCTTCCCGAATCGATCGTCGCCCAGACGGCGGCGCGTTATGGCGAACTCATTGAACTCCTCACCAACGCGACGAGCGATTAAGGGTTCGCAGAGTAGAGTCGCATTCAGGTGACGAGGCCAATATCTAGAGCCTGAGCCGTTCATGAAATCGCAGGGAATCTATGTCACAGCACCCCACCCGAAAGACCACGGTTGGCGGAACTGTTGCTCTTGCGGTGGGAGCGCTTGGCGTGGTCTACGGAGACATCGGTACGAGCCCAATCTATGCCTTCAGCGAGTCGGTCCACGCAGGCGGTGAGAGCGCGGATGACATCCTCGGCGTAGTGTCGCTCATTTTTTGGACCATCATGATCGTGGTGAGCATCAAGTACCTGGCTGTGGTGTTACGCGCGGATAATCATGGCGAAGGCGGCGTACTTGCCCTGTTTGCGCTGTTGCCCGAAAAAATCCGCAAGGCACAGCGAGGCAAATATGTACCCGTTGTGTTCATGATGCTGCTGGCTGCGGCTTTTTTATTTGCTGACGGACTGCTCACCCCGGCAATTTCTGTACTCTCCGCAACGGAGGGTCTGGGGCACATCAATCCCGATCTCGCGCGTTTCGCCGTGCCGGCAACGGTGGCAATTCTCGCCGTCCTCTTCATCTTTCAATTTCGAGGAAGTGGGTTTCTGGGCGGGATCTTTGGACCGGTAATGCTCGTGTGGTTCGTCACCATCGGGGGCATCGGTCTCCACCAGGTGATTCTCAACCCGGCGTCGCTCAGCGGGCTCAGTCCCGTCCACGCAATACATTTCATCGGCTCGCACGGACTTTCCACCCTCATCGTGATGGCATCGGTGATTCTCTCGGTGACCGGCGCCGAGGCCCTGTATGCGGACCTCGGCCACTTCGGTAAACGGCCGATTCGGGTGAGCTGGTTCGCCGTTGTGGCAATCAGCCTCACCTTGAGCTATTTGGGGCAGGCATCGCTCATTTTGCGGAAACCCGAGATGGTCACAAACGCCTTCTTTGGCCAAGTAAGTGGTGACGGCTTGACCGTGGCCTTAGTCATCCTCGCCACACTCGCCACAATCATCGCCTCTCAGGCGCTCATCTCCGGCGTTGCATCCATAGCCAATCAGGCGATTCGTCTTGGTTTGATTGCACGGATGAAGGTCGTGCACACCGACGCCCGGCATTACGGCCAGACCTACGTGCCGTTCGTGAACGCCCTTCTCGGTGTGGGAAGCATTGCCCTCGTTATCATTTTTAAATCGTCGGCGGCACTCGCCGGTGCATACGCATTCGCCATCTCGGGAACGATGCTCATCACCACCCTCGCTCTTTTCTGGGTTGCCCTCGATCACTGGCACTGGAAAAAGCGCAGTACCGTCCCCCTGCTGTCACTGTTTCTGCTCTTCGACGTCTCGTTCGTCGTGGCCACGTCAACCAAGATTCCCGAGGGTGCGTGGTTACCACTACTCATCGGCTTCGTCGTGGCATCTGTGATGTGGATCTGGCGTAAGGGGAGAACAGTCCTGCAAAATGAACTCAGTGATGACGCCATGTCATGGGCTGCAGTGACGCGCTGGCGAAATTCTCGCAAAATTTCGGTTACCCCAGGGACGGGCATTTATTTGGCTGCCATTCAAGACATTGTTCCCCAGGCGCTGGAGCGGCAAATCAGGGTGTTGCACTCGATGCCGGAGAAGATCGTCGTGGTCAATGTGGTGACTCTCGAAAAACCACGCGCGCGCCAGCATCCTGACATCGTGCAGATCAAAGATTTTGCCTCCGTCGTGACCGTGTACGCGGGCTTCATGGAAATCACCAACCTCCCGCGAGCACTTCGCACCAAAGCGCTTGAGGGAAGAGTCGACGAGAAAAATGCCACGTACTTCGTCGCTTCACGCAAGTTTGTTCGCCCCCCAAAGGGCACGCTCAATCGGGTGGAAGAGTTGATCTTTGACGCCATGCATCGAAACTCGAGCTTGGCATCCGACTACTTCCGATTGCCTGCCAACCGGGTCATCACGATGTCTATCGGCGATTAGTCGCCTATCGCTCGAGAACGAGCGCGAGGCCCTGCCCGACGCCAATACAAATTGCGACCACCGCAACTCCGGACCCCCGGCGCTTAAGTTCATGTGCGGCGTGACCAACAATCCGACCGCCGGATGCGCCTAGCGGGTGGCCAATCGCGATGGCACCGCCGTGAATGTTGAGCGTGGCGGGATCGAGGTCGGGCCATCCCGCGAGGCACGCCAGGGCCTGCGACGCGAAGGCTTCATTGAGTTCGACGAAATCGACGTCCGCCCAGGTTTTTCCTGCCCGCGCGAGCGCCTTATTCGCCGCCTCAATCGGAGCGATGGGAAAGTCATCGGGATCAACTGAGTGCACGCCGCGTCCGCTAATGCGCGCGAGTGGTTCGTGGTCGAGTAATCCCTCGGCCCCCACGAGCACGGCCGAGGCGCCATCGTTGATGGATGACGAGTTGCCCGCGGTAACTGTGCCCGTGCCGTCCTTGCCGAACAGTGGCTTGAGCCCGGCAAGTGACTCCACGGAGGCGTCAGGACGAATGCCCTCGTCACGTTCCATCTCGAACCCGGGAACTTGAACAACTTCGCCGGCGTAGACACCATCGGCCCATGCTGCCGCGGCGAGCTGGTGTGAGCGCACGGCAAACGCATCTTGGGCATCACGCGAGATGTTCCACTCGCCCGCGATCTTCTCAGCAGCCTCGCCGTTCGAGATGGTCCAGTGCGTGGGCAGGGTTTTGTTGACCATGCGCCAACCGATGGATGAGTTCCACATCGTCTGGTTGCCGACCGCTGAATAGGGCTTCGATGCCTTTTCAACGATGAAGGGGGCTCGTGACATCGATTCAACCCCGCCGGCAAGCACGAACTGGGCGTCGCCCGTTTCGATGGCCCGAGCTGCCTGAATGACTGCCTCGACGGACGACGCGCAGAGCCGGTTCACGGTCACACCCGAGACGCTCGTCGGGAAGCCGGCCAGTAGCGCCCCGAAGCGAGCCACGTTGCGATTGTCTTCGCCAGCCTGGTTGGCGTCACCGAAAATCACGTCGTCAATGCGCACGGGGTCGAGGTCTGCACGTTCCACGCTGGCCTTCATAACCAAAGCAGCGAGGTCGTCGGGACGAACATCCGCCAGCTTGCCACCAGCGCGACCGAAAGGGGTGCGCACCGCGTCATAGATAACTGCGTGAGTCATGCGTGCCTCCTTGCAGCGCTAGCGCTGCGTCGCGTCTTTCAACTGTAGACCGGTGAGTTCAAGCAGATCGGCGAAGGTCGTTTCACCGAAAATCTCGGTGACCGCGAACCCATCGGGGGTCACATCGAAGATGGCTCGGTCCGTGTAGACGCGGGCTACACACCTCGCCCCGGTCAACGGATAGGTACACGATGTGACGAGCTTCGATTCGCCATTTTTGGTGAGCAGGTCGGTCATCACGTACACCGATTTCGCGCCAATAGCGAGATCCATCGCGCCACCAATGGCGGGAATTGCGCCGGGACCACCGGTGGACCAGTTTGCGAGATCCCCGTTTTCGGCGACCTGAAATGCACCCAGCACGCACACATCGAGGTGACCGCCACGCATCATCGCGAACGAATCGGCGTGGTGAAAGTATGCGGTGCCGGGAAGGGCGGTGACCGCCTGCTTGCCGGCATTGATGAGGTCAGGATCGACGCGGTCCGGCTCGGGTGACGGGCCCATGCCGAGCATCCCGTTTTCGGTGTGCAGGATAACTTCGCGACCCTGTGGCAAAAAGTCGGCAACGAGGGTTGGTGCGCCGATTCCGAGGTTCACGTATGACCCCTCGGGGATGTCTTGGGCGATACGGGCGGCGAGCTGCTCGCGGGAGATTCCGGTGCTCACAGTGCTTCTCCCTCGAGGTTGACGCCTCCGACAAATTCACCGTTTCTCAGCCATCGACGCTCGCCGACGGCGACGACGCGATTGACGAAAATCCCGGGCGTAACGATTGCTTCCGGATCGAGTGCGCCGAGTTCGACAATCTCATCGACCTGAACAATCGTGGTCTCGGCGGCGGTGGCCATGATGGGTCCGAAATTGCGAGCAGTTTCTCGATATGCGATGTTGCCCCACCGATCAGCGCGGTAGCCGCTCACGAGGGCAAAGTCAGCCTTAATGGGAAGCTCAAGCAGATACTCTCGGCCGTCGAAGACTCGCGACTCTTTCCCTTCGGCGAGAGGGGTCCCGACTGCGGTTGGCGAGTAAAAGCCGCCGATTCCCGCGCCTGCGGCACGAATGCGCTCGGCGAGGTTTCCCTGCGGAACCAGCTCGAGCTCTATCTTCCCCTCGCGGTAAAGCCCATCGAACACCCACGAGTCAGATTGCCGCGGGAACGAGCAAATGATCTTCTTCACGTGACCCTTGGCGAGAAGTGCCGCCAATCCGACATCGCCGTTTCCGGCGTTGTTGTTGACAATAGTGAGCCCGGATGCGCCCTGCTCGATCAGCGCGTTAATGAGTTCCACCGGCTGACCGGCACGGCCGAAGCCACCGATCATCACGGTGGCACCGTCGTGGATACCCGCGACGGCATCGGCCACGGAGCTCACAGTTTTGTCGATCACGAGTCACTCACCACCGATCTAGTTTGACGTGAAAGGAAGAACGAGACGAGACGGGTGCTCAGCATCCCGATAAATCTTGTGGGTGACCGGCCGACCCACCGGGACGTGGAACGCATCGGGAGGGAGCAAGGCATTGTGCGCATCCGTCATCGGTTCGTTGCACGAGAGTTCGAGTTCGAGGCGGTGCCCTGGGCGGAACGTCGTGGCGAACGGGTAGAGACGAATCACGTACTCGTTAATCTCCCCCGGCACCACCGGTTCGGTACGCGTGTGCGGGTGGAACGGATTTCCATGAGTTGTGCGGTCGTCCAGTTCGCGATGCGACGCCTTGAGGAAACCGGTCGTGGTCAGCTGACGCGCGCCGCTTGGCGCAACATCCCAGAGACGAAGGATGAAGTTGCTGTCGTCCTGGTCGATCGACGCGAAGATGTGTGCCGCTCCGGTTCCGACCATCTCAGTGGCCTTCTCGAAAGGCTCTGTCACCCAGTTGATGATCTCAACCTTGTCGGTCACCGTCAGCGGGGCCTGGAAGAACCCGTCGGGTGCGGCATGCTCGGCACTCATTCGCTCCGGCTCGGTGAGTAGCTTTCGGCGGGGACGCAGGAAAAGGTCTCGGTATTCGATCTCGCGCGGCGGCCAGTGGTCGCCGGTCACGTGCTGACGCGACCCCTCAACAAATACGCTCACGGCGGGCTCATCCATGATGCCGTTGTCGATGCCCTTAATCCAATAGTCGTACCAGCGGAACATCGTGTCGTGCTCTTCAATGAATGGGCGCGACTGCATGGGCGGGTAGGGGCCAATATCGAGCTTCTTCGGACCCTTCAGAGTGTCAAAAAGTTCAATGGTGCCGTCCATCGTCCAACCCCGACCCTGATCAATCTGCAGGTAGACCGGGATGTCGATGTTGCGTGCGAGGTTGATCGGATTGCGCTCTTCGTACCACTCACCATCGAGCTCGTTCAGGATGATGTCGAACCACGCCTCGTGGTTGGTCGGGTAGTGCAGGGTGTGCACGAGGTTCGGCCAGGCCTGAATGTCCGGGTCGGAAAGGCGCTTGGCAACCTTTTCAGCGATTTCATCGGGAGAGTACTTTTCGAGCATGCGTGACTTCACCCGGTCGGTAAAAGCCCAGCCCGAGTCACCACCACGACCCTCTCGTGCAGCTCGTGGCATGAGCCACATCACACCACCGTGATAGGTGGTCTCGTAAAAGTCAAAATGTCCACCGCTCACAAAAATTGCTTTGAGGTGCGGAGGACGTTCGGCTGCAGCGATGACCTGCATTGAACCAAAGTACGAGATGCCGATCATTCCGACATTGCCGTCACACCATGGCTGCGCGGCAACCCACTCGATGAAGTCGTAGGCGTCGTGACCCAGTGAGACACCGCCCGCGTTGTAGTTTCCGATGTGCTCACCCTCTGAGGCGCCCGATCCGCGCAAGTCTCCAATGACGTGCACGTAACCCTCTTCGACGACGCGTGAAATGTCGCCGGCTTCGATGCAGCCGTCCCACATTGGGCTGGGTCGCTTTTGTGGTGGCATGGTGAGCGCTAGCGCCTGAAGCTCCTTGCCGTACGGGCTGAGGGCGACGAGCGCGGGGCGCGGCTTGGTCTCAGTCCCGTGATAAATGTCAGCTGCCAGCTCGATACCGTCCCGCATGGGGACACGCAGATTCTTGGTGATGGCAATGGTTTGGTTACCGGCGGTCCATGTCTTATGTTCGACCATGACGGATGACCTCTTTCTGGCTTGCTATTCCGCGCAATAGGAGTTTCTTATATTATTATGATAAACACCGAATTTAGCAAGGATCGAGTGAGGAGCACGTCATGACCGAGGTTGTCGCTGTTCATCCCCTGGTATCGCCGTGGGGACGTTTTGGGCTCTACAGCTACTTCATCGATGCGCCCGAACCCGCGATTGTGGACACGGGCATCACCAGCTCCCCAGCTGAAGGCATGGCGCCCGCACTCGAGGCACTCGGCCGGCGCATCGAAGACGTGAAGTGGATTCTGCTCACGCACGGTCACATTGACCATCTCGGAGGTGCGATGGCCCTCTGGGAGCTAACCGACCGCAAGGCTCAGGTTGTGTTGCACGAGGCGGATGCGCACCTGCTCCGCTCACGCGAATCGCACGTTGATCTTTATGCGTCTGTTCGCCAGCAGTATCTGGGCAAGCCCGACGGTATCGAGCACGAGCGTCACGTGACTCAGATCGCCATCTCCGGTGAATTCGAACCAACTCTGCTGGTACGCGGCGGTGAAACAATCTCGCTGGGCGGCGATGTTACGGTTTCGGTTCACTCAATCCCTGGCCACACCGCCGGCTCTGTGGCCTACGTTATTGATGGGCAGAACGATGTTTTCACCGGCGATGCGGTACAGATTCACGGAGCCGCCAACGGTTTTCCCGGGTACGAAGACCCAACCGCGTACCGCTCGAGCCTCGAATACCTTCGTGACCGGGTGAAGCCCAAACGGCTATTCCTCGGCCACCCCTACCGCAGCGCGGCTGGTGAACCCTACGGTGTGGAACTCGACGCCGAGACCGCGGCCCGCGCAATCAACGAGAGCATCGACATCGAAACGCAAATCTCGATTGCCGCCGCGCGCGCGCTCGAGGCAGGGTTAGTCGAGACCGACTCGCCTTACTCCCCGTTTGACACGGTTGCCGCGGAACTCGGTTACACCGGCGACCCGACGCTTGACCCGTCGCCGTTCTTCACCACCCTGCACGGCTACCGCGCACGGTTCGAAGCTCGCTAATTACCGCAGGAAGTTCGCGACCTCAGCGAAGACGCCCTGGTATTCGGGCAGCCACGAGAAGTACTGAACGAACCCGTGGGTCGCACCCTCATAACGGTGCAGCGTTACGGGCACGCCGGCTTGCTCCAACTTCGCGGCATACGCCTCACCCTCATCCCGCAGCGGATCGAACTCGGCGGTGATGATGAGTGCCTCAGGAAGACCAGAAAGGTCGGCACGCCTGATGGGCGACACGAGTGGGTCTGCCGCATCAGCACCACTGTTGATGTAGAACGAGTTGTGCGGCTTAAGCGCAATCGTCTCGAGCCCTTTGCCCGTTGCGTTCTCGCGCAACGAGGCATAGCGGTCGACGTCAAAATCAAGATCGACGGATGGGTAGAGCAGAACCTGCTGAGTGATGGCACCGAAGCCATCATCGTGCGCCTTGGCCGTCACTGCGGCGACAAAGTTTGCTCCGGATGAATCTCCCGCGAGCGCGAGGCGCGCGCCATCCCAGCGCAAAGAGTCGCCGTTTTCGGCGGCCCAGCGCACAACGGCATAGCAGTCCTCGAGCCCTGCCGGATAAGCGTGCTCAGGTGCGAGGCGGTAGCCGACCGAGATGACCTTGTATCCAGAGGCGTTTGCGAGAGCCCGCGCGATGCCGTCGTGCGTGTCGAGCGAACCGGAGAAGAAGGCTCCGCCGTGAAAGTAAACAAGCAGACCGAAAGTGCCTGCGTCGGAGGGGGTGTATATCCGCACCGGCACACCGCCGACAGATATCGGTGCGGTGACATCTTCGACGACGTGCACGGGCAGGCGATCAGCAACGGGCGGAACGCCCTCCTCGCCGTGTGCCCGCCACCCGACGTAGTCCACCGGACTGTCATCCGATGGGGGAAGGGTAGCGAGAAACGCAGCTATTTGAGGGTGCACCGGCATCGTTGTTGTCCTTGTGTTAGGCGGTTGACCGCTGACGGATTAGTGTCCGCCCTGGGCTCCCGGGAACGCGGTGTCGACCTCGTCCGGGTTCCACGACTGACGCGAGACGGCCTGCAGCTCATCGGTGATGGGCTTGCGCTTGGCCTGGAATAGAGCGAGTGCCTCCTTGACCGAACCGGCTTCCATGAATGCCTCAGCAAGTCCACCGGCGTCCATGACCGCGGTGTTTGCTCCCTGCCCCTGGTGCCACAGCATCGAGTGAGCAGCGTCACCGAGAATGGCAACGGAGTCGGTGTGCCAGTTGTCGACCGAGTCGATGTCGTAGCCAGAGCGGCTGACAACCTTTGACATGTCAAGGTTGCGGGTGATTTCGATGAGGCGCGGATCGAAGCCCTCAAGCTTGTCGATGAGGTACTCCTTGGTGATCTCCGGAGCCCACGCGTCGTCATCCGAGAGCACGGTGATGTCGAACGAGACCTGGTTGCGGTGAAGCAACGGCAGGAAGTAGATCATCGTGCCCTTGTCGTTCATGAACAGACGCAGGTCACCATCGGTGAGCATGCCCTCAGCCTTGTCGGCATCGATGACAACGCGGTAGGCGTGCGTGCGTGCGAACACCGGCTGACCGTTGCCGAACAGCTTGGCGCGAACGAGTGAACGAATGCCGTCGGCGCCGATGACAACGTCGGCGGTCACGGTGTTGCCGTTTTCGAAGGTCAGCGTTGCTGAGTCGCCGTTGTCGACGATATCAACGAGCTTGTGGTCGAGCACAAGCACACCATCCGGAAGCACGCCACGAAGCGCATCGATAAAGTCGGCGCGGTGAATCATGCGGGTCTTGTTCGGCTGGGGGAAGTCGTTGATTCCTGGCCATGCCTCGGTGAAGATCTCGCCGCCCATCGGGTCGAGGATGCGGAACTGGTCACTCGGTGAGCTCACCGCGGCAATGGCGTCAAACGCGTTGTTGTCGCGGAAGAACTGAACCGTTTCGGGACGCAAACCGATACCGGCACCGACCTCAGTCATGCCCGGCGCCTGCTCGTAGACCTTGACATCTTTGATGCCGAGCTGAGTCAGGGCGAGTGCAGCAGCGGCACCGCCGTAACCGCCACCGATGATGGCGACGCTGAGGTTCTCGAGTTCCTCTTTGTTCATGATTTTCTCCTTTTGTTCGCCCGCTCCCTCGCGAGCCCCACGTTGTGTTCGTTTCTGATTAGTTGTGCAGAGTTAAGAAGTCGGCGGGGTTGTCGACGAAGATCGTGGTAATCGTCGCCTCATCGATGCCGGCAGCTCGAAGATCCGGGATGAGATCTTCGAAGATGTAGTTCACGGTGTGACCCTTAACCCCGGGCCATCCCAACGGGCTGCAGTTCGCGTCAGCCGAGGCGAGGACCTGGCCGAGGTATCCTTGCTCTCCGATGAACCGCAAGAAGTGGTCGAGACGGTCTTTGCGGGGACGCGCCCAGAAGGGCGGATCCGGTAGCTCGGTCTCGTAGCCGAAGGTGTCGAACCCGATGCGACCACCGAGTGAAGCAATCCATGTGTCTTTCGACTTGTCGTGATTTACACCATCGTCTACGTGACCAAACACCACGCGGTCAAGCGGCAAGCCCTCTTCGCCGAAAATCTCAATCGCGGGCTCTGCGTCGATCGCGAGATGCGTCATCACCGCAACGCCGGTCAGTTTGGCGGCACGGGCTGCGGCACGATAAATGCGCTTGTCGAGATCGGTCATTCGACCGCCCCGACTGACACCAACCTTGATGATTCCGGCCTTGGCGCCACTATTGCCGATACCCACGGTGATTTCGTGAATGAACTGGTCAGCAAGGTACTCAACGCTCGCGTGAGCAAAGTGTGCGAGTGCAGTGTCGCCACCGACGAATCCAGTGCTCGCCACGATGTGTACGCCCGTCTTCGCCGAGAGTGACTTGTAGTAGTCAAGGTCACGTCCGTTGCAAATACCGGTGGCGTCCACGAAGGTGCCTCCGCCATACTCGTGAAACGCGCGCAGCTTCGGCACGGTTTCTTCGTACTTTTGCTCCGGCGTCTTCCACCATTTCGAGTCGAGTTCGCTGCCGGGCATGCCGTAGCCGATGTGCTCGTGGAACGCGATGAGCCCCAATGTCTCGGTGGCGACCGGGCCCAGAACTGTGTTGACCTTACCCATGTGCTTAGGCCTTTCCACCACGAACCGTGAGAACGTCACGGGGGTTGTCGACGAGGATTTGTTGCACGTCGGCGTCGGAAACGCCGGCGGCGCGCAGAGCAGGAACAAACTCGGTGAGAACGAACTCATATGGCAGAGTGACCGGCGTAAGCCCGGCAGCTACGCCGATGGCGTTGCTCGAAAGCAGGATGCGATCAGCGTGACCGGCCGCAATCAGCTCGGTCACCAAAGTAACGCGCGCAGCATCATCAATGTAGGAACCGTCGTTCTGACCGACGTGGTCGAGAGCGACATAGGCGCCCTTTGCTGCAACGGTTGCCGGTACCCCCTCGGCAACGGCGTCTGCTCGGTCGAGGTTGGCAACGATCACCCGGTTTGACTCGAGACCTTCACCCAGCACGTGAGCGAGTTCGGCGTGAGCATCCGTGCCCCAGCGAACCGAGAGGGCAACCCCGGTGCGCAACGCCGCCCGTGCGGACCCCTGAAAGAGGCTAACTTCCGTCGGTGTGATGCCGTGGGCGTCAGCTTCGGTAATCACGAGACCTGCGGGAGCGCGACGTTCAAGACGCGGAATCACCATGCCGTCGGTGATCTCCTGCGCAAGCAGGTCCGCGAACTTGTCAGCTGGCCACGGGGTCGGAGGGTTCGTCTGCGGGGTGAGGAAATATCCACCCAAGTTTTCTTCCGGTCCCATGCCCGTGGAGGCGATGATGTTTACCCCGGTCGCGCGCGCAAGTGACTCCAGCAGAGGAAGGTCGCGACCATGAAACATTCCGGTGTTGTCGACTACCGTGCCGCCACCTGCCGCCTTGAATGCGCGCAGCTTGCTGGCGAGTGTGTCAAAGATTTTAGCCTGGTCGAGGGTGATGTCGTATGCGTACTGCGCTCCGGGAAGAACAGAGAGGAGCGCCTCATGAATAGCGACAACGCCAAGCGAATCCGCGGGCACGGTACCGAGAACCGTGTTCACCGCGGCGCTGAGGTGAGCGTGTGCGTCTGCCATTGACGTGAACCTTTCGTTGGCGCACGCGAACGACGCGCGAACCGAATAAGTTCACTTTACACAATGTCAAGTATTTGTACAGTACGTATTTTCAGAAACCACTCAATCCCGTGTGATGAAGTGAAACTTAAACTCTTCAGGACGGTGGATAGCTCGGCGCCAGCCCACCGCGGACCCGCCTCTCGCATAGAAGACGGTGTCGATAACTAAGAGTGGACTATCCCGATCAACACCAAGTGCAGCCGCCTGTTGAGCGCTTGCCGAGGTGGCCCAGGCTTCATGCTCGGCATGATCGAGGACGACTCCTTCACGCTGCTCAAGCAACGCAAGTGCGGAGCCGCCGTCCTTCAGCTCGTCAACCGAAGGTGAAAAGGTGGGTGACGCCACAACGTAGACGTCATTTTCGGCAAAAGGCTGGTTACCGACCGTGATCAGGCGCGTAAAGTGCAGCACCGCAACCCGCTCACCTAGGCCCAAGCGGGATCGAATCGAGGCTGGCGGAACCACGCGCTCAATATCCCGTACGGTCGAGGTGGGTTTTAGGCCACGGTCGGCAAGGTATCGATAGAGATCGCCTGTTTTCAAATCGGCCGGCCGGTCGACGGCAGACTGGGGTGCCGGAAAAGTGCCCTTACCCTGTTTGCGCACGACCACACCTTCACGCGTGAGCTCTTTGAGTGCCTGCTTGATCGGAGCCAGACTCACCCCGAAACGCGCCTCGAGTTTCGCTTCAGTCATGGGTTCGCCTGCGTCAACTTTGCCGGTCGCAATTTCTGCCCGGAGGATGTTCATGATCTGGCGATATAGCGGGACCCCCAGGGTTGGGTCTATCTCAACCTGAGCCATCAACGTCCTCCTGCTTCCACCCTTGCCTCCATTATCTACGTCACTTCCGGCCTCACCTTCGAACAACCCCTTGTGCGTTTAGTTGACAATCTGTAAAGTAAACGTGTTCGCGTCTGGTACGCGCTCACCCAACCGTTTTGCGAGGATGCAAACACTTTCGCCTCGCACCCACAATTGCGAGGTATCACCATGGCACAGGCAGTCGCCGAGTCCGACATTGATCTCTGGTCGGACGAAAACCTGAGCAACCCCTATCCCACCTATGCGAAGCTTCGGGAGCAAGCGGCCGTCGTTCGCCTGACTCAGAGCGACGTCTGGTGTTTGACCAGATACGACGTCATCAAAGAGGCCCTCAACGATTGGGAAACTTTCTCGTCGGTCAAGGCTATTGGTTTCAATGACGGCGTCAACGACGCTCTTCAGGGAACCACGCTCGCGAGCGACCCGCCTATGCACACTCAGTTGCGTACAGCCCTCACCGAGAACTTGACTCCCAAGGCGCTTCGCTCACTCAAGGACACCGCGAGCGAACTGGCCGACCGTATTTTTAGAGAGCTGGTCGCCAAGGGTTCATTCGATGCCGTTGAAGACGTTGCGTGTGTTCTTCCACTCAACATCGTTGTTGACCTTATTGGCGTGCGAGACCAATACGTCAGGGAGAACATTCTCAACTGGGGTGCCGCCGCATTCAACGTGCTTGGCCCGATGAACGCCCGCACCGGAATGAACTTCCCCGTCGCCGGTGAACTCTACGGCTGGTGTTCGCAGATCACACAAGACAAGCTCGAGCCGGGCAGCATCGGTCACGCAATCTTTGAAGCAGCAAAGCGCGGGGAAATTCCCGAGGATGCGCCACCGCACATCATCCACCAGTACGTCGCGGCCGGACTCGACACGACGGTTGCCACCATTGCGAACGCGATACAGATGCTCGGGGAGAACCCCGATCAATACGCAATGTTGCGCGATAACCCCGACATGATTGTCGCGACCATTAATGAAACACTCCGCGTGAACTCACTCATGGTTGCCCAGGGACGTCGCACCACAAAGGACGTCGAGATCGATGGTACGGTCATCCCCGCTGGATCCCACGTCGCGATTTTGTTCGGCGCTGGCAATCGCGACCCGCGTCACTACGACGACCCCGACACGTTCACGATTGAGCGCAATCCCTTTGACCACCTCTCGTTCGGATACGGGGTACACACCTGTGCCGGTCAGGGTCTCGCGAGAATGCAGATCACCGCAGTTCTTGAAGCCCTCATCCGCAATGTGAAGAGTTTCGAACTCGGAACGCCCGTGCGCAAGATAAACAACTCGAGCCTCGCGCTCGATCGCTTGCCCGTCATCAACGTGGTTGGCGCATAACCACCCACGTCACCTCACGCATTGGCCCCCGAGACACTCGGGGGCCAATGCGTTACATCCCGCTTAGGGCTCGACCAACAGCTGGCACCAGGAATCAACCATCGTGGCTAACGCAACATCACGAGGCACGGTCCAGCCAAGCCGCATCCAACGTCGAGAAAGAAATTCCAGCTCACCGAACGCGAGGGCACAGCGCACCCGACGAGAGTCTGGATCAAAGCGGTTGGCCTTATTGAGCCCGGCTTCCAGGCTGTCTATGGCGTGATCAAACCATTGATCAATCGTCGTTTGAATGTCGGGCTCGACAGCAGCAGCCTGGTGCGTGGCTGTAATGAATGGCTTGAGCTCTGCCCACTGGTCGAACTTGTGTCCGAGATAGACCGTGATTAATTCACGATTATTTGAGGCAACAACGTCTGTCATCGACGGGTCATCGATGCTCGTCATCATTTCGTCGGCCGTGTCCACGAGAGAACGAACGAGGTCGGCTTTTGACGGGAAATGTAAGTAAAACGTGGTGCGTGTCGTCCCCACTCCAGCGGCAATATCGTCGACAGTCGTTGCCGAATACCCTCGCGAGTTGAACAGCTCGAGTCCCTTATCCAGCAGAAGCTTGCGGGTCATCTCTTTTTGAGCTTTTCGTAAACCAACCATGAGTTCAGCCTAGAAGAAAAAACAAGCGGCGTACATTGACTGAACGGTGTGACAAGTTACTTAACAGGAGTCGGTACTGACATCAACGACCGAGGGCACGTCGGATTCGTGCGGCCGCTTCGGCGAGCGCCGAAGCGATTTCCTCGCGGTCAATCGGTTGCGGCAAGAAGATGACCGCCAATGCGGCCGGGGAGTTTCCCGAGATCGCCAACGGAACGGCAATTGATGCGACCCCCGGAATGACTTCATCCTGACTGAATTCGAACGACTGAGGGGGAAACCTCGCCGGATCAAGTTGCGAACGAACCACTTTACCTGGAGCCCCCCGGTCAATACTGTGCCGGCTGCCGGGACGCTTAGCTACCGTCGTTTCCACGTTCTGTGGTTCCGAGGAGCTCAGCGTGACGACGGAATCGCCGTCGTAGGTCGCCAAGAAAGCGGTCATTTCAAACCGGGCTGCGAGATCAGCGAGTTCGGGAGCGGCCGCCTCCTGAAGAGTCTTCGCGACTGATCGTGCAAGGGTTGCCAGTTTCACACCGAGCGTCAGCTCACCACTTGCGTGTCGATCAATGAAGCCGTGTAACTCAAGAGTTTTGACCAAGCGGTAGGCCATGGACCGATGGATGTCCAGTTCCTCTCCCAATCGAGCGACGGTCATCGAACTCTCTGCTGTACCGACGATTTCTAGAGCGCGAAGACCGCGAGCGAGAGTCTGTGATCCACCGTCTGTTTTGTCATCTGCCACTAGTGGCGCCCACTCTCTAATCCACTGACTCTCTTGCACTCGAGAAACTCCCGAGGTAACCTTGTCTCAATATTTAGAATACTGTTTCAATTATAGAGACACAACCACGTCACCGAAATTGAGGGCCACACATGCAGATCCACGAACGCGGCTACGTCTCCGAAGACCCGCGCATCAAACCCGCGGCTGGCTACGGTATCAATCGTCCGACGGACCTGCCCGACACAATGGACGTGCTCGTCGTGGGAACAGGTCCAGCGGCGGTCGCGGTGATTGCACAACTCTCGCGATCCCCGAGCATCAACGTTCGAGCCATCGAGAAGCGGGGCGGCCGATTGGAGCAGGGGCAGGCAGATGGCATCCAAGCGCGCACTGTCGAAACATTTCAAGCCTTTGGTTTCGCCGGCGAGATTGTCGACGAAGCCTATCGAAACGTTGAGATGTGCTTCTGGAAACCAGACCCGGAGAACCCCGCCAACATCATCCGGACAGACCGCGTTCCCGATGACGCCCACGGCATTAGCGAATTTCCGCACATCTATGTCAACCAGTCTCGCGTTCTGGACTACTTCCTTCGCGACGCCGAACGAGCCCCTGGAAAAGTAACACCCGATTACGGAATCGAGTTTCTCGGTCTCGAAATCGATCGCTCCCAGGAATACCCGGTCGCCGCACACATCAGATATGTCACAGGCCCTCGCACTGGTGAAGAACGAACGGTCAGCACCAAGTACCTCGTTGGTGGCGACGGGGCTCGCAGTCAGGTGCGCGCTGCGCTCGGGCACCGACTGCATGGAGATGCGGCCCTTCACGCGTGGGGCGTGCTCGACGTTCTCTGCAACACCGACTTTCCCGACTTTCAAGTCAAGTGCTCGATTCAATCCCACAGCGCGGGCAACATCATGCTCATTCCTCGCGAGGGCGGCTACTTGTCCCGGTTGTACGTTGATCTGGGCGAACTCGACGAAGACAACCCGGGCGAGGTGCGAAACACGAGCCAGGCGGAAATCATCGAGCGCGCAAACGCCATCCTGCATCCCTACTCACTTGACGTTCGCCAAGTTACCTGGTGGTCGGTTTACGAAGTGGCACACCGCGTAACGGACGGTTTCGATGATGTGCCGGATGACCTCAAGGGTCAGCTGCACCCGCGCGCCTTCATCATGGGTGACGCTTGCCACACGCACTCGGCAAAAGCGGGTCAGGGCATGAACGTTTCTATTCAAGACGGCTGGAACCTCTCCTGGAAGCTTGCCGCTGTGCTCGAGGGTCGCGCGCCCGAATCCCTTCTCGACACGTACTCCTCGGAGCGAAAGGTAATCGCGCAGAACCTCATCGACTTTGACAAGGAGTGGTCGACGCTGATGGCTAGGCCCGTTGATGAGTGGGATGACCCTGCCGGGCTCGCCAAGTTCTACGAGTCAACCATTGAGTTTCCGATGGGATTCATGACCCAGTACCCCACCAACCAGATCACGGCCGGGCAAGAGCACCAGTCACTCGCAGCGGGGTTCCCCGTTGGAAAGCGCTTCAAGTCGACCGAAGTAATCCGACGTGCAGATAACCGCTGGCGTGAAATCGGTCACTTGCACCAAGCGGATGGTCGCTGGCGCGTTTATGTGTTCGCGGATGCCGCTCTGCCGACCTTGACGGGTACACCCACAGCTGACTTTGCCACGTGGTGGGGCGAGAGTCCCGAGTCTCCACGCAACCTATACACGCCCCGGGGCGGGGACGACGATGCCACCTTCGATACCAAGGTGATCTATCAACAGGACTACACCGAGATTGAACCTGGTCCGGTTCCACGCGTGTTCAAGCCCGTCAAGCAGCCCCTGGGAATTGAGGATGTCAACAACATCTTCGCTTCGGGTCATGGTCGTGACATTTTCCGCGATCGCGAGATTGACCGGTCGGGAGCTATCGTCGTGGTTCGTCCCGATCACTACGTGTCGGGCGTGTTCCCTCTGACTGCGCGCTCCGAACTGCAGGAGTTCTTCGCTCAGCACATGTTGCCGGTCACCTGAGCCGTTCGAGGGGTGTCGGGTCGAGGGGTGTCGGGTCGAGGGTCGCGTCATCCCAGTAAACTGAGGTCATCCCCGCCCGCGAATCGCTGGAGTTTTGATGCCCACAATCGTTGTCGAGGTCATGCCCAAAGCCGAGCTGCTTGACCCTGCGGGTAAGGCGGTTGCGGGTGCACTGGCACGACTCGGTCACAGCTCGTTCACGAACGTTCGAATCGGTAAGCGTTTCGAACTCACGGTGAACGGACCAGTGACGCCGGAGATTCTCGCCGATGCGCAAAAAATCGCAGAAGAAATCCTCTCCAATCAGGTGATTGAAGACGTCACCGCCGTATTCGAGGCCAAGTAATGCGCATTGGGGTTATCACCTTCCCTGGCTCACTTGACGATCGCGATGCTCTTCGCGCCATCAGTCTCGCCGGCGCCGAGGGTGTTGCCCTCTGGCACGGAGAACATGATCTCCACGGGGTCGACGCGATTGTTCTGCCCGGCGGTTTTAGCTACGGCGACTACTTGCGGTGCGGCGCCATCGCCAGCCACTCGCCCATCATGGCCGAAGTGATTGACGCTGCGAAAAAGGGGATGCCGGTCCTGGGCATCTGCAACGGTTTTCAGATGCTGGTTGAAGCCCACCTGCTGCCCGGCGGCTTGATCCGCAATCATCACGGACACTTCATCCGACGCGATCAGCTGTTGCGCGTCGAGAACAACTCAACCGCCTGGACGTCAGACTTCAGTGCGAACGAGGAAATCGTCATCCCGCTTAAGAATGGGGAAGGCGGCTACATCGCCAACGAAGAAACCCTCAAAGAGCTAGAGGGCGAGGGTCGCGTCGTCTTTCGCTATCTCGGGGTCAACCCAAACGGTTCGCTCAATGACATCGCCGGCATCTCCAACGCACAGGGAAACGTCGTAGGCCTCATGCCACATCCCGAACACGCCGTCGAGGCAGGCTTTGGTCCCAACACGGACTTCCGCATGCGCTCCGGCGTTGACGGTCTCCGTTTTTTCACTTCGGTACTTGAAGGAGTCCTCGCCTAATGGCTCGTCACGCCGACACTGTAGAGAACGCCGTCGCAACGCCCGAAAAGGAACAGCCCTTTGCGGCGCTCGGGCTCAAGCCCGACGAGTACGCCAGAATTCGCGAAATCCTCGGCCGGCGTCCCACCAGTGGCGAGCTGGCCATGTATTCGGTGATGTGGAGCGAGCACTGCTCGTACAAGTCAAGCAAGATTTACCTGCGCCAGTTTGGCCAGAAGGTGACTCCCGCGATGAAGGAGCACCTCATGGTGGGCATGGGCGAGAACGCCGGTGTGGTGGACATCGGTGAGGGATGGGCCGTCACATTCAAGGTGGAGAGCCACAATCACCCAAGCTACATTGAGCCATTCCAGGGGGCCGCAACCGGCGTCGGCGGAATTGTTCGCGACATTATTTCGATGGGTGCTCGACCCGTAGCGGTCATGGATCAGTTGCGTTTTGGCGCCGTCGACAACCCCGACACGGCTCGCGTAGTTCACGGTGTCGTTGGAGGCATTTCGTTCTACGGCAATTGCCTCGGCCTGCCCAACATTGGCGGAGAAACCTACTTCGACTCGTGTTACCAGGGCAACCCGCTGGTCAACGCACTCGCTGTCGGGGTGCTCCGCCACGAAGACCTGCACTTGGCCAATGCCTCAGGCGTGGGCAACAAAGTAGTGCTGTTCGGGGCGCGAACCGGTGGCGATGGCATCGGTGGCGCATCCATCTTGGCTTCTGATTCATTCGACAAGACTGGCCCCACCAAACGGCCCGCGGTGCAGGTTGGCGACCCGTTTGCCGAGAAGGTGCTCATCGAGTGCTGCTTAGAGTTGTACCGAAACGAGTTGGTTGAAGGAATTCAAGACCTCGGTGCTGCCGGCATTTCCTGTGCCACCAGCGAACTCGCGTCTAATGGCGATGGCGGCATGTTCATCGAACTGGATAACGTGTTGCTCCGCGACCCTACCCTCACCGCTGAGGAGATCCTCATGAGTGAGAGTCAGGAACGCATGATGGCAGTCGTTCGTCCTGAGAAGCTTGACGCTTTCATGGCTGTGGTCAATAAGTGGGATGTAGAAACCAGCGTGCTCGGCGAAGTGACCGACACCGGCCGCCTCATCATCCATCACGGTGGCGAAGAAATTGTGAACGTTGATCCACGTACCGTGGCAATCGACGGGCCGGTTTATGAGCGCCCCGTTGCCTACCCATCGTGGATTGACGCGCTCAATGCCGACTCAGCGCGGGACCTGCCTCGTGCGGCAAACGGCGAAGAGCTCAAAGAGCAGTTCCTTGCGCTCGTTGCGAGCCCCAATCTGGCCGACAAGTCGTACATTACCGACCAATACGATTACTACGTCATGGGCAACACGGCGCTCGCATTCCCCGATGATGCGGGAATGATTCGCGTTGACGAGCAATCCGGTTTGGGCTTCGCCATTGCGACCGATGCCAACGGCCGATACTGCCAGCTCGACCCATATGAAGGTGCACGCCTCGCACTTGCCGAGGCATACCGCAACGTAGCCGTCTCCGGAGCAACGCCGATGGCCGTCACGGATTGCTTGAATTTTGGTTCACCCGAGGATCCCGAGGTTATGTGGCAATTCAGCCGGGCCGTTGAGGGCTTGGCTGACGCGTGCTTGGAGATGGAAATCCCGGTCACGGGAGGGAACGTATCGTTCTATAACCAAACCGGGACTAACGCCATCCACCCGACTCCCGTTGTCGGCGTTCTCGGCGTCATCGATGATGTCGCAAGGCGCATCCCCAGCGCTTGGCAAGATGAGGGTCACAATCTTTATCTGCTCGGTGTGACCCGTGAGGAGCTTGACGGGTCGGCGTGGGCTAATACCGTTCACAAGCACCTCGGCGGTCGCCCACCCGAGTGCGATCTCTCCCGCGAAATTGAACTTGCGTCTCTGATTCGGGGCGCGTCCCTCGAGTCCCTCATCGGAAGTGCGCATGACCTATCGGATGGTGGACTCGCGCAGGCACTAGCCGAATCCGTGGTCAGGTTCGGAATTGGAGCACGGGTGTGGCTCAACGACATCATGGAACGAGACGCAGTGGACGCCACAAATGCTTTGTTCTCGGAGTCAACAGGGCGCGTTTTGGTGAGCGTGCCACGTGAGGACGATGTGAAATTCCTCGGTCTGTGTGAGGCACGTGAGTTCCCGGTTTTGCGTATCGGGGTAACCGATCGCAGTGGAGCGGAGGCCGCGCTAGAAATTCAGGGCGAGTTCACTGTCCCGGTTTCTGAGCTACGTGCCCGCAGCAACGCCACGTTGCCTCACTATTTTGCCTAACGACGAGCACTCGTTACCATCCCGGGGGGCTAGTTCTCTCTCGCGATTTCCACGTGGTGCTTAATGACCTGCTCGACCACAAAATTGAACCATTTTTCGGCAAACTCGGGATCAAGGTTTGCCTCAACGGCGAGGGTGCGAAGCCGTTCCACCTGCCGCTTTTCACGATCGGGGTCTGATGGCGGCAAATTGTGTTCGGCTTTGAGCTGTCCAACGGCCTGAGTGAATTTGAAGCGTTCCGCGAGTAAGTGAATCAGCGCTGCATCGACATTGTCAATGCTTTTGCGCAAACTCGTCAGCTGGCTAAGGACGACGGGATCCAAGTCAGGCGAGTGTGCGTTCATGCCATCGACTTTATCGCACGCGACGCATGGGTGCCCCGGCTCGAGTTGTAGAGCCAGGGCACCCACGCGGCACTGTTGAGGTGTCGTGCTTTAGTCATCCCCGTGCGATGAGACGCTGCCGTGGTGATTCTGCGCGTGGTTTGAGCCGTCCGTGGTGTGATCACAATCGTGACCATCTCCGCCCGAGTTGTCGTCAGGTGCCGGGTTCGGAGCGGGTGTGGGGTCCGGGGTGGGAGCAGGCGTCGGATCCGGGGTGGGTGCAGGGGTGGGGTCCGGGGTTGGCGCCGGCGTCGGCGTCGGGTCCGGAGTAGGTGCCGGTGTCGGTGTCGGAGCCGGGGTTGGTGCCGGCGTCGGATCCGGAGCGACATTGCCCGCCGGAACATAAGCTGCATCTTGTGTCGACTTATCGGCCGCCGCAACATCATGAGGCAACACGGTTGCAGTTTCGGCAGACGCGTTGACGCCTGTCAAGTCATTCGGGTCCATTCCAAAACCCAGAATGCCCAGCGCGAGAAAGGCTGTGACGCCGCCGGCAATCCACAGGATAATCGCGCGACGCCGTTTCTTGTTTTTGTCTTGAGTGGATTTCATATCTCGATGCTACGCCGGAAATTAGACTAAAAGTCTAATTTCTATGCGTTCACAGAAATCTCTCAGAGTTCACCAAGTAGACCGAAACGTTTTGCCGGAAAGGATCAATTCGCAGGTTACGTGGGTTACCGTGGACGTAGGATAATTTTTCTTCACTTGCCGGCTGGAATGTCGACGTCGACACCACAGATTTGGCACTTATGACGAACGTCATCAGCTCTACCCTCGGACCGCTGCGCAATTCAACGAGCCGCACACCCGGGACTGCTCCCTCGCCGAGCGCCTACGCCAGGCTTCTCTCCACTGCGAAAGAGCTCGGCCTAATGCGACGAGCTCGCGGGTTCTACGCCATCGTGTTTTCTTCTCTCGTCATCGCTACGGCGGCACTGGGGGTTGGTTTTTGGCTTCTCGGAGACACCTGGTATCAGCTCATCATCGCGGGAGCGCTGGGTGCGGTCCTCACTCAATTTGCGTTTCTCACTCACGAGACGTCTCACCGTCAGGTGTTCGTCTCAGGAAAAACCAACGATCGAGTTGGACGCATCCTCGCCGCCGGTGTTGTGGGAATTAGCTACGCCTGGTGGATGAACAAACATACGCGCCATCACCAACACCCAAACACCATCGGCAAAGACCCGGATATCGAGGTGGATACCATCTCATTCACCGAGGCTGATGCGGCCATGCAACGGGGTTTTCTCGCGTGGATTACACGCAGACAGGGTTATCTGTTCTTTCCACTACTCACCCTAGAAGGGCTCAACCTTCACGCCCGATCAATCATGGGGCTCTTTGAGCGACGCCACATCAGAGGCCGGAGCCTCGAGCTCACCCTTATCGGGCTTCGACTCGGCATATATCTAGCCATCATCTTCACGCTGTTGCCCGTGGGATTGGGCTTCGCTTTCGTTGGCGTCCAGCTGGCTGTATTTGGTGTTTATATGGGCGCATCGTTCGCTCCAAACCACAAGGGGATGCCCCTCATCGGTAACGGCGTTCGGGTGGACTTCTTGCGTCGCCAAGTCATGACATCCCGGAATATCCGTGGCGGCTTCGGCATGAGCCTTCTCTACGGGGGACTCAACATGCAAATAGAGCACCATCTGTTCCCCGGAATGGCGAGGCCTCACCTGCACACGGCACGCACTCTGGTTCGTGCCGCCTGTGCCAGCGAGGGGCTGACCTACACGGAGACGACCATGCTGGGCTCATACGCTCGAGTCGTCGAATACCTCAATCGAGTTGGCCTCGCAGCGCGCGACCCATTCGATTGCCCTCTCGGACAAGCCGGCTAGTCCGCCTCGCCGGTTGCTGCGCGCGCCTTCCTAGACAAGGTCATGCAGCACGATGATCGCGTCGCGCGCGGGGCCGACCCCGATTGCCGAGAAGCGAGCGCCACTCATAGATTCAATGGCTCGGACGTACTTTTGGGCATTGACAGGTAGGTCGTCGAAACTTCTCGCGCTCGTGATGTCTTCGGTCCAGCCAGGGAACATTTCATAAATGGGCTGCGCATGGTGGAAATCGGTTTGATTGACCGGCATCTCGTCAAAGCGCTTGTCGCCGACTTGATACGCGACACACACGGGTATTTCGTCGAGGCCGGTGAGAACATCCAATTTTGTGAGCACAAAGTCGGTCACCCCGTTGATGCGAGAGGTGTATCTGGCGATGGGCGCGTCGTACCATCCGCAGCGACGCGGTCGTCCCGTCGTTGTTCCAAACTCAAAGCCCTTTGCCCGCAGGAATTCACCCGAGTCATCGAAAAGCTCGGTCGGAAACGGACCGGAGCCAACTCGAGTGGTGTACGCCTTAATGACCGCGATAACTCGTTCGATACGATTCGGTCCGATGCCCGATCCAGTGGAGGCGCCACCGGCCGTCGCACTTGAGCTGGTCACAAACGGATATGTTCCGTGATCAACATCAAGCATGGTCGCCTGACCGCCTTCGAAGAGAACGATCTTCTGGGCATCGAGAGCATCATTCAGTTCGAGTGCAGTGTCCGCAACGAGGGGTCGCAGGCGTTCCGCATAGGAGAGCAGGTCGTTGACCACGTCATCGGCCACGATCGCGCGGCGATTGTAAATCTTGAGCAACAGGTGGTTTTTAATCTCAAGGGCGGCTTCCACCTTCTGTCGGAGAATGCCTTCGTCAAATATGTCTTGAATGCGGATACCGACACGATTGATTTTGTCGGCGTAAGCCGGCCCAATTCCGCGACCCGTGGTGCCGATTTGTCGCTTGCCGAGGAAGCGCTCGGTGACCTTATCAAGTGTCCGATGGTACGCGGTGATGACGTGGGCGTTTGCGCTCACGCGCAGGCCGGAAACATCAATGCCGCGCGAGGAGAGCGCATCAAGCTCAGCAAACAAGACTTCGAGATCAATCACCACGCCGTTTGAAATCACCGGGGTCACGCCAGGCGTGAGGATTCCCGACGGCAACAAATGAAGCGCGTACTTTTCGTCTCCGATGACGACCGTGTGACCGGCATTATTTCCGCCATTGAACTTCACGACGTAATCGATGCGATCGGCGAGCAGATCAGTGGCTTTGCCTTTACCCTCGTCGCCCCACTGGGCGCCAATGAGAACGATTGCTGGCATGCCGGACTCTCCTGAGGATTTGTTCTGGCTTTACTCGTCTCGTGCGAAAGCCTGGGCTTTATTCTATCCGGCGGTAATGCTCACGGCTCAAAGCTCACGTGCTGCATAATCCAGCTGTGCATCGTGACCGCGGCGGCGGCGGATGCGTTTATCGAGCGGGTCGAACCGAACTGGCTAATCTCGAGCATGACTTCTGAAGCCGCAATTGCTTCGGCCGAAAGCCCTGGGCCCTCTTGCCCGAACAAAAATGCACAACGCTCAGGGAGTGCTGTGGTTTCGATTTTGACGCAACCGGGAGCATTATCGATGGCGATGATGGGGATGCCTTCGGCGCGCATCCACTGAGAAAATTCCTCGACCGTTTCGTGGTGAAGAACATGTTGATATCGATCAGTGACCATCGCTCCGCGTTTATTCCAGCGCTTACGACCGATGATGTGCACCGTGTCGGCGCCAAAGGCGTTCGCGCTTCGCACAATGGACCCAATGTTCATGTCGTGTTGCCAATTTTCTATCGCCACGTGAAACGGGTGACGCTGTTGGTCAAGGTCCGCAACGATGGCATCCATGCGCCAATAGCGATAACGGTCGACCACGTTTCGGCTGTCACCGTTTCTCAGAAGGTCAGGGTCGTAAAAATCATCCGATGGCCACTCGCCGACCCAGGGGCCAACACCGTTGGCGCTCAATTCATCTGCAGCAGACACAGCCCTCAGGCTACAGAATGGAGGCATGCCTCACGCAATTGTTGTCTCTGAATTTGGCGGACCCGACGTACTCGAGTTCGTAGAAGTCCCGATGCCCGTCCCCGCGCGCGACGAGGTCGTGGTGAAGGTTGCCGCCGCTGGCGTCAACTACATCGACATCTATCGTCGGGAAGGAAAGTATCCCGTCGTCCTTCCTGGAGTCCCGGGGGCTGAGGCATCCGGAACCGTGGCCGCGATTGGCGCAGACGTCACCACGGTTGCCGTAGGCGATCGCGTCGCCTTCCCCGACAACACCGGAAGCTATGCCGAGTACGTCATTGCACCTGCTCGCCTGTGCTTGCCGGTCCCGGCTGAAATGGATGACCTCACGGCAGCAGCCATCCCCATGCAGGCCATGACCGCGCATTACCTCGTCGACGGGGCGTTCCACCTCAACGCGGGCGACACCTGCCTGATCCACGCCGGCGCTGGTGGTGTTGGACTGGTTCTCACGCAGATGGCCAAGTCGCGGGGAGCGACTGTCATCACCACTGTCTCCTCGCCCGACAAAGCACGGCTGTCACGCGAGGCGGGAGCAGATCACGTGCTCGACTACACCGACTTCGCCACGCGTGTACGCGAACTTACCGACGGCACCGGCGTCGACGTCGTTTATGACGGTGTTGGGCGCACTACATTCGATGGCTCGCTCGCATCACTCAAACGTCGTGGGACCCTCGTGTCATTTGGGAGCGCATCCGGTGCGGTCGAGCCGTTTGACATTAGTCGTCTCGTCCGTGGCGGGTCACTTGTCGTAACACGACCATCCCTCTTCGACTTCGTCGTCGATCCGATAGAGCGTGCGTGGCGCTGGAACACTGTGTGCGACGACGTTCTCTCCGGTCGTGTGAGCGTGCGTGTGGATGGACGGTACCCGCTTGCCGACGCCCATCGGGCTCACGAAGATCTCGCGGCCCGGAAGACCACGGGAAAACTCCTTCTCATCCCGTGACCGCTGTGAGCCGTCAATGTGCTTTTAGGGTGCGACGGCGAGCACACTGCGGTCGAAGAAAGTGTTCGCGGGTGCAGCGGCAATGCAGAGATACGTGGGATGAGCATCCCACTCACTGGCGTTCTGCGGAAAAGTGCGCGCAATCGTGAGTTGACCGAGTGCCGGGTACGCGTCTCTATCGATGAGTCCAAGACCGTGACATTTCTCGGCGGTGAGCTCGACGAGTGCGTCAAACCCCGGGTAGCCGGTGTTTGACGTGAGTTTTTGCGCATCGAGGACTTGGGCCTGATGCAAGGTTTCACATGAAACAACGAGGTACTGCGCCTGCCACGGATCCACAAACGAACTGAGGCATTCACCCCCGGTAAGGGAGTGCCACGCACGCCAACCGAGGTGATCACCGCCAGCCTCTGCGGGAGTCGGGCTCGTCGAGCGAGATGAGGCGGCTTCAGTCGCGTTCGTTCGGGAATGCTCACTCGTGGCGGCAAGTGCCTGCCAACCCCAGCCAATCCCCAGGCCTATCACGACCGCAGTCACGACGAACGCTGCCCACGTCCACATGCGTTGTCGACGAATCACGGTTTAGACCAATCCCAGATCACTCAAACCAATCGCTGCGAAATAGGGATATCCCTCGGCTTCAATGCGCTCTTTCGCGCCTGTGTTGCGATCGACCACGACTGCCACGCCGACTACGGTTGCTCCTTCGCGTTCAAGCGCCGCGATTGCGGTCAGAGGCGAACCGCCCGTCGTTGAGGTGTCTTCAACGACCACCACGCGCTTACCAGATACATCTGGTCCTTCGACCTGACGACCTCGACCATGATCCTTAGGCTCTTTTCGAACGACGAACGCATCGATCGATTTTCCCCGCGATGCTCCAGCATGAAGAATTGACGTCGCAATCGGGTCCGCCCCCATGGTGAGCCCGCCGACCGCATCAACGTCTGGTATCTGTTGGATGAGCTCGAGCATGACTTCACCAATGAGCGGCGCAACCCGGTGGTCGAGACTGACTTTTCGAAGGTCCACGTAGTACGTGGCCTTCTTGCCACTGGTCAACGTAAAGTCGCCATGGAATACCGCGTCCTGCGAAATATAGGCGATGAGCTTGTCGCGTGCGTCAGACATGCATCCAGACTATCGACCGACGCGCTCCATCAACCACGAGACAATGTCATCAAAAACCTGTGTTTTGTTTGTCTCGTTAAAAATTTCGTGGCGGGCTTCTGGATAGACAATGACCGTCACATCATCTTGATGAGCACGACGGATGTAGTCATCCGCGAGTGAGAGGTTGCTCTTTTCGCCACCGAGTGAATCGTCTGAACCGACCGCCAACAGAATAGGCACTTGGGCCATGTGAGGATAGGGCCGACCGAATAGCTTGAGTCCCTGCACAACCCCCCAGAGTTTGAGAACATCGGCCGTAAAGGTCCACGGATCTTTGGCGAAATCGCTCCACACCTGAGGGTCGCGACTGAGCCACTCGTGACCCGTTCCCCCGGGAACAGCAAATCGTTTGTTGAGATCTCCCGCGTTCATCGACCCGGGTCGGCGCCAGGCGCTTCCCGTAAAGACCACGGCCTCGAAGTCAGCTGCGTGATCGTTGATGAGTACCTGCCCGAAAAGCGACCCCATGCTGTGCCCGATGTACACGATGGGGCTCGTGGGATTATCCGCGCGAATCACCTCGGTCATCTGGTGAAGGTCCGCTACGGCTGCGCGGAATCCTCCCGGCCCGAGGCGTCCGAGTTGACTAAGGTCACCTCCGAATTGCTGAACCCCGGTTCGACCATGGCCTCGCCCGTCCATGGCGTAGACCGTGAAGCCCGCGCTCACGAATGCCTGGGCCACGTGGTTGTAGCGACCGGCATGATCACCGAGCCCATGAACCAACTGGATGACTCCGCGAGACGTCTTCGCCAGGTAAACGTCGTAGGTAATCTCAACGCCCCACTCGTCGGTGAATGTTCGCGTCTCCGGCATTTTCCCTGCTCCAGAACTTGTGGATGGTGTGGCCATTAGTTGACTCCGTTCATTTTCTTTCGAACCCACGGACTGAGCATCAGGAGAACCGCTCCGAGGGCAGCTGCCGCGATACCCGAGATCGCGAAGTACAGCGTCGACGTATCTTCACTGTAGAACTGTGCGAGCCCACCCGACAGAGCGGTTCCGAGTGCGGAGGCGAGAAAGAGCAGGGCAATCATCTGCGTGCGGAAGACATCCGGCGCAAGTTTTGTTGCGGCTGACAAACCGACTGGCGAGATGAGCAGTTCCGACACGGTAAATACCAAGAGGATGCCCACAAGCGCGAGCAGAGGAGCCGAGTGTTCTGTGGCGTGAGCGATAGGCAAAAAGAGGAGAAAACCAATGCCCACACCAATAACACCCAGACCAAACTTGACTGGCGTACTGGGCTGACGAGAACCAAGTTTTGTCCACAGGGCGGCAAACACGCCGGAGAGCACGATGATGAACACGGGATTTATCGACTGCACCCACGCGACGGGCATCGTCCATCCAAATATGTTCAAGTCAAGTTGATTGTTCGCAAATACCGTCACGACCGTGAATTGCTGCTGGTACAGGGCCCAAAAAGCCGCGCTAGCGATGAAGAGCGGAATAAATGCCAGAACTCGCGACTTCTCGAGTGGCGTCACGCGTTTGCTGCTGAGCATGAGCGCGAAGTAGATGACGGCGGCGAGCGCCGAAATTGCGATGATGATGCCCGACAAGTTGTCAATGCGAACGACGCCAGTGACGGTGAGGACGATAATGACGACGATTCCCGCCACGCCGATGAGTGCCACGCGGAGGCGTCGGTCTGCAGGCAACCGGTTTGGCACCTCTCTCGAGGATTGTGGCAATGCTCGTCTTCCAAATGAGTACTGTGTCAGTCCGATCGCCATACCGACGGCAGCCAGACCGAAACCCCAGTGGAATCCATAGGAGGTCATCAGAAGACCGGTCAATAGTGGACCAAGAAAAGCGCCGAGGTTGATTCCGAGATAGTAAAGCGAGAAGCCGGCATCCCGTCGCACATCACCGGGTGCATAGAGCTGACCCACCACGCTCGTCGCGTTCGATTTGACGCCTCCAGCACCAATGGCGATGCAAATAAGGCCCACGGCCAGACCCAGAAACGACGGCAGTACCGCGAGCGCGACATGGCCAAACATCACGAGGATTGCTGCGTAAAAGAGCACGCGCTCAGAGCCCAAAAGCCGATCCGCTAGCCACGCCCCGAGGATGGTCATCAGGTAGACGCTTCCACCGTATGCTCCGATCACACCGACGGCGACCGATTCACTGATCCCCAGTCCCCCTTGGCTGGCTGGGTAGAACATATACAGCAACAGGATGCCCTGCATGCCGTAGAAGGAAAAGCGCTCCCACATCTCGACACCAAAAATGGTGACCAGTGAACGAGGTTGACCAAAAAAGGACTTTTCGGAAAGAGTGATAGGCATCGTTGCGCTCATCCCGCTATCGTGTCACAAGTGAACCCGAACTACGACGTTGTCATCGTTGGCGGAGGCCATAACGGCCTCACTGCCGCCGCATATCTCGCTAAATCGGGGCGCTCTGTTCTCGTGCTAGAACAACTCGACACGGTCGGTGGAGCTGCTGTTTCCGCGCAAGCGTTCGCCGGAATTGATGCCCAACTTTCCCGGTACTCGTATCTTGTCTCGCTCCTCCCTGGCCGAATCATCGCCGATCTCGGCCTCAATATCCGTCTTGCCCGTCGCCGATACTCCTCGTATACCCCCGTCCCGGGTCAGCCTGATCGCGGGCTTTTGGTCGACGTCGTGGACGAAGCCGCGACCGCATCCTCATTTTCCAGAATCGGCGAAGCTTCAGACGCAGAGGGTTTCTCGCGTTTTTATGCCAAGACTGCGGCTCTCGCGTCGACCCTCTGGCCGACCCTGACGGAGCCCTTGCTGACCGAAAGTGAGGTTCGGTCGTTGGTTCGTGACGATTCGCTGTGGCGGGAATTCATCGAGCGACCACTCGGTGAAGTCATTGAGGCCGATATTGCAGGCGATATTGCGCGTGGCGTTGCGTTTACCGACGGAATAATTGGAACATTTGCGGATGCCCACTCGGCGACCCTCGATCAAAATAGGTGCTTCCTCTATCACGTGATTGGCGGTGGCACCGGAAATTGGGATGTACCGGTCGGCGGCATGGGAGCCGTTTCCGGCGAACTTGCTCGCGCGGCGAAACAGGCCGGTGCGGAACTCGTCACCCGTGCGCGAGTGACTCGAATCACGCCTAGACCCAACGACAACGAGGTCGAGTTCACGGTCGGTCAGCCTGGAATAGGGGATGGCGATAGTCAGGAATCCTCGGACCATGTCATCACTGCGCGATGGGTCCTGTCAAACGTTTCTCCATGGGTCCTCGGGGAGTTGCTGAAGGAGGACCTGCCTAAAGACCATCGTCCGCAGGGTGCGCAAATTAAGGTCAATCTGCTTCTCACGCGCTTGCCCCGTCTCGCCGATGCCTCGGTAACCCCAGAACAGGCCTTTGGTGGCACGTTCCACATCAATGAAACCTATTCGCAACTGACTCGGGCTTTTGACCAAGCTCGATCCGGGGAGATTCCCGAGACAATTCCGTGTGAAATTTATTGTCATTCACTGTCCGACCCGAGCATCCTCTCCCCCGAGCTTCACGCGGCGGGGTTCCATACACTCACGGTTTTTGGCTTGCATACCCCGCACAGCTTGGTCACCGAAGAAAATAACGACACCATGCGGGAGCGCTTAGTTTCTGGCGTACTTCGCTCACTCAACAGTGTGCTTGGTGAGCCCATCGAGGATTGCGTGGCGATTGACGCCGAAGGTCAGCCGTGCATCGAAGGAAAGACCACCCTCGATCTCGAACACGCACTCAACATGACAGGTGGCAACATCTTCCATCAACCGCTTTCGTGGCCGTGGCTGGATGATGACGCTTCACTCGCAAGTCCCGCCGAACGCTGGGGTGTGGCAACCCGACATCCACGTATCCTCGTCTGCGGCTCCGGTGCACGACGTGGTGGCGCCGTTAGTGGCATCGGTGGGCACAACGCAGCGATGGCGGTCTTGGAGTCGAGCTAGTTGCCTCCGATGCGTCCGATGCGTCAGTCGAGCAGCAGAGCAGGCTCTTCAAGCACGCTTGCGACGTCGGCGATGAATCGACTGACCACGTCTCCGTCAATCACGCGATGATCGAAACTTCCGCCGACCGTTGTGACATATCGAGCCCGAACCTCGCCATCAACTACCCACGGCTTCTGCTTGATGGTTCCCAACGCGATAATCGCGCACTCACCAGGGTTGAGAATTGGTGTTCCAGTATCAACCCCGAACACGCCAATGTTGGTGATGGTTATCGTTCCGTTTGCCATATCGCTCGGCTGTGTCTTACCGTCACGCGCATCAATGGTGAGTTTTTCGAGAGCTTGAGCCAAATCCCGCAGGCTCATGGCCTGAGCCTCTTTGACGTTAGGGACGATGAGTCCCCGTGGCGTAGCTGCAGCGATACCGAGGTTCACAAAGTGCTTGACAATGATTTCCTTGTCGGTCCATGTCGCATTCACCGTCGGATTGCGCCGAACCGCCCAGATAATGGCGCGGGCCATGATCAGCAGCGGAGATACTTTCACCCCAGCAAAGTCGGGTGAGTTTTTCAGACGCTTGATGTACTCCATAGTTCGGGTTGCATCGACATCCACAAACACACTCACGTGAGGTGCCGTAAATGCGCTCTGCGTCATCGCGGTGGCTATCGCCTTGCGAACACCCTTGACCGGGATGCGCTCCTCCCGCTCCTCGGGCAGCTCAGGCGTCACGATGTTTCGGAAAACACTCGCCTGCGAGGCGTGTCGAATCACGTCATCACGGGTAATCTCGCCGAGCAGACCAGTTCCGGTTACCGTTGCAAGGTCAACCTCGAGGTCCTTAGCCAGCTTACGAATGGGTGGTTTAGCGAGAACCGGCGCTGAATCCAAAAGTGGTGCAACGGTCGTTCCGCGTTTGAGGCCGGAGGTGGGACCGTTTTCGGTACCCGCCGCCTGGGCTGCGGCTTCGGCGTGAGCCGCCGCGTGGCCGGCCTGGGCTGCCGCGGCATGCCCACGCCTGCGACGTGTCACCCCATGTCCGGCCACTCCGTAGCCCACAAGCACGGCGCCAGAACTCTCATCCTCAGCAACAGACGTGCTCGTTGTTTCTGCATCGTCGATGACTACGACCTCGTTGGACATTGCCGCTTGAGCCAGGGTCGGTGTCGGCGACGTGATCTGAGAGTGGCCTTCGCTTGAAATCGTGATAATCGCGGTGCCGACCTCTACCGTGGTTCCCTCGGGAACCAGGAGTTCTTCGACGACACCTTCAAAGGGACTCGGCAATTCGACGAGAGACTTTGCCGTTTCGATTTCAACCAAAATCTGATTGATTGTCACCGTTTCGCCGGGTGCCACCTTCCAGCTGACCACTTCAGCCTCGGTCAGGCCCTCACCGACATCAGGGAGATAAAACTTTGAAACACTCACGTCAGACTCCTAGTAGCTCAGCACTCGGTCAACGGCATCCAAGACTCGATCCGCATCGGGCAGATAAATGGTTTCGAGCTTGGCGGGAGGGAACGGAACATCAAACCCGGACACTCGCACGACCGGGGCCTCGAGCGAATAGAACGCGCGCTCCGTTATGGTCGCGGCAATCTCCGAGCCGAGGCTCACATTCTGGGGAGCTTCTTGAGCGACGACGGCGCGACCTGTTTTTCGCACCGAGTCAAGAATGGGTCCGTAATCCACCGGAGAAAGGGACCTGAGGTCCACCACTTCGACACTGGTGCCCTCCTCCTGCGCAATCTCGGCAGCCTGAAGCAAGACACTCACCATCGCCCCGTGCCCGATCAGGGTGACATCAGTTCCGGTTCGCGCAATACGGCTGGCGTGAAGCGGAATATCGTTTGCCGAGAGGTTGACGTCGCCTTTTGGCCAATACCGACTCTTTGGTTCGAAGAAGAGCACGGGATCTTGTGACTCAATGGCCTCTTGAATCATCCAATACGCATCATGGGGATTACTGGGACTAACCAACCGAAGGCCCGCGGTGTGCGCAAAGTAAGCCTCGTTGCTCTCCTGGTGATGCTCGACAGCACCAATGTGACCACCATAGGGAACGCGGATGACGACAGGCATGGGGAGTTCTCCCTCGTGACGAGATGTCATCTTGGCGAGCTGGCTCGTAATTTGATCGAAGGCAGGATAAATGAACCCGTCAAACTGTATTTCGCAAACCGGACGATAGCCGCGCATGGCCAGTCCAATAGCGGTTCCGACAATTGCTGACTCGGCAAGCGGCGTATCTAAAACCCGGTTGCTTCCAAATTCGTTCTTCAAACCCTCTGTGACTCTGAACACACCACCAAGGGTGCCTATGTCTTCTCCCATGAGAAGCACTCGATCGTCTTTGGCGAGCGCGGCTCGAAGGCCTGCGTTGATGGCCTTGACCATTGGCATGTTTTCGATGGTCATGCGAGACCCCCGTCATCACCAAACGACGCTTCGTATTGTGCGAGCCACTGTGACTGCTCGCGCATTCGCGGGTGAGGTTCGGTATAGGCCTTCTCAAAAAGCTGCATTGGGTCGAGGCCGGTTAATTCCAGAGTCCGTTTTCTCACGTCCGCAGCGAAATCGGCAGCTTCCTCGGTGACCCCCTCAAAGAAGGAGTTTTCGGCACCCTTATCGCGCAAAAAAGCTTCAAGTCTCGAAATGGGATCTTTTGCGATCCATTCGTCGAGTTCGCTCTCGTTGCGATACTTCGTGGGGTCGTCACTCGAGGTGTGCGCACCGATGCGGTAGGTGTGAGCCTCAATGAGCGCAGGCCCTCGTCCCGACCTCGCGTCGTCCATCAGTTTCGCGGTCACCGCGTAACTGGCAAAAACATCGTTGCCATCAACCTGAGTGCCGGGGATTCCAAACCCTTCACCCCGGCGATACAGCGGGACGCGCGCTTGCACACTCACCGGAACCGAAATCGCCCAGTGATTGTTTTGAATGAAGAAAACTTGTGGGGTTTGATAGCTTGCAGCGAATACAAAAGCTTCGCTTACATCACCTTGACTCGTGGCGCCGTCGCCAAAGTAGACAATGACGGCTTCATCTTTGTCACGATTGCCGGTGGCGTACTTTCCGTCAAAGGCAATTCCCATAGCGTATCCGGTGGCGTGAAGCGCCTGAGATCCAATCACCAACGTGTAAATGTGAAGATTGTGAAGCTCTGGGTTTCGGAAATCCCATCCGCCGTGTGAGAGCCCCTTGAACTGCTTGATGAGGTCGACCATGTCAAGACCTCGAATCATGGCGATCGCGTGCTCCCGATATGCCGGAAAGACATGATCGTGCATGGCGGCGCCGTACGCCGAACCAACTTGCGCGCCCTCTTGACCATGACTCGGAACCCAGAGCGCAAGCTGTCCTTGGCGTTGGAGGTTGATGGCTTCAGCGTCAAACCGACGGATGACAACCATGTCTCGGTAGAACTTCTTCCAATCGGCCTCGGTAAGTTTGTCGAAATAGGGCACAAACTCTTCAGCCGCTGCGGTCGGGGCGAAGGCGCCATCCGCGCCAAGCAGTTGGACCATCGGCTCTGTCTTTTGTTCAGCCACGTTCCTAACCTATCAAGCACTATGGCATGATTCAGTCATGCGAAATTTTGTGATTTCAACGGTTGTCAACGCGCTCGCCCTGTGGTTTACCACGCTGGTTGTGGCCGGCGTAAGCATTGTGCCCTTGCAACAGTCGACTCCGATGTTTATCGTGACCCTCGTCATCACAGCCATCATCTTTGGTGTGGTCAACGGGACGATCGGGCGAGTTATCCGGTTTCTGGCGTTCCCGCTCTACATCCTGACCCTCGGTATCTTGGCTCTTGTTGTCAATGCGCTTCTCCTCCTCCTGATGTCTTGGCTAGGAACGGTTCTGCAATTCGGCTTGCACGTCTCCACCTTCTGGGATGGTTTCTGGGGAGCCATCGTCCTCAGCCTGGTCTCGTGGATTCTCGGCCTGGTTCTCCGTCCACTCAAGCGCTGAGACGCGTCGCGACCGAAACGCTCACTTGTTATGGTCAGCCCCCGTCTGGTGGGCGCCAACGTTATCCGGGTGCACGGACTGCCGTGTTGCGCTCTGCCCTGAACCATTGAGTATCCGTCTGGCGAGATTCGAGCTCGCCAAAAATCGCGGTTTTTCGTTGTTTTAGTGCAGGGTTGCCACTCCGGTCCATTTCTCGTGCCGTCTCGGCATACGCTTTCACATCATGAGCACTCATCAGTCCCGAACCCGCGGAGTTGGCGGAAAAGGTGCGCACAGTGAGTGCCGACGTCGCAACGGCCACGCCACTCAACATCGGAATGGGATCATTCGTGTGCTCGATTTGAGTCACCCTTACTTTCGGGTCGATTTCGAATCCTCGCGTTGGTGAGCCAGCGAGCACGAGATCCGTAACCTCAAAATCGCGAGACTGGGCAATACGGGAGGCAATGAGCCCGCCCTGTGAATGACCTACCAGCATGACTCGTGCACCTTCAGCAATTCCAGCTTGTGCCATGGCCTCCCGCACTGCTCGCTCACTTGCGGAGGGCTCAGCGCCCGTGATGGCAGCAACGTTACTTGTCATGTCCCATGGTTGTGTACGGGCGAGCAAAGAGAAATCGCGCGTGCCCGAAATGTACACCACATAAATGGGTTCTCCACCCGTGTCGATGCAGTCAATACGAATTTGGTCGTCTCCCTGCGGAATTCGAGATAGGACGTCACCGTAACTCTGTGGCGCTTCCAGCGTCTCCCAGCGGTCTCGATGAACACTCACTGTTGCGCGGGCAGTGGGTTGTCTGATTACAGCATGACCCACGCCCCCAACGAGACCAATCACGGCAAGTCCGAACGGCGACGCTAAGCCGAGAAGCGCGACGGCCGCCCACTGTTGTTGAGCAGTACTCTCGTGATCGTCATACTCTTTCGCAAGTGCGATGAGATCGTGGATGCACCGCTCAAGTCGGTCGGTAACCCTCGCGACGAGCTGAATCGAGATATCCAAGCGTTCGTGAATCCCCGATTGCGAGTAACTCGCTGCAGCTCGAGCCTCAAGGAGCCAGGCATTGCACGAGACGACCAGAGGTTGGATTCTATGTGCGATGGCCTGGTACTGCGTTGTCGATATCTCAAGATTCATGAGTCGTGCACAGGAACGCTGCATCGCTCAGGTCACGTGCCGCTTGTGTGAGCAGAGACTGCACGAGGGGTCCTGCAAGATCTGAGCTGGTTGTCTCCTGTGTAAGCCGCAAAAGTTCACGGGCAATGAAGGCCATCTGGTCGCGCAACAGTTGTTCCAGCATGTTCCACATGATGTCGATTTCTGCAGTGTTGAGACCGACTTGCCAGAGATCGGTGGACACACCTTCGCTTTTCACCTTTGTGCATAACTGCAACGAGGTTTGGGAGAATGGAGTCATGACACTCCCACCACAGGTTCTGAGTCCTCTCGACGGTCGCTACCACGCAAGTGTCGTTGAATTGGGGGAGTACCTCTCTGAGGCAGGTTTGAACCGTGCACGTGTTCATGTCGAAATTGAGTGGCTTATTTTTCTCACTGAGCGTTCGTTCGCTGGTTCCACCCCGTTGACTCCAGACGACGTGGCACGCCTCCGGTCATTTGTCGCGAATTTTGGTCAGCCCGAAATAGATGCCTTGGCAGCTTATGAAGTGGTAACCCGGCATGACGTCAAGGCGGTTGAGTACCTTGTTCGGGATAAGTTGTCCGAATTGGGGCTCGAACGCATCGCCGAGTTAACCCACTTCGCCTGCACTAGTGAGGACATCAACAACACCTCCTATGCGCTCATCGTGCGGGATGCGGTAACTCGAGTCTGGCTCCCTGCCTTTCAGAGGGTCATCGACAAACTTGCCAGTCTGGCCAGCAATTTCGCGGATGATGCGATGCTCGCCCGCACCCATGGGCAACCCGCGACACCCACCACCATGGGCAAAGAATTTGCTGTTTATGCCCACCGCTTGTCACGCATCGTTCGTCAACTCGACGGAGTGGAGTTTCTTGCTAAATTCAGTGGCGCCACGGGGACTTTTTCAGCCCACGTCGTTGCGGATCCCGACCAAGACTGGCTCTCACTCAGCCGCGCTTTTGTGACGAGTCTCGGTCTAAGCCACAATCCCCTGACCACACAAATTGAGTCCCATGACTGGCAAGCCGAACTTTATGGGCGCATCTCACATGCCAATCGAATCCTGCACAATGTCGCAACAGACATCTGGACTTACATCTCGATGGGTTATTTTCGACAGATCCCTCAGGCGGGGGCCACTGGTTCCTCCACCATGCCACACAAAATCAATCCCATTCGATTTGAAAATGCTGAAGCGAATCTTGAACTTTCGTGCGCAGTGCTTGATTCTTTAGCATCCACCTTGGTGACTTCTCGGCTTCAACGCGACTTGACCGACTCGACGACGCAGCGAAACATCGGCGTTGGTCTGGGGCATTCGCTTCTTGCTCTTGACAACATCCTTCGAGGTCTCGGTGAAATCGATTTGGATCGCAACCTGTTGAGCGCGGATCTGGACATGAATTGGGAGGTCCTTGGGGAGGCCATCCAAACAGTAATCAGAGCTGAGGTTGTCGCCGGGAGGTCAACCATCTCGGATCCCTATGCCCTGCTCAAAGAGCTGACTCGCGGCAAACGGGTCAGTGCTGAAGACCTCGCGTCATTTGTGGCCGGTCTCGAGATTGGTGATGCGGCAAAACTGCGATTAGCGCACCTTACGCCTCAGAGCTACACCGGAATCGCCGCGCAACTCGTTAACGAACTCAACACCACTCCGTAGCGCGATTTCTTCAGGAGACCGCACCCACGGACTCCTCAGTGATGATCCTCAGTGATGATCCTCAGTGTCGAGTTGCTCGATGTCAGCAAGCTCAGCTTTGTTTGGTTTCGCGAGCAAAACGAATGTCGCCATAAAGACAATGCAAATAATAAAAACTACGCCAAGAGTGATGAGCATGAACTGGATGTCCCTGCTCACCATGAGGACAACGAGCGCGGAGATGACGGCTAACACGCCGGAGAGCCCAATAAGCTCGAGCGGTTTGAAGCGATCTCGTCGGCTGGGAAGACTCATGCCTGTTCTGCTTTCTGGGGCCGGGGATTAGTGGAGGTAATGAGAGTAAACCCTGCTATCGCGGTGAGGACGCAGAGGATTGCGGCGAAGGCTCCGAAAAGACCAACGGCGAAAACATCGTTGAGTGGCAAGAGGAGTTGGGAGAGCGCTAAGAGGGCTAGGAGTACCGCAACCAGCAACATTTCTCGTGATTCGTCGCTGCGAGCGGAAAACCTACTTGACAAGAATTCTGCGAGACAAGAAATGGCAGCCCAAACACCCACCGTTAGCGTAAAGATTCGAAGTGCATCCGAGCTCTCGTTAAGGCCGCTGCCCACAGTCACCGCCATGAACGCCGCAGACAGCAACGTGACAACTGCCTCAAGAAGGAAAAGTAGTCGGAGGTTTCGGGGGAATCCCGACGCGACGCTGGTAAGAAGAAGCACGGGGGCGCTTACCAACCCGAAGGCCACGAAGGAAATTTGCCCAACAATAATTGCGTGATTCGCAGAAAACGTGATGGCGATGGCAACCGCTCCCGCGGGAATGGCTCGCAGGGTCAGGAAAACACCAAAAAGGGATCGCTCTCGAAGTGGTTTAGTCCTTATCGCGTTCACGGTCTAAATGTACCTGTGATAGCTAAGGCTGGAGATCACCCATATTGGCAAAGCGCGAGTAATGCCCTTGGAAGGCCACCGTCACGTCTTTCGTTGGTCCATTTCGGTGTTTGGCGACAATGAGGTCAGCCTCGCCAGGTCGTGAATTCTCTTTTTCATAGGCGCTCTCGCGGTGCAACAAAATAACCACATCGGCATCCTGTTCAAGCGAGCCGGATTCACGAAGATCCGATAACGCTGGTCGCTTGTCGGTGCGTTGCTCTGGTCCACGATTCAGCTGAGACAAAGCGATAACGGGAACTCCGAGCTCTTTTGCCAGCAATTTGAGGGCGCGTGAGAATTCGGAAACCTCTTGCTGTCTGCTTTCGACTCGCTTTCCGCTAGTCATCAGTTGCAAGTAGTCAATGATGACCAGCTTCAAATCGTGGCGCTGCTTCAGTCGGCGACACTTAGCACGTATCTCGACCAACGTCATGTTGGGACTGTCATCGATGTACAGGGGAGCAGAGTCGATGCGACCCCGCGTGCTGGCAATTTTGGTCCAGTCGGTGTTTGCAACTGTGCCTTTGCGCATGTGTTGCAGGTGGACCCCCGCCTCCGCAGACAGCAAGCGCATGGCGATCTCACTGCGTCCCATTTCCAGTGAGAAAAATACCGTTGCCAAATCGTGCTTGATAGCCGCCGATCGGGCAAAGTCGAGGGCAAGCGTGGATTTACCCAGAGCAGGGCGTGCCGCGATAATGATGAGCTGACCCGGGTGCAATCCATTGGTCAAGTCGTCCATCTCGATAAGTCCCGTGGGAACTCCAGTGAGAATTCCCTCGTGGCTCTTTGCTGCTTCAATCTCACGCAGTGCGGCATCGACCGCAACGTTAATCGGTACGTAGTCTTCCGTTTCAGCGTTACCCGTCACGGCATAAATCTCTGCCTGCGCCTCGTTGACGAGATCGAGAGCTTCACCTTCACCCGCATAGCCCATTTGAGCGATTCGCGTTCCCGCTTCGACAAGCCGCCTGAGAAGAGCTCTCTCGCCAACAATCGTGGCGTAGTAGCCCGCATTAGCTGCTGTGGGGACGAGACCAATCAGAGTGTGAAGGTACTCCACTCCGCCAGCTTTACTGAGTTGTCCGCTCTTGGAGAGCTCGTCCGTAACAGTGATCACATCTGTCGGCTCGCCATGTGCGTAGAGCGACAAAATCGCGTCGTAGATTACTTCGTGCTTGGGAATGTAGAAGTCACTGGCGCGAACGACCTCGATAACGTCGGCGACCGCATCTTTGCTGAGAAGCATGCCGCCGAGAGCGCTCTGTTCTGCGAGTAAATCATGTGGCGGCACTCGTTCACCCTGGCCCGAAGCCGGAGCAATGTGTGCAATCGACATAATTCTTCCTCGTCACGATGTGAATAGAGCTAAGCACGGAACACGGACAGTGTCCGGCTCTCACAGACCCTCGCTAACTGTACGTACGGGGATTGGTCATCGCCACTTAGGGCTGTGGATAACCCTGTGGACTACTGAGGTGAAACGCCGGTGACGGTGTGCAAAACATGGGGATACTTCTGTGGACAGGTTGGGGATTTCGCTCGGAAAATACCTGTTTATCAGGGGTTTTATTTTTCCCCAGACGATCGCCTTAAGTTGGTTCAAGTGCTTATTGAGACTTGTGAACAACATCGTCCATAAGGAGTCTCGGCGTGTCGTCTTTTCGACAAAAATTGCGTCGCCTCAGCCCGTTCCCGAGGCAGAGGCGCGGAATTCACAAGGAATGGGAAACAAAAAGTGGCGATGGGGCAAGCCCATCGCCACTCTTCATGGTCTTTACTTGGCAGCAACAACCTGCAAAGTGATGTTCGCCACGATGTCATCACGCAAGCGAAGCGTGACTCCGTGTTCGCCCGTGAATTTAATCGGCGACGTGATTTCAACCTTGCGCTTGTCAATATCGCCAAGACCAGCTTCAGCTACTGCCGCGGCGACGTGATCAGTTTTTACTGATCCGAAGAGACGTCCGTCTCGACCGACCTTCACGGCAATCTTGATCTTGGTTGCCTCGAGTTTCGCCTTGAGGGCCTGCGCTTCTTCGAGCGTTGCTAGCTCTCGCGCGGCTCGGGCAGCACGAATCTGGGATACCTGCTTCTCCCCGCCGCGAGTCCACTGCACAGCGAATCCCTGCGGGATGAGGTAGTTGCGAGCGTAGCCGTCTTTGACTTCAACGACATCGCCAGCTGAACCGAGGCCTGAAACCTCGTTAGTGAGAATTAATTTAGACATGATTACTCCTAGCGGCCTGCGCCAGCGTACGGAAGCAGCGCCATCTCACGCGCGTTTTTGATAGCGCGTGCGATGAGGCGTTGCTCCTGCACAGAGACACCAGTGATTCGGCGAGCGCGGATTTTTCCACGCTCGGAAATGAACTTGCGAAGAGTAGCGACGTCTTTGTAGTCAATTACTCCCACGCGGATTGCCTTTGCGGGAGCGAGAGCTTTAGCTCCCTTTCCACCGCGAAGCGGCTTACGGCGATCGCCGTTTGCTTTTCCAGCCATGATGTGTTCTTTCGTTTCGCGCTAAGTCTTGCTTAGCTGATATCTGTTTAGAAGGGTGTGTCGTCCGGGGCAACGCCTGGAGCACCCCAGGGGTCTGCGCCGACAGCAGGAGCTGCCCCCCACGGCTCGTCAGATCCGCTGCCACCCCGACCTGAGGATGCGGCCCGGCTAATCGACGCGGTTGCATACCGCAATGACGGGCCAATTTCATCCACCTCAAGTTCGATGGTGGTGCGTTTCTCGCCTTCCTTCGTTTCATAGGAACGCTGACGAAGCCTGCCAGTGACGATTACTCGTGAGCCTTTCGTAAGGCTTGACGCAACGTGTTCTGCGAATTCGCGCCACACGCTCGCCCTCAAAAACAAGGCTTCCCCGTCTTTCCATTCGTTGGATGCGCGATCAAAGTTCCGCGGAGTAGAGGCGATGGTGAAGTTTGCGACTGCGAGACCATTTTGCGTGTAACGCAACTCGGGATCGCTCGTGAGGTTTCCCACGACCGTGATTACGGTTTCGCCTGCCATGAGCTTTTACGCACCCTGCTCAGTCGTCGCAGCAGCAGCCTTGGGTGCTGCCTTGGCTTTCCGGGCTGCCTTCTCGGCGTCCAACTTCGCTTCGTAGGCAACTCGGGCGATTGCCTCCTCCGCACGCAAAACCTTGGTTCGCATAACGGCTTCAGAAAGTTTCAACTGACGATCGAGTTCCACTGTCGATTCCGGCTTCGCCGTGAAATTAACAACGGCGTAAATGCCTTCGTTTTTCTTGTTAATTTCGTAGGCAAGGCGTCGACGACCCCAAATATCAACGTTCTCAATGGATCCGCCGTCGTTGCGGACGACATTGAGAAACTTGTCGAGGCTTGGAGCTACGGTGCGCTCATCGATCTCGGGATCGAGGATGACCATTAACTCGTACTGATGCATGACTAACCCACCTCCTTCGGACTAAACGGCTACAGACTCTCTGTAGCAGGAGGGTTGCACATGTGCCATTTGCGGAGGCCACCGAGGGCGGCGCGCAGACAACTTCCCTAGTTTATGCGCGAATGGTGCACAGCGACAAACCCATCCCGATGTTTGCCAAACGAAAGGTGGTGAATACGGGGTAGCTAACTGACTGACTTTTTGTTGTCGTTCCACCACGAAAGGAGTCGCTGCGTGGCTTCCTCCCGGCCGAGTGGCCCTTCGTCGAGTCGGACATTCATCAGGAATCCATAAGCCCGGCCTACGTCTTTACCAGGACTGAGGTTAAGAATTCGCATGATGTCCTCGCCGTCAAGATCCGGGCGAATAGCCGCAAGCTCTTCGGATGCGGCAATCTCGTCAATTCGACGTTCAATGTCGTCGTAAGCGTGCGCAAGAAACTGTGCCTTTTTCTTGTTCCGCGTCGTCACATCCGCGCGGGTGAGAATATGCAGTCTCGCTAACTGAGATCCCGCGTCTCTCACATAACGGCGCACCGCCGAGTCCGTCCAGGCATTTTCTGAATACCCAAAAAAGCGAAGGTGAAGCTCAATGAGGAGTGAGACGTTTTTCACCGTTTCGTTGTCGAAGCGGAGTTCCTTGAGTCTCTTACGCGCGAGTTTGGCACCAACCACGTCGTGATGATGGAAACTCACAGCTCCGCCCGCCTCCAGCTTGCGTGTCGCCGGTTTCCCGATGTCGTGCAACAGCGCAGCTAATCGCAGCGTCAGGTCCGGAGCTACATGTGGGAATCTCTCGCCCTCAAGAGCAATGGCCTGACTAAGCACAGTCAGCGAATGCTCGTAAACGTCCTTGTGATGGTGATGCTCATCAACCTCAAGCCTCAGAGCGCTCAGTTCAGGTAACACGTAATCGGTAATTCCCGATGTCACCAAAATCCGAATCCCCTCAGCCGGGTCTGGCGTCGATAAGAGTTTGCTGAGCTCTTCGTTCACTCGTTCTAAAGAGATTCGTTGGATTGATGCAGCTCGCTCCTGCATGGCCCACTCAACTTCTGGATCCAGTGAAAAACCCAGTTGAGACACAAACCGTGCCGCTCGCATCATGCGCAGCGGGTCGTCATCAAATGAATCCGTTGCTGCTCCGGGCGCACAAATTCTTTTAGCGATGAGGTCATCTATACCTCCCGAAGGATCAACGAGCACGAGCTCGGGGAGTCGCACAGCAATCGCGTTGACGGTGAAGTCTCGGCGGGCCAAATCTTCCTCGAGTGTTTTTCCAAAATGGACTTCGGGTTTTCGCGACACCCCATCATAAGAATCTGCTCGGTAAGTTGTGATTTCGCACTTTTCGCCACCTATTTGAGCAGCAACCGTTCCAAAAGCGCGACCGACATCCCAGACGGCTTCCGCAATGGGCGCGACGAGGGCAAGCACTTCTTCAGGAGAAGCGTCAGTCGTAAAGTCAAGATCGGTGAGTTGTTTCCCCAGAAATGCGTCTCGCACGGGACCACCGACGAGCGCGAGTTCCTTGTGGGCCGCCTGAAAGGCGTCAGCCAGGGATGCGACAGGTGACGATTTAGCCAAGTTGTTAAGGCTTTGGAGTGCCTGAGCCACGCTGTGCATTCTTGTAATTGTACGTGTGGAGGTGCCGGGTTATTGAGGAGAACCTAGAATGAGCGCTATGGCGAGTCGACGAATGAGCAGTCGTTCAACGTTACTCACAGCCAGTAGCGCTCTCGCGGTCTTATGTTTTCTCACCACGGGATTTATCCCTCCGGCCCACTCTCAGGAGCTGGCAAGCTCGGTTTCTCTTGCGTCTTTTGAGCCTCAGGTGTCCTCGGGTGAGACTGTCACCCTCCTCATTTCCGTGCACAACGAATCGACGTTGCCTCTTCCCGTCGGAAAACTTGACCTTGAGGCCAGCGAAGATGTTTTGAGCACTCCTGATGAACTGCGAAGTTGGCTGAAGGTCGATGCAGCTCCTCCTGGGAATGCGGTGTTGCTCGGCACCGCGACCGTGCCCGACATCGCCCCAGAACAGTCCGCAACCGTTACGTTTTCGTTTTCAGAAACCGCCCTGCCGAGTTTTCGCTCGTGGGGAACCGTAGGACTACTGGCCAGCCATTCAGTCGATTCACGGGTGCTCAGTCACGCAACCACGAGCATCGTTAACATCGGCGACGCGCCGCCGGAACCAGTTGGTTTCCGAGTCATCGTGCCCTTGGTCAGTGAGGCATCCACACTAGGTCTCATGAATGCGGAGTCACTCACGCAAGCAACCGAATCACGGGGTCGGCTCGCTCAAATGTTAAAAGCTGCCAGTGGCGCGCCCGTAACGCTCGCCGTGGACCCTCGAATCACGACGTCAATTTCGGCCCTCGGTTCCGCGGCTCCGCAAACTGCTCAGTTGTGGCTAGAAAAACTGCGGGAATCTGGGCGAGAAGGATTTTGGCTAACCTACGCGGATTCCGATCTCACGGGGCCACTGCAGGCGGGGGCGCCTGAAATCATTGCACCCGGCATTTCAGATTTACCCAATCTCGCGAACTCGACTGGCTCGTGGCCGGGCTGGTCGCCATCCTTGTCGAGTCTTCTGTGGCCCGCGTCAAATACGATTGCGGACTCGAATCTTGACGCTCTTGCCCCTGGGAAAGACAAGACCATTCTCGTTTCATCAGCCAATCTCGACGCGGATTCCTCGCAGGGTCACGTGTCAGTCGCGGGTCACAACAGTGTTGTCGTGAGCGAGGACATTTCCGGCTGTTTGGCTCGGGGATCGACTGCGCAAAATGGGGTCGATTTGATGAAGAGTGCATCGTGCGTGTCGTCATACTTGGCGACGTACGCTACCGACGCCAATAAGCCGGTTCACGTTGTCGCGTCTTTCGAGAGGAGCGTTTCGAGTGGCTTCAGTTCGGGAGCGTTCGAAGCAACGCTTCGCGCTGCGACGTCCATCACGTGGGCGTCATCCACGTCATTACGAGACGTGATGAGCTCGGAGTCCCACGACGCGACACTCATTTCTCACCCGGAATCTGCCGATCGTCTCGCCCTGATTTCTCAGTTGCTAACGAATCAATCAACACTTAACTCTTTCTCTGAGATTGCGCGTGAACCGTCTCTCGTCATCAACCCGGGAAGCAGGCGACTCGCGTCCTGTCTTTCAATTGCCTGGATGAATCGAATCGATTGGCCCGAGGCTGTTGGCGTCAACACCACGATGACGAATGACATACTCAATGCCGTTGCAATCGTGCCGAGCAGCACAATCAACATGGTGGGCGGCCAAGCGCGAATCCCCATCGTTGTTCGAAACGACTTGCCCTCTCCGGTTCTCGTTGTTCTCAGGGCGAGCCCGTCCAATGCTCGAATTGTCATTGGTAATGACATCCCCGTTCAAATTGAGGCGAATTCACAAATTCGTTCTTACCTACCGGTAACTGCTCGTGTTGGGAGTGGTTCTGTCGACATCGACGTAGCGCTGTTCAGTCGCGATGGCGTCCCGATCGGTTCAGCACAGACCATTCCGGTTAACGTCAGAGCCGATTGGGAGTCATGGGGGCTTATCGCACTCGGTGCCGTTTTCGGTCTCCTCGTGATTGCCGGTATCTTCCGAACCGTCCGCAGGCGTAAGGTGCTCAGAGATGTCTAGTTTGGTCAGAGCAAGCTCAATCATGGGTCTGGGTACCATCGCGTCCCGGGTTTTTGGGTTCGCTAAGACCATCGTTCTCGCTCAGGCGCTTGGTGTCGTTGCCTCCGCGGGAGCCGACTCGTTTGCCGTCGCAAACCAATTGCCAAACAATCTCTACGCAATCGTCGCGGGTGGCGTTATTGGTGCAACTCTCGTGCCGGCCATCGCCAAATCAGCATCACACCATGATGGCGGTTCAAGCTACATCAGCAAGCTCATCACGATAGCTCTCGTTGGCCTCACGGCAACCACACTGATTGCCACTCTGGCAGCGCCCGTTCTGGTGAGTATTTACGCCTCAAATTGGTCTCATGAACAACTGGCCTTAGCAACTGCCTTCGCGTACTGGTGTCTGCCTCAGATTTTCTTTTACGGGCTGTATACGTTGCTCGCAGAGATCCTTCACGGACGCAGCATGTTTGGTCCTGCAACGTGGTCTCCCGTGTTCAACAACGTCATAGCCATTTCTGGCCTGATCGCATTCATTGCCTTATTCGGAGCGGACAGCGCCGGTGTTCGCAGCGTGTCCACGTGGACGCCACAAATGATCGCTCTCATTGGTGGCACGGCAACAGCTGGTATCGCCGCCCAGGCACTCATTTTGTTTGTTTTTTGGCGCAAAATGAACATCAAGTTCAGGTTCGATTTCAACTGGCGTGGTGTGGGTCTGCGGGAAACCGGCAAGGTCGCGGGCTGGACGATGGGCATGATTCTTTTGTCACAGCTTGCCGGGCTTGTTGAGACAAACGTTTCGTCCATTGCTTCGGGAGAGGACGCCTCGGTTTTTGCGCTTCAGACCGCATGGCTCGGGTTCATGCTTCCCCACTCGATCATCACTGTTTCGCTCGCAACCGCATACTTCACCCGGATGTCGAACCACGCCTCCAACAACAATCTCACCGGGCTTCACTCCGATACGTCGGATGCCATCCGGCGTATCCTCGCACTACTGATGTGGGCAGGAGCCGGAATGATTGCCATCTCCATCCCGTTTTCTCGACTCTTCACACAGACATTTAGTGAGTCGACGGCTCTCGCGACGATACTCGTCGTCCTCATCGTGGGCCTTCCGGCCTTTAGCGCTCTCCATGTGCTCCTTCGCGTTTTTTTTGCCTTAGGTGACGGGAGAACGCCGTTCTTGGTCGTTTTATTTCAGTCAGTTTTGGTCTGCGGCGCCGTTGTTGCCTGTGCCTTTTTGCCTAAGAACCTCATCGTCGTGGGCGTGGCGGCCAGTTTGAGTGTCGTGGGAACCGCCCAGACTCTGCTTGCTGCCTACTTGGTTCGAAAGCGCTTGGGAGTGTCAATGAATCCCGCTGTCACACGCTCGCTTGCTCGGGCAACGGCGGCAGCCGTCCTTTCAATCGTCGTCGGCTTGCTCGTGAATGCGGCACTAGGCGGATTTTCGGCAAACGGTTTTGCGATTGCGAGTTTCGGTTCGGCTTTCCTTGCCATGGTCATCATCGGCATTGTCGTCACCGTGATTTACGTTGCTTCGTTGTTCGTGTTGCGTTCAGTTGAATTCAATGAGGGCAGAGCTGTCCTCAGGCACCTTATTCACCAAGTACGCGCGCGCCGGTCTCGCTCATCCGGTTCCTCGGAATAGCGCCGACTAAACTTGGGTTTACATTCGTGAGGATGTTCGTTGCCCGATTAGCGACGAGCTCATCACACTGACAAGGGGTTTTTGTGCGCCAACTCATCATCATCGGATCAGGTCCCGCCGGATTCACCGCGGCGATTTACGCGGCACGCGCAAACATGTCCCCCGTGGTGTTTGCAAGCTCCGTCGAAGCTGGCGGGGAACTCATGAACACGACCGAGGTCGAGAATTTCCCCGGTTTCCCTGAGGGCGTGATGGGTCCCGAACTCATGATGAAGATGGAGGAACAGGCCGCCAAATTTGGTGCTGAAATCATACGAGATGATGTTACATCCGTTGAATTGTCGGGCCCCGTGAAGAAAGTGACGCTGGGTTCTGGCGAAACACACGAAGCCTCCGCCATCATTTTTGCGACCGGATCGGCCTACCGAAAATTGGGCATTCCTGACGAGGATCGCCTGTCCGGCTATGGCGTTTCATGGTGTGCAACTTGCGACGGTTTTTTCTTCCGAGAGAAGGTTATCGCTGTCGTCGGTGGCGGCGACTCGGCAATGGAGGAAGCAACGTTTCTCACGAAGTTCGCATCGAAGGTTTACGTCATTCACCGCAAAGATTCTTTGCGCGCATCCAAAATCATGCAGGAACGGGCGATGGCGAATCCCAAGATTGAATTCTTGTGGAACTCAGCAGTTACGGCAATCTCTGGCGAATCGGCACTTACCGGGGTGACCTTGACCGACACGGTGACTGGAGCCGTCCGTGATCTGGCCTTAGACGGTCTCTTCATCGCGATCGGAAACGACCCGCGGACTCATCTGGTTCACGGTCAGCTCGACCTCACAGAATCAGGAACCATTGCGGTGGACGGGCGATCGTCACGTACGAGCACTTCCGGCGTTTTTGCCGCGGGCGACGTTATTGACCCGTCATACCGACAGGCCATCACTGCCGCCGCGAGTGGAACCGTTGCTGCGCTCGATGCGGAACACTACCTCGCAAGTCTTTCCGTCCCCTCAAAGTAGATGCAAGATAGAAACAACTCAGAAGTCCGTTCACTCTCTCCCAGATACCTCGACCAAAGGAGTCCTCATGTCCGGTGCACCATCAGTTACCGACGCCAGCTTTGCCAGTGATGTCCTCAGCAGCAGCAAACCCGTTCTCGTTGATTTTTGGGCAGAGTGGTGTGGTCCGTGTCGTGCCGTAGGTCCGATCTTGGATCAGATTCTTGCTGAACACGGCGACAAACTCGACATCGTTAAGCTCAACGTCGATGAAAACCCCCAAACAGCCATGACGTATGGAATCACCTCCATTCCGGCCATGAAGGTTTTTCAGAACGGTGAAGTTGTGAAAACGGTCATTGGCGCTAAGCCCCGACCTGCTCTCGAAGCGGACCTCGCCGCGTTCATTGGCTAAGTTGTCAGCAGTGCGCCCCCGGTTTCAGTGGAACCGGGGGCCTTTGCCGTTGTGAGTAGGCTTAAGTCGTGAGTGAGCCATCGAGAGACGCGCGCGGAGTCAACCTTGACCCGTGGCTTTCTCATTATGCAGATCGTGCCTCTGGTCTGAGCGCTTCCGAAGTTCGAGCGTTGTTTGCCGTGGCTTCGCGACCGGAAGTCGTCTCCCTCGCGGGTGGCATGCCCTACGTGAGCGCACTTCCTCGTGAATTAGTTACCGGGGCGCTCGACCGTGTGATGCGGGATCAGGGCCCGACAGCCCTGCAGTACGGGAGTGGCCAGGGCGTCCCGGCTCTACGAGAACAGATCCTCGGAATCATGGCTCTCGAGGGCATTTCCGGAAGCGTGGACGACATCGTCGTGACTACGGGAAGTCAACAGGCGTTAGACCTCGTCACCAAGCTTTTCATAGACCCAGGTGATGTCATCTTGGCCGAAGCTCCGAGCTACGTTGGGGCAATCGGAGTTTTTAGAAGTTACCAAGCCTCGGTCGTCCACATCACCATGGACGAGTTTGGTCTTGTCCCCGAGGCACTTGAAGCCGCCATAACGTCGTGTCACGCATCAGGGAAGCGCATCAAGTTTCTCTACACGATTCCCAACTTTCACAATCCAGGCGGAGTAACACTCAGTGCGGATCGTCGTCCGCTCATTCTCGAGATATGTCGTAGACATAACGTCTTGGTGCTGGAAGATAACCCTTACGGTTTGCTGTCTTTCGATGAACCCGTGCCCCCGGCGCTTCGGGCGTTGGATGACGAGGGTGTTATTTATCTGGGCTCTTTTTCTAAGACTTTTGCCCCAGGCTTTCGAGTCGGTTGGGTCCTCGCTCCTCATGCAATCCGGGAGAAACTTGTTCTCGCCGCCGAAGCGGCTATCTTGTGCCCAAGCGCTTTCAGTCAACTCGCTATTCACGAGTACCTCAATGAGGCGGATTGGATGGGTCAGATAGCGTCGTTCCGCGATGTTTACCGTGAGCGCAGAGACACCATGATCCGTGCACTCGAAGACCACCTGCCCGAACTCACGTGGAACGTACCAAACGGGGGCTTCTATGTGTGGGCTGGGCTACCCCCGGGTCTTGATTCCAAAGCTATGCTTCCGCGCGCGGTCACTGAGCTTGTTGCCTACACACCCGGTACGGCATTCTTCGCCGACGGAACAGGCCAGAGCAACATGAGGCTTTCGTTTTGCTACCCCACTCCGGAGAACATTCAACTTGGAATTCGACGCCTCGCGACGGTTATCCATGGCGAGCGTGATCTCTTGGACACCTTTGCGGGCACAGGACCTCTTCAGGCCTCACCATCGAGCCCAAATGTCACAGCACCGCCACCTGATCTCAACTAATACCTAGAGAGGTAGTCACCCCATGTCTGCGCAGTCGTTGAAAGTGGTAGTGCTCGCTGGCGGTATCAGCCATGAGCGAGAGGTTTCATTGAGGTCAGGGCGTCGAGTCGCGGATGCCCTTGCTGAGGCTGGACATCAGGTAACCATCGTCGATCCCGACGCACATTTGTTTTCGTACCTCAGTCGGGAACAGCCGGATGTCGTGTGGCCCGCAGTACACGGTGCTAGTGGAGAAGACGGCGCGTTATTGGAATTACTTGAAGCTAGTGGCACATCATATGTCGGTCCCGTGGGCAGCAGCGCACGCTTGGCGTGGAGCAAGGCCGTAGCAAAGACTCTTGTGGCACGGGCTGGAGTGGAAACCCCTGACTCGATAACGTTGCCTCGCGAAGCCTTCCGCGAACTCGGGGCGGCGGCTGTGCTCGACGTTGTCCCTCGGAAGTTGGGGCACGACCTTGTGGTAAAGCCTGTACACGGGGGATCGTCTCAAGGAGTGTCTCTGGTATTGAGTGTCGAGTCTCTCCCCCGCGCCATGGTGGACGCGTACACGTATTCTGATTTAGCTCTCATCGAACGCCGCGTCTATGGCACCGAAGTCGCAGTCACCGTCATAGATGAAGGAAATGGTCCGTACGCACTTCCGATCGTCGAGATTGTGCCCTCGGCTGGCTTTTACTCGTTTGAAGCCCGATACAACGCTGGCGAAACCACGTTCTTTACACCCGCTCGACTAAGTGATTCGGTTCTCGATTCCGTTGCGGAGTGTGCGGTTGCGGTTCACAAAACATTGGGGCTGGATTTCATTTCGCGCATCGATTTCATCGTGACGGAGAATGGCGTCCCTGTGTTTCTTGAGGCCAACTCTCTTCCGGGTCTCACCGAAACGTCGAGTGCTCCGCTCGCCATCAACGCGTCGGGGCAAGAAGCAAGCACGCTTTTCGATGCTCTGGTGCAGCGGGCGAGTCGCTCGGTTCGTCGCGACGCGTAATCCTCTTTGCTGCTTAGGCCGGCGCGGGCGCTCCGTCGTCGTTATCGGTCAGTCGACCCGAACTCGGTTTCGCCCAGCTCGCTGAGAATTCGATTCAGGTCTACGACACTGGCAAATTCTATACTCATTATGCCTTTTTTAGCGCCGAGCTTAATGCCCACTCTGGTATTCAGTCGATCTCCGAGTCGAGCGGCGACGTCGTCAAGATAGGCGGTTTTTTTGCCCGCTTGAGGTGTTGAGGCAGACGCCTTTTTAGACCCTGGGGCTGTCTTGGTCAACTCCTCGGCCGCCCTCACCGAAAGCCCCTCGTTGATTATCTTGTCCGTAAGCTTTTTCATGTCAGCTTCGTTATCAAGCGCCAAAATCGCGCGTGCGTGCCCGGCGGAAAGTACGCCCGAAGCGACTTTCGTTTGAACGCTAATCGGTAAGCCGAGCAAGCGAATAGTGTTACTGATTTGGGGACGAGAGCGACCAATTCGCTCGGCAAGTTGCTCCTGGGTGATGCCGAAATCTGCAAGAAGCTGCTGGTAGGCGGACGCTTCTTCGAGAGGATTGAGTTGCGCCCGATGCAGGTTTTCAAGGAGAGCGTCGCGCAACATGTTTTCGTCTGCGGTGTCCTTGATGATGGCTGGAATGCTGTCGAGGCCAAGAACCTTGGTTGCGCGCAGGCGGCGCTCTCCCATGATGAGCTCGTACTTTGTCGGATTGTCAGGAATTGGACGAACGACTACGGCTTGCAGAACACCGACCTCGCGAATGCTCTGAACCAGTTCATCGAGGTCGCTTTGATCAAATACAGTTCGCGGCTGAACTCGGTTGGGAATGATGTCGTCCGGATCGAGCTGGGCCAGGCGTGCACCCGGCACAGGAACCAAGGATTGATCTGATTCCGACGAACGCCCGCCAGAAAAAAAGACCTCCCTCGGACTTTCTTCCATTCCGGCTTCAGCTGCTGTTGTCGGGATGAGAGCGCCGATGCCTCGACCGAGTCCTGGTTTACGTGTTGCCATGTCGTCAATCCGATCTTTACATGTGTGATTTACGTGAAGCGAACTCGTAGGCAGCCTCAAGGTATGAAATGGAGCCCGGCGAATTTGTGTCGTAGGAGATGACCGACTGAAGGTGGCTTGGGGCCTCGGCAACGCGAACGGTGCGTGGAATGATCGAATTCAGGACAATGTCCGGAAAGTGGGTCCGCACGTCGTCGACAACGTCCTGTGCCAGCCTCGTTCTGGAATCAAACATCGTGAGGAGCATGGTCGAAATGTGCAGTCTCGGATTGAGAACCTGATTTACCTGGTCGACCGTCTGTCGCAATTGGGTCAATCCCTCAAGCGCGTAGTACTCGCACTGAATGGGGACGAAAATTTCGTGAGCTGCGACCATGGCGTTCACCGTAAGTAGCCCCAGGGAAGGCGGGCAATCAATAAATATGTAGTGATACGAACCGCCGGGAGACGCGAGATGCTCAGCCAGCGCCTGATGCAATCTGAAGCGCGAATCCTTTTCGGTGGCAATCGCCATCTCGGCTCCAGCCAAATCAAGTGTCGAGATGGCACAAAACAATTCTCCAGGCTCGGGTGATTTGCGAACAATGGCCGACAGTGGTTGCTCGCCCGTAAGCACTTGAAACATGCCGACCGGTTGTTCGTGGTGATTGAATCCGAGGGCAGTTGTTGCGTTGCCTTGTGGATCGAGATCTATCACCAGAACTCGAGCCCCAAAACGGGCGAGAGCCGCCGCCATATTCACCGTCGTGGTGGTTTTGCCGACGCCACCTTTCTGATTGGACATGGCAATAATTCTCGTAAACGCTGGAAGCGGAGGAGGTGGAGCCGACAGAATTCTTCGCCGAGACGTGAGATCGATGAGCTCATCCGCTAGTGGCGCTTCGTGCCTAGGATCCTGCATTACCTTGCCTTTTGTGAATGTTTCACGTGAAACGTGGGGAGAAATGTTCGTGAGCTATATAACTGTAGCCCGAACAACTCGGGTCGGTTCATCCAGCCCACTTGCCGTAAAGACGTCCACCCGAACATCGACGAGTTTCGCGCTCTTTATCTGCTTTGCGGCTTCTGCGATTTCGCGATCAGCCGAAGCTCCCTTGATCAAAGCCAGGGAACCCCCGGGTCTGAGCAACGGGGTCACCAATGGGATCAACCCCTTGAGTGCACGAACAGCGCGCGCGGTGACGACATCCAGTTTTTCTTGTAGGGCCACGTCTTCAGCGCGACCGCGGAAGACGTGTGCGTTAGAAAGATCCAAAGAGTCAATCTGTTCCTGTAGCCACTCACAGCGACGCTCCATCGGTTCGATAAGAGCTACGTCAAGATCCGGGCGCGCAATTGCCAAAACGAGACCGGGGAATCCTGCGCCCGCGCCCACGTCACCAACGTACCCGGAATCAATCGCCCGAGACACGAGCACACAATTCAGGATGTGACGAGACCACAGCCGACTAGGCTCACTGGGACCAATAAGACCGCGAAGCTCGCCCTCAGAAAAGAGGTTTTCGGCAAAGGCCCTAGCTAGTTCAATGCGTTCGCCAAATAATTCCCGAGCAACTGCGGGCTCGGCTTCACGACCGGGTATCAATGTTTCACGTGAAACAGTTATCGTGCGGTGATGATCGTGTGGCGCTCAGCGCCCTCGCCGCGGGACGTGGAGGCGAATCCTCGCTCTGCGACAATATCGTGAACCAGCTTGCGCTCGTAGGAACTCATCGGCGGTAAGGATGCAGAGACTGCTCCCTCGTCGATTCGCGAGATCGCTGCCTCGACGATTCTCTCGAGCTCTGCCTCTCGAGCACTTCGAGATCCACCTACGTCGAGGATTAATCGAGAGAACTCGCCGGTTTTGGCTTGGACCGCTAACCGAGCAAGCTCTTGCAATGCGGCGACCGAATCCGCGTGGCTCAAACGTTCAAGATCACTGCCTGAAGATGCAACGGACACGTAAGCCCGCCCGTTTCGAACTTCGATATCGAAGTCGCCATCAAAATCACAAATATCGAGAAGTCCCTCTAGATAATCGGCTGCGATGTCGCCCTGGGCCTCTAGGGCCTCTCGACTCGTGACACTTACTTCCTCAGACATGATGACTACTTTCCTGACTTCTTCTTCGACCGATTCTTCCCAACCGGCTGCTGGCGTTGCGTTGGCTTCTTTTCTTCAATCTCAATCACAGGGACGTCTTTACTGAGAAGTTTGCCTCGTCGAGCCAAACGCTCTTCACGATCCTTGGCGGCTTGGCTACCGGGGGACGGCATGTTGCGTATGACGAGAAATTGCTGACCCATAGTCCAGAAGTTTGAGACGAGCCAGTAAAACATGACACCAATGGGGAAGGCGAATCCCGAAAAAGCGAACACGAGGGGAAGTACGTACAGAAGAATTCTCTGCTGGCGAAACGCGGGGCTCGCCTTTGTTTCTTCCGACATGTTCTTTGAAACAATCTGTAGCTGAGTAATGAACTGCGACGCGGTCATCACGACAACCATGACTGCCGCGATGACCATGACAACAACCTGCTGTGGATTCGAATTCATGGCCGACTGAAAACTGTCGGCGAGGGGGGCTACCCCAAAGAGACTCGCTTTAGCAAAGGAGGCCGCTAATTCAGCATTCATTGGACCCACGCCCGCGTGATTCTTTTGAGCCTCGCTGAGCACTGTGAAGAGGCCGAAGAAAATAGGCATCTGTACAAGAAGCGGAAGGCAGGAAGACATCGGATTCGTGCCGGCTCGCCGGTAAAGTTCCATCGTCTCTCGAGACATCGCTTCTCGAGAAAACTGGTCCTTCTTGCCTTTGTACTTTTCCTGAATTTTTTTGAGTTCCGGAGCTATCTCAAGCATCTTGCGCTGAGACCTGATTTGGCGCACGAATAACGGGATGAGCGCCGCACGAACCACAACCACCAGTCCAACAATCGACAGCACCCATGTTGCGCCTTGATTCGGATCCATTCCGATTGCAGTCCACAGAGTGTGGAAAATCACCAAAATGAGCTCGATGACCCACTTGATGGGCCACATGACAATGCCGATGATGTCCATAAAGCCTAGAAACCTTTCGCCGCAGACGGCACTATAAAACCGAAACGAGTGACTCGATAACGGAACCGGGGGTTCTCGGGTACATCGTCAATACCGCCCAGTGACCAAGGGTGGCACCGTCCCAGCCTACGCAATGTCATGTAGATACCGCGAACAAACCCAAAAACTCCGAAGGAATCTAACGCGTATCGACTGCACGTCGGATGAAACTTACAGACGTCCCCATACAGAGGTGAAATTACGGTTCGATACGCAATGAGTAAGGCCACAGCAATATTGCGAGGCGCGAGCCACACTGCGTCAAGCCACACTCTCATTGATCCGTGGCTCTTTCGTCAACGGACTCCAGGCTGACACAGGACCTCACACATTGAGTGAAGGCCCGTGACAGGCGCGACCATGACGCATCCCCGAGGTCCGGGCGAACCCGAACGACAAAGTCCCCCGTGAGTGGATCCATGACTTGTCGTGCGATGGCGCGAAGGCGTCGACGCAGAAGATTCCGTTGAGGCGCGTTGCCGTGCGATTTTGTGACGATGAACGCGAAACGCGGACCCCGCCGACCCGGGAGATGATGAAGAACAAGAGGGCCCGACTGGACACGTGACCCACGACGAACGACCCCCGAAATCTCGGAGGTCGTTGTCAAGCGTGCTGACCGGGGCAGCATCGATCGATTTTTTCTACGCAGAAAGTTCCGTGCGGCCCTTGCGGCGGCGTGCGGACAGAATTGCCCTACCGGCGCGAGTGCGCATGCGCAGGCGGAAGCCATGTGTCTTCGCGCGACGGCGGTTGTTTGGCTGGAATGTTCTCTTGGTCATCGTAATCTCCTGTGACGCGGCAAGTCCGCGAAATCTGCGCCGTCACAATAAAAAGACGACAACTTGTTAAAGTTACGCCGTTACACACCTCACCGTCAAACTGAAGGACTTCTCATCGGCCTTAGTCCTCACAGCGACTTGCTCACCTTGTCATTACGCGAGTAGCCTCAAGAAGTTATCCACAACCCAGAAGCAGCGTGCCATCAACTGTGACACCCTTCTATAAATCATTCTTAATGTCGGGAGCTCGAATGACTGAGGACGAGGTCAAGTTCATTTGGAATACCATTCTGATGACCCTCTCCGAAGACCCAGGTATGACTCCGCCTCTCTATGGGTTCGTCACGCTTATCATGCCGAAGGGTGTCATGGGCGGAACAATTTATCTCGAAGTACCAAACGATTTCACTCGCTCGATAATCGAAGAACGACTTCGTCAACCCTTGTTGGCAGCAATCGGGACTGCAGGAAAAGACGCGGGTATCGCGACCTTCGCTGTCATCGTGAATCCTGACGTGGAACACCCCGCCACCGAGCCACCCACCTATTCAGAGCCGAGAGAACCAGACACTCGCCCCACAGTCATCGGTGGCACAGATTCCGACAGCAAACTTAACCCCAAATACGATTTTGATAACTTCGTTATTGGTAGCTCGAACAGGTTCGCTCACGCAGCAGCGGTTGCGGTTGCCGAGTCACCTGCAAAGGCTTACAACCCGCTATTCATTTACGGATCCTCCGGTCTAGGAAAGACCCACCTCCTCCACGCAATCGGCCACTACGCGCGAACACTCGCACCACAGGCCAGAGTGCGTTATGTCAGTTCGGAGGAATTTACCAACGATTTCATCAACTCCATCGCCAACAACAGAGGCGCAGCGTTTCAAGCTCGCTACCGCAACGTAGACATCCTCATGATCGACGACATCCAGTTCCTTCAGGGCAAAGATGAGACCCAGGAAGCCTTTTTCCACACCTTCAACACTCTCCACGACCACAACAAGCAGGTCGTGATTACAAGCGACGTATCTCCGAAAGAGCTAACCGGCTTCGAGGATCGGATGCGCACCCGTTTCGAGATGGGCTTGATCACGGATGTCCAAACGCCCGACCTCGAAACCAGAATTGCTATTTTGCGCAAAAAAGCTGAGCGGGAGCGGCTCAATGTCGATGACTCAATTCTCGAATTCATGGCCAGCAAGATCACCAGCAATATTCGAGAGCTCGAAGGCACTCTCATCCGAGTCACGGCCTTCGCCAACCTTAATAAGCAACAAGTTGACCTCCACCTTGTGCAAACCGTTCTCAAGGACGTCATCACACTGGACGAATCAAACATGGTTGGTCCCGTCGACATCATGAACAACACCGCCGCTTACTTCCGTCTATCCGTTGACGAACTCACTGGTTCATCACGAGCCCAGGCTGTGGCGACTGCACGACAAATAGCCATGTACTTGTGTCGAGAAATGACGAACTTGTCGCTACCCAAAATAGGACAACTCTTCGGTGGTCGCGATCACACCACAGTCATGCACGCCTATAAAAAAATCGCCGACTTGATGAAAGAACGACGATCAATCTACAACCAGGTCACCGAGGTTTCCGCGCGAATAAAACAAAGCACTCAATGACTGTGAACGCCATCTGGATAACAGCTTTAACCTGTGGACAATCATCGACAAACTGTTCATAAAAAAGGACTGACAAAGTCCAGTACTTCTCTTGTGCCCGTATTTTCCCCAGCTCATAAAAACCAAACACGTCCCGAAAGACCTTAGACAAGCCAATTTTTAGGTTTTACACATATCCACAGCCTGTTAATACTGTTAATTAAGAATTCTCTTTAGCAGCAAAATATCAACTTACCTGTGGGTCGGTGCGTCCTAGTAACATTGACGAACCAGCACCGGAAAGAGGACCAGTGAAAATCCAAGTCGATCGTGATGTTCTCGCGGAGGCGGTCTCTTTTGCCGTACGCCTCCTGCCGGCAAAATCGACGCTCCCCATCTTAGGAGGAGTCCTTATCGAGACTGGGCAAGATGGCATCAGCATCTCTTCTTTTGATTATGAAGTTTCGACAACGACAACCCTCGCAGCCACTGTTGAGGAACCAGGGAAAGTGGTCGTCATCGGCCGGTTGCTTGCTGACATTGCGTCTCGACTTCCGAACGCACCGGTTGTGATTACGGAGCGCGACAACCGGGTTTCCATAACGTGTGGTTCATCCGAATTTACGCTTTTATCAATGTCGATCGATGAGTATCCAACAATCCCGACAGTGACGGGAAAAAGTGGGGTTGTTAAGGCGGCCGATTTTGCTGATGCTGTGTCGCAGGTGGCAATGGCCGCTTCACGTGATGATGTTATGCCCGTCATCACAGGGATTCTTTTTGAAGTTTCCGATAAGCACATCAATCTTGTGGCAACAGATAGATTTCGCGTTGCCATTCGGGAAATTGAATGGGATTCTGATTCCATTTCCGAGATGACGAGTCTCGTTCCAGCTCGGACAGTATCTGAACTAAGCAAAACGTTTGCTAACGCAGGAACCATCACGATTTCTTTTAGTGATGTGTCTGATCGCGAAATCATTGCTTTTAGTGCAGACAATAAGACGGTGACGTCCCATCTATTGAAGGGCACTTTTCCGCCGGTAAAGAAGCTTTTCCCAGATGCGGTGCCCCATCACGCCGTTGTTAACACTGCGGAGCTCATAGAAGCTACGCGACGGGTGAAACTGGTCGTAGATCGAGAAGGATTTATGAAATGCACTTTTTCCCAAAATGTACTCACCTTGGAGTCCGTGAGTGGTGAACAGGCACAGGCTCACGAAGAAGTTGATGCCATTGTTTCGCTCGACGAAGCTGTTTTATCTCTGAAGACGGACTTTTTGCTCGACGGTCTCGCAGCAGTACATTCTGAATTCACCAGAATCAGCTTCATCGCGGGTGAGACTGCCACAAAGCCAGGGCCCATTCTGCTAACCAGCCAAACATCAAAAGAGTCCGCATCCAGTGAGGCATTCCGCTATTTGCTTCAACCAAAACTCCTACTCCGCTGATCAGACATGAGAGTGACACACCTCGCTCTTGAAAATTATCGAAATTACGCCAATGTCGACGTGTCCCTTCCCGGCGGGGTTATCGCTTTAGTTGGTGATAACGGTCAGGGAAAAACCAATCTCATCGAAGCCGTTGAATTCCTTTCGGCGTCTAGTTCACATCGGACTAGCGACTTATCTCAACTCGTTCGGAGAGGGTGCACTCAGGGGGTAGTCCGAGCACAGCTTGCTGCTGGTGCACGTGAGTTGGTTCTTGCGATTGAAATTAATAATCACTCACCCAACCGAGCTCAGGTCAATGGCAAAGTTGCACGATTTCGCGACGTTGCCAAGTTTCTTAACGCAGTTCTTTTTAGCCCTCAGGACGTTAACCTCATCCACGGCGATCCAGAAAATCGGCGTCGCTTTATTGATGCGGTCGTTAAGGATATTGTCCCAAGCTCCATAAAAACATTCGCCGATTACGAACGGACAATAAAGCACCGAAACGCGCTGCTGAAGTCAGGAAGAGCGAATCCCAAGGTACTCGCCAGCCTCGACGTGTGGGATGAGAAATACATCCAGTTGGCGACAAATATTTTCGAAGTTAGAGTCGCTGTCCTGGACATGATTCGACCGCTGTTTCACCGGTTTTACGAGAGTATTTCACACACTAAGGATCCCGTGCTCATTGACCTCGATGTCAATCGCGCCGCGCTCTCGCGCGTGACTCAGAAGCCCGCCGGCCCGATAACACCGGACAATTATGCGGAGTATGTACGTTGCTATTTAGCTGAGTGTTCAGTACTTGAACGAGAACGAGCTCAAACCCTATTTGGCCCACACAAAGACGACTTAGCTATAAGTCTCAATCAGCTCGACTCACGCGGGTCGGCTAGTCATGGTGAAACGTGGTCACTGGCTCTAGCCTGCCGTCTCGCACAATCACGGGTAATTAGCGACAATTCGGTTCTTGGAGATCCAGTCATTCTTCTCGACGATGTGTATTCGGCCCTTGATAGTTCGCGAAGATCTGCTCTTACAGCAGAAGTGGAACGTTTTGAGCAGTGCATCATCACCTGTGCGGATGACGCCGACCTGCCTAAAGAGCTCACTTTCCATCGCATCGACGTCACGAAAGGAATGCTTGATGCCAATGGACGGGATTAGCAAAAATATCAAAAACGCCGCACAGGAGCTCTATGACCGCGTTTCCCGAAAATCACGAAGAACGAGCCGGCGGCGGGCCGAGCCCATCGATTCATCGATGAGCATGCCATTTGCGGAGGGACGGGATCCTCTCTCACTTTCAGCGACTCTCAGTGCCCTAACGACAGATTTTGGCTGGGAAGGGCATCTGCTGGAATCTCTCATCACAGATCGCTGGGCTGAAGTAGTCGGCTTAGACATCGCCGCGCATTCGTCTGTTATTGAGGTGAAAGAGAACGTCATCGTGGTTGAGTGTGACTCAACAGCTTGGGCAACCCAACTTAAACTCATGAAAACGAGCATCATACGGAATATTCTTGACGCCTTTCCAGAAGCCACAATTATTGACGTGGTATTCCGAGGGCCCCACGCGCCATCATGGAAGAAAGGGATTCGGGCTGTCCCCGGCCGAGGGCCTCGAGATACCTACGGATAGCGCGTTCAGTACCCAACAATCCTGACTCACGGACCGTTCACACACGGCACTATTTCACAGGAATAAATTCCTGACTTCGGTAGACTTACGTTGCTGGTTACCTATGTGAAAGCGCGTGAATTTAATGGCCTCTGAAACCGAAACTTCGACCAGTGAGGACGAATACGGTGCCAGCGCGATTCAGGTTCTCGAAGGCTTGGAAGCTGTTCGTAAACGCCCTGGTATGTACATCGGATCTACGGGGGAGCGTGGCCTTCACCACCTGGTCTATGAGATTGTCGATAACTCTGTGGACGAAGCCCTCGCGGGCCACTGTACTCACATCGACATTACGATTCTCGCCGATGGGGCTGTCAAGGTCGTGGACAACGGGCGAGGCATTCCAGTCGACATTCACCCTGTCGAGAAACGGTCGACGGTCGAGGTTGTACTCACTGTGCTTCATGCCGGAGGCAAGTTCGGCGGAGGCGGCTATTCGGTTTCGGGAGGCCTGCATGGTGTTGGTAGCTCGGTAGTCAACGCTCTATCAACACACCTCGAGGTGGAGGTACATCGACAAGGGCATGTGTGGACGCAAAGCTACAACAGCGGAGTACCCGAGGCGCCACTCGCCAAGGGTGTGAAATCCGCGCTTACGGGAACGACCATTACTTTTTGGCCCAATGCTGAAATATTCGAAACCGTCGATTTTGAGTACGAGACGCTGCGAACACGCTTTCAGCAAATGGCATTTCTCAATAAGGGCTTGACGATTCAGATAACAGACGAACGCAATCGTGACTCAGAAGGCGTTCACCTTACGCACACCTATTGTTACGAACGAGGGTTGGCTGATTACGTCGAATACCTCAATGCCACCAAAAAAGCCGATCTTGTCAACGACGAGATTATCTCTTGTGAGGCAGAGGCCACCGACAAGCACATATCCATTGAATTGGCGATGCAATGGACCACGGCATACACCGAGAGCGTTCACACTTTCGCAAACACGATCAACACGCACGAGGGGGGAACGCATGAAGAGGGTTTTCGCGCGGCACTTACCACCCTGGTCAATAAGTACGCGCGCGAGAAGGGTCTCCTAAAGGAGAAGGACGACAATCTTTCCGGTGATGACGTTCGCGAAGGCCTCACCGCGGTAATTTCCGTCAAGCTTGCCGAGCCACAATTTGAGGGTCAAACTAAAACGAAATTGGGCAATACCGAAGCTAAAACCTTTGTGCAAAAAGTAGTCGGCGATCAACTCACCGACTGGTTTGAGAGAAACCCCGTTCAGGGAAAAGAAGTTATTCGAAAGGCTATTCAGGCGGCAACAGCCCGAATGGCGGCCCGAAAAGCTCGTGAAACGGCCCGTCGAAAAGGTCTTCTCGAAGGCGGTGGCATGCCTGGAAAACTCAAGGATTGCTCGAGTAAAGACCCAAGCCTCAGTGAAATATTTATTGTGGAGGGTGACTCCGCCGGCGGCTCGGCAGTTCAAGGACGAAATCCTGAGACACAAGCAATTCTGCCTCTTCGAGGAAAAATCCTTAATGTCGAAAAAGCACGACTCGACAGGGCCCTTGCCAATAACGAAGTTCAGGCAATGATCACCGCCTTTGGCGCAGGCATCGGAGACGATTTTGACGTTTCAAAGGCCAGGTATCACAAGATTGTGCTGATGGCGGACGCAGATGTCGACGGGCAACACATTACGACACTCTTGCTCACTTTGCTGTTCAGGTTCATGCGGGACTTCATTGAAGCGGGCTACGTCTATTTGGCACAGCCTCCCTTGTACAGATTGAAATGGACAAACGCAGAACACCAGTACGTGTACAGCGATGCCGAACGGGATGCGCTTCTCGAATCGGGTCAAGCCGCTGGACGCCGAATCCCCAAGGACAATGGGATTCAGCGTTACAAAGGTCTTGGTGAAATGGATTACCGAGAGTTGTGGGACACCACGATGAATCCGGACACGAGAACGCTGCTTCAGGTAACCCTGGACGATGCAGCTGCGGCTGACGCGATATTTTCGACGCTAATGGGGGAAGACGTCGAATCGCGTCGAACGTTCATTCAGCAAAACGCGAAGGATGTGCGTTTCCTTGACATCTAATCCTGAAGAGCTCGCCGCGGAGCCCACCAACGAGCGGATACAGCAGGTCGATCTGCAGCTGGAGATGCAACGGAGCTACCTCGATTACGCAATGAGCGTGATTGTTGGTCGGGCACTACCTGAGGTGCGCGATGGATTGAAGCCGGTACATCGTCGGGTTATCTACGCAATGTACGACGGCGGGTACCGCCCCGACAAGTCATTCAGTAAGTGCGCCCGCGTCGTCGGCGACGTGATGGGGCAATTTCACCCACATGGCGACTCAGCAATTTACGATGCCTTGGTGCGACTGGTGCAACCCTGGTCCCTTCGGTATCCCTTGGCATTGGGTCAAGGAAACTTTGGTTCTCCGGGAAACGACGGCGCAGCCGCACCGCGATACACCGAAACAAAAATGGCTCCCCTCGCCCTCGAAATGGTTCGCGACATCGAAGAAGAAACCGTCGATTTCCAGGACAATTACGACGGTCGAACACAAGAACCACGGGTTTTGCCGGCGAGATTCCCGAATCTTTTGGTCAACGGCTCCGTGGGTATTGCTGTGGGAATGGCAACAAACATACCGCCGCACAATTTACGCGAAGTAGCGTCCGGCGCTTTGTGGTCTCTCCAAAATCCGGAGGCCTCGCGAGAAGAACTCCTAGAAGCCCTGATTGAACGAATAAAGGGCCCGGATTTCCCGACCGGAGCTCAAATTCTGGGATTCAAGGGAATTCAAGACGCCTATCGGACTGGTCGCGGGTCGATCACGATGCGTGCAGTAGTGACCGTCGAAGAACTCCAAGGACGCACCTGTCTCGTGGTCACGGAGCTCCCGTATCAGGTCAACCCCGACAACCTCGCGATTAAGATTGCCGATTTAGTGAAGGATGGAAAGCTCTCGGGTATCGCTGATATTCGTGACGAAACCAGCGGTCGCACCGGTCAACGCTTGGTCATCGTGCTGAAGCGGGATGCGGTGGCTAAAGTCGTCCTCAACAACCTGTATCGTCACACGCAACTTCAGGAAAACTTCGGGGCCAACATGTTGGCCATTGTCGACGGGGTCCCCCGCACGTTGACCCTCGATGGGTTCATTTCAGCCTGGGTAAATCACCAAATTGACGTGATTGTTCGTCGCACGCAGTACCGGCTGCGCAAGGCAGAAGAGCGCATGCATATCTTGCGCGGATACCTTGCAGCTCTGGATGCACTCGATGACGTCATTGCCTTGATTCGCCGAAGCCCAACTGTCGAGGACGCGCGTGACGGTCTCATTGCGCTACTTACGATCGATGAGATTCAAGCACGCGCAATCTTGGACCTTCAATTGCGGAGACTTGCTGCGCTTGAACGACAAAAAATCATTGATGAAGCGACCGAGCTCGAAAGCCAAATAACCGAATTTAACGCCATACTGGCCAGCCCGAGTCGTCAGCGCGAAATTATCTCAACGGAACTTACGGAAATTGTGGATCGCTTCGGCGATGATCGACGCACCGAGATTATGCACGGTGCGGGTGACATGTCGATGGAAGACCTCATTCCTGAAGAGGAAATCGTGGTGACGGTAACCAGAGGCGGCTATGTCAAGCGCACGAGAAGCGACAACTATCGTTCCCAACATCGGGGTGGCAAGGGTGTCAAGGGAGCATCATTGCGTGCCGACGATGTCGTCGAACACTTTTTTGTGACGACCACTCACCACTGGTTGCTTTTCTTCACCAACGCCGGGCGGGTGTATCGCGCAAAAGCCTACGAAGTAGCGGAAGCCGGCCGCGATGCCAAAGGTCAACACATCGCCAATTTACTGGCATTGAGTCCCGAAGAAAGCGTCACCCAAATTTTGGATATACCGGATTACGCGGCAGCGAAGTATCTGGTCCTTGCCACGCGAAACGGTTTGGTCAAGAAGACCCGACTTAGCGAATACGACACGAACCGTACGGGCGGAATTATCGCAATCAACCTCCGCGATAACGACCAGCTCATCAAGGCGATGTTGGTTGAGGATGACGCCGATCTCTTACTTGTCTCGCGAAAGGGCATGAGTATTCGGTTCACGGCAGATAATGAATCGATGAGACCACTCGGCCGATCTACCGCTGGAGTTACCGGAATGAAATTCCGTGATGACGACTGGCTGCTTGATGCCACCGTAGTGAGTGAAACCGGCGCCGTCTTCGTGGTCACCGAGGGTGGTTACGCCAAAAGAACACACGTCGATCAGTACAGAAATCAAAACCGCGGTGGAATTGGGATCAAGGTAGCCAAGCTCAGCGACGAGCGGGGCGATTTGGCCGGGGCACTTCTTGTCGAAGAAGACGACGAGGTTCTCGTTGTTCTCCAATCCGGCAAAGTTGTCCGATCCGGTGTTTCTGAAGTTCCCGCGAAGGGGCGTGACACGATGGGTGTGGTTTTCGCGCGGTTCGACGCTGATGACCGAATCCTTGCCATTGCCAAGAACACCGAACGTCATCTTGCGACGCAAGACGACGACGAGGGGTCTGCCGGCGTGACCGAGAACTCACCTGAGGAGCCGCAAGATGGCTAGAGACAAGAAGCAGGGTCTTCAGTGGAGGGCCGACGCCTCATCCAATACAAGTTCGGAACCGACCACGAACGTTCGTCTTCGTCTGGTCTACATCGACTGGGTTTCAACGCTCAAGATCTCGTTCCTCGTAGGGATTGTTCAAGCGGTCGTCATTATTATTGCCACGGCAATTCTTCACGTGGTGATCGTACAGACGGGCATATTTGCTGCAGCAAATGCCGTGCTTGGTTCCGTCGTCGGCGGTAGTGGGTTCGACGTCAACACCGTTCTTTCCTTTGGACAATCCGTTGGATTTGCAGCCGTCATCGGTATCCTCAATCTTCTTGTCCTCACGATCCTCGGCGCGATATTCGCGATGATTTACAACGTCATTGCGAGAATGACCGGTGGAATCAAGATTGGTTTCACGAACAAGTAGGGTGATTTTCCACAAGGAAACACATCCACCCGTGCGCTAGTTGAGAACGCGTTTGCAGCATCCTCGATTTTAGAATCTTGGGTCACTCAGGTAGGCTCAACTGTGGTTACGGGGCTATAGCTCAGGTGGTTAGAGCGCTTCACTGATAATGAAGAGGTCCCAGGTTCAAGTCCTGGTAGCCCCACGCATATAATTGAATACATCCCTCTGGGGGCCTTAGCTCAATTGGTAGAGCACCTGCTTTGCAAGCAGGGGGTTAGGAGTTCGATTCTCCTAGGCTCCACAACTTTCTCACTCACCAGAGCTATTGAGGCGTGAGCGCACGCAAGATTGCTGGTTGAAGCCGGAAAATTGTCGTGTTCGCGAAAGTCACCGTCAGGTGGTTTTCATCTCGGTACACGTTCGCGCCGCCGATAACTGCCGCACACCTGCTAGCCGAACAGAACACATCGCTAAAGTCGACGAGTCCACTACCTGAAAGCCGAGAAGCCATCGCGAGTGGGTCTGTGCCCTCCAGCACATCTGATCGTGGTCGTGCACAGTCCATCGGTGCGCCGGGGTGTGAACGCAGACACTTATTGGGATCATCCTGCATGTCGGGGTTGTCCACAATGGCAATAACTTTGGCTCCTCCGGCCTGTGATATCCACGCGTCGCTGAAGCCGGAAGCGACAGCTTCAGGGGATGGATCGACGTATCCCGTGTGAGAGAACGCGCTTGTCACGATGACATCAAAGTGCTGTGCGGGAAGCTCGTCAGCCAAGTGCTTGCGGTAGGCAACGCACGACGCATCAAATCCCGGATCAGATCCACCTAGTTCGGCGGTCGTCCACGGGCACGCGCCCTTGAAGTAGGTGGTCAAGCTCCAGCCATTCTGTGTGGCCATTTGGATGAACGTGTCGAGGTACTGGTAGGAATGCGAATCACCCACAAGAGCGATTCGCGGAGCATGTGACCCCGACGACCCAAACACACAGGGGTGTAGTGAAGAGGCGGTGAGTTGAACAAAGCATTCAGGATGAGATGGCTCGTCTGCATTGCCAAATCCAGGACTCGGAATAATTTTGTTGAGCAAGGCCGGGTTTGTGCAGCCTGTCGCAATCTCAGCCCCAAAGCATGCAGGTGGATTGGCATGGATTTCGGCTAGTTCGATTTTTGCCGCTTCGTACTTGGGGTATTGAACGGCAAAGATGGACAGCAGGAGTGCGCCTACAACGCCGAGTGATACCAACATCCAACCAAACGTAAACCGAGGTTTTCGGTTGACTAGCGCGGGTAGTGTGCGCATGGGATCCTCGACGAACCGTTTGGTGAGCCACGCGAGGACAAAACAGGCCACAAACATCGCGACGCGGTTGATGAAGCTGAGGTTCCAACCGATGATGAAAGGGGCGATGAAGATCAGAGGCCAATGCCACAAATACAGGGAGTAGGAAATGTCACCCACGAAACGCAGTGGTTTCAGGCTCAGAATCGAACCGAGGTTCCATCGTGAGCCACCAGGCCTAATCATGAGAACGAGGACTGTCCCGAGGACCGGCACCAGCGCGAGATAACCCGGGAAAGGAGTTGCTGGCGTAAAAGTGACTGCTGCACCAAGGAGAACAGCGAGACCGACTGTTCCGAGGATGTTGCTGAACCAGAACCCTCGAGGTCGAACCTTGGGGAAAAGTACGAGAAGTGCGCCTGCACCAAATTCAAAGACACGCGTGAAGAGAACAAAATAAGCTTGAGACGGGTTTGTGTGCGTGTAGATGACAGAGGCAATCACAGACAAAAGACTCAGGCCAATAACCGCTCCAATGACGAATCCCCATCGGCGTTGCAGAGCAAATTTCGTGCCTAGGGCAAAGGCGCCAAGCAAAACGAGGGGCCAGACGACGTAGAACTGTTCCTCAATTGAGAGTGACCAATAGTGCTGAGCTATCGAACCGTTAACATTATTCAAATAATCAGCCGAAGCCGCCACGAGCTGCCAATTCTCGAAGTAAAGGGAGCTTGCGGAGATATCTATGAGCGACGACCCCAGATACGACAGCGGCAAAATGAAAGCGACGAACAGAGCGCTCGCAACGAGGACTAGGAGCGCGGCTGGCAAGAGTCGCCGGATACGTTTGGCCCAAAAGGCCGGCAGCCCAATCCTCTGGGTCGCGTGGAGTTCACGCGCGAGTTGACCCGTAATCAAGAATCCCGAAATCACAAAAAATACGTCAACGCCGATGTACCCACCTGAAAGCCGAGCCGGCCAAAAGTGGAAGACGACAACGAGCAGAACCGCGAGGGCGCGTAAGCCTTGGATGTGTCCGAGAAAGTGGTCGGGTTTTACCGGACGGGATTTGGCAAGTGGGGCAGTCATCCCTCTTACTCTAGGGTTTGAGACCCGACAGAGGCGTTAGCCCTCGTCGTCAATCCACATCTCGTCATCGGCGCGCAGATTCTGCCACACGACGTAACCTATTCCGGCAAGAACTGCGATGCCGAGCCCTAGAGCAACGAATTTTGCTGCGCCACCAGATCGACTTGCTGGACTGGATGAAGCTCCGCGCCGGATGACATCCCTGGCAACGCGCTTTCCCCCGACTCGAGCCGCGTCAACAGCAGCCATTGCGGACCCCACGGCATCAAACACGGACGGGAGCACGTCATTTACGAGATGGCGCTGCCCGGAAGCAAACGTTGAACGCGCGTTTCGCGATGCCCGAGGGAGCGCCTCGTCGCGGGCGTATCTCCCGAGCTCTCTACTCGCATCCCGAATGACCGATCCAGCGTGGCTTATGACTTCACGCTGTTGATTGAGCAGGTGCTCGGCTTCGAGCCTGAGCCGCTCTGCCTCGGATAGTGCCTTGCGTCCCATCGGGAGCCTCCTCGAAATGGAAGATACAAGACCATCCTGCCATGACGTGACTCGTCAGTGTGCTGTGACAGTATTTAGACATGACTCTTCACACTTCTGTTGCCACGATCTCAACAAACTACGGGGACATTGTTGTAAATCTGTTTGGACACCAAGCCCCATTGACCGTCTCGAACTTTGAGGGACTCGCAACCGGCTCGCGGGAGTGGACGCATCCGGAAACAGGTGAGAAGTCGACCAAGCCTCTTTACGATGGTGTCATTTTTCACCGAGTTATTGACGGTTTTATGATTCAAGGCGGAGATCCACTTGGAAAAGGCTATGGCGGACCGGGCTACACCTTCGGTGACGAACCGCACTCAGAATTGAAGTTCGACGAGCCGTACAAACTTGCCATGGCAAATGCGGGCCCGGGAACGAATGGGTCCCAGTTCTTTATTACCGTCGCGCCGACTCAGTATTTATGGGGGAAGCACACCATCTTTGGCGAAGTAGCCGATGAGGCGAGTAAGAAAGTGGTTGACACTATTGCGGCGGTAGAAACTGGACCACAAGATCGGCCGATTAAAGACGTCGTCATTTCGACGATTAGTATCGCGCCTGTTGCGTAGTCAAACAGTCGCCTCTTTGTGCTCACGAACGACCTCACGTGACTAATTCGTACTTTCGGATTCGAGGAACGAAACTACCCTCGGTAACGGTCTCGATTATTGCCGTTACGACAGTCGTCTTCTTGCTGCAGCTAGCACCCGCCTTAGGCGTCACCAACGGAATTCTCTTTGCCCCCATCTATGCGTTTGGCCAATTTGTGCCTGACGGTGTTCCGTATGAGCCGTGGCGAATGATCACCGCGGCATTCGCACACTCAGCATCGGGACAACTATTTTTTCTCCACATTCTGTTCAACATGTACACCTTGTGGATGTTCGGCCAGGTTCTTGAGACCCTGCTCGGCCACCTGAAATTTCTCGTTCTCTACCTGCTGTCGGCGTTAGGCGGTTCCTTGGCCGTCTTTGGCTGGGCATTCATCGTTCCGAATTCGATAACGACAGCTGTCGTAGGAGCATCCGGGGCTATTTTTGGCCTCGTCGGCGCGTTCGTCATCATTCAGCGATCCCTCGGTTCGGTGAACCGGGGACTCCTCATTCTCGTCGCCATTAACCTCGTAATAGGGTTCATCCCAGGTGCGGGTATTTCGTGGCAGTCTCACGTTGGTGGGCTCGTCGTGGGCGCGCTGTTTGCTCTTATCGTCTACTACTCACGACGTCAGCCAAAAGTCCAGACACTGGGTATTGCCGCACTAGCCCTTATCTTGGTTGGATTGGCACTCTCACAAGCCCCAATATTCGTGGGCTAGGTAGCCAATTGCCTAGAGGGCGATTGAGCAGAACGAAAGTTATGCACAGGTTTATCAACATGTGACTAATTACACTCGTGTAATTAGGAATCGCGAGTGGTGTGATTAGCGCCAACGCGTAGTCATGAGGAACCCGATGAAGGCGATGCCGAATCCAACCAAAATGTTCCATTGACCTAATGCGGGAACCGGAAGCGATGCCTGGCTGATGTAGAAAACGATGATCCACAACAGACCCAGCAACATGAATCCAAACATCAACGGTTTGAACCATACGGGGTTTGGAGACTCCCCGGCCGATTTCTTTGGTTTCTTGCCGGATTCAGAATTACGAGATTTGGTCGACGCCATAGTTTCCAAGTATATCGAGGCTCTCAGGACCATTTCAGAAACCCGCACAACGTCGGGGTAGAGTTGCACAGATATGAAAAAGTCACGAGTGTACGATGCCATCGGTGTGGCCGGAGAAGTCCTCATCACCGTCGGCGTACTCGCCCTCCTTTTCTTGGCTTGGCAGCTGTGGATTAACAATGCGTTTGTCGCGCGAGATCAACAAAAACTCGTGGCTGAACAATCCCAACAGTGGAACACGGTTAGTCCGACTCCATCCGAGGGGGCGAAAGAGACATGGCCTGCGCCGGCGGTCGAGAAAGTTGACGCGGGAAAGGTTATCGGGAACTTGTACATTCCCCGCCTGGGAGAGTCGAATACTCGCGCCATTGGCGAGTCCGTTACGCCCGAACTCACCCTAAATCGCGGTTACTTCGGTCACTACAGTGACACCCAAATGCCCGGAGAAAATGGCAATTTTGCGTTGGCTGTGCACCGGTCAGGATGGGGCACAGGCTTTAAGGATGCGCAGCTTCTTCAAACGGGAGACCGGATCTATATCGAGACAGAGTCCGGTTTCTATGGATACACGGTTCGCAATATAGAGTACGTCTTGCCCACCTCCTTGGACGTCCTTGCTCCTGCGCCCGGGTCGGAGATTAACGACGCCAACCAAAGCATCATGACGATAACAACATGCAGTCCACAAGACGGGAATGTGGAACGATTGGTTGTCTACGCCGTACTTGATTCATACCGAGATCGAGTGAGCGGACCCTTCCCCGATTTAGCCCCGATGATGAAGCAGGCCTAAATGTACCGAGCACTGTGGAATGCGCTTCCCGGCCCGAAGTGGGCTAGGGCGGCAATCTTGGGCGCAGCTGGCGTCATCGTCATAGTGCTACTGATGATGTTCGTCTTTCCGCTCATAGACAACATGCTGTCGGCGTGACGATGTAACGAGGGATGAGGCTACGACGATGAAAAAGATTCTCGTTATCGACAACTACGACAGTTTTGTCTACACGCTGAACGGTTACCTGAGGGAACTGGGGGCGGACACCACGGTGGTGAGAAACGATGCGATTCCCCGAGAAGAACTCGAGGCCACCCTTGCCACCTATGACGGCATTCTGGTTTCGCCGGGCCCGGGAAAGCCATCTGACGCGGGGATTTCGATATCGAGCATCCTTATTGCCCACGCCCGACAGATGCCGCTTCTCGGTGTATGTCTCGGGCATCAAGCAATTGCCGAAGCGTTCGGCGCCACGGTCACGAATGCTGAGGAGCTGATGCACGGAAAAACCTCACAAGTGATCCACGACGAGAGCGCGCTGTACGCAAATGTTCCTCAACCTTTTACGGCGACTCGCTATCACTCCCTCGCCGTTGTTAATTCGACGGTTACTGATGAACTTGTCATAACGAGCCGCACTGAGGGTGGTGTCATTATGGGCATTCGACACGCAACCAGTCCGATATGGGGAGTGCAGTTTCATCCTGAGTCCGTGTTGACAGAAGGCGGCTACACCATGCTCGGCAATTGGCTCGAGTCTGTGGGTGTTTCTGGAGCGGCCAAGCTCGGGATGACGAAATCGCCCCTGATAAATAACTAAGCGGGGGATGTACCTGCGCTCCACAATCGCGCTCCGGAATAACGCCTCGCAATAACGCCCCACGCGAGCTTCCGTCACGTATGCACGTGTTCCAATGGCCGTTGGCGACCGTGCGCGAGACTTAGCTTCCGGAACAGTAGGTCAGAGATACTTGAGTTCCCTGGGGGACGGTGCCGGCACTCGGCGACTGAGTCGCTACGGTAACGGGGTTCGTCGCCGGGCACGAGGGGTCCGACGTGACGATTGGGGAGACGCCGATTGACGCCCCTGTCAGCGCAAATGATGCCTCGGACAGCGACTTGCCAACAAGATTGGGTATCTCAATATCGCCACTCGCCAGACTGATAGCTATCGGCGTACCCTGCGAAACCGGCGTGCCGACAGCAGGCGTTGATGACAAAATGAGACCCTTACCGACGGCTGCTGAAGCAACCTCTGAAGTCTCCCCGAGAGTGAGCCCCAGCTTAGATAACGCTTCGGTCGCTGCATCGATGCTCATGCCGGTGAGATCGGGAACATTTACTTGAAGCGCACCGACGATGACGGTCAACGTAACCGTGGCACCGACTTCCAGTTGCGCACCCACCGGTGGGTTTGCACTCACCACGGTGTCGAGAGTTCCGGTCGGATCCACCTTCTGCGCACGCACGACCTTGAGACCCACACCCGTCACGGCGGCTTTTGCTTGGTCGAAGGTTTTACCGATGACGGACGGAACGACGCGAGAGGTAGAGGGAAGAAAGTTTGCGGGCAGCGTGCTCACGACGGCGAGAATGGCTGCAGAAAGGACAACAATCACCGCGAGTGCGCCGATGATCGAGCCAACCATGGCTTTTCGAGTTCGACCGGCCGTGAATTCATGAACGTCAAAGGCGCGAGGACTCAGTGAGTTGGATGGAAAGACAGCCGCAAGGGAGGGTGCCACATCAGCACGAGGTGGGTTAGTGGGAACCCCATACCCAGGATTGAACGTGTCCACCAGCTCCGTTGGCGGAAGATACACAAGTTGAGTCGCGGGCACATTGTGAGGATTGAAGAAACTCAATTTCTCCGACATCTGGGCGGCGCTGTGCGGACGAGAACCGGGATCGTTGCTGATGGCCGAACCAATCAGACCATCAATTGCAGCCGGAACATAAGGGGCAACCGTGCCGGGCAGCGTCGGACGCGATTGGGCACGGAGAGTAAGTTGCTCACCGCGCAGGGACCCATCCCATGTCGGACGTCCACACAGGCCCTGACTCAGAAGCAACCCGGCGGCGTAGACGTCCACCAGGTGGGTCGCGGGCTGTCTCAAAATTTGTTCGGGCGCTAAATATCCCGATGAACCCAGTGACACCGCAACCGCATCCCCACTGGGAGCTGTTTGAGTCGCTAGGCACGTGATTCCAAATCCCAGAATCTTGACATGCCCGTCAGGGGTAACGCGCACAGTGCTTGGGCTAATCCCTAAGTGGAGGAGACCTCGGGAATGCGCAAACTGCAAGCCGTCAAGGACCTGCGCGAAGAGACTCAGAGTTGCCCCCAGATCATGTCCCTGACGCTGGCAAAAATCCGTAATGGAAATGCCATCCACAAACTCAGTTACGACGAAGCTTGTTCGCGTTTCTGGGTTGAATCCAACATCGTAAATTCGAGCGATGTTCGGATGATCCAGGCCGACAGCTTGGCGGGCATTGGCGACGAATGCATTTGCAAAGACATCATTTTGAGCAAATAAGTCGTCGAGCACCGTGAGTTGAACCAGGCGTGAGAGTGTTTGGTCAAAAGCCTTGAGAGTCCGTGCGTATGCCGGAGCATCCCGCGATTCCTCAATCACCTGATAGCGATTAAGAAATACTTGACCGACAACGAGCATGGTCTGGACTCACACTCGCTAAGGAGTGTTGACGATGACGGAAAGTGTGCTTGGTGGGGCAGTCATGAAACCGCAGACGGCACTCAGGCTCAAGGTGAAATTTGCCGTCGGAGTAGGAATCTCAGTCGAAACGTCGCTTGCGGTCAACGTTTTCGACCAATCCCCGACTTTGAGGGTGTACCCACTGAGCTTGGTTTCTTCGGTCGCCGGGCAACCGGCATACGCAGGCCACGTCACCGTTGCGGTCACATTTGGATCCACTGGACCGCTACCACCATCAATCTCCATGTTGCCGGTTTGGGCAAGCACGGGCTGGGGCTCATAGTAATAAACCATGATTGGTGTCGAGAACGGTTGAACACCGACCGGGTCAATGTTGAATACGGTACCGCCAAGCTCTGGACTCGGGGCGATCTTTACCGGAGTGCCCGTGCTTGAGTTGACTGTCACATATCCCAGTTTCTTGAGATCGACGACAACATCCGCAGACGGCTTGCCCTTGTAGGTGTCAAGAGCAATTGTTCCGCCAGTGGGGGAAGGCGTCGGCGTGGGCGTCGCGGGGGCAGAAGTTGTCTTGGACTGGGTTGGTTGCGGCGTCGGACCACCGTTGGCGAAGACAGCCACGAGCGCCCCGGCGATGACAATGACCAAAACGCCAATCAGCGCCACGAGCGGCCACGTCCACGGGCTACGTTTCTTAGAGGATCCGCCGGCGTCACCGGACGATGGCATGCTCAAGACGGTGGTTGCACCGGTTTCAGCCGTGCGATCCATCATCATTGTCGACTCATCGAGTGCCAGTGCGCCAAGAACACTCGGAACGGCCGCGGCAGCACCCTGCATGTCCCCTCGACGAAGTGCCTGCGCAGCGCGCGCAAGGTGTGCTGCGGACGCGGGTCTTTCGTCAGGATTTTTAGCGATGCACGCCAAGACCAGGTTACGAACCGGCTCGGCCACAGTTTCAGGAAGCGGGGGTGGCATGTCGTTGATCTGCGACATGGCAATGGCGACCTGCGACTCTCCCGTAAAGGGGCGTCGTCCGGCGAGGGACTCGTAGGCCACAATGCCCAACGAGTAAATGTCGGTCGATGGGCTGGCTGCTTTGCCGCTTGCTTGCTCCGGCGAGAGGTACTGAACCGTTCCCATTACCTGACCGGTAGCGGTAAGCGGTACCTGATCCGCGATTCGGGCGATTCCAAAGTCCGTAATTTTGACGCGACCCTCGGGAGTGATCAGCATATTGCCCGGCTTGATGTCCCGGTGAACCAGCCCGGCCGAGTGTGCAGCCTGAAGAGCAGCAGACGTCTGAGCGACAATGTCGAGCACGCGATCTATCGAGAGTGATTTTTCACGTTCGAGAATCGTGGATAGGGGCTCACCGGGAACGAGTTCCATGACCAGAAACGCGCTGCCGTTTTCTTCGCCGTAGTCGTAGACGTTCGCGATGCCCTCGTGGTTGACGAGTGCCGCGTGACGAGCTTCGGCGCGGAAGCGTTCGAGAAAGCCAGGATCGCCGAGGTACTCATCCTTGAGGATTTTAATCGCCACCTGGCGACCGATCACGGTGTCAACAGCGTTCCAGACCTCGCCCATTCCTCCGATGGCAATGCGTGCCTCGAGTTCATAGCGTCCGCCAAAAGACATCCCAGCCGCTGGTCTCATTTGTTCAACACCGCCTCTAAAACTTTCTTCGCTATCGGGGCAGCCAAAAGATTGCCGTACCCGTTTTGCCCCATGCCACCACCATCTTCAATGAGGACGGTCACGGCATAAGTATGTGCATCATTGCCTGCAAAACCGGTGAACCACAGAGAGTAGGGCTGGTCTTCCCCGTTCTCCGCCGTTCCCGTTTTTCCGCCGACATCGACACCACTTATCTTCGCATTACTTGCCGCCCCATTGGCGACATCTCCGATCATCATGTCACGCAGTGTTGCCGCCGTTGACGGCGAGATTGGGCGACTAAATTCACGTGGCGTGAACGTGGAGATGGGCTTCAAATCTGAACTCGTGATCGATTCGACGACATTCGGGGTCATGAGAACCCCACCATTCGCGATGGCTGCGCTCAACATGGCAATTTGAAGTGGCGTTGCACGAACGTCGAACTGGCCAAAAGAGGCTAAACCCGTTTGTGGCGTATCGAGAACCAGGGGAAAGGAGCTCGCTTCAACAGACATGGGAATCGTGAAAGATGTATTGAAACCAAACTTCTCCGCCTGCGTGAGCAGAGCTTTCGAGCCAAGCTCCATGCCCAGTTCAGCAAATGGGATGTTGCAGCTCAGTCGAAGGGCATCCCTCATCGTGACCACATCTCCGGGACCACAGGTCTTACCGTCTGAATTATGAATCAGAACCGTGGTTTGGGGCAGCAGAAGCTCGCTTGGATTGGGGAAAGTGCTCTCTGGTGTGTACTTGCCGGATTCAAGAGCAGCCGCAGCAACGACGAGTTTGAAGGTGGATCCTGGCGGATTCATTCGACCGTCGATCACCCGATTTGTCAGGGGATTACTCGGATCCGCTACGAGACGCTCATACGACTGAATGACTGAATTCTCGTCATGGCTTGAGAGTGAGTTCGGGTCGTATGAGGGGGTGGATGCCATCGCGACAATCTTTCCGGTATCCACTTCGAGAACGGTGACTGCCCCGGTGAACGTGCCGAGAGCATCCCATGCTGCCTGTTGAACCCGGGCCGACAACGTGAGGTCTACCGTAGCCCCACTGATGGGTTTTCCGGTGAGAAGCGCATTGAGTTGGTCGAGAAACTGCGCGTTGTCAGTCCCGCTCAGAAAAGAATTGAGGGCACCCTCTATTCCCATGACGCCGTGATTTAGCGAGTAAAAGCCGGTCGTTTGCGCATAGACGAATGGATCAGGATACGTGCGCTGGAATGAGTATTCATCACCGCTCGGTAGTGAGATGGCGACAGGAGAACCATCAACTCGGATGCTGCCACGCTGGGTCTTATATGAATCGAAGAGAACACGGGTATTGCGACCATCAGCACTCAATGAGTCGACGGCGACGACCTGGATGTAGGTCGTCACGACAAAGAGCGCTAAAAACATGACCGCTATCACGACGGAAAGGCGCTTGAGCTCGCGATTCACTGAGCAATCACTCTCCCGGAACCGCGACGGTTTGCATCTGAAATTCTGAGAAGCAGGGCAACAATGATCCAGTTAGCGACCAGCGAACTTCCCCCGGCCGCTAAGAACGGCGTCGTCAGACCTGTGAGCGGAAGCAGTCGAGTTATGCCCCCAATCACAATGAAGCACTGCAGTGCAACGACAAAGGAGAGTCCCACAGCGAGCAACCCGCCAAAATCATCGTGTCCTGAGAAACCAATGCGCAACCCGCGCGCGATAAAAAGAACGTAAATACACAAGATGGCGAAAATGCCTGCCAGACCAAGCTCTTCACCGAGACTCGAGATGATGTAGTCGCTCTGCGAGACGGGTGTGATGTAGGGCATGCCGCGCCCCAGACCGGTGCCGAGTAGACCACCATGCGCCAGCCCAAATATGCCTTGGACCACCTGATAAGAACCACCTTCCGCGTTGTAGATTGCGGGGTTGAAGGCGTCGTACCAGTTGGCAAAACGATCATGTACGTATCCGAGAAATTGGTTAGCGAGCGCACCGCCGAGCAGGATGAGGCTGACGCCGAGAACAACCCAACTCACGCGAGCGGTCGCGACGTAGAGCATGACGAGGAACAGTCCGAAAAAGAGGAGACCAGTGCCCAAGTCCTTTTGGATCACGATGACGAGCATTGACAAAATCCACACGGCGATGATGGGACCAAGGTCACGTCCACGGGGCATTCGGATGCCAAGGAACTTGCGACCAACGACAGACAAGCTTTCCCGGTGAGATACCAAGTAACCGGCGAAGAACACCGCGAGGGCAATTTTGGCAATTTCACCCGGCTGAAAGGAGAGTGGTCCGAGGTGTATCCACACTCGTGCACCCGAGATTTCTTGACCTATGAGGGGCACGGCCGGAAGCAGAAGGAGCACCACGGCGACGAGCCCAAAGGTGTACGTATAACGCTGAAGAGCGCGATGATCTCGCACAATGAGGAGCACGGCCGCGACGCAACCCAATGCCAAGGCGGTCCACGCCAGTTGCTTGGTGGCGAGAGCGTCCCATCCAAGCGATTGTGCATAGAGGTCAATTCGGTAGATTTCCGCAATGCCTAGACCGTTCAGGGTGAACGCAAGAGGGATGAACAGCGGGTCCGCCTGAGGTGCAACCATGCGCAGAATGACGTGTACGACCAAGGTGAGACCAAAGACCAAGGTCCACAGGCCAAGAGGATGAATATCTACGCGACCGACGACCCCGAACTGCACGAACATTATCGCGAGAGTGGTGAGCGTAAAGGCACTGCAAAGCAGACCCAATTCAATGTTTCGCAGACGCTGTGAGGTGCGCGGCGCCCGAAGTTTGGGAATCTCACCCGTGTGAAGTTCGGCCTGTGCCAGGCTCAGTTCGGCCATTATCCGGTGGGACCCCCGCCATGCGTCGTGACCAGAACGAGAGCTACCGCAGCGGAGATAACAACTACTCCGACGATGATGGCAAGAATCACTCGTGAGCGTTGAGACGAAAAAAAGCGCCTCAACACGTCACTCTGAGAATTCCCCGTTGAGGCTGAGCCATCGTCGCTCGTATCGGCGGCATCAGCCTCGTCAAGAATGACCGGAATTCCGTCAGTGGAGACGGGAAGCGGAGAGCTCACTCGACTTCGAGACACTCGGTTTGGTGACGACGTCTGAAGGAGATTGTTCAGCGGGTCGTCTCCAGTCGCGGATCCAACGAACGTTCCACGTGGAACCGGGGATGAATCGTCAACGGATGACCCTAAAGACGTTGGGAGTGGCTGCGCAATGACAAGGGTGACATTGTCAGGCGCCCCAAGGTCGAGGCTCTGCGACAGCAACCCACGAGCACGCTGTGAAAGTGCTCCTTTGCGCGCAACTCGGGCCAATATGTCTGCGTCAGCCATGACTCCCGTAAGGCCGTCCGAACAGACCAGCCAGGTATCCGCGCTGTCGATGTCTGCTTCGATCAGGTCAAGTTCGGGTCGAGCATCCACATCGCCTAAAACGCGCATCAGAACTGATCGCCGAGGATGAACGGTTGCTTCAGCCGCCGTAATGCGACCGCCGTCGATGAGTTGTTGAACGAACGTGTGATCTTTGGTTAGTTGTTGGATACGTGAGTCGCGAACTCGGTAGACCCGTGAGTCACCAATGTGCGCGATGACCGCAGTAGACCCGACGCGGACAACGGCACTGAGTGTCGTGCCGAGGCCAGCAAGTTGCGGGTATTCAACGACGACATTCAGTATCAGCTGATTTGCCCGCAAGACGTGCTTCTTGAGTTCGCGCTTGGCCTCTGAAATTGACGTGAACTCTCGATCGAGCTGCGCAAGGTGCGATACGGCAATGCGCGATGCAACATCGCCACCTGCGTGTCCCCCCATTCCATCGGCGACGACCAGCAAAAAGGCACCGGCATAGCCACTGTCTTGGTTGGTTTGCCGGACACGTCCGACATCAGAAAGTGCGAAGGAATCGAACATTAGACCGCCCGAATCGCAAACGTTGTCGCGCCGATGGTGAGGGGTTGGTCCAACTGAATGACGGTTGGTGCCGAGATTCGTTTTCCGGAAAGGAAAGTACCATTGGTCGAACCGAGATCCGATACCACCCACGATCCCGAGCGGTATTCCAATCGGGCATGATGGCTTGACGTGAAATCGTCCCGGATGACCACGGTTGAATCGGACGAGCGTCCAATTGAAACGGGTTCCGTGGTCAGTGCGAGTCGATCGCCCACTCGGGTCCCGGACACAATGACGAGTTCAAGGGCGCGACCGAGAGGACCACTTGCCGCTGTCACGGCTGGTGACTGGGGCGTCGGCGAAGAAGCAGAATCGCGACTTCCCCCCACGAAAACGGCCGCGATATCGCGCGCCTGTTTGGTCGCAGCAGTGCCAAGTTTGGTGACGCGCTCGCCGAAGAGGTCTCGCCGAACAGCGGCTACGACGAAGAAGACAAATACCCAGAGGGCAATGAGGAATGCCACTTTGAAGATGAGGAGTGTGAGTTCGCTCATCCCGCGTCACCTCGACTCGATTGTGTTTCGCGAGACTCGGGGATGAGGGCGTACGAAATTCGCGACGAACCTATGGTGATGACATTTCCTGATGAGAGTGCCGCCTTGCGAAATTTCACACCATTGAGCATCGAACCGTTGGTAGACCCCAGATCGTGAGCTTCAGCTCGCTTTCCATCCCACAAAACTTCAAGATGTTTTCGCGAGATGCTCGAGTCCTCGATGGTGATGTCTGCTTCGGTTCCTCGACCGAGCACAGTGCGCCCCGGGGATAGCGGATAGCGTTTGCCGGCTATCTCAAGGGTGCCGGACCAGGTCACCTCACCCACGACGCTTTCCGAAAAGATCGAGACCACACCGACCGGCCGATCGACTTCGAGCACCAAACTCACGTTGAGCGGACCGGGAAATTGATAGCCCTGACTCACCGCATGAGTGGTTAACGCGTTGGTGAGTTCGTTGGTCAACGACTCGCCCAGCCCGGACATGCGATCAAAATCGTTTCTCGACAGCATTATTTGGAAGATATTGGGAACCAGAATGCGTTCCCGGGAGACCACGTTGGCCCGGGTATCGAGTTCTCGTCGAAGCGCCGCCGTCAGCTCGACGGGCTGAACGCCCGATTTGAACGTTTTTGCGAACAGGCCGTTGACACTTCGCTCAAGACCGTGCTCGAGTTTGTCGAAAAAGCCCACGCGCATCCTTTGCTGTAGCAGACAGGATGCCATCATCCTGTGCCCCAATTGTAGTTGTCGGCACCTGAAAAGAACCGGGATTAGCGTGCGGTCTGAAAGACGACGCGAGCCTCAAGTCCGCGCGGGCTGCGGGGGATAAGTTCCGCGTGTGCCTGAGACGCAATGGCGAGTTGACGAACTATTGCGAGTCCGAGACCGGTTCCAGGCGTCTCGGACGAGGCACGCCAGAAACGGTCAAAAGCCCGCAGACACTCTTCACTGGAAAGCCCTGGACCTTCGTCCAGCACGCTGAGCGCAATACCGTCGCGATCTGGAGCGACACGAACGATGATGAGTGACTTTGCGGGACTGACCGAGAGCGCGTTGTCGATGAAGTTGTCGATGATCTGCTCCACCGCTGTCGGAACAGCGGTGATGCGCGCCGAACTCGGCGCTTCACAGCGAATCATCACGCCATGTTCGTCGGCAAGTGGTTGCCAGTGTTCCACTCGGGCGTTCGCGATTTCTGCGAGATCCACGGTGGTTTGGGCGACGGATGACGACTCAGCCCTGCTCAGCTGTAGGAGCCCTTCGATGAGATCACTCATCCTGTCTGCTTCTCGTTCGGCAGCGATGAGCCGTTCGGCGGCACCCTGAGGATCGGTCGCGATGAGATCACTTGCGCGTTCTAACCGCAGCCTCAAGGCAGTCAAGGGAGTTCTCAATTGGTGTGAGGCGTCCGAGGCGAAGCCATTCTGCAAATTAATGAGTGCCTGTAATCGAGCGGTCATGGTGTTGAAGGTGCGAGCAAGTGAACGAAGTTCGGGTGGGCCATGACGTGTGTCAGCGCGAACGGATAGGTCGCCGTCGGCGAGAGCCTCCGTTGCTACCTCAAGTGCGTTGAGTCGACGCGTCAGACCTCGAGCGAAAATAGTTCCGGCAATGGCCGCAAGTAGCAGGGTTGTCAGCGCAACGAGTCCGAGCACCCACACCTGAGCGTTGACGGCATTGGTGACGATGTCTTCGGGATAGGTGAGGCGAACCGCCCCGATTGTGTTTGCCCCATTAAAAACGGGAACCGTGACGTAGAGCAGGGATTGATTGAGGACGCTTGAAAATCGTGTTCCGGTCGCAATGCTTCCCGCGAGCGCCGCTTGTATTTCGGGTCGAGTTGAGTAGTCTTCTCCGACTGTCGCTTGGTCATCGTCACTGGTTACGATGGCGGTTCCGGAGGCATTGACGATGACCACGCGGGCACCACCGCTGTTGTGGTAATCCGCGGCAAGCGTTGACAGCTGTTCGGTGCTGGCGCTCGACGGAGACCAGAGGGCCGTCTGGCTCCGACCCGCAAGGACAAGGGCATCGCGTTGAAGAGTACCCGTTATTTTGTTTTGCTCATTTTGGTGCATGTAGAACGCGAGAGGCACGTCTTGGACTAATAAAACCAGGAGAGTAACGGCAGCAATCGCGGCAATGAATCGCATTCTCACTCGGGGCCGCCAAATCGAAAGCCAACACCGCGAACCGACTCAATCCACGTTGGTGAGCCAAGCTTTTTTCGAATTGCCGCAATGTGTGCGTCAAGCGTCTTCGAGGTGCCATACCAGTTGGTTTCCCATACATCGTGAAGAATGTCTTGTCGGCGATAAATCGCACCGGGGTCATTTGAGAGATAGACGATGAGGTCAAACTCTTTCGGAGTCAGGTGAATCTCCTCGCCGTTGAGGGCTGCGCGTTGAGATCGGGTATCAATCACTAGTCCGAAAAGAGTCCGTTGCGCTTCGGGTGCGCTTTCTCCGGTGGACGAGTTCTGTGACGTGCGCCGGGTAACGGCACGAATTCGAGCAATGAGTTCACGCATGCCAAACGGCTTAACGACATAATCGTCGGCCCCCATCTCCAGAGTGAGAACGCGATCAATCTCATCTCCACGAGCGCTCACCACAATGATGGGTACCGCGGAGCTACTTCTGATTTGACGGCAAACATCTGTCCCGTCACAGTCTGGTAAGCCCAGGTCGAGAAGGATGAGGTCAGGCTCGTCTCGCGTGAACGCCTCGAGCGCGGCCTTTCCGGTCTGGACATGCACGACGTCGAAACCACCACCTAGGGCGTCGATGACGCCAGCAGCCACGGAGGGGTCGTCTTCAACGAGCAATATTCGCATGCCTCTATTCTGGCGAGCACCGTTCGTGTGGCGAGGAACTGCGTAGGATTGCCGGCAATATTTTGGGTAATTCTTTGATGAACGCCACCGCGCGCTTGTACTTCACCGCATTACCGTGGAATCCATGAAGAGTTACATGATTACCGCCCTTTCGTTTATCGGCGTTCTCGGTTCGGCAGCAGGCGCCATGGCGGTTAACGCGGAAACCCTCACGGCCAGCGGCGGATCTCTCACGGAGGCGTCCAGCCAAACCCTTATCTCGACGATGACCGTGGGGCCGTCCGGAGCGTTGATTCCCGCCCTCGGCCCGGCAGCATCACCTGGCGCAACGTCGTTTCCTACCCCCAACGCCAACTCCTCGTCCGCCTACGTGATTGATCCCGGAACAATCAGTGGCACGACAGGCGGGTCTGGATCCGCCTCTCCGAGTGGTGGCACGACTCCGTCGAACCCAAGTGCCGGTGGCACAACCACGACACCGGTAGACGGTGTCACCACAGGCTCGGGCAGTTCGTCAACACCGGGAAATGGTGGCAACTCGGGTGGCAATCCAAACTCCGGTGGAAGCTGGACCGATCCGGATTCGTCGCAGGACGATGACAGTGGGTCGGATGACAGTGGGTCGGATGACAACGGTTCCAGCGACGACGACACCCAGGATGACGGCGGCGATGGCGGCAATTCAGAGGCCGATGACTGAATCCGCATTCGTGCGTGAAACCCGCGTGATCATGGGCGGGGAGGCCGTCATCACTATCGTGGGCGGCAGTCAGGCAATGATGGACGACGCGTTTGCCGTCGCTGAGAGATGCGAGACAGATTGGTCACGGTTTCGTTCCGACAGTGAAATAAGTCGTATCAACCACTTGGCCCCAGCGGCCGTTGAGGTAGGGCCACTCACGGTTGCCCTCGTGGCTGAAATGATTGAGGGCTTTGTGCTCACCGACGGTGACTTTAATCCCACGCTGTTGCCGTCCCTGCTGAGCGTGGGCTACGTGGAGTCGGAAGTCCAACCGGCGCTTCGAACGGACCGGGATGCACGCAAGCGTTTGTTCACCTCGCTCGACGGCATTCGACTTGACGAAGAGTCTGTTTCTATCCCTGACGAAATGAGCCTCGACCCAGGCGGTATCGGTAAGGGCTTTGCAGCCGATCTGATCGCGGGTGCTCTTATGCTCTCTGGGGCCTCTGGAGCAATGGTGTCTTTTTCGGGAGACATCGTTGTGGCCGGGGAAGCCCCCGACGGAAAGGCCTGGCGGATCGGTATTGAAAACCCTTTTACACTCGACGGGCACGTAGGTGTTCTCGGCCTCTCCGAAGGCGCCGTTGTCACGTCGAGTCAGCGTAAAAGACGGTTTGTGGGTGGACATCACCTCATCGATCCCCGAACCGGTTCTAGCGCAGCGTCACGCGTTCAGACGGCAACGATTATTGCTAGGACCGGCGTGCGCGCTGAGGTCCTCGCCAAATCAGCTTTCTTGCGTGAACCAGAGGCTCTGCTTGAGTGGCTACCCACCGTCGAGGCCGCCGGCCTGCTCATCCTTGATGACGGCCTCGAACTTCAGAGTGATAACTGGAGCGATTACGTGGTGTCCGACAGATGAGGTCTCTCCCTTCGTAGGGTGACGAAATGGCGGTGCACTGCCACATCGTGCTAGCCTCGTGACTTGCGCGCGAGTGGCGAAATGGCAGACGCGCTGGCTTCAGGTGCCAGTGCCCGCAAGGGCGTGTGGGTTCAAGTCCCACCTCGCGCACAAACTCATCCTGCAACCCCACAGCCGACTCCCATGTTGTGGGTGCGTGAGCGGGTTAGGGTCTAAAAATGTCCTCGAAACTGCTCGTCTCGGTCGTCGCGTGCACACTGACCGCCGCTGGACTTCTGGCCCTCACCGGATGTTCAACATCTGCAGGTCTACAACCCAACGCCACAGGCTCGACTAGTCAGGAGAACTCAGTGAGTGGATTGCCCGCTCCGATCGCGATTGACCTCGCGCGAGTATCCGGCACCGTGGTTGATATTCCTCTCGGGAATGGGGCATACATCATCGTTCCTGAGGGAACTGAATCTGACTACACAACGTCGACCGGCGACGAACTGGTAGCGACGGTCACGGATGGCGGCACCGTAGACGGCGCAGTCTTTCGACCCGGCATAAAGTCGGTTTCCGTGGGTTCCACAGACATCACCGTGACCAACCGTTTGACCGGAACATCCGCGGTTTTTACCGTTACCATAACCCCGGCTCGGTAGTAGTTCACCCCGCGCACTGAGTGGGCATTCCTAGACTGGGGATGTGGACCAGACTCGCACGCCGGCAACACTTCGCCCGTGGCTAGCGATTGTTGCCGCATTTCTCGGGGGCGCAGCCATGGCGAGCCAGGCCTTTGTCAATGGTGAACTCGGTTCACGAATCCACAACGGATTTGTGGCGGCAACAATCTCAAACACCGCGGGAATTGTTCTCGTGTCGCTTATCGCCGTCGCCGTGCCGGAAGTACGAGCAGGTTTCGCCACCTTAGCGAGCTCCATTCGAGCCAAAAAAGTCCCCTGGTTTTTCACCCTTGCGGGTGCGCTCGGCGGGTTTTACGTAACCAGCCAGGGGCTTTTCGTCACTCTTGTCGGAATCGCCTCGTTCACGGTCGCTCTCATCGCTGGCACCTCAATCGGCAGCGTGCTCATCGATATGTGGGGAATCGGACCGGCCGGTAGGCGGGCACCAACACCCCGTCGTCTGATCGGTGCGGTGATGGGTGTTGTTGCCGTCGCCATCGCGGACAGTGGCAGGTTCGATGAACCGACATCCATGTGGCTGCTGATTATTCCGTTCGTCATTGGTTTTGGCGTCTCGTGGCAACAGGCACTCAATGGTCGAGTTTCAGTCGCCGCCGGAAATGTCATGACGGCCACATATTTGAACTTTCTCGTTGGCACGGTGATCATGCTCGTTTTTGTCGTCATCGCGGCGCCTGAGGTTGGGTTACCCGCGGAGTACCCCGCTGAGTGGTGGCTCTATTTGGGCGGACCGCTGGGGGTGCTGTTCGTCACGCTCACGTCACTGACGATCCGGACGGTCGGCGTCCTGGTCTTTACTCTGATTGCCACACTTGGTCAGCTTTCAGCTGCCCTGACATTTGACTTTCTCTTTCCCGGCAGAGCGGACGGGTTAGCCGTCGTTATTGGCGTGGTCATCATGGCGGTGGCAATTGTGATTGCCACCGACCGGCGCGGGCTTCAGCCGACGAGCATTTCGCGGAGTTGATCCGCGGAGTAAACGGTGGCCAGCGCCCCTGACGCTTCGGCCGGCGATCCGTATCCCCACTCGACGATGATGGCGGGGACGCCGTGCGCGGCGGCGCCTTCAACGTCGTAAATCCGGTCACCGACCATCACCGCTCTACTCGTGTCGACATTCCCAGCGGACAACTGGGAGAGGGCATAACCCACGATGTCTGCTTTGCTTGAGCGCTGCTCATCTTCACTAGCCCCTGAAACCACCGTGAAGAATTTTGTGATGTCGAAGTGCTCGAGTATTCGTTCGGTTTGTGAGTGCGGCTTGCTCGTCGCGATGGCGAGTGGGACTCCCCCCTGAACGAGTGATTCAAGAAGCCCGATGATTCCTGGAAATATGGCGGCGTCGAACGCGCCGTCTTTTCGATAGTCCGAGCGATAAATGTCAAGAGTCTGACGTGCCTCCGATTCGCTCATGCCTGCCCGCTCTTGAAATGACACGTGAAGTGGCGGCCCGATGTAGTGCATCAATTCGTCACGCGGTGGCACGGGCAGGCCCACGTGCTTAAATGTGTCGACGAGTGAGTCGATGATGCCCGGAGCGGAATCTAAAATTGTGCCGTCTAGGTCAAAGAGGACGCAGGACCAGCTGCGTGAAACTGAATGATTCATACCCGTGTCAGCCTAAGACCTAAAAGAGGCGACCCGAATCATCTTCAGTTCCGCGCATCGCCTCATAATCGAGAACAAGGCATGAGATGCCCCTGTCTTCAGCCAGGGTGCGAGCCTGGGGTTTGATGTCTTGGGCGGCAAAGATTCCCTTTACTGGCGCAAGGTGCGGATCCCGATTGAGAAGTTCGAGGTACCGCGTGAGTTGCTCCACTCCGTCAATCTCGCCACGACGCTTAATTTCAATCGCGACGGTGTTGCCGCCGCCGTCGCGGGCGAGGATGTCGACTGGTCCGATTGCCGTGAAATATTCTCGCCGGATGAGCGTGAAACCCTCGCCCGCGCGCCAAATTTGTTCGGCTAGTAGGGCTTGAAGGTGGGCCTCAACGCCATCCTTAATCAGCCCCGGGTCTTCCCCGAGTGTGTAGTCCAGAGTCTCGTGAATCTCATGAATGTTAACCACGAGCATGTCCGCCGTCTTGGCGTGCTGGACACGCCAGATTTCGGTGACACCCATTTCGCGGGCATCAGGGTCCGGTTCGAGAGAACTCAAGGTGCACGGCGGGCTCATCCAATTGAGTGGCTTGTAGGAGCCGCCGTCTGAGTGAACGAGGAGGCTGCCGTCCTGTTTCACCATGAGGACGCGCGTTGCCAGAGGTAGGTGAGCACTTAACCGACCCGCGTAGTCAACCGAACACGTCGCGATCACAATTTTCATGATGCAGCGCCGTTCACAACAAATTGCGTTAGCTCAACCATCGTTGACACTTCGGCATACGCGGTTTTCTTTTCATCGTTATCGGCATAACCCCAGCTGACCAGGATTGTCGGCACACCGAGGGCGGCAGCCCCCTCAATGTCCCAAATCCGGTCTCCGACCATCAGAGGATGTTCGACACTCAGGGCTGCGAGCTTGGCGAGCGCTTCGGCCACGACCAGGGCCTTAGTGTCACGTTCGGTGTCGCTACCGACCATCGCGGAGAAAAAAGGTGCAATGCCGAAATGCTCAGCGATCAGTTCGACTTCGTGTTGCGGCTTGCTGCTGGCGATTCCCAGTGGCACGTTGAACTCGTGTAATTCGCTCAGCACCTCGGTAATCCCGTCGAACAGGGTTTGGCGAGAAAGTCCGTCCCGTGCACTGAGACCCCGATAGAAAGAAATCGCATCGGGAACTCTCTCGGCAGCGATGAATTCACTCAATGTGGTGCGAATTGGCGGCCCGATGTAGTGTCGCAAAGCATCCGGCTTCACACCTGACACATCAAAGTGCTCCAGTGTTTCGCTCAGTCGACTGATGATTGCGGGAGCAGAATCCACGAGCGTGCCATCCATGTCGAACATAACCGGTCGCCACGACCTGCCGGGTTCGGGAGGACTCGGGCGCAGGCTCATGAGTTAAAGGCTAGGTGACAACTCGTAGGCTTGAGGTCATGGCGCACACTCCACTTTCGGGAATTGACGTTACCGAGCTCGATTTAGAGGTTCGTCCGCAAGACGACCTCTTTCGCCACGTGACGGGTAAGTGGATGGCCCGAACTGAGATCCCTCAAGACAAGTCTCGGTACGGAAGTTTTCACGTTCTCGCCGAAGAGGCTGAGAAGGCCGTTCACGACATCATTGAAAAGGCTCAAAACTCGGCGAGTTCAGATGAGCAACGCAAAATTGGTGACCTCTTCGCTAGCTTCATGAACACCGATGCAATCGAGCAAGCGGGCGCGCGACCAATCGCGAGTCAATTGGCGCTCGCAGGCAACGTCGCGACGATTTCGCAACTCCTCGACACGGTCGGTCGCCTCGAACGACACGGAGTCGGTGGTTTCGTCAATCTCTTTGTCGACAATGATCCGGGCAATCCAGAGCGGTACTTGGTTTTCACCGAGCAGGGCGGCATCAATCTTCCGGACGAAAGTTATTATCGCGAGGAGCAATTCGAGCCAATTCGACAGGCCTATCTCGCTCACATTCAGCGCATGTTTGAGCTCACCGACCAGGCACTACCCGAATTCGCGGGTGAGGACGCTGCAGCGCTTCGCGCCCAGCGCGCTTTTGAGCTTGAAGCCGCTCTCGCTTCGGTGCACTGGGATAACGTGCGCTGCCGTGATTCCGTTGCCACCTACAATCCGATGCCGTGGGCAGAAATGTGTGCACTCTTTGCCACGAAGGGTCAGGCCGACGCCGGTTTGTGGCTCCGGGCGCTGGCACATGATTCTCACGCGTTCGATACCGTCGTTGTTCGGCAACCGAGCTTTATTGAGGGTCTGGGCGCACTCCTATCAGAGCACTGGCTCGTGCACTGGCGCGACTGGCTCAGCTGGCAGGTAATCCACGCGTCGGCACCATTTCTGCCGGCCGCGTTTGTGGAGGCGAACTTCGACTTTTACGGTCGAACCTTATCCGGGACGCCGACACAACGGGAACGCTGGAAGCGTGGGGTCGCTTTCGTGGAGAGCGCGATGGGCGAGGCGGTTGGCCGGATTTACGTCGCTCAGCATTTCGATGAGAACTCCAAAGCGGTCATGGATGTTCTTGTGACCAACCTCATTGCCGCCTACCGGAGCTCCATTGAGAACCTGGACTGGATGACGAGCGAGACGCGCACACGCGCACTGGCAAAGCTCGAGAAATTCACGCCCAAGGTTGGTTACCCCGTGAAGTGGCGTGACTACTCTGCACTGGACATCTCGCGCGACGATGTGATTGCCAACACACGCAGCATTGCCGAATTCGAATTGGCCCGTGAGCTGGCCAAAATAGGCAAACCGATTGACCGTGACGAGTGGTTTATGACCCCGCAGACCGTGAACGCGTACTACAACCCGGGTTTCAATGAAATTGTGTTTCCCGCTGCCATACTTCAGCCCCCGTTCTTCAATGCCGAGTGGGACGATGCCGCCAACTACGGAAGCATTGGCGCGGTAATCGGACACGAGATCGGACACGGATTCGACGATCAGGGCTCGCGATTTGATGGGGATGGTCTACTCACGGACTGGTGGACCGATGATGACCGTACCAAATTTGAGGCCCGGGCAGCACAGCTCATTGAGCAATACAGCGCACTCACCCCGGTTGGTCTCGACGCACAGCACCACGTCAATGGTGAGCTCACTATCGGCGAAAACATCGGTGACCTTGGCGGCTTGTCGATTGCGTGGAAGGCTTACAACATCGCGCTCGCGGGTAACGAGCCCCCGGTGATTGACGGGCTTACCGGCGCACAACGATTCTTTTTGAGCTGGGCACAATCCTGGCAACAGAAGGCACGCGACGAAGAAGCTATTCGTCTCCTCACCATCGACCCCCACTCGCCACCCGAGTTTCGTTGCAATCAGATTGTGCGCAACATTGACGCGTTTTATGACGCGTTCGATGTCACGAGCACAGACGCCTTGTGGCTTGACCCATCCGAGCGCGTCACCATCTGGTAGAAAACGGACAACACTATGGATATCCAGAACCTCAGTCAGGCCCGACTTCGCGCAATTTTGGTCACGATGGGTGTGGCGCTCATGGCGGTGATTTCGGCTGTCAGTGGCCTCAACATGGCCATTCCGTCCATTGCCACCGCGACGGACGCGAGCATCACACAGTTGCAGTGGATCATGGATGCGTACACGGTGGTATTTGCCGGACTCCTGCTTATTGCCGGAGCCATCGGAGACCGATTCGGCCGAAAAGGAATCCTCCAAATCGGGTTATCTCTTTTTGCCGTGGCTGCTCTGGCCGCAATGTTTGCCACCGACGCCACGCAACTCATCACATATCGTGCGGTTATGGGTCTCGCCGCCGCGTGCATTATGCCGACCACCTTGTCCGTCATCACGACCGTCTTTCCACCCGAGCAGCGCGGAAAAGCTGTGGGAATCTGGGTAGGAATTGCCGCTGGAGGAGGCGTGATTGGCCTGTTCGTCGCGGGATTGCTTCTTCAGTGGTTCGACTGGAGCTCCTTCTTTGGCTTCAACGTCGCACTTGCTCTGATCGCTCTGCTCGGAGCGATTTTCGTCGTCCCCAAGAACAAATCAGAGAAGCCATTTCCACTGGACGTGCTGGGTGGCCTGCTTTCCCTCGTGACGGTTGGTGGCCTCGTTTTCGGCATCATTGAAGGTCCGAGTCGGGGATGGGGCGACCCGTGGACCGTCGGCTCCCTCATCCTGGGAGTTGTCGGCGGAATCGCCTTTGTCCTGTGGGAGCTTCGTGTTCCTCACCCACTGCTCGATCCGCGCCTGTTCACGCTTCGTGGATTCAGCGCGGGTTCGCTGAGCATCTTCACCCAATTCTTTGCGGCCTTTGGCTTCTTCTTCGTCGGGATGCAGTATCTACAGTTTGTTGCCGGACTTGAGCCATTACAGGCGGCAGCGTGCATCCTCCCCATGCCGCTGGTCGTCATCCCGCTTTCCCGTTTTTCACCCGTCATTGCGGCCAGGTTCGGGTTCAAGTTCGTCTCGCCGATTGGCTTAATCCTCATGGCTTCGGGCTTTCTGGTCTTCACCACCATGGGAACCGACTTGGTTCTGTGGCAACTATTTATTGGTCTCGGGCTGTTCGGCATCGGAATGGGTCTCGCCGGGGCCCCCGCCACCACGGCGATCGTGGCATCCCTGCCGCCCGAGAAACAGGGTGTTGCCTCGGCGGTCAACGACACGTCCCGTGAAGTCGCAAGTGCGCTTGGCATTGCGGTTTTGGGATCCGTGCTCAATCAGGTTTACGTCGATCACTTTCTCCCGGCACTCAGCGCGCTTCCCGCCGGGGTGCAAACATTTCTGACGTCAACTATTGCGTGGGTCAACAACCCGGCGGCCGTTGAGAAGTTGGGTCCGCTCGCACCAACCCTCATTGCCGCGGCTAAAACCTCGTATCTCGATGGCATTCACCTCGCATTTGTGATTGCGGCCGTTGTTCTGGTTGCCGGCGCCGTTGCGATCAGCGTGCGAGCGCCCAGACCACACAAGTAGACCTCGGTAGGATTTGTCATTATGGCTTCACGACTTGATTCCGTTGTTGCACTCGCGCAACACCGAGGCTTCGTTTTTCAGGCCGGAGAAATCTACGGGGGTTCTCGGTCAGCGTGGGATTACGGCCCCTTGGGTGTCGCCCTGAAAGAGAACATCAAGCGTCAGTGGTGGAAGCACATGGTGCAGGGCCGAGAGGATGTCGTCGGGCTCGACTCCAGCGTCATTCTTCCGCGCAAGGTGTGGGAAGCGTCAGGACACGTTGAAGTATTCAGTGACCCACTTGTCGAGTGCACGAGCTGTCACAAACGGCATCGAGAAGACCACCTCATTGAACACTTCGAGGAACGAAAGGGTCGGGCGCCAGAGGGTGGCTTGGCCGGGGTGCCCTGTCCCGACTGTGGCACAAAAGGCGCGTGGACTGAGCCACGAGCATTTTCGGGATTGCTCAAGACTTTTCTGGGCCCGGTAGACGATGAGGCCGGACTGCACTACCTCCGGCCTGAAACCGCTCAGGGCATTTTTGTGAACTTCGCCAACGTGCTTCAGGCGGCGCGCATGAAGCCACCTTTTGGTATCGGTCAGATCGGTAAGAGCTTTCGCAACGAAATCACACCCGGCAATTTCATTTTTCGCACCCGCGAGTTTGAGCAGATGGAGATGGAATTCTTTGTCGAGCCGGGAACAGATGAAACCTGGCACCAATACTGGATCGACGAGCGCCTCGCCTGGTACGTCAATTTGGGAATCAACCCCGAAAACCTGCGCCTCTACGAACACGCGAAAGAAAAACTCTCTCACTATTCAAAGCGCACGGTGGATATCGAGTACCGCTTCGGCTTCTCGGGTAGCGAATTCGGTGAGCTCGAGGGTATTGCCAATCGAACGGATTTTGACCTCACCACCCATTCGGAACACTCCGGAAAAGACCTGTCCTTCTTTGATCAGGGTAAAAACGAGCGTTGGACCCCATTTGTTATCGAGCCCGCGGCCGGGCTTACTCGATCCCTCATGGCTTTTCTGGTTGACGCGTACCACGAAGAAGAAGTGCCGAACGCAAAGGGTGGCGTAGACACACGAACGGTTCTCCGCCTCGACCCACGATTGGCACCGGTCAAAGCGGCAATCCTGCCACTGTCTCGGAACGAGCAGCTGTCCCCGCTGGCAAAAGAAATCGCCGCCGATCTGCGTGAGGACTGGAACATCGACTTTGATGATGCCGGGGCAATTGGTCGACGTTACCGTCGTCACGACGAAATCGGAACGCCCTTCTGCATCACGATCGACTTTGAGACCTTAGAAGACAAGGCCGTCACTGTTCGACACCGTGACTCGATGCAGCAGGAACGCATCTCGCTCGACAGCCTGCACGCATACCTAGCGAACGCTCTCCGCGGAGCCTAAAACCTGTGTCGCACGACGTGACCTCGGCTGGAGGAGATCACGCACCTGAATTTGACGTTCTTGTCGTGGGCGACGACGGTCCGGCACTGCTGCTTGCTCTCGAATGTGCGAAGTTCGGATTTCGGGTTGCCGTCGCAGACCATCCACGTCCCTTGCCCCTTCCCGCCGAGTTCGTGCATTCCTCCTCTCACGTAACGGAGCTCTGCGACGAGTTGGGCGTCGGCTATGTCATCGAGAGGCGCGAGATTTTTGAGTCCGAAGTGGTGGGCATCCCGACCAATGCGTTTGCGCCTCAGGTTCGCACACGTGTGGGATGGGCGACAACGTGGCGAATCTATCTCGACCGGCTGATGCCGCTGTTGAGCATTGGGAACGAGCCGGATTTCGGCACTCTCGTGCGCAAGCGTCTCGGACGATCGGCGACCGAAGCGTTGGTGCGCCCTGAGATGAAGATTCTCTTCGGCCTCGACGCGGTGAACGCGCCTATTGACGAGGTAGCGCCAGGGCTGAGCCAAGCAGTGAGTCGCGTGGGCTCGTTGACCGGCGGCGCCCTCGAGCTCATTGTCGAGAACCCAGGCTGGCGAGAGAGAGTAACAATTGTGGGTGGAACCATCGCCCTCATGACTCGCCTGACGGAAAGGCTTTCGTACTTTGCGGTGACGCGCCTCGCGAATGAGAGCCTGCACACGGTGCGAGCCCAATTCGTTGTGGATGACGCGTCCTGCACGCCAGAGCACCCTTCGTGGGCGAAACAGATTCAACGTGCCCGAATTCGCGCTCACGATCTGCGTCGCGCACTCCTGCGCGATCCGGAAAAACCGCCGATAGGCCCCGTGGATTTAGAGCAGTAGACTTCTTGTCAACGCATATGCGAGTTTGGGAATATGCCTTAAGGAGTGCTCGTGAAAGGCAAACTGCTTTTTGTCGCCGGTCTAGCAATTGGCTATGTCCTTGGTACGCGAGATGGTCGCCGCCGATACGAGCAAATTAAGTCCGCTGCTCAAACCATTTGGGAATCAGAGCCCGTCCAGTGGGCAGCTGCGCAAGCACAGGACGCCATGGGTGAGCTCGGCGAGAAAGCTCTTGCCGGCGCGCGAAAGGTTGTGTCTGGGTCGGCAAAGTCCAACATCGATAAACCTGCTGTAGCGGCTCGTCGCACCACATCAAGCCGGGCTACCCCAACCAGCACGACAGCCGCTCCGGTGACTAAACCAGTCCCAACTGCTGAGCCTGCGGCGCGCCCGCGGAAGTCTGACACCTCCGCGGAGTAACCATGAACTCGTCGTCACAGTCACGAGGCGGTGCTCACTCGAGGTCGCGTTCGACCGGGAATCCTGACGCCGCGCCCGAGGATCAGCCAACTCGTTCCCTCGCCTCGCTATTGCGCGAACTGCCCGGCATCCTGCTTGATCTCGCTCGGGCAGAGTTTGAGCAGTTCAAGCGTGAGATGCTACGCAAGCTGAAAAAAATCAGTGTCGCGACTCTCCTGCTCATCACCGCTCTCACCATGGTGACCTTTTTTGTCGGGCTGTTACTGCTTGCCGCCGTCTACGGGCTTGCACTCGTGATGCCGGTGTGGGCCGCCGCGCTTACCGTGGCCGGCGTACTTTTCCTTCTCATCATTGTGTTGATCGTCGTGGCCCTGAGCCTTTTCAGAGGCAATGCACCGATTCCAACCGAAACGTTTGACAGCCTGGTTGAAGACGCGTACGCACTGAAAGGTGAGGGACCCTATGACTTCGACTAGAACGAGCGACGGTCGCCGGGCATCCCATCGGCCGACCTCACGAGCAGTGGGTGACTCACGTGACACGTCATCCGAGGTTGTCAACCCGTTTGATTCCATGAGTCGCAAAGAGCTCATCGAGCACCTGGAAGCCACGCGCGCTCGCTTGTCATCCAATCTCGATCTGGTCGAAGACAAGCTCAACGTGCCCAAACAGATGGGAATTGCCTCACGTCGACTGCGACGCCAGATTCGCGTGATGCGCAAAGAAAACCCTCTTGGACTTGCCGCCGCAGTCGCGGGCACAGTAGTTGCTGTTGGCGTTGTGGGCTATCTCGTGGTTAGGATTACCTCCAGAAGAATGTGGTGAGGGTCTTCCCCCTGCATTTGACCCGTCAACGATGACGTACGTGTGCCGCGTTGTGCGCACACTGACTGAGCAGTGACGGTTTGGCATGTGATCAACTCGTCACGGAAGACGAGAGACTGATGACCCAGACCGGCCCAACCGAGGTGCGACCCTTAGGTGGCGTTCGCATCCTCATTCCGCGGGGCGGACCATGGGGAAATGCCGTCGCGTCTGAGTTGCGCGAGCTGGGTGCGTCAGCGGTCGTGGCTCCGATGACGAATTTTGTCGTCACAGACGATGCCGCGGCATTGGAAAGCGCACTTGCTGACCTCAGGGACGGAGCCTTTGATTGGGTCACCTTTACCAGCGCCACCACGGTTGATGTGGTGAGCGCGTACCGCGCGGTCATCCCCGATTCCACAAAAGTGGCTGCTGTGGGTGAAACCACCGCGGAGGCCCTCAAGGTCGCCGGCTATCGCGCCGATTTGGTCCCCAGCGAAGAGAACACGGCCCACGGCTTGTTGACCGAGTGGAATGGGGCAACCGGAGGAGTCGTACCTCTTCGTGTCCTCACCCTTCGAGCCCACGATGCTATCCCTGTGCTCACCAAAGGTCTGATTCGAATTGGGCATGATGTGCAGTCAGTTGTCGCCTATCGCACTGTGGGCGTGGACCTTGAGGAGAGCATTGTTTCAGCTGCTCGTAACGGTGAATTCGATGTTGTTCTCGTCACCTCTGGTTCCGTCGCCCAACAAATTTCAGAACAGATCGGCACCATTCCTGAGAAAACCACAGTCGCCGCAATCGGACCTCGGACTGCCAAAGACGCACGTGCCTTTGGCGTGCGCATCGACGTTGTCGTGCCGACAGACATGGATGAGATGATCTCCGCCATCACCATGTCGCCCCGAAAGGCAATCGCACCCGCCTAGGAGTTTGTTGCGCTCGCGAGAGTGTGCGCAGAACAGGTTGGCTGTTCACAGTCCTCGCAACATACGAGTTGTTCACGGCACGACGAGTCGCCGCAGTTGCGCATATTGTTTGAGGCTTCGCCACAGCGAACGCACGTGCCAAGAAGTGAAGCTCCAGGAGCAAAGTCCATGGCCACACGTCCGTCAAAAACGTACAGCGAGCCTTCCCACAGCCCAGCGTTTCCTCGAGCTTCGCCGTAGCGCACGATGCCGCCGTCGAGTTGATAAATCTCGGTGAACCCGCGGGCTTTCATGAGGGGCGTGAGCACTTCGCAGCGAATTCCGCCAGTGCAGTACGTGACGACTGGCTTGCTCTTGAGGTGGTCGTACTTGCCACTCTCGATTTCACGAATGAAGTCGTGTGTGGTGCTGACGTCCGGAACCACGGCGTTCTTGAAGCGCCCGATTTGGGCTTCATAGGCATTGCGTCCGTCGAAGAAGACCACATCGTCACCACGTTCCGCGACGAGAGCATCAAGCTGATCCGGGCGAAGCTTCACCCCTCCGCCAACGATCCCGTTTTCATCGACGCGAACCTCGTCGGGCACCCCAAATGCGACCACTTCATCTCGCACTTTGACGCTGAGGCGCGGAAAGTCGAGGCTAGCGCCACTGGCATCGAAGCCCGAACCCATGCTCCACTTCGCGTCCATCCGGGCGAAGCCGGGGTACTCGCGAGTCTTGCGCAGGTATTTCTTCACATTGTTGAGCTCGCCGCCCACCGTGCCATTGATTCCGTGGCGAGAAATGAGGATGCGCCCGCGCAGGCCAAGCGATTCGCAGAGATCACGCTGCCAGAGGCGCACGGCGTCTGGGTCTGCGAGGGGAGTGAATGCGTAGTAGAGCAAAACCTTGGGAACGGCCATGCGTCAATGCTACGCCGAGATATCTGCCGCCCCCATGAGCGTTATTGAAAAGACTTCTCAATAAGGTAGATTCGCGCTATGGACACCGTGGGCCGAAAGCGCGCTAGCCGTGAGCGCCATCACGGTGTTGTGGCGAACGTGAGCGCGCGCATCCGCTCGTGGCTGGCCTGGTTGCAGTGCCATAACAAGGCGATCTGTGTGGCGACGGCTGTAGTGGCCGTTGTGGGCACGGCCCTGTCACTGTCGGGCTGTTCGGTTGTGCAGCCGACCGGTGGTCTCCGGGTGGTTTCAACAACGACGCAGGTGAGCGATTTCACACGCACTGTCGTTGGCGATGCCGGAACCGTGTACGGGCTTATTCGGGCAAACCAAACGGCTCACGAATTTGACCCCTCAGCGCGAGCGCTGTGGGAGTTGAGTCAGGCCAATGTCGTCGTCATGAACGGTCAAGGCCTAGAGCAGTGGATGTCTGCTGCTCTCGAAGCTGCTGGATTTCACGGAACGCTGATCGTGGCGAGTGAGGGGATTGAGACGGTCGACGGCGACCCGCACGTCTGGACCTCCACGATTAACGCGCAACGCATGGTGGGCACAATCGCAACCGGTCTCTCGCGGGTTGACGCTGCGCACGCCGACGTGTTTTCGGCGAACGCGGCTAACTATCAAGCGCGCCTCCAGGCCCTGACCACGTGGGCTACTGATGACTTTGCTCAGATTCCTGAGGCGGAACGTCTACTCGTCACAAATCACGATGGGTTGTCCTATTTTTGTCGAGAGTTTTCCATCACGTTTATCGGGTCGATCATCCCCAGTTTCGACGACAATTCCGAGCCAAGCGCTGCTGATATCGATCGCTTGATTGACGCCATTCGGCGATCCGGAGCTGTCGCTGTCTTCTCGGAAACCACTATCTCGGCAAAGCTCGCTGAGACTCTTGCGCGAGAAGCCCATGTTGCCGTCTACTCGGGTGCTGACGCTCTCTACGCGGATACTCTTGGCCCAACCGGATCGGCTGGTGCCACGTACATTGAGGCGACGATTCACAACGTCCGAGTTTTGGTGACTGCCTGGGGTGGCACAAACACATCCTTACCCGAGGGAGTTCTCGCATGATCCAACGTCTCCTTGACACGGCGGGTGTGTCATTTGCCTATGACCGGGATACCGCCCTTGCGGACATCACGATGCACGTAGATCCGGGTCAGGCTGTTGCCCTCATCGGACCCAACGGTTCAGGAAAGTCGACTTTTCTCAAGGGAGTGCTCGGAGTCCTGCCCGTCATCTCGGGAAGCCTCAAGGTGCTCGGCCACGATCGCGATTTCAATGTGGGCGGACACATCGGTTATTTACCGCAGGACGACCATATCGATGCCGATTTTCCGGTCACATTGCGCCAGGTGGTCATGATGGGTCGATATCGTCGTCTGGGTTGGTTCCGTTTTCCTCGCGCTGTCGATCGGCAAGCTGTTGCGGACGCCCTCACCGTGACCGGACTCAGTTCTCGAGCGAATGTGCGTTTTGGCACGTTGTCAGGCGGGCAGCAGCAGAGAGGTCTTTTGGCTCGGGCACTTGCAACCAAGCCCGACTTACTCCTCCTCGATGAGCCCTTCAACGGGCTTGATCAACCGAATCGGGAAGCTCTCATCGCGACGGTTCGCGAGCTCAAGTCTCAGGGAGTCGGTATTCTCCTCACGACGCATGACCTCGACCTAGCTCGGGAGGTGTGCGACAGTGTGCTTCTCGTCAACAAGCGTCAAATCGCCTTTGGCCCCTTAGATCAGGTTCTCACCCTGGCAAATCTGCAGGCCGCCTTTGGTGATGTTCAGGTCGAAGTGGATGAACACAAGGTTGTCATACCGGGACACGAGCACTGATGTCACTCAGTGAGGCACTCAGCAGCATTTTCGTCATGCCCTTCATGATTCGGGCGATGTTGGTCTTGCTCGCACTGGCCATTGCGGCCGGTGTTATTGGCGTCTTCATTAACCTCCGGGGACTCGAGTTCATGGCGGATGGCCTGACCCATGCGGTGTTTCCGGGAATCGCAGCGGGATTTGCTCTGTCAGGTCAAGAAGGTCTCGTCGTTGGTGCTCTCGCTGCAGCGGCATTTGCGACCGTGACCTTGACTCTCCTGAGCCATCGGCGGGTGACTTCAGATACCGCAGTAGCCATCGTGCTGACCGCGATGTTTTCGCTGGGAGTCATCATCGTGTCGCGCTCACGGCATGTCACCGGATCGCTCGAACAATTGCTCTTTGGCCACCTTTTTACTGTTTCGGTTACCGAAGTACTCCTCACCGCGGGAATATGCGTCGGCGCGCTGTTGCTTGTGATGACGAGCCTTCGAGGCCAGCTCTTCAGCGCTTTTGACTCAGCTGGTGCCCAGGCAGCGGGCTATCGGGAGCTGACGAACCTGTTGTTGCTCAACATTGCGATTGCGGGTGTCGTGGTGAGTGCATCCATCGCCGTCGGTAACCTTCTTGTTCTCGCCATTCTCATCGTGCCGGGTGCCGTGGCTCGAATGTGGGCTCGTGGCCTCGCTGGAGTTTTTACCGGCGCACTGCTCTTTGCCGTGGTCTTCGCCTTCGCGGGATTGATCGGCGCCTTCGTGGTCTCCGTCAGCACCGATGTCGCTATTCCGGGAGGAGCAGCGATAGCAGTGATTTTCGTGGCCGGGTATGTGCTGTCACTCGCCTTTCGCCTCGTTATTCAGCAGAGAAGGCGAGCGGCGGGCTCGTGAGTTACTTTGAACGGGCATTGCTGGTTGCCTCACTCATCGGAGCGCTTAGTGGCTTAGTGGGGACCTTTGTTGTCTTGCGAAAGCGTGTCCTGTTCGCGCAGGCACTCACGCACGCAACGTTCCCCGGCGCCGTGCTTGCCGCACTCATCGGGCTCAACATTCAGCTCGGCGCAATCGTGACGTGTGCTCTGGCAATTGGGTTTATCACCTTCATTGAGCGCGTCCCTGGGCGAGGAGTTCAGGCGGCAACCGGCGTCATTCTTGCCGGTGGATTTGCCGCTGGTGTGCTGATTGAGGCGCTGAATCCTGAAGCACCGATCCAGGTTGATGCTTTCTTGTTTGGATCCGTTTTGGCCGCAACCGAAGCAGACGCCTACATCGCCACAATCGCGCTTGCCGTCACCATCGTGATTGTTCTGGCAGCGGGAAAACAGCTCGTGTTTGCCATTTTCGACCCGGATGGGTATCGCGGTGCCGGCTATGACTCAGGGCGCATGGAAGCGTTGCTTTTGGTTCTCACCACACTGACCGTGGTGATTGCGATGCCAGCGGTCGGTGCCATCCTCGCCATAGCGCTTATTGCTGCTCCAGCAGCCGCGGCTCGACAAGTTACGCGCTCCATCGTTGGAATGCTGTGGTTGGCACCCACATTTGGAGTGGTTTCCGCGGTTGTCGGGTTGTACGCGTCTCGCTGGGCAGAAATTAGCGCCGGCGCAAGCATTGCCCTCGTGGCCGCGTTGCTGTTTGGAATATGTTTTGTCGTTCGAGTGATTCGCGAACGTTCCAGACCACGACAGGCAGAGCAGGGGCCTCAAGTCGATACGGGGCTCATTCGCGTCGTCAGTCGACACACTGAGGTGAGACCGGAAGTGAGCGCATGAAAAGGCAGACTAAACAGCGCGACTTGGTCGTGACGGCGTTAACGAAGGCGCGCGGGTTCGTCAGCGCCCAGGCCCTGCATGCGTCCATGACACACTCAGGCTCCACGATCTCTCTCGCGACCGTGTATCGGGCTCTCACAGACATGGTTGGTGAAGGCGACGTGGATTCATTGCTCTCGCTCGAGGGAGAAAATCTCTATCGCGCGTGTTCCAGCAACGGACATCACCATCACCTCATGTGTCGCGAATGTGGGGCTACCGTCGAAATCGACGCGAAACCAATTGAAGAGTGGTCGCGAGCGCAAGCGGCAGCATATAACTTCACGGATGTCGAGCACGTGGTCGACATATTCGGCTTATGTTCGCAGTGTGCCTAGGGTTACTGGTGCCACGATTGGCGCACGGAGCAGTTCTCGCTTAGACTAAACCCTTGGTTGTCCGAAAATCCTCGGGCAACAGTGCGGCAGAGCAAGTCTCATCCTTGGGGATGATGATTCGCGTGTCGTGCAGACAAGAGATCTTGGGCTCGCGTATTACAACGCGAGCGGTATTGAAAGGGAAACCATGGCTGCTCATTGCCAGGTGACGGGAGCCGGTCCCGGCTTCGGTCACAACATTTCGCACTCGCACCGACGCACCAAGCGTCGCTTCGACCCGAACATCCAGAAGAAGACGTACTTTGTTCCGTCGCTTCGTCGCAACGTCACTTTGACGCTGTCGGCCAAGGGAATCAAAGTCATCGATGTCCGAGGCATTGACTCGGTTATTGCTGAACTTATCGCTCGAGGGGAGAAGTTCTAATGGCAAAACAGCAGGACGTTCGTCCCATCATCAAACTCCGTTCGACGGCAGGCACGGGTTACACCTATGTCACGCGTAAGAACCGTCGTAACAATCCCGACCGCCTCGTACTCAAGAAGTACGACCCGGTGATTCGCCAGCACGTTGAATTTCGCGAGGAGCGCTAACCATGGCTAAGAAAAGCAAGATCGCTCGTAACGAGCAACGCAAGGTTGTCGTCGAGCGCTACGCGGCAAAACGCGCCGAACTCAAAAAGGCGCTTGTCGACCCAAACGGCACTGACGAGTCGCGCGAAGCAGCACGCATTGGTCTGCAGAAGCTTCCTCGTAACGCCTCCCCCGTGCGTGTCCGTTCCCGTGACGCGATCGACGGACGTCCTCGTGGCGTCCTGACCAAGTTCGGTGTTTCGCGTGTGCGTTTTCGTGAGATGGCTCACCAAGGTGAGCTTCCGGGAATCACCAAGTCGAGCTGGTAGACAGCACAACACCCCGCACTTCCCGTGTGACAGCGGACCGAGACCTCGTGTTTCGGTCCGCTGTCTCGTTAAGTCGCGATCTCCGTCACGCCTTCTCCCCAAATGGCAGTTCTTACCAAATACGCCACACCCGTGGAATTGCGGGGAAAAGTACCCGTTTCTTGGTATTTTCGTCAGAGCTAACCGCATGGTTAGTGTCCACGACGGCCCGCAAGGCCTCAAATACGTCTAAAGGTCTCGCAGAGACCACTAGTTCCAGGAGGACAACATGGCTCTCAACAAGTCAGAGGTCGTCGCTGCAGTAGCGGCGCACACAAACCAGTCGCAGACTGCGGTCAACGCCGTTCTCGATGCACTCTTTGATGTCATCTCGAAAGAGGTTGGCAAAGACGGTGGCAAGGTCACCATCCCCGGTTTCCTTTCGGTAGAGCGCACCAAGCGTGCCGCCCGCACGGGACGCAACCCACAGACCGGTGCAACCATTCAGATTGCCGCATCAAACGGCGTCAAGATTTCAGCCGGAAGCAAGCTCAAGGCTGCAGCAAAGTAGTTTCGCGTTCGCGCGTCAGGCGGGTCGCCCTGTGGGGCGGCCCGCCTTTTTCTCTGTGGCGCTATTGTCCAGTCCACGTGAGGAGCGGTTAGTTTTCCCCCTCCCCAGGCATGCGACAGAAGGCACGTGACAACTATGCCTAGTCTTAACGAGTGAAGAGTCTGCGTGTTCCCGGCCTAGTCGCGATTGTCGCGGTCAGTGGTGCGGTCGCAGTTCTCTTTGGCTTGGCAATCGGCGGCGGCGCATCCCCACGACCCATCGCCGATCCGGGCGACCTCGTTCGCTACGGACTCCCCCTCCTCAAATTCGGTGTCAATATTGCGATTGCCATCACCGTCGGAGCGCTAGCTTTGGCCCTCTGGGCTTTCAGCGCAACAGAGATCGCCTATCGCCGGGCGCTAGATGTCGCCGCCGCCAGCGCTATCGCGCTTACTGTGCTCTCTGCACTCACGTTGATTTTTGTCTATCTCGATGTGAGCCAGCAGTCCTTCAGTTTTGACGTGCCATTCGGAGAAGGCCTCGCGCTATTCGTGACCAAGATAGCCCTGGGTCAGGGGTGGCTGTGGATTGTGGTTTTATCGGCCACTGTTTCTGTTTTGTGCTTGAGTGTGGTTCGGCAGACTGGCGTATTCTTCGTTGGACTCGCCGCCCTGACGCCACTCATTCCGCTGGCCCTGATGGGTCACTCTGCGGCTGCTTCGGGACACGACGTCGCAATGACCTCCCTCGGTATTCACCTGGTTTTTGTTTCTGTCTGGCTTGGTGGCCTTGTCGCACTCGTCATGCTTCGATCAAAGATGACTCCGGAGCGCTTGAGCATCATCACCAGTCGCTTTTCCACGCTGGCTCTGGTCTCGGTCATTGCCGTCGTCGCTTCGGGCATCGTCAACGCGGCCATCCGGATTGGATCCTGGGCCGATCTCGATACGGGATACGGACGCATCCTTGTTCTTAAGTCAGTGTGCCTCGTGGTTCTCGTGACCTTTGGTGCGCTTCAGCGCGGAATCTGGCTGAAAAAACTTCACTCGGGCTTGCCCCGCGCCTTTTGGGGATTTGCGGGCGTGGAGCTTGTCATCATGGGTCTCGCCTCCGGACTCGCCGCGGCGCTGGCGCGCACCCCACCGCCGATCCCAGATACACCCCCGGCTGCGCCGACGCCGGCGCAAATCCTGACCGGAGATCTGCTGCCACCCGAGGCAAATTTCGTCAACTATCTCACCTTGTGGCACATCGACCTGGTCTGGTTACTCGTTTGCGGTTTCGGAATTTTCTTTTACATCGCCGGCGTCATTCGACTACGGCGCCGGGGAGATGCGTGGCCGTGGTACCGGACCGTTCTCTGGGTTCTTGGTTTGCTTTTTCTGGCGTATCTCACCAACGGTGGTGTCAATGTCTACGAGCGCTATCTCTTTAGCGCGCACATGTTCGCACATATGGCGTTAGGCATGATGGTGCCCATTCTTCTGGTGCCGGGAGCTCCAGTGACTCTAGCCATGCGCGCCATTCGCAAGCGGGATGACGGTAGCCGAGGCGGTCGAGAATGGATATGGATAGCCGTCCACTCACGATTCGCCCGAATAATCGCAAATCCTCTCTTCGCGACCGTCAATTTTGTGGGATCGCTGTGGCTTTTCTACTACACGCCAATTTTTAGGTGGGCGACGACAAACCACTTTGGACACGAGTGGATGATTGTGCATTTCCTCCTGGCCGGGTACCTCTTTGTGCAATCGCTGATTGGCGTAGATCCCGGCGTCAACCGCTTGTCTTACCCCTTCCGGGTGGTCCAGCTACTGATTGCAATGACCGTACATGCGTTCTTCGGACTCGCCCTGATGAGCAACACCGGGCTCTTGCTCGCCGACTGGTATGGAGCCATGGGGCGAACCTGGGGTCAAACCCCACTGGAAGATCAATACACCGGCGGGGCAATCGCGTGGAGCGTGGGCGAACTGCCCAACCTTCTGCTCATGCTGGTGATTGGTGTGCAGTGGAGCAGGAGCGAGGAGCGCACGGCTAAACGACGAGATCGAGACGAGGCGCGAAACGGCGATGCCGAATTGGCCGCGTATAACGAGATGCTCGCGCAGCGAGCTTCAGGGGGCCCTCAGTGAAAAAAGTGAAGCTCACGAAAGAGCAACAGCGAATCCTCGAACTCATTGAGTCGACCGGTGACAATTTCTTCATTACCGGCCGAGCGGGCACCGGTAAGTCCACCCTGCTCAGTGCACTGACGACGTCGACCGAGAAGCGGGTAGCTGTGTGCGCGCCCACAGGTGTGGCGGCCCTCAATGTGCAGGGAACGACCATCCACTCGCTCTTTTTTCTCCCGATTGGGCTAATCGGAAACGAGAGGCTCACCCAGACACCACAAAAGCGCAAACTGTTGCAAGCCATCGAGCTTCTCGTCATCGACGAGATATCTATGGTCAACGCTGACGTGATGGACGCGATTGATCGGGCCCTTCGTGAAGTGCGACACAAACGAGGTGTTCCTTTCGGCGGAGTGCAAGTGGTCATGTTTGGTGATCCCTATCAATTGGCCCCGGTGCCTCCGCGCTCGCAGGAAGAAAAAGCCTATTTTGCGGATCACTACCGGTCCATGTGGTTCTTTGATGCGCACGTCTGGGAACAGACACCGATGCGGATTGTGGAACTGACGGAAATTCATCGCCAGCGCGATGAAGAGTTTAAACACATGCTCAACGCCGTTCGCCACGGCAAGGTAACGCCTGAAATTGGGCGAGCTCTCAACGAAGCCGGAGATCGACCCGCCCCAGCAGGAGACATCATCACCCTGGCTACGACGAACGATGCGGTTGCGCGAATCAATGCGACAGCGCTCGCGCAGCTGGCCGGGGAGACAAAAACCGCTGCCGCAAATGTCGATGGTGATTTCCCGCCCGGGTGGTTTCCTGCGGACGAGGAGCTGACGCTCAAAGTGGGGGCTCAGGTGATGTTCTTGCGCAACGATTCAGATCAACGTTGGGTAAACGGCACCGTTGGTCACGTGACGCGAATCGGAAAGACCGTTCACGTTGAAGTCCATGATGGCGAAAGTACTGTCGAGCACGAAGTGTTACCGGCGGTCTGGGAGCGCTATCGATACGACTACGACCCCGAGACCAAAACACTCGAGCGCGAGGTCATCGCAGAGTTCACGCAATTTCCTCTGCGTCTCGCGTGGGCGGTGACGATTCACAAGTCACAGGGTCAAACCTACGAACGAGCCATCATCGATATGGGCAATCGCGCGTTTGCCCCGGGTCAAACCTATGTGGCGCTCAGTCGAATTACTTCGCTCGATGGGCTCTACCTCACCCGGGGGCTCACCCCTCGGGACGTTATGGTCGACGCCGACGTTGAACGGTTCATGGGCGAGGTCGACACGTTCAATGCGCCAGACTAAGGGTGATGTCACAGAGCCCTTCGCCTTCGCGCCGCAGTCACTTTGCTGACCTGTCGCCGCTGCGGCAGTCACCGGCATTTGCCAGGCTCTGGATAGGCGCCCTGATAACTGGCGTGGGCGCGCAAATGACCATCGTTGCCGTGGGGCTGCAAATCTATGCCATCTCGCACAGCACCGAGGCCGTAGCCCTGGTTGGCGGGGTCGCCCTGATACCCATGCTTATTGCTGGGCCCTTGGGCGGCATGATCGCGGATTCGTGGGATCGTCGAGCCCTGTTGTTCGTTGTTGCGGTACTGATGTTTATCGCGACAGCCGGCCTGGTGGTGTTGTCAGTTCTCGAGCACACGGCTAGCGCCGCGGGTGGGCACGTTGCCCTGTGGCCCTTCTATCTCTGCACCACGATAAGTGCGATGTCGGCCACAGTCATGGGGGCCACGCGAGGGGCCGCTTATCCTCGCATCCTGCCGAGTGAACTCATTCCCAGCGCCAGTGCGCTCAACGGGCTGAGTTATGGGGCGCAAGTGATGGCTGGTCCGGCGCTAGGCGGCGTCCTGGTCGCGCTCGTTGGCTTCCCATGGACCTTCTCACTGGATCTCATTTTCAGTCTTGCCGGGTTTATGGGAATCATCACTCTCCCCAAACTGCTTCCCCTCACCGAGGTGACCCGCCCAGGATGGACCTCACTCAAACAGGGGATGGCGTTCTTGCGAACGGCTCCGGCCATTACCGCGGGATTCGTCATCGATGTTGTTGCCATGACGTTCGGTCGCCCCTACGTTCTGCTTCCGGCGGCGGCGGTGCACTTCATCGGCGGCGGTTCCATCACCGTGGGTATCGTCACCGCGGCCGGCGCGGTGGGGAGCTTCGCGATGAGCGTATTTAGCGGCCGGGTGAGGCACGTGCAACGGCAGGGCGTGGCGATAGCGCGAGCCGTTCAGTGGTACGGCGTATTTGTCCTACTCTTCGGACTCGTGTTGCTTGCGATGTCAACGGGCTGGTTTGGTGTTCCGGGTAGCGCGTTTACCGAGGTCAACTGGGGTGCGCTCATTTGTGGTTCTCTCGCTTTTGTCGGCATGGGCGCGGCCGACGAGGTTTCTGCGATCTTCAGGTCATCCATGCTGCTTACCGTGGTGCCGGATGAAATGCGCGGTCGCTTACAGGGGCTTTTCTTCGCCGTCGTGACTGGCGGCCCACGTCTCGGAGACCTCTATGCCGGACTGTTGGTTGCGGTCGCCACGCTGTGGTTCCCGCCAATCCTCGGCGGGGTCTTGATTGTCGCGGTGCTCACCGTGATTCTTCGGGTCACACCGGCACTTCGGTCCTATCGTGTCGAAGGCGTCTAATTACCCGCTCCTGTTGAGTTTTCGATAGCCTTGAAGCCTTGGATGCTGAACAGAAGTTGCTTGAATTGGACGGGCAAGCTTCTGAAACTGTCGCTCATCCTTAACATCGCGGTCTGTGCGGGCCGCGACCGCTAAGTGAAATGAGGAATACGCATGACGCGTATTGGTGTTGTTACCGAGCAACCGGGTGAAACCCGCGTCGCTGCCACACCCAACACGGTGGGCAAGATTGTTGCTCTGGGCTACGAGGTGATTGTTGAAAAGGGTGCGGGTGCGCTGTCATCCTTCCCCGATTCTGAGTACACGGAGGCCGGAGCCTCGGTTGTCACCACAGACAAGGCGTGGAAAGCCGACGTCGTCATGAAGGTGAATGCACCGACGCCCGACGAAATAAAGAAGCTTGCCAATAACGCCACCATTATTAGCCTCATGAGTCCCGCGCTACGGCCCGACCTCGTCGAATCTTTGGCTACTCGTGGCATCACCGCGATTGCGATGGATGCGGTTCCTCGCATCTCTCGAGCACAGTCGATGGATGTGCTCAGTTCGATGGCAAATATTGCCGGTTATCGTGCCGTCGTGGAAGCCGCCCACGAATTTGGTCGTTTCTTTACCGGACAGGTCACCGCCGCCGGCAAGGTTCCGCCCGCCAAGGTTCTCGTCGCAGGAGCCGGCGTGGCCGGCCTCGCCGCAATCGGAGCCGCCTCGAGTATGGGTGCGATTGTTCGCGCCACCGACCCACGACCCGAAGTGGCCGACCAGGTGAAATCGATCGGTGGACAGTACCTCGCCGTCGAAGTGGCGGAGAAAATGGAATCGTCCGACGGCTACGCAAAAGCAACAAGCGAGGCGTATGACAAGCGCGCAGCAGAGATTTATTCCGAGCAGGCCGCCGACGTCGACATCATCATCACGACTGCCCTCATCCCGGGTCGTCCCGCGCCCCGCCTGATCACCGGTGCCGATGTCGCCAGCATGAAGCCCGGCAGTGTCATCGTCGACATGGCCGCGGCTCAGGGCGGAAACGTCGAAGGCTCGCAGGCAGGAAAGAAGGTGGTGACCAAAAACGGTGTCACCATCCTGGGATATACCGACCTTGCTGGTCGACTCCCGCAACAGGCGTCGCAGTTGTTTGGTACGAACATGCTGAACCTGCTCAAGCTCCTTACTCCGGAGAAAGACGGCAATCTGAGCATCGACTTTGACGACATCGTTCAACGCTCTGTCACCGTAGTTCGCGATGGTGAGGTGACCTGGCCACCGCCTCCGGTGCAGGTCTCAGCGGCGCCGGCAGCAGCCGCTGCTGCCCCAGCCGCAGTGGCCAAAGAGAAGAAAACCATGTCGCCTGCCGCAAAGGGTTCCTTGATTGCCGTGGGAATCGCGGCACTCTTTGCCATCTGCGCTTTTGCCCCGGCACCACTGCCACAGCACTTCCTCGTGCTCACCTTGGCCGTCGTGATTGGTTTCTATGTGATTGGAAAGGTGCACCACGCACTTCACACTCCTCTGATGAGTGTGACCAACGCTATCTCCGGCATCGTGGTCGTCGGAGCCATTCTGCAATTGACGACAAATAGCGTTGTCGTTCAGATTCTGGCCGGTGTGGCCGTCCTCCTCGCGAGCATCAACATCTTTGGTGGCTTTGCGGTTACCCGTCGAATGCTGAAGATGTTCTCTAAGGGAGACCAGCGATGAACATGACTTTCCTCACCGACGTTTCGCACGTCGTATTCTTTGCGAACGCAGCGTACATCGTTGCCGCGTTGCTCTTCATTTTGAGCCTCGCCGGTCTGAGCCACCACGAGTCCTCAAAGACCGGCCTTCGCTTTGGCATGATCGGCATGGCGATCGCACTGATTGCCACAATCTGGCTGACCGTGGGCAACCTGTGGAGCCAAGCTCAGGCAACCTTGGGCATCGTCATCCTCATTGTCGCTGTCGTGATCGGCGCAGCCATCGGTCTGTGGCGAGCCAAGGTCGTTGAAATGACCGGGATGCCGGAGCTGATCGCGCTGCTTCACTCGTTCGTCGGTCTGGCCGCGGTGCTGATCGGATGGAACGGGGCACTTGCATCCGAAGATGTCGCGCCCGAGCTGCTGGGCATCCATCACGCTGAGGTCTTTATCGGCGTCTTTATCGGCGCGGTGACCTTTACGGGTTCGATTGTGGCATTCCTCAAGTTGTCGGCTCGCATTTCGTCGCGTCCGCTCATGCTTCCCGGTAAGAATGCACTGAACATCGGGGCCCTTGTTGCGTTCGTGGGCCTCACGGTCTGGTACGTCATTACGCCGGAGCTTGGGCTGCTCATCGCGGTGACCGCTCTCGCCCTGTTGCTGGGATGGCACCTCGTGGCATCCATCGGTGGTGGCGACATGCCTGTTGTCGTTTCCATGCTCAACAGCTATTCGGGTTGGGCGGCAGCGGCAGCGGGATTCTTGCTCAACAACGACCTGCTCATTGTGACCGGCGCGTTGGTGGGATCATCCGGTGCCTACCTGTCATTCATCATGTGTCGGGCGATGAACCGATCCTTCATTTCTGTTATTGCTGGTGGCTTCGGAATCGAAAAGCCGGCGGCGAAGGGTGAAGAAGAAGAGGGCGAGTATCGGGAAACCGATGCACAGTCGGTGGCCGAGCTCCTGGCCGGAGCTGACACCGTCGTGATCACGCCGGGTTACGGGATGGCTGTCGCGCAGGCGCAGTATCCGGTGGCTGAGCTAGCGCATCAACTCCGCGCTAAAGGTGTAGATGTGCGATTCGGCATTCACCCGGTTGCCGGTCGCTTGCCCGGACACATGAACGTCTTGCTGGCTGAGGCCAAGGTGCCTTACGACATTGTGCTCGAAATGGACGAAATCAACGACGACTTTGCAGATACCGCCGTTGTTCTCGTGATCGGCGCCAACGACACCTGCAACCCGGCGGCAGCGGAAGACCCAAGCAGCCCGATTGCGGGAATGCCGGTGTTGCGCGTGTGGGAAGCATCCAATGTCGTGGTGTTCAAGCGGTCGATGGCCTCGGGTTATGCCGGCGTGCAGAACCCGTTGTTTTTCCGTGACAACGCTTCGATGCTGTTTGGTGACGCGAAAGAACGCGTTGAGGACATCATCAAGGCGCTGTAGTCAGCGAATGAACGGGAACTAGTAGGAGGCGCGGTTCGCGCCACCGCCACCGATGAACGTGTCGGCGAGCGCTTCACCAGCGCGAGCAATCATCGCCACATCCGCACCGACCAGAATGAAGTCGACCCCGGCGTCGATGTACTTCTGGGCGGTGGTCGGGTTGAAGGCGTTGATGCCGACCTTTTTGCCGACCTTCTTTACGGCTTCAATACACGACATAGCTGACGCGACGACATCGGGGTGGTCTTGCTGTCCAAGGAGACCCATGGAGGCGGCGAGGTCTGACGGTCCGATGAAAATTGCGTCGACGCCGTCAACCCCCGCGATCTCGGAGATGTTTGTCACGGCCTCGACGGTTTCAATCTGCACGGTGAGCGAAACGGTTTCTTCGGCTCGCGCCAGGTAGTTCTCAATGCGATTCCATCGGGATGCGCGCGCCAGAGCCGAACCGACACCGCGTACCCCGCGTGGTGGGTAGCGCGTGTACGACACCAGCGTGGCCGCCTGCTCTGCGGTGTCGACCATCGGGATGAGGAGGTTTTGTGCGCCAAGGTCAAGGAGCTGTTTGATGCCCACCTGGTCGCCGATCGGAGGACGAACCATGGCGAGGGTGCCATTGCCGTGCACGGCAATGAGTTGAGCCGAAATTGACTCGAGGCCATTGGGCGAGTGCTCGGCGTCAATGAGCAACCAGTCCAGCCCGCTGGTCGCGCAAATTTCGGCGATAACCGGAGAGCCGGAGCAAACCCACATGCCAACCTGTGCTCGGTTGGCATCCGCGAGCAAGTGGCGGAAGGTGGGGGTGGGATCTAAATGAATCGGCATTCGATGACTCCAAGCGGTCCAAAGTCGGCCACAATGTGGTCACCCGGGTGCACCCACATCGGTTTCGTGAAAGACCCAGCAAGAATGATCTCGCCGGCTTTCAATACCGTACCGTGCTGAGCAAGTTTATTGGCGAGCCAGAACACACCCGCAGGCGGGTTGTTGAGCACCCCGGCGGCGAGACCGGTCTCCTCGACATCACCGTTGCGCATAAGGATTCCCGGCGCCCACCGGAGGTCCATGAAGTCAATGGGCTTGTGAGTGTCTCCGACGACCATTCCACCCATTGCGGCGTTGTCCGAGATCGTGTCGACGATGGTGCGCCCATCCATCTCAATGTGGGAATTGAGGATTTCGAGGGCGGGCACAACGTAGTCCACTGCGTCAATGACATCCTCGAGAGTGCAGTTCGGTCCTGTGAGGTCTTTCTTGAGAACATAGGCGAGCTCGACTTCGATGCGCACGTTTGAAAAGAGCCCGTGCTCAATCTCAGCGCCACTGGGCCACACCATGTCGTCGAAAATCACGCCATAGTCAGGCTCGGTGATTCCCGTCGCCAACTGCATGACTTTGGAGGTCAGACCAATTTTGTGACCCACAATCGTGTACCCAGCGTCGAGTCGACGCTGTGCCCAAATGCTTTGGACGGCATAGGAGTCGGCGACTTCCATGTCGGGGTAACGCTTGGTCAAGCGCTCCACCATGCCCCGCGACTGATCTGCGGCAAAGAGTTCGTCGGCGATCGCGACGCGCTGGTCTTCAGAAAGCATGATTGCCTCTCAAAATCGTATACGAAACAGCATAGGCGATGCGTGACCGGGTTGGAAACGTCTCGCCAAAGTAGACTTGCACCATGCTTTTGTCTGACCGTGACATTCGTGCTGAGCTCGACGCCGGCAGAGTCAAACTTGACCCGTATGACGCCTCGATGATTCAGCCGTCGAGCATTGATGTGCGTATCGATCGATACTTTCGCCTCTTCGACAACCACAAGTATCCCTACATTGATCCTCGCGAGGATCAGTCGGAACTTACCCGACTGATTGAAGTAGAGCCGGACCAGCCGTTCATCCTGCACCCCGGTGAGTTTGTTCTTGGGGCGACTTATGAGCAGGTCACCCTGCCCGACGATCTGGCTGCGCGGCTCGAGGGAAAGAGTTCACTTGGTCGCCTTGGGTTACTCACTCACTCGACCGCAGGCTTCATCGACCCGGGATTCTCGGGTCACGTCACTCTCGAGTTGTCAAACATGGCGACCTTGCCCATCAAACTCTGGCCGGGCATGAAAATCGGTCAGCTCTGTTTCTTCAAGCTGTCCTCGCCCTCAGAAAAGCCCTACGGTTCGGCTGACTACAAGTCGCGCTACCTCGGCCAGCGCGGGCCGACAGCGTCGCGTTCCTTCATGAACTTCCATCTCACCGACGTAAGTGCCACGGATGCGGGTGCCGTCGGCGGCTAGTTGCGCGCTGGGAAGTGGGGGTTGTCGATGATTCCGAAAAGCTCACTCGAAGCCATGGTTTGCCTAAATCGAAAGAGTGCCGCGGGCGGCTAGCTCGGGTAACTGAAGTGTCAACCAGGGGCTGAATGCCCAGGGGGTGGCTGTCACGGCAGCGAGAAGTTCGAGCGTGTCTGCCCAGTAGAACTCGACGACCTCATCGGGAGCCGGTCGTGGGTCGCTCGATGCGCGCGCGATGTACACGGGACAAATTTCGTTCTCCACGACACCACTGGCATCAACCGCGCGGTAGCGAAATTCCGGAATCGCGATGCGAACATCCGTCACGGTCATGCCGAGCTCTCGCTCGGCTCGGCGGTGCAACGCATCCACCGAGTCCTCACCGGGACCAGGGTGACCGCAGAACGAGTTCGTCCACACGCCCGGCCACGTCTTCTTGTCGAGGGCTCGGCGTGTGACGAGAAGCCGGCCTGAATCGTCGAACACGTGGCATGAAAAAGCGAGGTGAAGCGGCGTCTCTTCTGTGTGGACTGTCGACTTATCGTGACTTCCGAGTGGTTGTCCTAAGTCGTCCACGAGGACCACAAGTTCAGGAGTAAGCACGACACCTCCGCGTGTGGTTTTAAAAATGGTGGGGACCTTCCGGTCTAGTCTAAAAGCGTGGTTCTTACAGACAAAATAGCCAAGACTTCTCCCGAGACGCCTCGGCTGGACTCCGCGCAAAGCCAACGCTACAACGGGGTCGCTCATTTCACAGCGCGATCTGTCATCTACCGCTATTCAACGTCATTTGGGATGGCCACTCGCCTCTTAAGTCAGCCCGTGCGCGGACAGGTTGAGGATATTTATGCGCTGGTTCGCCTCGCCGATGAGATAGTCGATGGTGTTGCCGCAGAGGCTGGATGCACGCCCGAACAGATTCGCCACAGCCTCGACGAGCTTGAGCAACAAACCGAGTGGGCGATGCAACACGGGTTCAGTTCCAATCTCGTCGTTCACGCGTTTGCTCGCACCGCGAGGGCCACGGGTATTTCAGCCGAGCTGACCCGTCCGTTCTTTGCCTCAATGCGGGCTGACATTACCGAGACCGTGCACACGCCGGAGAGCTTCGCGAGTTATGTCTACGGCTCCGCTGAAGTCGTTGGTCTCATGTGCCTTGAGGCTTTCCTTGCGGACGGCACATTTTCGTCAGCAGAGCGCGAGAGTTTCGTCGAGGGCGCGCGGGCGCTTGGAGCCGCTTTTCAAAAGGTAAATTTCTTGCGCGACCTGGCCGCCGACCTCGATGGGCTCGGGCGCGCATATTTTCCGGACGTGGATGTTTCCCAGCTCACCGAGACCGGAAAGATGGCCTTGGTTGCGAACATCGACGCTGATTTAGCTGTCTCAGCCCGGGCGGTTGCACGATTGCCCAAAAGCAGTCGACGTGCGGTTTACTTAGCTCAACTGCTGTTTGCTGAACTCAATCGTCGCGTCGCCAAGACTCCAGTCGAGGTTATTAAGACGAGACGAATCCGAGTACCCGGGCTCACCAAGCTCTGGCTTCTCCTCACAGCGATAAGTGGAAGGGTCAGATTTAAGTGACACACGCAACCAAAGCAGTAGTCATCGGGGGCGGCATCGCCGGGCTAGCAACGGCAGCGCTCATGGCGCGGGACGGCTACGACGTCACCCTGCTCGAAAAGAACAACGGCTTGGGCGGTCGGGCTGGCTCGTGGGAGAAGGACGGATTCCGCTTTGACACCGGCCCCTCGTGGTATCTCATGCCTGAGGTCTTTGATCACTTCTACCGGTTGCTCGGTTCGTCAGCCGAGGAGCAACTCGAGTTGCTGAAACTCGATCCTGCCTATCGGGTCTACTTTGAAGGCTTGCACGACTCATCTGGCAAGCGAGAACAGCCGGCCGTTGTTGACGTCACGTCGGATCGCGAGACGAACCTCGAGCTGTTCGAAAGCATCGAGCCGGGTTCGCGCAAGCCCATGGAGAAATATCTCGATTCGGCTAAAGAGGCCTACCACCTCGCGAAGTTGCGCTTTCTCTACAACACGTTTGAACGCAAGGCCTCCCTCGTGAGAGGTGACGTTCTCGCTCGGGCTCCGCGCCTGATCAGGCTGCTGCGAGAGACACTCTCCCAATTCGCCGCGAGACACGTGAGCTCGAATCGCCTGCAACAAATCTTGGGTTACCCCGCGGTGTTCTTGGGTGCAAGCCCGTTCAATACGCCAAGCATCTACCACTTGATGAGTTACCTCGATCTTGAAGATGGTGTGCTGTATCCCCAAGGTGGGTTTGCCCGCGTGATTGCCACCATTGCCGAGTTGGCAAAAGCTGAGGGTGTCACCGTGCTCCAGGGGTCTCCGGTGACCAAAATCTTGGTTGACGATTCGACAGGGCGCAAACCCCGAGTGCGCGGAGTGGAATACCGTGGGCCAAAGAATCGCCAGATTGAAATAGAGGCGGATGTCGTCGTGTCCGCTGCCGACCTGCACTTCAGTGAAACTCAGCTGCTGCCGGAAAAACTGCAGACCTATCCACAGTCGTGGTGGACGGAGCGGATTGCCGGCCCCTCAGCAGTGCTGATGTATCTCGGGGTGTCAGGAGAAGTGCCTCAGCTCAAGCACCACACACTCTTCTTCACCGAAGACTGGCAGGACAATTTCGGTCGCATCTTTGGCAACCCGTCGTCGGTTCCCAATCCCGCATCCTTTTATGTCTGCAAGCCAAGCGCCAGCGACGCGGATGTTGCGCCCGCGGGGGACACGAACATTTTTGTGCTGGTTCCCGTACCGGCCGATGTATCTCTTGGCAAAGGTGGGCTCGCCGGCAAGGGCGGCAAGACCGTAGAAGCCATTGCCGACGCCGCTATCGCTCAGATCGCCACGTGGGCAGACATCCCCGACTTCGCCAAGCGGATTACTCTCCGACGCACGATCGGCCCCGAGGATTTCGCGGAGGATCTCAACGCGTGGAACGGCACTGCCCTCGGCCCAAGCCACGTGCTGAGCCAAAGCGCCTTCTACCGCGCAGGTAACGTCAGTACCAAAGTGGATGGGCTCTACTACGCCGGTGGGTCTACCATCCCGGGAATCGGCTTGCCCATGTGTTTGATCAGCGCGGAGTTGGTCATCAAACGCCTCCGTGGCGATGTTTCGACTGAGCCCCTGCCCGAACCACTTTTCCCCACGGTCGATCGATGAGCGCGCTTTATCTTGGTGGGTTGCTGTTTTCCCTCGCCGGGATGATTATTCTTGATTGGCGCTACAAGCTGTTTTTCTTTGCCCACGCGATTCGGGCAGCCATCGTGCTGGCGGTGACAGTGGTCTTTTTCGTGGTGTGGGACGTTGTCGGCATTTCCGCCGGCATCTTCTTCACCGGATCACGCCAGTGGCTGACCGGGGTGTTTCTCGCCCCCGATTTTCCGCTCGAAGAGGTCTTTTTTCTCATCCTTCTGGGCTATGTCACGATGAACACGTTCAACGGCCTTGGCCGGATTCATGAGTGGATGCTCACCCGCACGCGCCCGGACGGTCATCCATGACCTACCACGAACTTAATCTGATCTTCGTTGGTGCGGCTCTCGTATTCTTCATAGTCGCGATGTTGAGCATTGGCATGATGATGCGTCGCTCGGCTCGCTCGCGGCGTTTGTCAGCTGCTGCACGTGGAACTACATCGACTCAGGAAGCAGCACCGGCGAACGTCAGGGCACCCGGTCGAACGAGGTCCGCACTGCTGGTCAAGTACGTGATCACCTTTCTGGTCGTAGCGGCACTGACCGCGATTTTTGACAACGTCATCATTGGTTTGGGAATTGTGGCGTATCACGCCGACGCTCTGAGCGGCGTCTATCTCGGACTCATCCCGATCGAGGATTTCGCCTATTCGCTCGCCGTCGTACTCGTGGCTCCGACGCTCTGGGGATTGCTTGGGCACGCCCGTGCTCGACACCGGGAGGATACGTCGCAGTGAAGCCGTTGGTGCAACTATTCGTCTCGTCGCGACCTCTGTCGTGGGTGAACACGGCTTTTCCTTTTGCGGCGGCCTACCTCATGACAACTCGTCAGATTGACCTGACGTTCATCGTCGGCACAGTCTTCTTTCTCATTCCCTATAACGTCGCGATGTACGGCATCAACGACGTGTTCGATTACGAATCAGACCTGCGCAACCCGCGCAAAGGCGGTGTCGAGGGAGCGGTTCTCGACCGATCCCTGCATCCTTTTATCCTGTGGGCATCACTCATCTTGTGTCTGCCGTTTGTGATTTATCTCGCGGTCGTGGGCAACCCAGCTTCGTGGGCAGTGCTCGCGGTGAGCCTATTTGCCGTCATTGCCTATTCGATGAAGGGTCTTCGCTTCAAGGAGGTTCCGGTGTTGGACTCGCTCACGTCGAGCACGCACTTCGTGAGCCCGGCTGTTTACGGCCTCGTTCTCGCCGGAGCAGTTTTTACGCCGGCACTGTGGCTCATTCTTGCGGCGTTTTTTCTCTGGGGAATTGCCTCGCACGCATTCGGAGCGGTGCAGGACATCAACGCCGATCGCGAAGGTGGACTTTCGTCGATTGCCACCGTCTTCGGAGCGGCCTGGACATCACGGTTCGCCCTCGTGGCGTATGCGCTAGCCGCCGTCTTTCTGGTGGCAGCCGCGGGAACGGGCAAAGCAGCCTGGCCAGTTTTTTATGCGGCCTTCGTGTGCATCCCGTACATCGTCATGGTGGCGCCTTTTGTCAGGCTTCGCGACGCGGATGCCGAACGGGCAAACCGCGGCTGGAGATTCTTCTTAGCCATCAACTTTGTTGCAGGATTCGTCGTGACGATCCTGCTCATCCTGCACTGGCTGTTTATCTAGCTAGACCTCGTGGTTGATGCGGTCCACCTTGATGGGCAGCAACATGATGAGTCCCGCGAGTACGACGAGGATGATTCCCAGGATTCCCCAGTAGGTGGCGCCAGAGATGGCGACGAAGAGTCCGAAGAGCGCGGTTCCGATGTAGACCGTGGCGCGTCCGGTGAACGCGTAGAGTCCGAAAATCTCGCCCTCTTTACCGGCGGGCGCGAGGCGCGCCATCAATGAACGTGAGGCGGACTGTGCGGGTCCGACGCAGAAGCCGAGGAGTAGGCCACCAACCCAGAAAACGATCTGACCGCCGTCGTGGAAGAAGAACAGGCCAAGGCCGACCAGGGAGATGACGGACAGCGCCACGACAATCACGCGCTTGGGTCCGATGATGTCGTCAAACAGACCGCCAAGAAAGACACCGATTCCGGCGACAACGTTCGCCCCAATGGCGAACAGAATTACTTCGGTCTTTGAGAACCCAAACACGGTGGCGGCCAGAATGCCACCAAATGTAAAGACGGCGGCGAGACCATCCCGGAAAATCATCGAGGCAAGCAGAAAGTTGAACGTGCGTCGATCGTTATTGAACAAATCGCGGATGCTACGACCGATTGCCCGATAAGCCTCGATGAAGCCTGCGCGCGATCCGGGTGCAAGTGCACGATTCTCTTCAACGGAGAACAAGACGGGAATGGTGAAGATGATGCACCAGATTGTGACCAGCACGGCGATCATGCGGATGTTCATGCCGTCGTCACTCGTCACGCCAAACCAGTAGGGCCCGTCGCCGAAGATGAAGCCAACAAGCGCGAGGATGAGCAACACGATGCCACCCAAATACCCCATTCCCCAACCGAACCCGGAAACGCGACCGATGTTTTTACGAGTGGAGATCTGGGTGAGCATGGCGTTGTAGTTCACGCTCGCGAGTTCATAGAACACGCCGCCAACGGCGAGCATGATGACGCCGAACCAGAAGAAGGACGGTTGACCCTGAACAAAGAACAGCGTCGCGCACGACAGGATCATGAGGCCGGTGTAGATGCCCAGCCACATCTTGCGGTGACCGCCGCGATCGGCAGCGCGACCAACCAGAGGGGCCACCAGGGCCATGAGAATTCCCGCGATGATAAAGGTCCAGCTGAGCTGAGCGGTGAGTCCGGCGATCGCGGAATTGTAAGCGTCGATGGCAGGGCCCGAACCCGACGCGCCTCCCGCATTGTTGTAGGCGGCCACAATGGCGGGGTCGACGAAGTAGCTCGACACGATGTACACAGAGAAGACGAACGTGAGGATGACGATGTTGTACGCATCAGCTCCCCAGTTCCAGAGGCCCCAGGCAAATACACGACCACGTCGAATGGGTTGATCCACAGCGCTACTTGTCATGCGTTCAGGCTAGCGGGCGAAATGAGTTCGGGGCAGGGGTCGGACTAAAAATTCATTTTTTCAAACTTGAGTCGAGTCTTATCAAGTTCGACTTGACAAGTTATCCACAGGCTGGCAAACTTGAGTCAACACGACGCAAGTTCGTGTGACAACTTAACCAACAACAGACCTGCCGGAATCGACACCTCACACACGTGAGGCAGCGTGACCGGAGAAAACAAGGAGAAACACAACATATGTCACGTGCAGTAGGCATTGACCTCGGAACCACCAACTCGGTGGTTTCCGTGCTCGAAGGTGGAGAGCCCAACGTTATCGCGAACGCTGAGGGATTCCGCACCACGCCATCCGTGGTCGCCTTCACGAAAGACGGCGAAGTGCTCGTCGGCGAGCCGGCCAAGCGCCAGGCCGTCACCAACGTTGATCGCACCATCGCGTCGGTCAAGCGTCACATCGGTACCGACTGGAAGGTCGATATCGATAACAAGAAGTACACGCCGCAAGAGATTTCGGCCCGCATCCTGGCCAAGCTCAAGCGTGATGCCGAGCAGTACTTGGGCGACACCGTCACGGACGCCGTGATTACCGTTCCCGCGTACTTCAACGACGCGGAACGTCAGGCGACCAAGGACGCTGGCGAGATCGCAGGTCTCAACGTGTTGCGCATCATCAACGAACCCACCGCAGCTGCGCTCGCATACGGGCTCGACAAGGGTAAAGAGGACGAGCTCATCCTCGTCTTCGACCTCGGTGGTGGAACGTTCGACGTCTCACTCCTCGAAGTGGGTAAGGATGATGACTTCTCGACCATTCAGGTTCGTGCGACCGCCGGTGACAACCGACTCGGTGGTGACGACTGGGATCAGCGCATCGTGGAACACCTCATCAAGAAGTTCAAAGAAACGACTGGTGTGGACGTGTCGAAAGACAAGATCGCTCTGCAGCGTCTCAAAGAAGCCGCTGAGCAGGCCAAAAAGGAGCTGTCGAGCTCAACCACGACCAACGTGCAGCTGCCTTACCTCTCGCTCACCGAGAACGGTCCGGCAAACCTCGACGAGACGCTGACGCGTGCTCAGTTCGAATCAATGACTGAGGACCTCATCGCGCGTACCAAGAAGCCTTTCGAGGACGTCATCCGCGAAGCTGGCGTCAAGGTTGCCGATGTCGACCACGTGGTTCTCGTCGGTGGATCAACTCGTATGCCCGCGGTCGTCGAACTGGTGAAGAGCCTGACCGGCGGCAAGGAGCCCAACAAGGGCGTCAACCCTGACGAGGTCGTCGCCGTCGGAGCTGCCCTGCAGGCGGGTGTGTTGAAGGGTGAGCGTAAAGACGTTCTCCTCATCGACGTGACCCCGCTAAGCCTCGGTATCGAGACCAAGGGTGGCATCATGACCAAGCTCATTGAGCGCAACACCGCCATCCCGACCAAGCGATCGGAAACCTTCACCACGGCAGATGACAACCAGCCGTCGGTAAGCATTCAGGTTTACCAGGGTGAGCGCGAGTTCACTCGTGATAACAAGTCGCTGGGCAACTTCGAACTCACCGGAATCGCTCCAGCACCGCGCGGAGTACCTCAAATCGAGGTCACCTTCGACATCGACGCAAACGGCATCGTTCACGTGTCGGCTAAAGACAAGGGCACGAACAAAGAGCAGTCGATGACCATCACCGGTGGATCATCCTTGCCTAAGGAAGACATCGAGCGCATGGTGCGCGAGGCTGAAGAGCACGCCGCTGAAGACAAGGCCCGTCGCGAATCTGCCGAGACGCGTAACGGCGCGGAGCAGCTCGCCTACTCCATCGAAAAGCTGATCAAAGAGAACGAAGAGAAGCTGCCTGAAGACGTCAAGGCTGAAGTTCAAGCCGATGTTGACGCCGTGAAGACGGCACTGGCGGGCGACGACGACGCAGCGGTGAAGACCGCGTACGACAAGCTCGTCGAGAGCCAGGGCAAGCTCGGTGAGGCGATTTACGCAGCAACATCTGCTGAGCAGGCCGCTGAAGCCGAAACGGGCGAGAGCGCATCCGATGAGGATGTCGTGGACGCTGAAGTTGTCGATGACGAAGGCGACAAGAAGTAAGCATGACTGAGAAGAATGCACCGGAAGGGGAGCCGCAGGGCTCCCCTGAACCGGACTTTGTGGAAGACCCGGGCTACGAGGTCAGCGGCGAGTCTCTTGAAGATGCCGACGTCGAAACATCGCTCGATGACACTGACCTCGCCTTTCTTGACAAGGCGGCGGATGATCTTGCTGCCGAGCGACTTGCTGACCTGCAGCGGGTCACTGCGGAATACGCCAACTATCGCAAGCGCACCGAGGCGAACCGCGAGGTGGAACGCGAACGCGTGATTGGCGACACTGTCCGCCTTCTGTTGCCGGTACTCGATGACATCGATCGGGCTGACAAGCACGGCGACCTCGTCGAAGGGAGCCCGCTGGGTGCAATCGCATCCAAGCTCCGCGCCGTGGTGGAGCGAATGGGACTGAGTGCATATGGTGCGGTGGGTGATGCCTTTGACCCCAACCTGCACGAGGCGATTGTGCAGCAGCCCTCAGCCGAGGTTTCTGCTCCCACCATTCTGGATGTCGTCGAAGTGGGATACCAGATTGGTTCAACCCAGGTTCGTGCGGCGAAAGTAGTCGTTCAGACACCCGCTGAGGGCTAGCGAAACCCGTGCCGTGACCGGCAACGCGGTCGAGAAATGAAGCCACAAATACTCATGAAAGGAGGCGACCATGGCTAGTCAAGATTGGTTTGAAAAAGACTTTTACAAGACGCTCGGCGTCTCCAAGGACGTATCTGACGAAGAACTCAAAAAGGTCTACCGCAAGCTCGCACGCAAGTACCACCCGGACTCCAATCCGGGAAATGCGGCAGCAGAGGCGAAGTTCAAGGAAATCAGCGAGGCCTACTCGGTGCTTTCTGACAAGACTCAGCGGCAAGAATACGATCAAATCCGCGCAATGGGCTCGGGCGCGAGATTTACTGCTGGCGGACCCGGCGGGCAAGGCGGATTCAGTGACGCCTACAGCGGGTTCTTCGGCGGTGGCTCGCAGCAAGCCGACTTCTCGGACGTTTTTGGAAATCTCTTTGGCGGAGGAAACTTTGGCCGGCCCAGTGGTGGATTCCGTGGCTACGGCGGTCCGAGCAAGGGTCAGGATGTCGTTTCGAGCGTCACGGTCGACTTCTTTGAGGCGGTCAACGGTGAAACGATGTCACTCACTGGTCCGACGGGCCGTGTCAACGTCAAGATTCCTGCCGGAGTGAATGACGGGCAAAAGATTCGCGTTCGTGGCAAGGGACACCCCAGCCCCGATGGTGGTCAGCCTGGAGACATTGTGCTCGAGGTCCACGTCACAAAGCACCCCGTGTTTGAGCGCGAAGGCGCGAACATTCGCGTGAATGTTCCCGTCACCTTTGTCGAGGCAACTCTGGGCGCGACGATTGAGGTGCCCACCCTCGACGGCGAAACAGTCAAGCTCAAGGTCACGCCGGGAACTCCAGCCGGTCGCGTCCTTCGGGTCAAGGGGCGAGGTGTGAAGACGGCTAAAACTCAGGGAGACCTGCTTGCCGTCGTGCAGATTGCCGTTCCCAGCCATCTTGATGATCAGGCTACCGCGGCACTTAACGCTTTTGCGGAGGTCGCACCGAAGGAAAATCCGCGTGCTGATCTCATCGCGAAAGCTCGGCGATAGCCTGGCGACGGCAGGCACGACGACTCGGTAACCAAGGAGAGACGCGATGACCAGTATGGATGAGTACGCGCCGATATTTCCCGTGTCCATGGCAGCCGAATTAGCCGGCTTACACGCCCAAACTCTGCGACAGTACGACCGTCTCGGACTGGTTCAGGCCAAGAGAACCGCAGGGCAGTCCCGCCGCTATTCCATGCGTGATGTGATGCAACTGCGCGAGGTAGCAAAACTGAGTGCCGAGGGAGTCAGTCTCGAGGGAATCAGACGAGTGATCGAGCTGGAGAATCAGGTGGATGCTCTCGCCGCCCGTGTGCGTGAGCTCGAGTCTGCGCTCGCCGAAGCCGTGCTTGCTCAGCCGGGCCGGCGCGTTTTCGCCGCTGGTTCTGGCGGCGAAGTCGAACGGCTGCGTGCAGGAACCCGCACGCGCAAACACACCGAGATTGTGGTGTGGCGACCGTTCGGTAATCGCTAGCGTCAGTCCTCGAAAATGGCTACTGCGCGGGTCCACCCGGCAGAAGCCCCGCGAACTTTGGCGGGAAAGCAGGCCACGGTAAAACCGGTGGCGGGCAGCTGGTCGAGGTGTTGGAGCTTCTCGATCTGGCAGTACCCGACCTCGGCACCCGCCTTGTGCCCTTCCCACACGATTGAGGGATCCCCGGTCGCTTCGAAGTTTTTTCGGTTGATGGGGATCGGCAGATCCCACCCCCACGCATCGGTACCGACGACACGCACACCCTGATTGGTGAGGTGGAGAGTGGCTGCACGCCCAAAACCTATCCCGGTGTCAACGTAGTCGTCACGTCCGTAGGCGGCGGCCGCAACCGTGTTGAACAGCACGATGTCGAGTGGGGCTAGCGTATAACCAATCTTCGACAGCGCCTCATCAATATCGTCCGGCATGACGAGGTGACCATTGGGCAGGTGACGAAGGTCGAGCTTCACGCCTGGACGAAAAAACCAGTCCAGCGGAACCTCATCGATGGTCCATGCTTTTTCGCCGTTATTCATTGTGGGGTGATAGTGCCACGGCGCATCAACGTGTGTCCCCGAGTGAGTCGTGATGGTCACGGTTTCTGCCGCTAGGCCTTGACCGTCGGGAAGCTGCTCCGGGAGGATTCCGTACATTGCGTACATGTCTTTGAGCCCACCGATGTGGTCCTTGTACTCAATCGTGGGGCGCAAGAACGGCGGGTCTACGGGAACCACATCATCGAGGGGCATCGAGAGGTCAACAAAGCGCATGGCGTCTCCTTTTCAACACATTGAGTCTGGCGGGAGAATCCTGTTTTCGGCACCCCCTCAGACTGATGTGTCCTATTGCTGACAGTTTGTTTTGTGGCGGGGCAAGCCTGCTGTCCATTCACCCGCTCGCGCCAGCGGGTCGTCGCAGCGAGTTAGTCTCAAGAGGTGACCAACTTTTCTTTCGACGGTCTGCGTCGCTGGCCAGACCTCGAAGCTCCCGACCTCGTCGCGGTGGACGCCGCCGATCGGCTGATTCTTTCTGAGCTCGAACACGAAGTGCGAGCTGACTCCTCACTGCGAGACGGCACACTCGTGGTCATCGGAGATAACTTCGGCGCAATCACGCTCGGGGCCATCGCGGAGCTTGGATTTCAGGAAGTTCGGGTTCATCAGGATGCCCGTTCCGCGGAGCTCGCCCTCGCACACAACGCAGCGGACTCGGGTCTCACCGGTTTTACGAATCACGAGCTACGGCCGGAACTCGTGTCGGGTGCTCGGATTGTCGCCATGCGCTTGCCCCGGTCGCTCGACCAGCTTGACCACTGGAGCGCGCTCGTGGCTGCCCACTGCGCCGACGATGTCATCGTGATCGCCGCAGGTCGAATCAAGCACATGACTCTCGGCATGAACGAGGTCATGAAGCGATACTTCAGCTCGGTGATTGCCAGTCTCGCGGTGCAAAAAAGTCGCGCCTTGCGCGCTCGCGGTCCGCTGGTTGAGGCTGCCCACGAAGGTCTCGACGCCTGGCCCAAGTCAAAGCGCTACGACATGCTCGACATGACGATTGTGGCTCACCCTGGGGTGTTCGCGGGCACCAACCTCGATATTGGTACCCGCGAATTACTCGCTGTATTGGACCAGACCTCGGCTTCCGCAACCCGGATTATCGATTTCGGCTGTGGTTCCGGTGTTCTCGCCGTCTCCATCGCCCGCCTTCGCCCGCGGGCGACAGTTATCGCCAGCGATCAGTCCGAAGCCGCGGTGCTGTCAACCCGAGCCACGGTCGAAGCGAATAACCTCACGGATCGCGTGTTGGTCGTCCGCGATGACGCCTTGCATAGCCAGCCCGACTCGAGCGCGGACCTGATTCTCTTCAATCCGCCGTTTCACTCGGGTGCTGCGGTGCACTCGGACACGAGCATCCGACTCTTTGAGGATGCGGCCCGCGTACTCTCGTCGGGCGGCGAGCTGTGGGTTGTGGCAAACCGACACTTGAAATACGGACCCATTCTCGAACGGTTAGTCGGGCCAACTCGCGACGTCATCCGTACGCCCAAGTTCACCGTCAGCGCCTCTACTCGGCACTAGCACTCAACGCATAAGAGTGCTAAACTTGAGTCACATCGACTCAAGTTTGTGAAGGAGCATCTCGGCGGACATCCGATGTCTCATCGCGAACGTGGGCGATACGAACATTTCAGGAGAACAACCTATGCAACCTCAAGGGCCGCAACAAGACGAACAGAAGAGCGCGCTCGAACAATTCGGCATCAACCTCACCGACATTGCGAAGAGCGGCAAGCTCGATCCCGTCATTGGTCGTGATGCAGAAATTCGCCGCGTAAGTCAGGTGCTGACACGGCGAACCAAGAACAATCCGGTTCTCATTGGAGAACCCGGCGTCGGAAAGACGGCCGTCGTTGAAGGGCTCGCGCAACGAATTGTTGCCGGTGACGTTCCCGACAGCCTCAAAAACAAGCAGCTCGTCTCGCTCGATATCAGTGCCATGGTCGCAGGAGCGATGTATCGAGGTCAGTTTGAAGAGCGGCTCAAGGCCGTCATTGCCGAAATTAATGCGGCTGACGGTCAGATCATCACCTTTATCGACGAACTTCACACCCTGATGGGTGCCGGCGGCGGTGAGGGCTCCGTCGCTGCGGCAAACATGCTCAAACCCATGCTCGCTCGCGGGGAGCTGCGACTCATTGGTGCCACTACCCTCGACGAATATCGAGAATTCATTGAAAAAGACGCCGCTCTCGAACGCCGCTTCCAGCAGGTCTACGTTGGTGAACCCAGCGTCGAAGACACGGTGGCCATTCTTCGCGGGTTGAAAGAACGATACGAAGCACACCACAAGGTCGCCATTGCCGACAATGCTTTGGTTGCCGCGGCGTCGCTGAGCAACAGGTACATCACGTCGCGTCAGCTACCCGATAAGGCCATCGACCTGATTGACGAAGCGGCCAGTCGTCTGCGCATGGAGATCGACTCGGCGCCAGTCGAAATCGACGAACTTCGTCGCAGTGTGGAGCGTCTCAAGCTCGAAGAGTTCGCTCTCAAAAAAGAGAAAGACGACGCATCCAAGGAGCGCCTCGGCAAGTTGCGTGAGGATATGGCGACACGCGAGACCAAGCTCGCTGAACTCGAAGCGCGTTGGAAAATCGAGCGTGATGCGCTCAACCGCGTCGGTGACCTCAAGACGCAGCTTGACGCCGCACGAATTCAAGCGGAACGCTTGCAGCGCGAGGGCAACCTTGAGAAAGCGAGCCGACTACTCTACGGTGACATTCCACAACTGGAACAAGAACTCAAAGCTGCTGAAACGGCAGAGCAGTCTGAGGACCGCATGGTCAATGACCAGGTGACCAGCAGTGACATAGCCGGTGTTATCGCGGCATGGACGGGCATTCCGGTGGACAAACTCACTCAGGGTGAAACCGAGAAACTACTTAACCTCGAAAACGAGATCGCCAAGCGCCTGATCGGCCAAAAGCGTGCAGTCAACGCCGTCGCTGAGTCGGTGCGTCGTTCGCGTGCGGGCATTAGTGACCCGCAGCGCCCCACCGGATCGTTCCTCTTCCTGGGTCCCACTGGCGTGGGCAAAACCGAGCTCGCCAAGGCGCTTGCTGATTTCCTCTTCGATGACGAAAAAGCAATGATTCGCATCGACATGAGTGAATACGGCGAAAAGCACTCCGTGTCGCGACTCGTTGGTGCCCCTCCCGGGTACATCGGTTATGAAGCGGGTGGACAGCTCACCGAAGCAGTTCGACGCCGACCCTATTCTGTGGTGCTACTTGATGAGGTCGAAAAGGCGCATCCCGAAGTGTTCGACGTCTTGCTCCAGGTGCTCGACGACGGCCGCTTGACGGATGGTCAAGGTCGAACCGTGGATTTCCGAAACGTCATCCTCATTTTGACCTCGAATTTGGGCAGTCAATTTCTCGTCGATCCCGACTTGTCGTGGGACGACAAGGAGCGTGCGGTGAATGAGGTGGTGCGACAGGCATTCAAACCAGAGTTTGTCAACCGTCTCGATGACATCGTCGTGTTCTCGCCCCTCACGCGTGAAGACCTGGGTTCCATCGTGGAGCTCTACATCGATCGTCTGCAGGCTCGTCTTTCGGAGCGTCGCCTCGAGCTCGCGGTGACGCCATCGGCTCGGCTGTGGTTGGCCGAACGAGGCTACGACCCCATTTACGGGGCTCGACCACTTCGCCGACTCATGCAACACGAGATTGATGACCGCCTAGCCAAGTCACTACTCGCGGGCGAGATACGGGACGGGGATCTCGTCCGTGTCGACCTCGTCGATGATGCACTGACCGTCACCGCAGATGAGCACCGCGTGGTGTTCGACGCGGGTGACGAGGATCCGTTCATCGAAGCAGAACTACTCGACGATTAGTCGGGAATAAACCTCGGGGCGTCCGGTTACATCACACGGATGCCCCGACGTTTGAGTCGCGACCATGCATCAGATTCCCCGAAAAGAAACCCGCTACAAAGGACCCCATGTCGAAAACCGCAGTCACCTCTGTTCCTATTCACTCTGTGCTCGCCGAGCGTTGGAGCCCACGCTCCTACACCGATCAAATTCTGACCAAGGCTGATCTCGCCCCGGCGTTCGAAGCTGCCCGGTGGTCACCGTCGGCGAACAACGCGCAGGAATGGCGCTACATCGTTGGGTTCCGTGGCGACGCCACGTTCGACGCGATCGCCAAGACTTTGGCCGGCTGGAACGCCACGTGGGCTCCAACGGCTGGCGCGCTCGTTGTGGCCGCCGCTCAGGTCGAAGATGCCGAAGGCAAGGCTAACCCCTTTGCGATCTACGACTTGGGGCAGTCTGTCGCGCACTTCTCCGTTCAGGCACACGCCGATGGCCTTCACGTGCACCAGATGGCCGGAACCGACACAGCGGCTCTCGATGAAGCGTTCAATCTGCCAGCGGGAATCAAGTCGTTCGTGGTCTTTGCGGTCGGAAACCTGGGATCTCCGGATGCCCTCCCCGAGCAACTGGCCGAGCGCGAAGTCAAGCCCCGCGAGCGTCGCCCGCTCGACGAGACTGTCTTCTACAGCGCACTGTAAGACACGCTCACAACACACGTGTGGCCCTCGGAGAACCGGGGGCCACGCCACGTTAATCGCGTGCGCCTAGCGCACGTTGTATCGCCTCGGCGAACGAATCGATGTCTTCTTCGTGAGTGTCCCAGGCGCACATCCAGCGCACTTCTCCCGTCTGGGCATTCCAGTCATAGAAACGAAAATTGTTGCGGAGTTCGTCTGCAACCCCGGGTGGCAGAATCACGAAGAGACCGTTGGCTTGCGTCGGGTGAGTGAAGTGCAGACCTGGAGTGTTGTCGAGGGCCTCACGTAATCTGCGCGCCATGCTGTTCGCGTGGTGGGCATTGTGTTTCCAGAGGTCACCCTCCAGAAGAGCGAGCAACTGAGCCGAAATGAACCGCATTTTGGAGGCGAGCTGCATATTCATTTTTCTTAGGTAGGTGAGACCAGGCGCGGCACTCGGATTGAGCACAACAATGGCCTCGGCTCCCATGAGACCATTTTTTGTCCCGCCGAAACTCAACACGTCAACGCCGACGTCTCGGGTGATGGCGCGAAGTGACACACCGAGATGTGCCGCTGCGTTAGCGATGCGGGCACCGTCCACGTGCAGGAACATTCCGCGTGCATGCGCGTGGTCGGCAATGGCCTTCAGCTCATCGATTGAGTAGACGGTGCCCAGCTCGGTCGAGTTGGCTATCGAGACGACCGTGGGCTGAGGATGGTGTTCATCGCCAAAACCGTAGGCCTGCTCGTCGATGGTTGTCGGCGTGATTTTTCCGTCGACAGTCGACACTGGCAATAGGGCAAAGTGACCTACGGCCTGGGGCGCAACCGACTCGTCAGTAACGAGGTGTGCTGACGCCGCGCAGATCACGGCGCCCCAGCGGGGGAGCATCGCCTGCAAACTCAGGACATTTGCTCCTGTGCCATTGAAGACGGGGAAGACCTCGATGTCCACGCCGAAATGTTCCGTCATGACGCGATGCAGTTTCTCCGTGTACACGTCCTCGCCGTACGAAATTTGATGCCCCCCATTTGCCGCGGTCAACGCTTCCATCACTTTCGGATGAACTCCGGCGTAGTTGTCTGAGGCAAAACCGCGCCACGCGGCGTCATGAATGCGTTGCATTCCTTCAACCTACGCGCTCCACCAGCCCAAGGGCTAGGCGTTTACGGGGTAAGGGTGTGCGGGGGTGCGGTGCGCAGGTGTGCGGGGGTGCGGCGCGCAGGCGTGCGGTGCGCGGGTTAAGCCCTAATCCCGCGCGTCGACTCAATCACGGCACCGAGCTTCTTTTCCAGGGCTTCGTAGAACATCGAGAGCGGAAACTCGTCATCCATCACGTGATCGACCAGTTCACGAGCAGGTCCGGTCACCGGGAGGGCACGTGCCCCGTGTGCCCACTCGGAGGCTGGATGCGGAGTAAGGGTTGAGGCCACCAAGTCGTAGGCGGCGAACCAGTGGGCGACTTTAGGTCGGTCAATAGATCGCCAGTAGAGCTCATCAATGGCGTCGCCGAGTTGAACGACGACATCGGGAACCTCATCCCAGTCGATCGAGAGCTTGTTGTTCGTCCAGTGCAACACGTCGTGCTGATGCAGCCACGCAAAGAGCAGCTGACCCGCGAGAGCGTCGTAATTTCGTACCCGCGACCCGGTGAGGGCAAAGCGGAAAATGCGGTCACAAATGACGGCGTATTGAACGAGTTTCGCGTGCCGAATGATGTCTGCGTTGGCGCTTCCGGCTCGCACAAGACGCACGCACTCGCGAAAGGCGGTGAGGTCGCACCGCAACTCCTCGAGTCCGTAGAGAAAGTACGGCATCCGCTGCTTGATCATGAACGGATCGAATGGTAGGTCACCACTCATGTGGGTCCGGTCATGGATGAGGTCCCACATGATGAATGTTTGTTCGGCGAGATGTTGGTCCGCCACAAGTTCGCGAGCGTCTTCGGGTAGGTGGAGACCCGTAATGGCTGTGGCCGCCTCGGTGACCGTTCGGAAGCGAGCGGCCTCGCGGTCTTGGAATATTGCTCCCCAGGTGAATTGAGGAACTTCGCGCATGGCTACCGTCTCAGGAAAGAGCACGGCCGAATTGGTGTCGTAACCGGCTGTGTAGTCGATAAAACGCATGGGAAGAAACATCTTGTTCGGATAGTCACCGGTCTCGAGCTCGGCGATGAAATCCGGCCACATGACTTGGACCAGCAGTGCTTCGATGTGGCGGTCCGTGCTGCCATTTTGCGTGTACATGGGAAAGACGATGAGGTGACGTGTTCCGTCAATGCGATCGGCGGCCGGGGTGAACACGGAGATGGAATCCAGAAAGTCGGGTTCGTGGAATCCGCCCGATGCCCATGCGCCGAGATCCACGGTTACCGCGGCGAGGTAGGCCTCATCATGCGCAAAAAGCGGGACGAGAGCGCGAATGGCCTCGATGAGCCGGTCAACATTGGCGCGCGCATCCGAGTGAAGGCGCACATCCGGGATAGAGCCATTGTGCTCTTGAACCCGCCCAAGCGCTTCGGCGGCAGATTTCAGTTCCAGCCATGCAGGCAATAGAGACAACGCGTCATTTGTGATTGTCAAGTCGTCCATAGTTGTACGCTACGACCGATTACTTGCCGTCGTCGAGGCTTTGATCGGTAATACTCTCGATTTCTTCGCTGATGGCATCGACGTCCTGGCCGAGCGCTTTGAGGTCTAACAAGAGTTTTTTGATAGCCGCGAGCTCTTCCGCGTGCGATTGACGAGCCGCTTTAGCCAACTCGAATTCGGCCAGCGATGCTTCGTGAGTCTCATCAATTTTCTTCTGAACACCTTTGGTTTGCACGTCCTGACCGACCATGATGACGGCGAGCAGCACCAACTGGAGGAATGTTTGCGCGATCCACGCCACGATGACAATGGGATCGCCAGAACTGATGGCTGCCGGAAGGCTGATCAACGCGATAGCGGCAAACACATACGCGGCCCACATGGTTCCGACGCCGCGGGTGATGAACATTGCCAGTTTTTCATTGAATCTGCGCACGGTCGAATCCTCTCTTGTCAGCTATGCGTTCAACTGCTCGGCCACGAGTTTGGCGTACACCCCGCCCTGTTGGAGCAATTCGTCGTGTGTTCCTTGCTCAGCCACTCGACCCTTGTCAATCACGAAGATGACGTCGGCGTGGATGATCGTGGACAGGCGGTGCGCGATTGCAATTGTCGTGCGCTCCCGTGAAGCCCGGTCCAGCGTTTCTTGCACGGTTCGCTCCGAAACCGTATCGAGCGCACTGGTTGCCTCATCCAAAATCATGATGCTCGGATCTTTGAGGAGCACGCGGGCGATAGCAACACGCTGCTTTTCCCCTCCACTGAGGCGATATCCGCGCTCGCCGACAATGGTGTCGTAACCACGCGGAAAAGACATGATGGTGTCGTGGATGTTGGCCTCGCGAGCCGCTTTCTCGATTTCGTGATGCGTCGCGTTCGGTTTGGCATAGCGCAGGTTATCGCCGATGGATGCGTGAAACAGATATGTCTCTTGGCTGACGACGCCGATGTACGACATCAGTGACTCGTGCACGAGTTCACGCACGTCATCCCCCGCAAATAGCACGGCTCCCGCCGATACGTCGTAAAGCCGCGGCACGAGATAGGAGATGGTCGTCTTACCTGATCCTGATGGGCCGACAAAGGCAACAAACTGTCCGGGATTGATGCTGATGTTGATGTCGGTCAGGGTCGGATCAGCTTCTGGTTCGCTCCCCGGGTAGCGGAAGGTGACTGACTTGAGCTCAATCTCGCCTACGCGATCGGGGTTGACCTTCTTGGCATTCGGGGAATCAGAAATTGCCGGCGTGAGATCGAGGTACTGAAAGATGCGGGCGAACAGGGCTTGCGATGTTTGTACATCGAGGGCGACCTGCATGAGTCCCATCATCGGAAAGAGCAATCGATTCTGCACCGTAGTGAATGCGACCACGGTTCCGATGGTCAGCGGAACGTTATTAGTGAGTAATAGCCCGGCGAAGACATAGATGATGGCCGGAATTGACGACAAAAAGATTTGGACCATGGCGAAGAACCACTGCCCGGTCATCGTTTGTCGAATCTGCAGCCGAATTTGGTTTTGGTTTTCGTTCTCGTACTTTGCGACTTCAGCGTCGGCCTGAGAGAAGCTCTTCGACAGCATGATTCCACTGACGCTCAACGACTCTTGCGTGATGGCGTTCATCTCGGCGAGCGATTCTTGCGTTTTCGTGGCGATGCGCGCCCGCAGTTGGCCGACTTTTCGCTGCGCAAACACCATGACGGGCAGCATGATGACGGCAACAATGGTCAGTGGCCAACTCAGCAAGAGCATGGCGACGAAGGCCGCGATGACGGTTGTGGTGTTCCCGAGAACGCTCTGCACTGTCGTGCTGAGAACGCTGGATACCCCGCCGACGTCATTTTGCAAACGCGACTGGATTGCACCCGTTTTGTTTCGCGTGAAGAATGCCAGTTCCATCGACTGAAGGTGCCCGAACAGTTTGACGCGGAGCGCACCCATTACTCGGTTACCTACGGATTCGGTCACAAAGGTTGTCCAGGTGCCAAGTCCGGCTGAGATCACCCAGATGAGAATCATGGTGGCAACGAGTTGCCCCACCAGCGGAAAGTTCACGCCGCCACTCGTCGGAAACAGCCCTTGATTAAACAGCTGCTGAATAAGCAGGGGCGGGATGACCGTCAGCCCCGACGCGGTAAGCACCAGCACAACAACCAGCGTGAGTTGGGGCCGATACGGAGAAAAGAGTTTCGCAATCCGCGGGAGCAGGTTGGGGATGTCCGGAGCGCCGGCATTCTTTTCACGTTGGGCATGCGAATCCATGCCCCGTGCTGGTCCACCGTGTCCATGCATACTCATTAACCTCAGACTAGCCCGGTGCGAGAGGGGGTATTCCCGCACTCTCTCGAGTGTCAGAATGAGCACATGAGCTTCACTGTTGCAGGTAGCAGATTTGTCATCACAGGGGCGGCTTCCGGGATGGGGTTGCTGTACGCGCGTCGAGCGGTGACCGAGGCTGCCGCGGTCGTCTACCTCTGGGACGTTAACAAATCCGCTCTCGCGCAGGTTGTGAAGGATCTGCGTGCAGTTGCCGGGCCAAACACCCTCGTTGAGTCGCTCGTCGTCGACCTCAGTTCGCGCGAAGCCATCGAAAAAGCCGCTGCTACTGTGACGAAAAAGATCGGCGGCGTGGATGTGCTCATCAATAACGCGGGTGTCGTGCGCGGCGCGTTCTTTTGGGAGCACGACAATGCGGCCCACACCGAGCTCACCATCGCGGTCAATGCGCTTGCACCCATGTTTGCCACCCACGAGTTTTTGCCGGGAATGATGTCGTCTCCGCGTGAAAGCCGGGTTGTGAACATCGCGTCGGCAGCGGGAATGCTGTCCAACCCGCGGATGAGCGTGTACGCATCGAGTAAATGGGCGCTGATTGGTTGGTCAGATTCGCTCCGTCTCGAACTCACGCGTGAGGGCTATCGCCGCGTGAAAGTGCTCACCGTTGCACCCAGCTACATTTCGACGGGAATGTTCGAGGGGGTGCGCGGTCCGTTGATGACGCCGATTATGAAGCCCGAATATGTGGTCGATAAAGTCTGGGGCGCGATGATTCGGGGACGCTCCATGCTCATGTTGCCGTGGTCTGTGCACCTGTCAAAGTTGCTCAAGGGCCTACTTCCGCAACGCGCATTCGATTGGATTGCCGCCAACATTTTCCACGTCTACGACTCGATGGAGCACTTTACCGGCCGAACCGGTAGGTAGTCGCAGCTACTGTGGGGCGCTCATGAGGGCAAGCCCCACACCCAGTGCAACTACGGCGATAGGTGCGACGAGAGTAAGAATCCCAAAAATCATGGCTCGACGCTTGAGAACCAAGAAGACAATCGTCGTGACGGTGAAGGCAATGACCGCCAAAATAGGTCCAAAGATGACGGTGTAGATGCCAATCTCTAGGCCGGGTGTGACACCGGCATCCGACCACATCACCGACATCAAACTCGGGACGAACCAGACGAGCTCAAAGAGCACACCGAGACAGAGAAAAATTATCGCGACAACGCGATCAGTAACGAGCTTATTGCCCGTGAGTTGCGTGTTTGCCATGATGACAGCCTAGAGAAACATTGGCCGGTCGTCATCCTCCCCAGGAATCGTGACCACGACGGGAACATGATCGCTTGGCCCATCCCCCTTGCGCTCGTCACGTGCAATCTCCGCAGTCTCGACCATGTCGGCAAAGGCGGGCGAGCCGAGGATGAAGTCAATCCGCATCCCCTCGTTGCGTGGGAACCGCAGCTGCTTGTAATCCCAATACGTGTAACCCTCGGGTACGAGTGGGCGAACCACATCGCGCAACCCAACGGTTTCGAAAGCGAAAAAAGCCTCGCGCTCGGGGGCTGAGACGTGTGTGCTTCCCTCGAAAGCGGTCATGTCCCACACATCGGTGTCGAGCGGGGCCACATTGAAGTCGCCCATCAAGGCGAGGGGCAGGTCGGGTTGGTCGCCAAGCCAGCCAGCCGTGTCGCGCGCGAGGCCGCGCATCCACTCAAGTTTGTACGGGTAGTGCGGGTTATCGAGTTCGCGACCGTTGGGGATGTAGAGACTCCAGAGTCTGATGCCCTGGACCGTTGCACCGATGGCGCGAGCTTCGAGACCTGGCGCTCCGGTCTCCGGGTCGTCGGCGCCAAACCCCGGCTGCGAAGGGAACCCCACACTCACATCGTCGAGTCCGAGGCGACTGGCGATGGCGACGCCGTTCCACTGGTTCAGCCCGTGGAGAGCTACTTCGTACCCCGCCTGCTCGAACGCCTCGTGCGGAAACTGGTGGTCCCGACATTTGATTTCTTGCATCGCGAGCACATCGATGTCGCCGCGATGAAGGTAGTCAATGACTCGGTCAACGCGCGCGCGAATCGAGTTGACGTTCCAGGTGGCAATGCGCATGGTGGTCGAGCCTGTCGAAATCAGTCAACAATGCGGCAGGAATTGCCGAGTTCTTCGTCGACACCGCCGGAACGGGCATCCTCAATGTAATGGGGGTGACGTTGTAGCCACTCGGTCACGAACCAGCATCCCGAGGTAATTTTCTTGTCGGTTGTGGCCAGAATGTCATCGATGACGCGCTTCACCATGATGGCGCCTAAGCCGCCACTTCGGGCACTCGGGTCGATGAAGGTGCCGGTAATCATGAGCTCCTCGTCGCCGCGGAGGTCGTATCGCGTGTGACCGACTTCGAGCTCGTCCTTGAGCAGGACATAGCGCTGGCTTGCGGGGGAATGCACAACTTCGAGGGTCATGCATCCAGCGTAGCGAGGTGGGAGAATTGCGACGTGACGACTGACGCAGTATCCGGCCAGGTGATCTTTGGCGATAACGCCGTCGCGTTGCCGTCCCTCGACGACGAATCCTTCACGCTCATTTACATTGACCCACCGTTCAATACGGGTCGCGAACAGGTTCGTGGCATCACGACCGCAGCACGAAGTGCAGAGGATGGCGTGGGCAGTATTGGTTTCAAGGGGCAGTCTTACGAGCGCATCCGACACTCACTCATGCGCTACGACGATCGTTTCGACGACTACTGGGCTTTTCTCGAACCCCGGCTGGTGCAAGCCTGGCGCGTATTGGCCGACAACGGAACCTTGTACCTGCACCTCGACTATCGCGAAGCGCACTATGCCAAAGTGCTTCTGGATGCGCTTTTTGGGCGGGAGTGCTTTCTCAATGAAATCATTTGGGCCTATGACTATGGCGGAAAGAGTAAGACCCGCTGGCCGGCTAAGCACGACACCATTTTGGTCTACGTAAAGAACCCCAGGACGTACATTTTCAATTCGGATGCGGTTGATCGCGAACCGTACATGGCTCCTGGCTTGGTGACCGCCGACAAAATCGAGCGCGGCAAGCTACCCACCGATGTGTGGTGGCACACGATCGTTTCACCGACGGGTAAAGAAAAAACGGGATACCCCACCCAGAAGCCGGAGGGCGTGTTGCGGCGCATCATCCAAGCGTCGACTAACCCCGGCGACACGGTGCTTGATTTCTTCGCAGGAAGCGGCACCACCGGGGCCGTCGCACTCGCACTCGGGCGGAACGTGGTGTTAATAGACGAAAACCCCGAGGCCATTGCGGTGATGCGCAAGAGGCTCGGGGTTTTCGTCGGCATCACGTATCGTGATGCCGACGAGCGGGCAAGCTAGCTCGAACTACTCGACTTTTTGCGAGACGCGGACGTCGGCTCGGGCTCATTCGTGTAGCTGCCTGCAGCCGTTCCCGGGTCAACCATCGCACCCATTTCCTCGGCGATCATTTCGGCTGAGATTGCCGCGTCACGCGCTGCAATCTCATCGATGCCCGACCTCTGGCGAAGTGGCACGGTCTTGAGGAACCAGCTCAACACGAAGGCGATGAGCGAAACGACGAGACAAATCCAATAGATGGTGACGGATGCGTTCGAGAATCCCACGAGGAAGGGATCCGCAAGGCGGGGGTCTGCACCAACCAAGAACGAGGTGTCACCGTTGAGTGCATCACCTGCGGAGCCTTGATTGTTCATCGCGTTGTTGAGAACCGTCAGGATCTTTGCGTTTGCCGGATTGTTGATGACCGCGGGATCAGACATGGCCTGCTTCAGCGGTTCAAGGAACGTGGGGTTGCTAAACGCGGCAGCAATGGTTTCCGGAATGCGTGAGAAGAGCACCGAGAAGAGAACTGCAGTTCCCGCGGTGCCACCCATCGTGCGGAAAAATGTCGACGACGAGGTCGCGACACCCATGTCTTCGGGTTCGACGGAGTTCTGGCTTGCCACGGTCAGCGTTTGCATGAGTTGACCCAGTCCGGCACCGATGAGGAACATGCCGATCATCACGAACCATGTCGGTTTGTCGTAGGTGAGGAAGGTCATGTAGAAGTAGCCCACCGCGAGGAACGCGGTACCGATTCGGGGGAATCGCCCGTATCGACCAGTCCGCGACATCACGAAACCGCTGATCATGGATGCCGTCATTATTCCGACAATCATGGGCAACATGAGAAGACCGCTCTGAGTCGGCGTGGCACCCATGACGAGTTGCAGGTAAAGCGGAATTGTCATCATTCCACCGAACATGGCGAAACCGACGAAGACACCGAGGATGGTGGCCATCGAGAAGGTTTGGGATTTGAAGAGCTTCATCGGGATGAGGGCGTCATCCTTCATGCGCATCTCGGTGAGGATGAATGCCAATATTCCCAACGCACCAATCACGTAGCACGTCCACGAGTTGAGCGAACCCCAACCCCATTCGCGGCCCTGTTCGGCAACCAGCAGCAAGGGCGCGACGGCCATGATGACGAAAGTTGCACCCCACCAGTCGATACGCACGCGACGATGGTTAGCCGGAAGGTGCAAGAAGGCGAGCACAACGGCTAGGGCTACCAGGCCAATCGGCAGGTTGATGAGGAACACCCAACGCCAGCCCGAAATCCACAAAATCTCGGGAACGCCGGAGAGGAGTCCACCAAGAAGCGGGCCAATGACGCTCGAGACACCGAACACGGCAAAGAAGAAGCCCTGATATTTGGCGCGCTCGCGGGGCGCGAGCATGTCACCCATGATGGCCAGGGGGAGCGACATAAGTCCACCTGCGCCGAGGCCTTGGATTGCCCGCCATCCTGCCAGTTGATACATGTCCATGGCGGTACCTGAGAGCAGTGAGCCAGCAAGGAAGATGGTGATGGCGATAATGAAGAGCGGCCGGCGACCGAAGATGTCGCTGAGCTTGCCGTAGATCGGTGTCGAGATGGTCGACATAATCATGAAGCCGGTGGTGACCCAAGCCTGAAGGCTCATTCCGTCGAGGTCGTCGGCGATGGTTCGCATGGATGTGCTGACCACGGTTTGGTCGAGCGCCGACAGGAACATTCCCGCCATGAGGCCAATCATGACGAGCATGATTTGACGCTTAGTCATGGTGGAGCCGGCGGCTATTTTGCGATTTGCGCGTGCGGACTGTGACATCGGCATCCTTCGATTTAAATCTGGTAAGTAACTATAAGTAACTCAGTCACCAATAGTATCGTAGCCGGAGCGCACCCCACGCCGAGAGGAGGAACCTATGGATGAGCGGATACGCGAGCTCAAGTCACGCGTGCAACCGGGCGATCGCGAACTCGTCCACGGTGTTCTTCAGCGGATTGGGGACAAGTGGAGCGTCATGGCAATCATCGTCCTGGCCAAGCGACCTCGGAGGTTCACCGAACTTCTCGACGCCATTCCGGGCATTTCCCGCCGCATGCTCACGGTCACCCTTCGCCAGCTCGAGCGAGACGGGCTGGTTGAGCGCGTTTTCCATACTCAGCCGGTGCCCTGGACGGAGTATGCCGTCACTGATATGGGCCGGTCCATCCGAGAACCCCTCGCAACGGTTCTTGAGTGGGTCCTCGACCACCGCGAGGAAATTCTCGAGCATCGCGCGCGCTACGATTCCTCTCAGATAACTGCCCTAGACTCGCGTTCGTGACTCGTCCCGCAGCCCACTCCAGAACAACTGGCCATCGCCGCGCACCCCGCAAACCGTTGCGTCAACGCTCCTCATTTTGGTGGACGCTATTTGGCATCGTGATGTTTGGCGGTGCTGCCGTGGCTGTGGCGGTGATGGTGTTGGTGACTCCGGGCGGATTGATGAACGCGATTTCTCAGACCAAGCCACCCGCTCGAAACCCGGCAACCATTGATCGTACTTTCCATCTCGATGTCCTCTCCATCGATGACCCGTCGAGCAACTGGGTGGTGGCCGACAAACTGCGGCCGCTGCAACCCACAAGTTGGGTGCCGAATGACTTGGTTGATGTTGATGTGGATCGAGGTTTCGACATGCAGATGCGCGCTGTGGCGGCCAGCATGTTGAAGGCCATGTTTGATGCCTATCACGAGGAGACCGGTCGTGGTCTCAAGGCCCTTTCGGGCTATCGCAGCTACGAGATGCAGACCCGCGCGTTCAAGAACGACTTCAACCTGACCGCTAAACCGGGGCACAGCGAGCACCAAACCGGTATGGCGATGGATATCGGTGCGACGAGCGGCAAGTGTCCCGTTTTTGATTGTTTTGCCGACGAACCCGAAGCCAAGTGGCTCGAAGAGAATTCGTGGAAGTGGGGATACATTCTGCGCTACCCCAAGGGCTACACCGAGATCACGGGGTACCAGTACGAGCCCTGGCACTTCCGCTACGTTGGTGCGCCACTGGCGGGTTACATGCACGACAACAACATCAAGACGCTCGAAGAAGTATTTAGTCTTCCCGCAGCCCCGCTCTACTGGGAGCAGATGACACCAGAACAGCAGGCAGCGGTAACCGATGCACTGCATCCGTCGTCTAGCCCAACTGCTAGCCCGAGCGAAACGCCCGCCGGATAAATCGCAAACCTGTTTCGGATTTCTAGCCCGCGTTCAGAGCGGCATCAACAATGGCGCGCGCTTCGTCCTGAACGAGCTTGAGGTGTTCGGCACCCCTAAAAGACTCTGCGTAAATCTTGTAGACATCCTCGGTCCCCGATGGCCGAGCTGCAAACCAGGCGAATTCCGTTTCTACCTTGACCCCACCCAGAGCAGCCCCGTTACCCGGGGCATGCGAGAGTTTGGCGGTAATCGGGTCGCCGGCGAGAGTGAGTGCCACGATGTCGTCTCCGGAGAGCTTGGAGAGCCGAGCTTTTTGAGTGCGGTTGGCGGGCGCATCCATTCGTTGGTAGACGGGGTCGCCGAACTGGTACGTCAAGTCCCGATAGATCTGTGACGGTGTCTTGTGGGTGACCGCGAGAATCTCGGCCGCGAGCAGGCAGAGCAGGATGCCGTCTTTATCCGTGGACCACGGGGTTCCATCGAACCGCAAAAACGAGGCTCCCGCGCTTTCTTCGCCCCCGAAGCCAACCGAGCCGTCGAGAAGTCCGGGAACGAACCACTTGAATCCCACCGGCACTTCCCACAGCGTGCGCCCGAGGGATGCGACGACCCGGTCGATGATGCGACTCGACACGAGGGTCTTCCCCACCCGCGCATCGGCTGACCATTTCGGTCGATGACGAAAGAGATAGTCGATCGCGACGGCGAGGAAATGATTGGGGTTCATCAATCCGTCATCCGGCGTGACGATTCCGTGTCGATCTGCGTCAGCGTCGTTTCCGGTCAGCAGGTCGAATTCGTGTCGCTTGTCGATGAGTGACGCCATCGCGTTTGCGCTGGACGGATCCATGCGAATCTTGCCGTCCCAGTCGAGCGTCATGAAGGACCACCTCGGGTCGACACCGGGATTCACCACAGTCAGGTCTAGCTGGTACACCTCGGCGATGCACGCCCAATAGTCGACGGATGCGCCACCGAGGGGATCCGCACCAATTCGTATCCCCGATTTCGCAATCTCGTCCATGTCAATGACGTTGGCGAGATCGCTCACGTAGGTCTCGAGAAAATCGTAGGTTTCAATTTCGGACAGATCGGTCGTGCGGAGCACATCCGCCAGGCCGTTTGCGAGTAGCTCGTTTGCTCGGGCGGCTATCGCGTTGGTGGCGTCGTTATCTGCCGGGCCACCGTGCGGGGGGTTGTACTTGAACCCGCCGTCCGCGGGCGGGTTGTGGCTCGGGGTTACCACGATTCCATCGGCGAGGTCTGCGTGACGGCCTGCGTTGTAACGAAGAATGGCGTGAGAGAGGGCCGGGGTTGGGGTGAAACGATCTCGGGAATCCATGAGCACGCGCACCCCATTCGCCACCAGCACTTCGAGGGCGGTTGTTTGTGCGGGTCGGCTGAGCGCGTGGGTGTCCATGCCAATAAACAAGGGGCCGGTGATGCCCATTTCTCGGCGGTATTCAACAATCGCCTGCGTGGTAGCGGCGATGTGGTCGTCGTTGAACGAGGTATCAAGGGACGATCCCCGGTGCCCCGAAGTGCCAAAAGCAACCGCCTGGTCGGGATTGGCCGGATCGGGGTGACGTTCGTAATACGCCGCGGTAAGAGCATCCACATCGATGAGATCGGATGCTCGTGCTGGCTGCCCAGCGCGCTTCATTGCTTCAGTGCTCACGCGGTTAGTCTGTCAGCGCTAGTAGCCTAGGTAAATGGCTACGCGGAGAAAAAATGCCGGCTCGCTGACCTACAGTTATCTGGGTCCCGCGGGCACATTCACCGAAGCCGCGCTCGCCCAAGTGCCTCAAGCGGTGGGGGCTGTGTGGCATCCCGTAAGCAATGTGGGTGAGGCAATCGCCGACGTGGTGGCTGGTCGGTCGAACGCGGCGATGATTGCCATCGAGAATTCGATTGACGGTGGAGTCACCGCAGCCCAGGACGCACTGGCGAACACACCACACCTGCGCATCATTGGGGAATATCTCGTTCCCGTTGCTTTCGACGTGGTGGCTGCGCCGGGCACCAAGCTGTCAGACATAACTGTGGTCACCGCGCATCCGGTGGCGTATGCCCAATGTCGACCCTGGCTTGAGAAAAAACTGCCGAAGCATGCACACCTTCCGGCCACGAGCAATGTTGCTTCTGTTGTTGATGCGCTGGCGGCCCCCCACGGGACCGCGGCAATCGCTCCCGCAGGCATTAAGAAGCACTATGAGGTGGATGTCCTCGCGGCCAACGTTGGCGCAAATGCTCATGCCGTCACGCGGTTCGTTCTGGTTAGTTCGACTCGAGAACTTCCGAGGCCGACCGGGTATGACAAAACGAGCATCATTGTCGAATTGCCGGAAGATCGCGCGGGTGCATTGCTGGAGATGCTGGAGCAGTTTGCCACCCGCGGAGTCAATCTCAGTTTGATTCAGTCGCGTCCGATTGGGGATTCGATGGGACGGTATCGCTTCGTCATCGATGCCGATGGACACGTTCGTGACGAGCGCATGTCTGATGCACTTCTGGGGCTTCGCCGGTTCAGTCCGCGGGTTACCTTCTTAGGGAGCTACCCTCGAGCAGACCGCGCGCCGGTCACCCACGCAGATCAATACAGCGACAAGAAATTCCGGGATGCTCGCGCGTGGCTTGACGACATCCTCGGCGCCTAGGCGCAGGTAAACTCGAGTCGTGATTGACCCCCAGATTCTTCGTGAGAATCCCGACTCAATTCGACGCTCACAGGAAGCACGTGGCGGGTCAGTCGAGATTGTTGATGAGGCGATTGCCGCTGATGTCGCGCGCCGCGCCGCGTTGACCACATTCGAGACACTTCGCGCCGAGCAGAACGCGTTCGGTAAGAAGGTGGGGGCCGCCACCGGAGACGAGAAGACAAAGCTCCTTGCCGAGGTTGCCGATCTTGCCGCCCGAGTCAAGGATGCGCAGGCATCGGCCAACGAGGCGGATGAGGCATTCGAGCAGATTGCGCGCCGCATCGAAAACCTCGTCATCGACGGAGTCCCATCCGGCGGCGAGGAAAGTTTTGTCACGCTGCGTGAAGTCGGCACGCCCGTGACGTTCGATTTTGAACCTCGCGACCACCTCGAGATTGGTCAACTTCTCGGTGCCATCGACACCGAACGCGGAGCCAAGGTTTCTGGCTCACGATTTTACTTTTTGCGTGGTGTGGGAGCCCGGCTTGAACTCGCGCTGATGAACCTTGCCCTCGACAAGGCACTATCCGCTGGCTTCATCCCGCTGATTACCCCGACCCTTGTGCGTCCTCAGGTAATGGCCGGAACGGGATTCTTGGGTGAGCACTCCGACGAAATTTACTACCTGCCGGCAGATGACCTCTACCTCACCGGGACGAGTGAGGTCGCGCTCGCCGGCTACCACGCTGATGAGATTCTCGATGTTGACGCCGAGCCGATTCGCTATGCAGGCTGGTCGACCTGTTATCGCCGTGAGGCGGGCGCGAGTGGCAAAGACACGCGCGGCATCATCCGGGTGCACCAATTCAACAAGCTGGAGATGTTCGTGTACGCGCATCCCGAGGTTGCCCAAGCCGAGCACGACAAACTCGTGATGTGGCAAGAAGAGATGATGCAGTCACTCGGACTCGCGTATCGGGTTATCGATGTCGCCGCGGGCGACCTCGGATCGAGCGCCGCGCGCAAATTCGACATTGAGGCATGGATTCCGACGCAGGGTGCGTATCGTGAGCTCACCAGCACATCGAATTGCACCACTTATCAAGCTCGCCGGCTGAACACGCGATTCCGCACCGAGTCAGGCAAGACGGCCCCGGTTGCCACCCTCAACGGGACACTTGCCACCACGCGCTGGATCGTCGCGATTCTCGAGACGCACCAGCAGGCCGATGGTTCGGTGCGCGTTCCTGACGCGCTTCGTCCATACCTCGGCGGACTCGAAATCTTGGTGCCCCAGGAGACGCGCTCGTGAACGCTGCGCGTGAAGAAGAGCGCTGGCTTGTCGCTCTCGACATCGACGGAACCCTGTTGACTCATCGTGGCGACATTTCGGATGAGGTCATCGACGCGGTTGAACGCGTCAAGGCCGCAGGTCACGAGGTGATGCTGGCCACGGGACGCGCGATGAGCGACACCGTTCCGGTCATCGAGGAACTCGGACTCACCCCTGAGTTCATCGTGTGCTCGAATGGCGCGGTGGTGTGGAAGAAAGACCCGACGGCTGAGATCGGGTATCGCGAAGAGTACGTCGAGACGTTTGACCCGGCATCCGCTCTGCTCACAATTCGACCGCACCTGCCCAACGGCAAGTACGCGATTGAGGCCGCCAACGGGGACTATTACTTCACCGAACCATTTCCTGGCGTGCAGTCGAATCACGCTAGCCACACCGTGCCGTTTGACGAGCTGTTGCATCGTCAGGCCACGCGAGTCGTCGTTATTTCCCCAACCCACGACATCGAGGACTTTCTCACTGCCGTCGAAAAAATGGGTCTGCACCGAGTGACCTATGCGATTGGGCTGACCGCGTGGCTGGACATCGCGCCCGAGGGCGTGAACAAGGCAACCGGTCTCGAGAAGGTTCGTCAGCAAGTCGGTATTCCACGGCACCGCGTTTTCGCTGCCGGCGACGGAAGAAACGACATCGACATGCTTCGTTGGGCGTCCGAGTCGGGGCGCGGCGTCGTGATGGGCGATGCACCGGATGAAGTGCGCGTCGCGGGCAATGAGTTCACCGGAACCGCTGCCGAGCTCGGTGTGGTTGCACCGTTACTCAAGCTTCCCGGCGTCTAACGAACTCAGGCTCTCTGCCCCTCGCGCACAGGTTGCTGCCAGACGCGTCTGCAACCCTAGACATTGGTGCGTTCGATACACTTATCCCTGTTATCTCCATGCTGGTTCGTGAAGATGACACGGGAGGGCTGTCCGAGCGGCCGATGGAGCTGGTCTTGAAAACCAGTGAGCAGCAATGCTTCGTGGGTTCGAATCCCACGCCCTCCGCCACAGAACAGATGAAGGAAAACGATGAGTACAGAGAAACCGTCCGGTCGACGTTCTCGCCAGGGTAAAGAAGCAACGAATACGTCTTCTACCCCAACGACTCAGAAACCAGTCGCCCCGGCCCGTACCATTCAGCACGGGCGTGAGGGTCAGCGCGGTCGTCGTATCGGTGTCCTCGGTTTCATCGGTATCTGCCTCTCGGTCCTCCTGGTCAGCGCTGGATCCGTAGCGGCCATTGCCGCGTGGGATGTGTGGAACAGCGCCAAGACGGTGGATTTGGGCGACGCCATCCCGTCAATCGATGCGATTGAGGGCGGATTCAACGTTTTGCTGGTCGGAAGCGACACTCGCAAAGGGCAGTCGTCAAACTACGGACCTGATCCCGGCTCTGAACTCAACGACGTCAACATGATCGTGCATGTCTCGGCCGATCACCAGAGCGTGACTGTGGTGAGCATCCCCCGCGACATGGTGGTGGAATTCCCCGAGTGCCCCGGTGGTGGCGGCGGCTGGTCTGGACCGATTAACGCAACGATGAGCGAGGGCGGACTCCCCTGTGTCGTGGCAACCGTCGAGGCCCTCACAGGTCTCAGTATTCCGTATGCCGGTCTCGTCACCTTTGACGGCGTCGTCGACCTCTCGAATGCCGTTGGTGGCGTTGACGTGTGCTTGGCGGCACCTCTGGTCGACTCGTACACCGACCTCGATTTGCCTGCCGGTCTCGTGACCCTTGAGGGGCAACAGGCACTCCAGTTTCTTCGCACCCGGCACGGCGTCGGCGATGGTTCAGACCTCGGCCGAATTAGCAATCAGCAGGTCTTCCTCTCTTCTCTCACGCGAAAGATTAAGGGCGAAAATCTACTCGCCAACCCTCTCGCGCTCTACTCGATGGCCAAGGCCATTGTGTCGAATATGACGTTGTCGACCAGCTTGAACAGTCCTGATGTTCTCGTGTCGATGGCCATGGCGGTCAAGACGGTGGATTTGTCCAAGATTGTCTTCGTGCAGTACCCCGGCACGACCGGCAACGACGGCATTTATACCGGCAAGGTTAAGCCCGATCTTGAAGCGGCGGATGCCCTGTTTGCGGCCCTGATTGCCGACCAGCCGGTGACCATTACGGGCGGATTAGGTCGCGCGGCTGAGCAGGGCACCGCCCCGGTCGCGACAAAGACTCCCGCTCCGGCGCCAACCACGACGGCTGCAGCGTCTTCGGAACCGACGGCGTCGGCGACACCTAGGCCAGTCCCCTCATCGACAGCTACTCCAGTTGAGCTCGACAAGAACATCACCGGTCAGTCAGCTGATCAGTACACCTGCTCGGTAACAAACTAGTTCGCACGCAGAACAGAAGCCGGTTTTTCGCCAAGGCGTTACCCGGTTAGACTAGGCTCGCTGCGGTTTTGCGCCGCAGGGGAGATGTCGCATAGTCAGGCCTAGTGCACCACCCTGCTAAGGTGGAGTCCTCGTAAGGGGACCGAGGGTTCAAATCCCTCCGTCTCCGCCATGTGATGTCGCAAGACATCGGAATCCCCTGAACCTACGGGTTCGGGGGGTTCTTTCTTTTTTGGGGTTGGTAGTCGCGGGTTGTGTCGAGTGTGAGTTCTCGGAGTAGTTCGCCTGTTTGTTGGTCGATTATTCGGATGTTTGTTCCGT
>CANFSP010000002.1 GCA_947449765.1 Actinomycetota bacterium | reverse complement strand
TCGGCTTGTGTGAGCCTCTCGGACAGGAGCGCTGTGATGATCAGCCGGGCTTTGTTCATTGCTCAAGTTGAACAGTGAAATATTCCTATGTCTCGCGACAGAGTATTCCTATGTCCTGCAACCACACACTGTCACCCCGACCAAACGCGAAAGAGACCACCTCGTGTGGTCTCTTTCGCGTTTGTCGCGTGTGTCAGGCGGTCCCGCCGGTTCGAGGCGTTGCGTGGGTCGAAGCGCAGCTTCGACAGGTGGCAACGACGAGCCGACCGGCGCACCCCGACTAAAAATGGCTAGAGCGAAGCGTCGAACGAGAGCTCGTGGCCAGCTGCGGCCCACTCATCGGTGCCGCCGGCAACCGAAACGACCTGATACCCCTGTTCCTCCAGTGCGGTGGCAGCGCGCATCGAGCGACCGCCTGCCTTGCACACCACATAGACGAGTTCATCCTGGGGAATCGCAGCCAGGTTCTCGCCAATTGTGCCGAGAGGAATGTGGTGGGCTAGCGGAACGTGTCCGGCGGCGAACTCATCCGGTTCGCGCACATCCAGCACCCACGATCCTTCGGCAATCGCGATGGCAAGCTCGTCAACAGATACTTCAGATGGCATGTTTGATAATCCTTATCGACTAGGAGAAATCGGAGTCTGGTTCAAAACTCGCGGCCATGGGCCACTGACGACGTCCGGCATTGAGCACACCTTGCGACTCGCTGAGGTAGCAGAGCGCGCAGAGCGGTTCGTAGGTAAGGTGATCGTCGTCGATGGCCATTTGTTCGCCCTCGAAGATGAATATTCCGTCAATCTTGCGCGCGTTGAACTCGGCCTTTTCGCCGCAACGACAAATCGTCTTGAGCTCCTCGAGGTCGTGTGCGATTTCGAGGAGACGACGGCTCCCGGGGAATGCAACGGTTTGAAAGTCGGTCCGAATTCCGAAGGCAATCACGGGGATGTTCTCGAGAATGGCGATCCTCAGCAGATCATCGACTTGAGCTTCATCGAGAAACTGTGCCTCGTCGAGCAAAAAGCAGGCCACATCGCGCCCTATGTCGCGGCGAATCGCAGCACGCACACGCTGAAATGTGCCGTAAACGTCAGTCTGAGCGGCGATCAAAAAGTCGCTCTCTCGAGTAACACCGATGCGCGAGAGGATGCCCAGGTCGCCCTTGGTGTCAATCGCCGGCTTGGCGAGAACCACGTTGTGACCCCGCTCCTCGTAGTTGTAGGCGGTCTGCAACATCGCGGTGGACTTGCCACTGTTCATTGCGCCGTAACGGAAGAAAAGCTTTGCCATGGCGTACGCCCCTTGTGAGTGTGCGGTTCGGTACTACGCGTCAAGACCGAGCGTGGCGGCGGTCTGAGCCAAGGACGCACGAGCCCGCTTGGGGTCGCTCGACAATGGCGATTCGTAGCTTGGAATCATTTTACGAATCTTCGCCTTCCAACCGGGGAGGCTCTCGGGGAAACACTTGGCGAGAACATTCAACATGATGTCGACAGCCACGGATGCGCCCGGCGACGCACCGAGTAAACCGGCAATACTTCCGTCTGCGGACGCCACGACTTCGGTGCCGAATTGGAGCACGCCACCTTTTTTCTTGTCGGCTTTCATCACCTGAACCCGCTGACCGGCGCGGTAGAGCTCCCAGTCTTTGGCCTGAGCGTCCGGGAAGTATTCCTGGAGAGACTTGAGTTTCTTGTGATGCGTTGCCGCGAGCTCTCCCACGAGGTACTTGATGAGGTCGAAGTTGGTGAGACCCACCGCGATCATCGGAATGATGTTGTGCCAGCGAATCGAACCCGGCAGATCCAGGTACGAGCCCTTCTTGAGAAAGTTCGGGCTGAAGCCCGCATACGGCCCGAAGAGCAGGGTTGCTTCACCATCGACCACACGGGTGTCGAGGTGCGGCACCGACATCGGTGGTGCCCCGACGGAGGCCTTTCCATAGACCTTGGCGCGGTGCTGTGCGACGAGTTCGGGATTACTGGTCTTGAGAAACTCGCCCGAAATGGGAAAGCCACCGTAGCCGCGTGCCTCGGGAATTCCCGACTTCTGCAGCAGGTGCAATGCTCCACCGCCGGCCCCGACGAAAACGAACTTAGCGCGGAGTGTCTTAGGCGTGTTGCCAACGCGATCGCGTGTGCTCACGCGCCACAATCCGTCGCGCTGCTTACGCAGATTGGTGACCTGCGTTTCGTAAACAATCTGTGCGCCCTGACGCGAAATGTAGTCGAGCAGCTGTTGAGTCAACGACCCGTAGTCGACGTCGGTTCCGCTGGCGATGCGCGTGGCTGCGAGCGGCTCACCGACCAATCGATTCTCAATGAGGAGCGGCGCCCAACCCCCGATGACCATCGGGTCTTCGCTGTACTCGATACCCGCAAACAACGGTTCCTTCTTGAGCGCGTCGTAACGCTTGCGCAGGTATTCCACATTCTTTTTGCCCCACACGAACGTCATGTGTGGTGTCGAGTGGATGAAGGTTTGCGGGTCGCCGACAAGTTTGCCCGCCACAAGGTACGCCCAGAATTCACGGCTGAGTTGGAACTGCTCGTTGATGGCCCGGGCCTTGCTCGGCTCGACGCTTCCGTCAGCCGCTTCGGGCATGTAATTCAGCTCGCACAAACCCGCGTGACCAGTACCCGCGTTATTCCATGGATTGGAACTCTCTTGTGCCGCACTGTCTAAGCGCTCGAGAACGGTAATCGACCAGTCTGGCTGAAGCTGCGTCAGAATCGCACCCAACGTGGCGCTCATAATGCCGCCACCAATGAGGAGAACGTCTACCGGCTGCTGCTGATACGTGTTTTCAGAGGGCATTCCACCAGTTTATTAGCGCGAATGCCGCCTACTTGCCGCTGGCGATTACTTCGGCGATCTGCACTGCGTTCAGAGCAGCACCCTTGCGCAGATTGTCGTTGCTGATGAACATCGCGAGTCCGCGGCCGCCATCCACCGTCTCGTCCTGGCGGATACGTCCGACAAAACTCGGGTCGGCACCCGCCGCCTGCAACGGGGTGGGAACTTCTTCGAGTTGCACTCCGGCTGCGGATGCGAGCAACTCGCGCGCACGCTCCGGGCTGATCGCCTTGCTGAATTCCGCGTTGACACTGAGCGAGTGACCGGTGAAAACGGGGACACGAACGCACGTTCCGGCGACAAGCAAGTCGGGGATCTCGAGAATCTTGCGGCTTTCATTGCGCAACTTCTTCTCTTCGTCGGTTTCGTTGAGACCATCGTCCACAATCGACCCGGCGAGGGGAATCACGTCAAACGCGATTGTGCGCACATACTTGACCGGTGCGGGGAAGTCGATGGCTTTGCCGTCGTGCACCAGGTTGGTCAAGCCGCCCTGTGCGACGGCAGCCTGTACCTGAGACTCGAGCTCTTCGGCACCCGCGAGACCCGATCCACTGACGGCTTGGAAAGTCGTCACCACGAGACGCTCGAGCCCGGCTTCGTGGTGCAACACCTTGAGCACGGGCATGGCGGCCATCGTGGTGCAGTTGGGGTTCGCGATGATGCCCTTTTTTGCCTGAGCGATCGCGTGCGGATTCACTTCGCTGACCACGAGCGGCACCTCGGGGTCCATGCGCCACGCACTTGAATTGTCAATGACCGTGACACCCGCATCGGCAAACCGTGGCGCGTGCGCCTTTGATCCCGCGCCACCAGCAGAAAACAGGGCGATGTCGAGACCGGACGGATCAGCCGTTGCGACGTCTTCCACGATGACGTCATGACCTCGGTAAGCGATTGTCTGCCCGGCAGAGCGAGCCGTCGCAAAGAACCGAATTTCTTTGACGGGAAAGTCGCGCTCGTCGAGTAGGCGGCGCATGACGGCACCGACTTGACCGGTAGCGCCGACCACGCCGACATTGAGACCCTGCTCGGATATTGCGGTCATCGTCCGGTCCCTCCGTGCACCTGAGCCTCGACGTTCGAGTCGAGACCGAATGCGGTGTGCACCACCTGCATCGCGTTGTTGAGGTCGGTGTCACTGGTGACGACGGAAATGCGAATCTCGCTCGTGGAAATCATCTCGATGTTGATTCCCGCTGTGGAGAGCGCTGTGAACAGCTGGGCCGATACTCCGGCGTTGGTGCGCATGCCGGCGCCCACGACAGAAAGCTTTCCGATTTCGTCGTCATAGATAACCTTGTCGAATCCGATTTTCGCCTGGGCGGCGTTGAGTGCATCAATAGCAGCCTGACCATCGGTCTTGGCGACGGTGAACGAAATATCGCTCAAACCTGTGTCGGCCGCGGGGACATTCTGCACGATCATGTCGAGGTTGATTCCCGCCTCGGCAATGATGGTAAAAATCTCGGCAGCCTTACCAACGACATCGGGGATGCCGACAACGGTCACTTTGGCTTGGCTTAAGTCGCCGGCAACACCGGTGATGATGGGCTCTTCCACTGCCTCTTCTCCCTCTTTGGGGTTGTAAACGATTGTGCCCTCGTTGTGATTGAACGAGGAACGAACGTGCATGGTGACGCCGTGACGACGAGCGAACTCGACCGCACGGATGTACAACACTTTGGCGCCGTTAGCGGCGAGCTCGAGCATCTCTTCGCTCGTGATTCGATCAACCTTGTGCGCCTTTTTGACCACGCGCGGGTCGGCCGTAAAGATTCCATCGACGTCGGTAAAGATTTCACACACTTCGGCATCGAGGGCGGACGCCAACGCAACGGCACTGGTGTCTGACCCGCCACGACCAAGCGTGGTGATGTCACCGGTGGACCGGTTGAAGCCCTGGAACCCGGCAACAATCGCGATGGCTCCCTCGTCAAGGGCGCTGCGAATTCGGCCGGGCGTCACGTCGACGATTCGCGCCGAGCCGTGCTTTGCATCCGTAATCATTCCGGCTTGGCTTCCGGTGAACGAGCGTGCATCGTGCCCCAGCGAGCGAATCGCCATGGCAACGAGGGCCATCGAAATGCGCTCACCCGCGGTGAGGAGCATGTCCATCTCGCGAGGTGCTGGAACCGTGCTCACCGCATCGGCAAGGTCGATGAGCTCATCGGTGGTGTCACCCATCGCGCTAACCACGACAACGACCTCGTTGCCCGCTTGTCGGGTTTCAACGATGCGCGCGGCGACACGCTTGATGCTCTCGGCGTCGGCAACGGATGAGCCACCGAACTTTTGCACGATGAGGGCCACGGATGTTCTCCTGCGGTTTTAAGTGAAAAACGCCACAACCTCATTGGTGGCAGATATCTATTGTACGACGCGTCGACCTTCGAATGCGCGCCCGAGGGTGACCTCATCCGCGTACTCCAAATCACCACCGACAGGCAGTCCGGATGCGAGACGTGAGACGCTGATCTGCATGCTGCTCAGCAGTCGAGACAGGTAGGTCGCCGTGGCCTCGCCTTCGAGGTTCGGGTCCATCGCGAGAATGACTTCGACCACGCTGCCATCGGCAAGCCGCGTCATCAACTCGCGGATGCGCAGCTGCTCCGGCCCAACTCCGTCGATCGGACTGATCGCGCCACCAAGCACGTGGTACAGCCCTTTGAATTCACGGGTTCGCTCAATCGCCACCACGTCTTTGGCCTCTTCGACCACGCAGATGAGCGTGGGGTCACGGCGTGAATCTCGACAAATCGAACACGTGATTTCGGAGCTGACGTTGCCACAGACCTCACAAAATTTAACCTTGTCGCGAATGTCGAGCAGAGTGTGGGCGAGCTTGGTGACATCAAAATTCTTGGTTTGCAGAATATAGAAGGCAATGCGCTGAGCCGATTTGGGACCAACACCGGGCAGCTTGCCGAGCTCATCAATGAGGTCTTGAACGATGCCTTCATACATGATTAGGCCGTCTCGTCGCTGGCGTTCAGCGCATCCTCATCGAGACCGCTGTCGCTGTCGGCGTCGATATCGCTGTCGCTCTCGCGGTGCTGGTCGATGCTGTGCGGATCGATGCTATGCGGGTCGAGCCCCATGGCGAGTGCAATGCTCGGGTCATCCGGAGGGAGAATCGCATCGTCAATGGGCAACATCGACATGGGTGACGGTGCTCCGTCGCGCTCCGTTTCGCTCTGTTCGAGCTGTTCTTCGCCGATGAAGGTCGCGCCGAGCATCTGCCGTACGAGCGATTCGCCGAATTGTGCCTCGTGTGAGTCGTTCCCTGCGTCCGGGATATCCGCCTCGACGGCAACGGTGTCTGCCGCCTCAGTCGCCGGTTTGGAAGTCTCCGAGCCGGGGATAACCGCGGTCGCCCATCCATCATCTTCGACGGCAAATTCCCGTGCTTTGTTCGGACTCGAGGCCACGGTGTCAGAGGCGCCAGTCGAGGATGAAGCCGGGGCGGCTGGCGTGACGACCTGTGCGGGCTTCACGGGCTGAGTCGTGACCGGGGCGGTCGGAACCCCGTCGACACTGACTCGAAACTTCACGGTGATTCCCAGTGCGCCGGCAATGCTGTCGCGCAGAATCTCGTGCACCCCACCACTCACGCCCGGTTGTGGACGGAAGCCGGCGGCGTCTTTCTCAGTGGGGAAAACGAGCGTCAAAACGTCGCCGGAGAGTTCCCGAGGCGTGGCTGTGGCCACCACAATTCCCGCCATTGCTTTGGTCTCGCCAACTTCGGCAACGACGTCGTCCCACACCTCGCGCAGGTCGTCGATCGTGACGGGATCGACCGCTACCGGCGGAGTGGCTGGTGCAGGTGGCGTGGTGGCTGGTGCAGGTGGAGCTGGTGGAGCAGCTGCTGGCGCAGGTGGCGTGGTGGCTGGTGCAGGTGGAGCTGGTGGAGCAGCTGCTGGTGCCGGTGCTGGTGCCGGCGCTGAAGCGGGAGCAGGAGCTGCAGCCACCGCCGCGGGACGCGTCGCACCCCCGCCAGGAACGGCTTCCACAAGCAATCGCGCAATCATCAATTCAAGGTGCAGCCGCGGTGAGGTTGCACCGACCATGTCGGTGAGCGCATCGTTGACGACATCTGCGGCATGCGAGAGTGCTGCACCACCATAGTTGCGGGCCTGCGACTGCATCGTCTCGATCTCGTCAGCAGCGACACCTCTCAGGAGAGCGGCTGCGCCATCTCGAGTGGCATCGACAATGATGAGGTCGCGCAATCGTTCCAAAAGGTCTTCAACGAAACGTCGGGGATCTTGTCCGGTCTGAATCACCCGATCGACGGCAGCAAAAGCCGTCGCGGCATCAGCCGCGGCGAGCGCATCCACCACCTCATTGAGTAGCGCGCTGTGCGTGTAGCCGAGCAGGTTGACCGCACGTTCGTAGCTGACAGATTGCCCTTCGGACCCGGCGATAATTTGGTCGAGCAGCGAGAGCGTGTCTCGAGCTGATCCTCCGCCCGCCCGAACCACCAAGGGAAGCACGCCGGGCTCGACGCTCACCCCCTCTTCAGTGCTCAGCTCAGCGATGTAGTCGAGCATGACCGCAGGTGCAATTAGGCGGAAAGGATAGTGGTGTGTGCGGCTACGAATCGTGCCGATAACTTTCTCGGGTTCGGTCGTCGCAAAAATGAACTTGACGTGATCCGGGGGCTCTTCGACCAACTTCAGAAGAGCGTTGAAGCCCTGCGGGGTAACCATGTGCGCTTCATCCAGAATGAAAATTTTGTAGCGGTCTCGCACGGGCGCATACACGGCTCGTTCTCGAAGGTCACGCGCATCGTCGACGCCGTTGTGGCTAGCCGCGTCAATTTCAACGACGTCAAGGCTCCCCCCACCATCGCGGGCAAGCTCGACACAACTCGGACACACGCCACACGGGGTGTCCGTCGGACCCTCCGCGCAGTTCAAACAGCGCGCCAGAATGCGAGCGGACGTGGTCTTGCCGCAACCGCGCGGACCACTAAATAAATAGGCGTGATTGACCCGATTGGTGCGAAGCGCCGTCATGAGCGGCTCGGTCACCTGAGATTGACCGATCATCTCGGCGAATGACTCTGGCCGATATCGGCGATACAGGGCGGCAACCACGATTACATCGTACTTGGCGCGCCTGACAAGACCGGTTTGCGCACCGTGCGTCTAGAGAAGGTATCCAATAAAAGGAATCACCATCACCACGTTGCCTCGGACCTCCGCCTTGTCGATCTGCGTATATCCCGTGTCCGTCTGAATGAGAACAGTTGTCGCGCTCGTTGCCGCAACGCGTCCAATCACCGATTTTCCGGAATCATCGACCGCGACGATAGTCGTTCCAGCGGAGATCTCGCGGTCTGCCACCACGACGGCGACAACGGATCGTGCCGGACCGAATCCGAGACTCTGGCCCGAATCAGGGTGGATGAACGTGAGTGGGCTCACCGCGAGAATCAGCCCAGCAACGACGACAGCAAGGAAGACCCCAAGAACAGCAATCCAGCGACGGCGTCTCTTGCGATCGTTTTGCTCTTTCTGCAGTCGCAGCATTCGCTTTGCCACGTAGTCGTCGGTTACCACCGCTTCAGAGCTCGCCGTCTCAGTCGATCGGGATACCCCGAGCAATAGCCGCGATGTTCGATTGTCGGGTCGCGCAGTCCCGCTCCAGGCCGCGACCTCAATGGTTGTGCCTTCTGGCAGCTCTCCGATGAGTAACTTCTGACCGGCCGGCAGATCAACAATAAGCGGCGCTTCGGGCACCTGCTGGGGTGGATCAACCGGACTCATGCCGTCCCACTGCGGGTCCCCGTTCTGAGCCCCGTACTCGTTAGCGGGAGGGTAAAACGACATGTCGCTAGATTACATTGACGTGAATTCAATGAGTACTCGGTCGACGCTCTCCGACCTCACATTGGTGAGATCCGGATAATCGCGTGATGAGATGAGTACCTCACCCGTTGGGCTGACCACGACCGCGGGGATCGAGAGGCTCACCAAATAGTTTCCTGACGAGTCCAGGAGATCGAGATACAGGTCCTGGCCGGTGCAGAGAGCGTCGACGTGTGTGATCCGTATTTGTCCGACCCGAAATTCACTGGCATACCACTGTGACCGCAGTGAAATATTCACCGCAGTGTCACACGCTGAAACTCCGCCCGCGCCAGAACCGAGCGAAATACCCGAGCCGGTGGCATCTTGGCCATCCTGCCCATTCTGACCGTCTTGACCGTCTTGCCCGTTTGATCCTGCAGGACCCGCTGCTCCGGCCGGACCTGCGGGGCCTTGTGCCCCGCGGGGACCGGTAATCACAGTCACTTCGGTACCCGCTTGCGGAGATGCTGACGTCGTCGGCACCGGCCCCACTGCGCCCGAGCCACCGTCTCCCCCGCTTCCCGTCTCGACGTTTGATCGAGCAAAAAAGGTTGCCACTGACGAGAACGGGTTCCAGTCCATCGGTAAGAAACGAATCGCGAGAATCATGAGGAGCAATAGGATAAACAGGCCGCCCCGAACGACCCATCTGGTGATGAAAGCTCGCGTTTTTTTGGCTCGAGCACGATCCAGCTCGTATTGTCGCTCGCGATCTGCAAGTTCTCTGAAAGTACTCACGTGCGGTCTCGCAATCCATCGACAATGAGCCAGACGCCAAAAATCAACGCCACGACGAGAAGCAGAAATTGTACGTTGAGAAATTTGCCAACCCAGGGGATGGTTGCCACAACGACCGATTCAATGTCCTTTTCGGTTGGATGCTGAACATCTGCTTCAGAATTATTGTCGCCTTGGACGATCCAACCGGTCTGCGCGTCACCGCCAATGACGCGGTGGGCAAATGGAGCAACCGGTGTTCCGTCAAAGGTCTTTCCGATATAGATGACCACATCTCCCAATTGGGGCGGATGGACAGTGTCACTGACCGCAACCACCACATCACCTGGGTTGATGGTTGGTTGCATGGAATTAGTGAGAACTACCCGCATCGAAAAAAGGCCGGTGAACCCAGCGATTCCAACGAAGGCAAATAGCGCGACGAGCGCGACGGTTACCGATACGGAGATCCATCGAAAACGGGGACGGCGGGAGATGCGACCGGCCGTCGGCTGCGTCTGGACGAACTCAGTCGGGTCAGAAATCGTGCTGAGTGCATACCCTTCGAGCAAAAAAGACTGGGGTTCCCGCTCAGGTTCTCGGATGGTCACAAGAACACGGGATTCGTGAATCGGATCTGGTGCGTGCTTCCAGCGTTGTTCGCGATTACTCCAAAAGGTATGTGTGTCTGGTTCGGGCAGGAGAACTCCAACGAGCCCGGCACCAGTAGTGCCGGGCTCGTTGGAACGCAGAACGCGCAAGACCATTAGTTATCTACGACGCGTTAGTTAGCGGTTTCGAGAAGAATCTTGCTCACGTCAGAAGAGAGAACGTTCGGCGACGAAATCGTCAGTGCAACCGTTGCTGTTGCGGTGTAAGCAGCCGTGTGACCCGAATCGAAGGTCACGCCCGAAGCGTCGGTGAGAGCTCCGGTCAGACCCGTGGTAACTCCAGTCAGCGCTGTTGCGGTACCCGTGGCCGAAGCCGTTGCGGGAATGGTGAACTTACCGAGCGAGGTGCCCGACGTAACCCACTCGAGCGTGGTGTTGTCGCTCTTCACGGCATACACGTTAAAGGTCTTGCCCGCACACTTGCCGCTGGTGAGGTCGATGTTGGAGAGAGTCACCGTGCGGAGCTTGAAGTCACCGGAGACAACCTGGCTCGCGAGAGCAACGTCGATTGAGCCATCGCACGCGGCGGTCGTCTGGTTACCCTGAGCGAACGTGATGGAGCCGCTACCGAGTGTGATGCTCGCCGCGAATGTTGATCCGATAACGGGGACCAAGGCGATGATTCCAATTCCGGCAAGGATGAAGGGAAGCTTTTTGCGCTTTTTGCGCTCTGGCGCTTCCTGGGTTTGAACCACAATGCGGTTCGAGTTCATGAGATGTCCTCTCGTAGATGTTCAATGGTCTGAATCGAATTCAGTTCGACTTTTAAAAGGATAGTGGTTCTGGGAAATTGCTGTCAACTAAGCGACCTGGTCTAACTCGTTTCAATCGTCACTTTGGCAATCGAGGCGGAGTCTAGGGTCGCAGCGACAGTGAGATCTTGACTTGCTGATGTTCCCGAATTCGAGGACACAGAATAGGTCAGCGAAGTTCCCGCCGCCGCGTCATTGAGGTCAAGCTCTGCACCAGCCGCAGTAAACGCACGAACTGTCAGCGTTTTACCCAGACAACCACCGGCAGTTGTGTTCATATCGCCGAGAGTGATGGTTGTTGCCTTGAAGTAGCTAAGGTCGCTGTCAAACACGTTGTTTACAGCAACAGTGATAGAGGAATCACATACTGACGCCGACGCCGCCCCCTGACCGAATTCGAACGAGCTGTTACTCAACGTGATACTCGATGCAAAGGTGGCGTTGAGCGCAGGTATCGCGGCGATGGCCGCCACACCTACCAGAATGCGCATATTTCGGCGGCGACGCTTGAGATCACGTGCGCTTACCGGAGAAAAATAGTCGCTCAGGGGACTACTTTTATCTCCCAGAGCCATAACGTTTTCCCTCACCGCGACTGAATGCGCGTCCATCGAACTGATTTCAATTGAGTTGCGTAGCCCATAGTACTATCGAACGGTGGCGTTACTAAAAGCGATTCAGCTGAGAGATCTATTTTCGCTCAGCACGGTAGCTCGGGTGCGCTCGTATTTCGCTCACAAGACCTACCGAAAAGTTGTGGCGGCCACAGCCATTGCTGGCCTCACCGCCGGCGGACTCATCTTTGTGGCAACCTCAGCTCGAGCAACCACCATCCTGCTCCCCGTTTTCACGTCGCCGACGAATGGTGTTACTGAAGCGCAGAACAATCACTGGGTGGTTGGCGGAACGACCACACCCACGATGGTGGACGGGCCGGATGCAAACTCCGACGTTGATCGCCTTCGCCTTGTCACTCAGCAGGGATCACAAGTCGCCTATGCCCTCTACGACGTTGCCCAGACAACGTCCGCGGGACTCGACATCAGCTTTAACCTCGCCATGAGTGGCGGAGGTCACGTGGCGGGGCAAAACCTCGGACGCCCCAATGATCCCGCGGACGGAATCGCCTTCTACATCAAGGATGGCAACGACACAGGAAACACCCTCGACTCGCTGGGTGCAAAGTGTGACGCGATTGGTTACGCACCCCGTCTCAACGGTGACGGATGCCGAAATGGCACGACCAATAACGGGCTCAGCGGCGCCCTGTTGGGACTTCTCTTCGACGCCTGGGGCGACGCGCCACTGCACTCGTGGGATGGCAACGGGTGTGACACCAATGCGGTCGCATCAGATGACAAGCGCCTCGTCATTCGCGGCCCTCAGGGAGCGAGTCGAACCGACGGATACTGCCGAATCGCTACGGCACAAGACGAAATCAGCGGCTCCAACAACATCGGCATCGACATTGCGAATACCGGAATGTTCGCATCAACCGGCGCGGCTGTGCGCATCACGATCGACACCACCGACACCAGCTCTGGGCGAACCAACGGAACCGTGAAGGTCTACACGGCCGCTGCCGGCACTAGCGACTGGAGCGGGGTCTCCGCCCTGTCGACATTTGAGATTCCCCAGGCCCTCGCTCAGGCGCAAACGTTCAAGTTTGGTTTCACCTCGGGTACGGGCGGAAGCTACATGAACGGTGAAATCTGGGGCGCGGCCGTGTCGTCGGTTCGCGATCTTCCCGCTCCGTCGTTCGTGACCTCCAGCCAGCAGTGCACCATCCTCAATGTGGCGATGAGTCAAGACTTTGTGGTGTCGGATGGCGTTGCCCCGTACAGCTTTGCCCTCACGTCCGGGAGCCTTCCCACCGGGCTTTCCCTGACCTCGGCAGGTCACCTCTCGGGTACCCCAGCGGCAACCGGGACGAGCACCTTCACTCTCACCGCCACCGACAGCACACCGGGGACTGCTCAAACAACCCAGCGCACTTTTGCCTACACAGTGGGTGCTGACGAGTGCTCAACATTATCCGTTGCCTTACCCGATACGCGCCAGGTGAGCAACACAAGCACGGATTTCAACTTCTCGAACCAAATCTCACTTCCCGGAACGTGGGCGGCCTCGCAGTACATTTCAGCTGAAGTAGCCCTCACGACTGCAGGCACCGATACCGCAAACGTCTACCGAGGTGTTGGTGGCTGCACGCTCGACATCAGCAGTTCAACCACATCCGGTGTCTACGGGACAACAGAAGGCAGTACCTCCACGACGCCAGCGGCGGGAAATGTCACCCTCACGGGTGCCAGCACCGCCGTCTGGGTGATGAACGACCGCACGCCGGCCATTACCCTCTACGGCCAAGCGTCCGCAGTCAAAAGTGCACTCTCGAATGTTCGCGCGTCGTGCTCGACACTCGAAGACCTAGTCGGAAAATTCGTTCGACTGGGCGCAGTACCCTCCGAAGCTCCCGAAACCATCGATGCGAGCACCGTTTATGGCGGGCTCTATTACTCCTTCTCTCAGCGCCACTACTACCGATGGAGCAAAGTGAGCTCCTCTGTGACCTCCACGTCGTACACGCGCATCGGACAGATGCTTGGGGACGCTCGCTCGAAGACGATCACCGTCGACGGTCAATTCATCAACGTGCCATCGTCGAATCAGAGACACGGATGGGTAATCACGGCGAGCAATCAGGACGAAATCCTCTTGAGCAACGCCATCGCAAAATCGGCGAGCTCTCCCATGATCGGCATGACAGACGTGGGAAACGACTCCACGGATCAAGGCGGGGTGACGAATGCCAACTCTCAAACCTGGACGTGGGACACCACGAACTGGGGTACCGCACCGACGGGGGTATCGTCAACCTGCGTGACTCAAGAAGGCACACTTCGCTGGCTTGGGCCGGATAACTGGTGTGGTTCCGTGCCTTTCTACACTGACCGATCGGCGGCATCGGGGACGACCAACACGCCTTACTGGTACCGCACAAACGGTGTCTGGACGCCTCTTGACTACTCAGCAAGTTCGTCGGCATCCAACGCTGAGATCAACATGTCCGTCATCAACAACGATGCGAGCACGCCTCCCTACAACGGCTGGACAACCTTTCACAACTGGTACGGCTATCAAGGTGCCTCGGTATCCAACGTGGAACCGAACAGCTCGGGAGACTTCTTCTACCAAGGCTATGGCGGCCCCTACTGGGACGATGCCAATCCCTCGGATGGAGCTGAGCGTGGAACTCGACTAGCGACCTCCTCACTTAGCTACTACCTCGTCGAATACTGTTCAGGCTCTGATGTCGCCCACAGCTGCACGCCTCAAGACGTCCAAGTCGATTCAATTCAGCTTGTCGGTGTGGACACCAGCATCCGCCTCAACTGGCAGATGAACGGATCAGACCCGAACCGTCTCGATGGATCAGCTCTGGATGCAACCTGCACAAACGGAACAGTGACTCAAGAGAGTTCTTCGACCTACCGAACCGTGACGATGGTCCCCAGCGGCAACGGTGACGCGAGTTGCACGTGGACTCCGCCGACCGGAGTTGTCGCTGTCGATGCAACCCTCGTCGGCGGTGGCGGCGGTGGCGGTGGCGACGCCGGCGGTGGCGGAGGCGGAGGCGGTCAACTCGTCCACTCGTCGTTCGCTGTTTCAGGTAGCGCAACGATTGTCGTTGGCGCGGGCGGAGCCGGACGAATCGGTGCGGCAGGTGGCGCTTACACCGTAGCCGGAGCGAAATCAGGCTCAAACGGCGGAGCAAGCACGCTCACCAACCAAAGCGTCACACTGACGGCCAATGGCGGAAGCGGTGGCGCCGGATGCAACTGGACGGGTAGCGTCTGCAAGTCGGGCTCTATCGGTAACGACGGCGGCTCTGGCGGCTCGAGCTCGGGCGGCACTATTTCGGTCAGCGGCGGAAACGGTGGAGCTGGCACTAAAAACTCAAGCGCGTCGGCGGTCTCTCAAGCAGGAACTACGGGAGGCCTCTGGCAGGTCCGTAGCCTGAACAGCAGGTACGGCGGCGGCGGCGCAGGAGCCGGGTCAAGTCAAGTTGCATCAGGTGGAGCCGGAGGCGGAGCTACCAGCACAACCGGCACGCCCGGCGTCGGGCTTGCCGGGCGCGGTGGCGGCGGTGCCGGCGGCAATGGCAGTGACGGGGGCCGTGGCGGTTCGGGCATCGTCACCCTCAAGTACGCACTGCCGTTTGCCACAAACACGACCTCAGTCAGCGCTCAGCTCACCGTCGTCAGTCAGAATTCCCTGACAACAAGCGCGGTTGCCAAACGGCAGTACACCTCTTTTACTGATGGAGCATGCGGGAGCAGCTGGACAACAGAAAGCACCAACATCACCTCCTGGCCGGACGCACCCACGCTTACCGCAGGCAGATGCTACCGATGGACTGTGGATGCTGGCGTCGCCCTAGGAGCAGTCCGGCCGGTCGACAGCACCTCCGCCAGCCCCACGAGCAACCTGACGTCACCCATCCTTTTCGTTCCCCAGGTCTCCTCGACGCTCACTCCCGGTGTGGTGTGGGTTGACCCACGACTCAACACCATCAGCCTTCCGGCGTTTAGAACGTCGGGTAGTGCACAGGTGAGACTGTGCGTTTATGAGTCGGGATCTGCAACATTGAGCGGTCTCGGTCAGCCACGTGCCACACCGACACTCACCTTCGATGCGGGAAACGCGGGGTCAACTCAGACCACCTACGGTTCGACTCGCCTCTCTGGCGACCGCACCGATGCTCTCACAATTGAAGGACCCCGTGATTCCGTTGCGTCAACAAGCGGGACGTTGAAGGCGACCCTGACGACCGGCACATTCACCTCCTCGCGTTACATTCTGGTTCGCACTGTCCCCATTGTCGACGGCGTCACCAGTTCGTGCACCGCCTCGGGTGCGTCATTGAATGCCCAGACCAGCGGGGTGACACAGATTGAAATTCGATCTCTTCAGCTAGGCGGTCGCAAGCAGGTTGACGTTCAGATCGGCTAGCCACAACCGGTTAGCGGCACCGAGCTAACAGAAACTAGCCGTTTTTGGCAATGTCCAAAATTGTCTTGAGGTGATACTCGATGGCAATTTTCTCGAGAGGTTTCGTCTCGTCAATTCCTCCGGTCGGCAAGTGTTTTCCGGCACTCCACACCGCCAGACCGAGTATCGCCCAGCCCACGGAAGCCATCGCCATGTTCGCGCGCGCATCCTTGAGAAGATTGGCCTTCGGAATGTTGTCCACGTCAATCTCGATATCGGTTACCTTGCCGGAACGAACATCCTTGACGAGTTGAAGAAGTCTCGCCAGGTTCACCGTTCCCCAAGCTTTGAGAGTGTCGGACCACTTTTCGGTGATGATGTGCGTGACGTCAAGAGACGCAGTCGGGTAGTTAAGAAGCGCGCCTAGACCCGAGTACTGCCGAGACCACGAGAGAGAGCGCTCCAGCCACGCTCGTAGCCGTTCCTCGGGCTTCTTTTTGCTTCGCGCCGCTGCCCACAAGCTATCAACGTAGTACTGGTAAGACCGAATTGCAGCTTCCGCGATGAGTTCGTCGCGGCTCCCAAAGTAGTGGTTGATGAGGCTAAATGAGACACCGAGGGCTTCACAAACGACCTTTGCATTGAACGCCGACGGACCGACTCGGCCCACATCATCGACGGTGACGATGAGGATTTTCTCCCGCATCGAGGGCTCAGGGTTGGACCCGAACCTCGTCCAGTACGCCTCATCGAGGGATCGATATGCCGGCACTTGGTCGGTATGAGAAGCGGTTTTTCCGCGCCTCGATACTCCCTGTGCCATGCGTTTCTCCTGATAAATCCGTACCTAACAACGCCACACAAACCCTCACGGATTCGCGACCCATGCAATTACTCGTCCTGATAATCGTAACCGTCGAGCACTCGAGCGTGATGCTGCCGATACTCGCGCGGCGTAAGACCGTAGGTACCCCGAAAAAGGTGCGCAAAGTGGGATGCCGTGGCGAAGCCCCCAGACAGGGCGATATCGCTGATGAGCCGATCGGGACTGCTGAGTATCTCCATCCGACATTTTTCGAGGCGACGGGTCCGGATCCACGAAGCTAAACCAAAGCCATTTCGCGTCGCAAGCGCTTGCAGTCTTCTGACTGAGACGAAATTCTCAGCCGCTACCATCTCTACCGAGAGTTCCGGTTCAGACAGATGCAGCTCGATATAGGAAAGCGCGCGACGCAACGCCTCATCGTCGATACCACCTTCTCCCGAAATGAGGGCTCGCTCATTTTCTGCCGCGCACACTGTCGCGATCATGTCGACGATGTGATGGACAAATCTGCGTCGAGCCCGTGGTGGCATGATTGCGAGTTCCGGTTCGATGCTGACAATCGAACGCACGACTGCGCGAATTACGGGATCAGTGTGCGGAATTACGCGTGCCGCGAGGTGACGCAGGGTTGCCGGCGCCTCCGGAAGCGCACCCCAGGGGATGACGACGCCCATGCACTCCGCGTCCCCATCAAAAATCAGCTCGTAGGGAGCATTTGTGTTGTAAACCGTGATATCCCCAGGCTCCAGGAGCGCGAAGCGACCCGCCTGGCTCACCACCCCGTGACCACTCAATTGCACGCAGAGTACGAGTTTGGGTTGGTCAGCTGGACGAATGTCGGCTTCTACTCGTTGAGTCCGATGGGCTCCGACCCGGATTCGTGAGATGTGAATTCCATCAACATCGTGATTACGAATTTGCCCAGAAAAAGAATCTTCCGTGTGATCAACGCGAATCGGGGCATAAATGTCGGTGATGAGCTGCCGCCAGCGCGCCGGAGTGACGACACGTGGTTCATCTACGTCGTGACGCAACAACCCGAGTTCAGACATGAGTCCTCCCCTTATGACTCTAGCCAAGGCAGCGTAAATGAGACAGATGAGTGCGCAAATACGACAGCGACGACTCGGCCATCCTTTCTAAAGTGAACTCATGACCGCCGACAGCGCACTATCTTCGCGAACTAACCTGCCCTACCTGATCGTCGGTGCAGGGCCGTTCGGTCTCGCCGCAGCCCGCGCACTGAAACGCAAAAACATCCCGTTTGACGTGGTGGAGCGACACTCGCGTGTCGGCGGAATCTGGGACATGGACAACCCCGGCTCGCCGATGTACGAGACATGCCACTTCATCACGAGCAAAATCAACGGGGGTTACATCGACTACCCCATGCCAGAGGACTACCCCACCTATCCGTCGTGGCGTCAGGTGCTGACCTATATCGAAGACATGGCTCGCGAGTTTCGGCTCGAGGAGCACATCCACTTCAACACGTGCGTCACCAACGCAACTCCCACCGACGACAGCGCCACACCTACATGGCTCGTTGAAACTGAACACGGTCCACTTGGTGAATACGCGGGGATTATTTATGCCGGAGGACAACAATGGGATCCGTATCTGCCTGACATTGAGGGCATGTCCGACTTCGCCGGCAGGATGATTCACTCGAGTGCTTACGCACATCCCGATGAATTTGTCGGCCACCGGGTGCTCATCATTGGGGCAGGAAACAGCGGGGTTGACATCGCGGTCGATGCAGCCGAGTTTGGCGCGAAAGCCACGCTCTCCACCCGTCGCCCGTACTACTTTTTGCCAAAGCAGATATTCGGGGTCCCGACACCCGACTTGCTCGTCGGCAAAATCCCGCTGCCCAAGCTTCCCAACGTTCCGGACAATCTCAATCCCTTGCAGGTCGTGGATCTCGTCCTCTCGACGGTCGGGCCGCTCGAAGCCTACGGGCTTGAAACACCGGGGTGGCCGCTCGGAGCGACACAACCCATCGTGAGTGACCTCGCATTGCATCACTTCACGCATGGCACGTTGTCGCATAAGCCCGATGTCACGCGCTTCACAGCAAACCAGGTCGAATTCACCGACGGCACGAGCGAAACGTTCGATGTCGTAGTGCTCGCAACGGGTTTCGATATCGCGATTCCCTGGCTCAGCGCCGAGATTCTGCCGCCGAACGACGGTCATCCCGAATTTTTGCTGGGTGCCCTCTCAGAACGCTACGAAACGCTCTATGCCATGGGAGTCATTCACCCTAGCCGCGCCGACGCCTGGGCTCTCTTCGATCAGCTGGGGCACATCATTGTGGCGGATATTCTCGCGCGCGACCGAGGAATCAATAGCGCCGGGATGCGAGCTCTGCGCACCGAATACCGCCCCAATCTCAAGGGCGATTTTCCCTTCCTCGACACCCGACGCAACATCAATCAAGCCGACACAGTTGCGCTGGAGAACATGCTCAACGCCCTTCGCGCAACCTACGGCCTCGAAATACCCGGCGCCAAGCAGTCTGGTTTTTTCGCTACCGCCCGCCTCGCCCACCACTAATCCACAGGACGATCATGACTCAGCCCCCACCACCTTCACTTCCCTCATACGCCGCGGTCAATGGCTACGTCGCAGAATCCGCCGGTGAGCTAGCCGAGGTATTTTCCCGGGTCATCGCGAGGTCGCGAGGTGGCGCGCAATGCACGCTGCTCGTCGATGGCGAAGAAATTCTGAATGTCTCAGGCGGGAGCGTGCAAGCAGATACCCCGGTGCAGGTTTTTTCCGTGTCGAAGGCCATTGTGGCCTCGGCTGCCATGCACGCACGGCAAAACGGCAAGCTCGATCTTGACCAACCGCTTGCTTCGTACTGGCCGGAGATGAACAAGTCCTCGACTCGGGATATCACCGCACGGATGGTGCTTGATCACAGCTGCGGTATCCCCGGCGTGAGTCGGGTGTTAAGCACGGACGAGTTGCTCGCGGGCGAGCTGGACAGAGCCATCGAGCAGCAGGAACCCTTCTGGGAACCGGGAACCGAACACGGATATGGGGCATTCACATTCGGGGCTCTGATGAACGGCGTTTTCACTCACGCCCTTGATGTCGACGTCGCCACCTACGTCGACCAATACTTCACGACACCGACTGGGCATGACTTCTGGTTCGGCGCTCCCGACGGCGTCGCCCAACGACTGGCGGCACTGAGCTTCGACTTTCCCGTTCTCACCGCGCACCATGCGGAGGCGTTAGCCACAGGTCGCGCACTCTTCGACGGATCGTTCGTTCCGATTCTCAGCGGCGCCCCGTTCTTCTTTAGTGACCCTCGAGTGGTTCGCGCGAACTGGCCGTCTCTTTCGGGCGTGAGCACGGCAACTGATCTTGCACACCTCCTCGCTGCCATTACCGGAATTTCGTCAGGCACCGGACTACTTTCGTCTGAGTCAGTTGCCGAACTCGCACGCGAGAGAAGATCCGGAATGGACCGGGCACTCTGCCACGTGACTCGGTTCGGCTCGGGTGTCGAGCTACCTCACGTTTACTCGCCGATGCTCGGTGGCGCATCCTTCGGTCATCAAGGCGCCGGCGGTGCTATCGTGGTGCTCGATCCGGCGCGGGACGTCGTGTTCAGCTTTGTCTCGACCCACACGCAGCCCACGGTGGGTGCGTCGGATGCGGCACTGACCCTTTTGGCGGCAACAAACGAATGGCTAGCTCAACGATGAAATCAGTGATATTCGCCGAACGGGACCGAGTCGAATTGCGCGAGGTGCCCACGCCCGAATTGGCTGATCCGAATGGCATTCGGGTGCGCGTCACCGCCACGAGCATCTGCGGTAGCGACTTGCACCTCGTCGCCGGACACGTCACTCCCGAGGTTGGCTATGCCCTCGGTCACGAGTGGGTGGGGATTGTTGACGAGGTCGGCGCCAACGTGACGAAACACTCCGTCGGCGATCGCGTGACCGGACCAGCCGCACCGTGGTGTGGTTCGTGTGACCTGTGCCTGCGGGGACAGGCCCAGCGATGCCGACGCGGTGGCGTACACGGGTCCGGTGAAATGATGGGCAACCTTGGCGGCACACAGTCTGAGTATCTCGTGGTGCCGTGGGCCGACAACGCCGTAATCGCGGTGCCTCCGACGGTGAGTGACGCGGCCGCTCTCGTGGTCGGCGATGCACTGTGTACCGGGTGGACCGCGGTGAGACACGTGATGAGCAACTCGCCCGAGGTTCTCGTGGTGATTGGATGCGGGCCCGTCGGCCTGTCGGCCATCATGACCGCCGTCGCCTCGGGGGTGCCCGAGGTCATCGCCGTCGACCGCGTTGCCGAGCGTCTCGCTGTCGCAGAGAAAGTCGGAGCAACCCGAACCTTTCTGGCCGACGATGCCGGGAAAAACCAACTTCGCGAGCTCTACCCTGAGGGCGTTCCTGCCGTTGTCGATGCGGCGGGTACACAGGGTTCGCTCGACCTTGCGAGCGACATCATCGGAATCGGTGGATTGATGGGGAATCTCGGGATTCCCGCACACCCGCTCACGGTGAACTTCGGCGCGCTGATGCTCAAAAACCCCACGCTGTGGACAGGGTTGGGTGATCTCACCCATATGTCTGAGGCGATAGATTTGGTCGCCTCGGGCAAAATCGACCCTCTGCCAATCTTTAGCCACACGATTGACCTTGGTGGCGTCGCGGAGATGTACGCTCGCATGGCCAGTGGCGAGCCGGGCATCCTCAAAGTTCTCGTTACGCCATAAAAAAGGACCCCTCGCGCACCCGCCAGAGCCCGGTTACCCTTGCTGCATTTCTGTCCTGGGGGAGTTGGCCTGGATGGCGCCACGCGAGGAGCCGACCCTTAGTTTACCGGTTTGCCGGGAGTGCTCACACGACGAAAACTGTAGCCCCCAGAAAGGCGACCACGAGGGCGAGCACGAACAGCACGATATTCACGGGAAGTGATTTGGCATCGCCCATGCGCATGTGAATTCCGATGGCGACGCCCTGCACGAGAACCAAGCCGATTGCGGCCAGGGGCGCCAGCACAACAGGGATGCCCGCAATCAATGGCGGCACGAGCACGCCCAGCGCCCCGAGGACTTCAACAATTCCCACGAGTTTGGGGATGCTCGAGGGTACGTTCGACACCCAAGCCATGCCACTTGCTTCGAGCGCCGATTTGCTCCGAAAAATCTTGGTGCCACCGGCGTACAAGTACACGAAAGCAAGCAGAGCGGCGGTAATCCAGTAGGCGATGAGCATGCCTCAATTATTCACGCCCGAACGGCGAGAGCTTTCACCCCTACGAGAAACTGGGAAAGAACAGCTCGAGGATTCCGAGCACCAGGGTGAGCAACGAGAGGCCGAGAACGACGTAGTACGGCCGACGACTGATGCGTACCCGGTGAACACTGAGCACGGCCAGCGCAAGAAGTTGCGAGAGAACCGCCGCGAGGGCAGCACTGACGCCAATGATGAGAACAGGCGACTCGGCGATGCGAACGTAGACGAGGGCGGGTGCGATGAGCCCAAGCGCAATCAGGGTCTCGAGCACACCGGCGAGCTTGATCATGAACGGGTGAATCGTTCGCCACCAGATTTGTCCATTTTGGATGAGCTGGTTCTTGCTCGACGTGAGTTTGCGCATCCCAATGACAAGGTTGACCACTGCGACACAAATCGCGCAAACAAGAAAGGCTATGAACACAGATACACCCCACAGGTCGCACGGGGTTTTTCCCCTCAGTGCACTCTACCTCGTCACGCCTGAAGGCAACTGCACATGCGACCCAGAGCTCCTGCACACGCGAGAGACATCGATCTGGCAGAGTTCGTCACGAATTCGCACGACAAACACGCAATGTGGCGCGACACGAGTGTTTCCCGACACGACACGTTTAGTTAAGGAAAGGTGCACCCGCTCCTTCTACCGTTTCAGAGTGAAGCTTCGAGTTGCTGTTGTCACAGAGTCGTTCCTGCCACAGACAAATGGCGTGACGAACTCTGTCGTGCAAATTTTAGAGAGCCTCAAAGCTGAGGGCCACAAAGCAATCCTCATTGCCCCAACCGCACCAGAGGATGAATTCCTCGGATTTCCGGTCATTCGCACAACGCGCTTTATCTTCCGCTCGTTCCCCGTTGCGCTCCCCCTGCTCAACATGACCTCGATCCTGCGCACGTTCCGGCCCGATGTTGTTCATGTCGCGTCGCCCTTCTTGCTTGGTCGCCAAGCTCTGGCCGTGTCCCGCCGCCTGGGCATTCCCACGGTCGCGGTCTTCCAGACAGACATTGCCGGATACACGGGTCGTTACGGTTTAGCTGCACTCAAGGCGGCCAGCCACCAGACGGTGCGTAACATTCACCGGCTTGCCGACGTCAACCTCGCCCCGACTCAAGAAACCGCGCGTTACCTCAAAGACATGGGCGTCACCCGGGTTGCGGTGTGGGGTCGTGGAGTGGATCTGAACGGTTTCCACCCGCGGCACCGCACCAGAGAAGCCACGCACGCGTGGCGCGACGCGATCGCTCCGGACCACCAGCTGGTCATCGGGTTCGTCGGTCGACTTGCGCCCGAAAAGCAGGTAGACCGATTCGTCGAGCTTCTCGGCCTCAAGAACGTCTCATTCCTCATTGTCGGCGATGGTCCAGAACGGGCGCGCCTGGAGAAACTGTTTGCCGGGCATCCCGTCACCTTTACCGGAGCACTGCATGGGGATGACCTCGCCACCGCCTATGCCGCCATGGACGTGTTTGTGCACTGCGGAGAAGAAGAAACCTTCGGGCAAACAATTCAGGAGGCACTCGCGTCAGGCCTCCCGGTAGTCGCGCCGGCGATCGGTGGACCCGCGAGCATCATCGAAAATGGCGTTAACGGCTTCCTCGTGAATCCACGCAAGGATGACGCCTATCGCAAGGCCGTCAAAGAAATCATTAAAGATGCCGACCTGCGCCACGAAATGCGCCTGAACGCGCGCAAGTCCGTCGAAACAAAGTCGTGGGCTGCCACCAATGACAAGCTCTTTACGCACTACAAGAACCTCGCCGGTTCTGACTACTCGCTCTCGGTGTCGTGAATCCACTCGACCCAACCAGCATCATCACTTTTTGGGGTGCGTGGGCGCTCGTCGCCGTGTCCGTGATCATCTTCATCGAGACGGCGTTCTTGGTTGGCAGTTTTTTACCGGGTGACTCGCTGCTTTTTACCCTCGGGCTCATGCTGTCGAGCGTGCTGACGGCCACCCCGATCTGGCTGGCCCTGATTGCGGTCTTCGTGAGCGCTGTGCTCGGCTCTCAGGTGGGCTACGTGATAGGTCGCGCCATTGGGCCGCGCATGTTTCGCCATGAGAAGTCACGATTCTTCAATCCGCGCGTGCTGGCGCGAGGCCAAGAGTTTTTTAACAACCACGGGAACAATGCGCTCATTCTGGCTCGATTTGTCCCGGTGATTCGGGCGCTCATCCCCGTCCTCGTGGGAATGAGCCTGTTCGATCCGCGTCGCTTTCTCATCCTCAATGTGGTGGGCGCGCTCCTCTGGGTGCCGACGCTTATGCTGCTCGGCTACGGCCTCGGCTACATTCCCTGGGTGGCGCACAACGTGGAGTGGGTCATCCTCGCTATCGTCGTGCTGTCGTCGCTGCCGTTTCCCATTGGGGTACTTCGCGAATGGATGAAGCGCCGTCGCTCCACTCGCGCGTCGTAGCGGAAACCAGTCGCACGTACCCGTCCTGCTTAGGCTCGAGGAAAGTTCCAGCGGTCACGCCGCGGAATCGACGCACCCAAAATGGAATGACGTCGTAGAGGAACCAGCGGCCGAAGTCAGAGACGGTCATGCGCGTCGGTCCGGGTTCAACATCCGTGTTGTCGCGCAGATCGAGCCCGAGTGTCTCGGCGACACGATTGGCAATCGCCACATGCCCGCGATGGGAAAAATGGACGAAGTCGCCCGACCACAAGTCGAGTCGACCAAACTCGTGCATTCCGTGGAGGTCAACCACGGGAGCACCGAATTCGGCAGCGATTCGCTCAATGAGTGCAGTCATCTGTGCCGAACGGGACACCATCACGCGCGCCATCGCGAGATGTGTCGGGCGAACGGTGTTGACGAGTACGACGTGCGCGCCGATGGCGTACAAGCGCATCATGGCACCCCGAAGTAAGCGTTCAATCGAGCGCTTGCGCAAGGGAAGGCGCACCAAGTCGTTGGCGCCCGTCATGATGGTGACGAGGTCCGGACGCATCTCGAGGGCAGTTTCCAGCTGTGCCGTCAGGATCGCGAGGGAACTTGAGCCGCGCAGTGCGAGGTTGGCGTAATCGAAATTCTCGTTGGCGTTCGCCGCCTCGCAGGCGAGGAGCGTCGACAGGCGATCTGCCCATCCTTTGCCGTGACGGTCTGCATCGAACTCGGTGTCACCCAAGCCTTCGGTGAGCGAGTCACCGATCGCTACATAGCTCCGATACAAAAATTTGGTCATGGACGCTTAGACACCAACCAGTGCGCTGTCGAGGTTGCGTCCGAGGGCAATGACTTTCCAGCCGTTCTGCTGCCACTGACGGTATGGAAGTGTGTTGCGTCCGTCGATGACCAGCTTGTTGGCAACGAGCTTGCCGAGCTCAGCCGAGTCCGCCAAGCCGTAGTCACGCCATTCCGTGGCAACCACAACAAGATCGGCGCCGGCGACGGCGTCGGCGATGCGGTCCTCCACAGCGAGCTGCGGATACATGCGGCGCACATTGTCGCCGGCTTTAGGATCGTGCATCGTGATTTCGGCACCGGCAGCCCAGAGCAGCTCAGCGACGGCCATCGCGGGCGAGTCCCGGATGTCATCGGTCTCGGGTTTGAAGGCTGCGCCGAGCACGGTTACTCGACGCCCGGCGAGATCCCCGAGTTCCTCAACAGCGATGTCGACCACGCGGGTGCGACGACGCAAGTTGATGTCCTCAACCTGAGCGAGGAACGAGACCGACTCGGTGAGGCCGAGCTCGTTTGCACGGGCTTGGAATGCACGGATGTCTTTGGGTAAGCAGCCCCCACCAAAACCGATTCCGGTGCGGAGGAACTTGTTGCCGATGCGCTCGTCGTAACCGATGGCTTCGGCGAGCGCTACCGCATCCGCCCCCACGTTTTCGGCAATTTCTGCCATGGCGTTGATGAACGAGATCTTGGTGGCGAGGAACGAGTTCGCGGCCACCTTCACGAGCTCCGAAGTCGGGATGTCCACCGAGACGAGCGGCACGCCGTTTTCGGTGAGCGGCTGGTAGAGCTCACGAAGGACCTGCTCGCTGTATGAATCGGATGTGCCGATAACCAGGCGGTCTGGTGTGAGGGTGTCTTTGAGAGCAGTACCCTCGCGCAGGAATTCGGGGTTCCAGGCAAAGTTGGGGGCAAAGTCGACCAGGCTGCTTAGGCGCTGTTTGAGGTAGGCGGCCGTGCCCACCGGAACCGTTGACTTGCCGACGACCACGGCTTCAGCGCGGAGGTAGGGTGCGAGGCCGTCAATCGAGGCCTCAAGGTACTGCAGGTCAGCGCCAAGTCCCGTGCGTGATTGCGGCGTTCCCACGCACAGCAGAAAGACGTCAACTTCGTGACTCGATTCGTCGTGCGCGGTGACAAATTCAAGTTCTTTGGTGGCGAGTGCCTCACCAAGCGCTTCGTCAAGACCCGGCTCGTAGAAGGGAACCCGACCGGCGCGCAACGACGCAACCTTTTTCTCGTCCGGATCAATTCCGATGACTCGGTGACCAACTAGTGAGAGCGCAACAGCGGTGGTCGCTCCGAGATATCCCAAACCAATAACGGCAACGGTTTTCTTCACGTCTTCAGGATAGAAACGCGTGGATGCAGGCAACCCGCAAAAGGGGCTTAGTTCACGCAACCGTGCGCCAGAGTTTGCCGTTTGGTTGCCTCCCTGAGCCGGGTGGTTGCCCGCCGTTTACCCGCTGGACAGGTTCGGGATGAGTTGGTCCAGCGAGGCACCCACTGGTGGGTGCCAGGTGCCCGGTGTGTTCGGCACCTCCTGTGCCCGGTTAGACTTGTCGGGATGCTTTGCGCATCTGGAGAATTCGCCTAGTGGCCTATGGCGCACGCTTGGAAAGCGTGTTGGGTGAAAGCCCTCGGGGGTTCGAATCCCCCATTCTCCGCCAACGAAAAGGACGCTCCGTCATGGGGCGTCCTTTTCGTTGCTGGCTGGATCGCGGGATTCGAACTCGTTCGAATCTGGGCCCACGCCGCCAAGCAAAGCAACGCTTTGCCGGTCGCGGTGGGGACCATTCTCCGCACGGAAATGCCACAGCTTGCTTTGGGGCTTTTTCAGTTTCATTACTTCTGTGAGAAGCGGCCTTCAGCGCTATTGCGCCTGCCCTGAGCGGGAACGAGTTTGCCAACTTTGCCATAGCCAAACTTAGGCATGTTCATGTAAACATTCTCAGTCTTGCCCTGATCAACGACGTAGGTTTCATGCCAGATGCCGACAGCACGTGACTTCATGGCTGCCGTATTGAAGGCTCGCCAAGCTGGCAAGTGCTCTGAATCCTTGGCTTTTGCGTATTCGATGAGTTTCTCTGAACTTTCCCAGTACTGGACCAAGATCAAAGTGCGCCCCACCCACATTTCATATGATTTGAAGCCCAAGTCACTATTCGTGTACAGCTCTTTAAGCATTCTGGGCATCGCGAGAAATGCCGGCAACCAACGGTGGACTGCAAATAGGTTATTGAATCTCATGCCAATGAGAAACAGCACGAAACCTCCTTCGGGCACTGCAGTCAATCTCCCGCTCTGCACTTTTGCCATTTTTCCCACTCCCCTCATTTTGGTTTACAAGTAAACTTTATTGTATACACGTAAACTAAATAAATGGTTGAAAATCGCATCAGTTTTCTGCTCAACGACCTCGTTCGAGAGATGAACGGTCAGGCCGACTCGTTGCTCAGAGGCGAGTTCGGGATCACTTATAGCCAGTTCGTTTTTCTTGTCATCCTGCTTGAGGCCAATGAAACAGACGTCACCCGCCTTGCTGAGGCCCTTGGCGTCACAAAAGGTGCTGTCAGCAAGCGAATCGGATGGTTCCTCGATAGAGCCTTAGTAGCCACCAATCAAGCACCTGGCGATTCCAAGCGTGTGCTAACTTCCCTTACTCCTGAGGGAATCACACTCGCCAAATCGGCCGGAGACTTTCTGGAGCAGCGATTTTTGGCGACAATCACCAACTCTCAGGAATTCGACCAGGAGTTGTTGCGAAGCGAACTCCAAAAAATGCTTCGACTGCTCCGCGCAAAGCACTAGGCACCTTCCCCACCGATGCTGACTCTCATGCTTCAGCACCTTCGAACAGTCTTAGAAGCACGCTAATTGGCGTCGAAGGATGGCGTAGAAAGCGATTGCGAACTGCATCAAGCCAGTAGGGGCGTCCTTTTCGTTGCCGAGGCATCTGGGGCTTTTGTCTTACGCGCGAGCCTACGATGGTATTCGTTACTCGAAAGATGTGGAGAATCCATGCGTGTTGGTTACGTTGTCCTGTATGTCCACGACGCTGATGCGTGTCTGAAGTTCTGGACCGAGCAGGTTGGCATGGTGGAGAAGGGTCGCAAGAAAGCTGGCGAGTTCTCGATCGTGCAAGTTGGTTTTTCCGACCAGTCATTTTCCCTTGAGTTGGTTCCATTGGCACTGATGGAAAACAACCCAAACAATCTTGACTTGGCTACCCCGTCAATCGCGTTTCATGTTGAGGACCTACACGCCGCCCACGCAAAGTTGGTAGCCGCCGGAGTGCAGGCGATGGAACCCGGAGAGCACGGCGGCATCCCCGCTTTCGCTTTCTCAGACAACGAGGGCCGCTGGTTCGCGGTCACCAATTAGGAAGAAAGCACACATGTTTAGTCAAATCTTCGTGAACCTCCCGATCGAAAACCTCAAGCGATCGGTTGCTTTCTTCAGCGAACTGGGCTTCACCTTCAACCCGCAGTTCACCGATGAATCGTCGACATGCATGATTTTTTCCGAGCACATCTTCGTGATGCTCGTTGAAAAGGATAAGTTCGCCACCTTCACGCCAAAGAAGATTGCCGAGCACGACACGGTTGAGGCACTCTTCTCGTTCTCCTGCACATCGGCAGAAGAGGTGCGAAGGATTTCAGAGAAGGCATTCGATCTCGGTGCCACGCGCGTGAATGACCCGCAGGACATGGGTTTCATGTTCAGCTGGGGTTTCGAAGACCTCGACGGGCACGCATGGGATTTGTTCTGGATGAACCCGGAGCACGTGCAGTAAGTCTCGCAGACCATTCAACAGGTCACTCACAGAGACCTTCAGTAGGGCGACAAGATTAGAGGTCGTCAGGCGACTCGAGTTGACCGTCATCACTCGCGAGCAGCGCACGCAAGGTGTCATCGGCTTCCGCAACAATCGTGTGAGTCTGCGAGATGAGTTCCTCGACTGACTGGGAGCTGAGCAGATCGAATCGGTCGAGCTCACCGACGGGCAGCACACCCGCCAATTGCCAGCACGCCGCTACCGGGTCATGACTCAACTCGAAGTCCGGGCCGAACTGGAGCTGCCCGAATTCACTCGCAAACGCGAGGAGACTGCGGACTTGAGCCTCAAGGTGCACGCGAGCCGGCATGAGCGTGTCATCCCATATGAGGTCCGGGATGAACTCGATGTTCGCAAGAGGATAGGGGTCATCGGGTAGCCACTGTGTGACGTGAAATCGTTGAGCGCCAACGGACTCAAGACCAAGGAACTCACCCGTTGTTCCGATCTCGGTGACCGACGCGATGGTGCCTATCGACATACGACCTTCACCGCCGCCAACTTCTGAGCCCCGGGCAATGCCGACAACGCCGAATTGAGGCGTATCTGCGGTCATCAAGTCGCCGAGCAGCCGCAGGTAACGCTCCTCGAAGATGCGAAGAGTCAACGGCATTGCCGGAAATAGCACCGAACCGAGCGGGAACATGGGCATTGTCGTCATGAGCACCCACCTGAGGTTTCTCCGAGGTGAGTTGTAATGGCCACAGTCAGAAACTACTCCTTTTCTCCTGCGAAAATTATTGAATCGTTAGCCGGTGAGACACGTTTGCCGGCTAGAGTTTCGACGTGCATCCCATGTTGCCGATCTGCCACTGACTAGAGCTGGAAACCGCCATGACCAAAGCAACCGTTCTGTTCGTCTGCGTCCACAATGCTGGTCGCTCGCAAATGGCCGCCGGCTACCTCCAGCATTTGGCCGGTGACCGCATCCAGGTTCTCTCCGCAGGGACCGAACCGAAAGACCAAGTCAACCCGTCGGCAATTGCAGCGATGGCCGAGGAGGGCATCGACATTGCGAACAGCGTGCCCAAAGTTCTCACGACCGAGTCCGTGCAGGATTCGGACTATGTGATCACCATGGGATGCGGCGACGCGTGCCCATTCTTCCCCGGAAAGACCTACCTCGACTGGCCGCTGAACGATCCGGCTGGCAAGGGCGTCGATGAGGTTCGCCCCATTCGCGACGAAATCAAGGCCAAGGTCGAGGCACTCATCTCAGAAATCGACGCGAAGTTCTAGGTCCAGACAACCGACATCAGGCACACTCAGGCAAGTACGCCCGAGCGAACTACGGCTTCACAAACCCGTTGTCGATGAGGTACTTCGCGGTTTGCGCCAACGACTTTTCAGGCGCAATGAACGTGATGCCCAACACCTTCTGCGCCTTGGCTGAGCTCACACCGATGTGTTTACCGAGCGTTGGCAGTACCGCCCTGATCTCGCCATCAAATAGAGCCAGGAACCGAATAAGGATGCTCGGCGCCTGAGTCGTCGTCACCTTGCGCTTCGGGTACGCATCCTTGATGGCTTTGGCGATCTGGACAAAGGTTCGCGTGCCGGCACTGGCGATTAAGCGCTGACCCTTGGCAGCCTCGGTGCTGATTGCGAGAACGTGCATCGCAGCTACGTCGACCACATCGACCAGCGAGAATGACAGGTCGGGCAACATCGGATCTTTGCCGTTGAGGATGCGCTCAACCACCGAGACCGACGAGCCGAAGTGGCGATCGAGCGGAGCGCCGACGACGAGTACCGGGTTGATCGTGGTGAGCACAATCTCCGGCGCATCGCTGGCGATGTAATCCCACGCGGCCTTCTCGGCAAGCGTCTTCGATTTCGTGTAGGTCACCCGCCCGACTCGATGCGTGATGTCGGTCCACACGTCTTCGTCGAATTCTGTCTTGCCTGCGGGCAGGTCGGTGCCATAAATGGCGGCCACCGACGAGGTCAGTATCACGCGCGTGACGCCGGCTTTGTTTGCAGCCGAAAGTGCGCGACGTGTGCCCTCAACGGCCGGGCGAATCACCTCGGACTCATCCTTAGGCGACGCAATGGGAAACGGTGACGCACTGTGGATGAGCACGTCAACGCCGCGGATAGCCTCATCCCAACCGGCATCACTTTCGAGGTCCAGCTCGACGAAACTGAGCTTGCCTTCCAGATCGAAACCCACGGGGAGGTGCGCTTTCATGGCGGCACGAACCTCATCGGCTTTCGCGCTGTTACGAACGGACGCCTTCACCGCGTAACCGTCACTCAGCAGGCGCAGGGTGATGTGCTTGCCGATGTATCCGCTAGCACCGGTCAGAAGAACCGTGGTCATGGTGTCTCTTTCAGTCGGGCAATCTAACTGGCGATTGCTGACAACAGACTAACCGTGCATTTCACGATTCGATCTTCGTGAATTTACGGTGTGAATCTCCGCACAGGGATCGGGCCTGAGGTAACGGAGTGGAAATTAGTTGAGGCACTCCGAAGCTGCCGAAGCAAACGGATTCTCACTGGCCGCGATTTTGTAACCAATACATGCCGGTAACGGGGTGCCATTTTCGGTGCCACCTGGGTCACCGAATTTTGCCTGCATCTGGCTCACCGCCGAAGCAGAAAAAAGGGCAGGCGGGTATTTGGATTGCCCGATATTCACGTCGAGGTGCAGGTGCGGGCCCTGCAACAAACCGGGCGGCACGTAGAGGTACCCGAGTTGGTCACCCTTCTTCACGCTCTGGCCATTCTTGACAAGAATGAACTGCGCATATAAACCCGGAGAGGGCTCAGGAATGAACGGCTCAAGCGAGTAGTTGAGCGTGACCGGGTCACCGCCAGCGTTGGCGAATTGGATGGAGAACCCGTACCGATCGTTTTGACCGTTGTGATGGAGTGACTCCACCATGGTCATCACGCCATCCTCGACGGCGTAAACGGCGGGGTACTTTGACGGCTCGAGTTGCTGAGCAAACACCCCGTCGCCACGGAAATTAAAGTGCATTCCCTGATGCGGCATCGATGAAGATTTCCCCAGGTACGGGGCAACTGCACTCACTGAGCTGAGGTCAATGGGCACCTGGTCGGATTTGTCTGCCGCAAATTCCGCCACGTCGGGCAGTTGAAGCGACTGCCCTTGCTCGGTTTGAGACGAACCTTGAGTTTCTTCAGTGCCACCGTCACAGGCACTGAGCCCGGTCGCCACGCCGAGAATAAGGCACAGCATGATTGCTCGTTTCACACCAACCTCCGTGGGAATTTTTCTCCAGTCGACACTATTCACTTGTGTGAACCCCTCCACTGGTTTGCTCGAATATTCTGCGCCGCTAGCTCGGCGGTTTCCGCAATGCGTTTCTCACGCGTCGGAGCGGTTTTGGCCTGGGCAACCCATTCCAGGATTTGCTTGCGCACGCCGGCCGGGAAGGCGGCAAAGTTTTCTGCGCTCGACTCATGCTTCGTGAACGCTGCGGCGAGATCGGGTGGAATCTCACCACTCTGGGCCGAGTCAATCCGCGTCCAAGACCCAGAAGCCTTGGCAGCTTCGATAACAGCCAAACCAGCCGGTCTCATTTCCCCTGTGGCGATGAGCTCCTCGACCCGTATTTTGTTCGGCTGGGACCAGGCACTGTTCGGTTTGCGCGGCGAAATATAGAGCTTCGACCTCTGCTCGTCCACTTTGCCCGGGATGCTATCAATCCAACCGAAGCAGAGCACCGCGCGAACAATCTCGTCATAGCTAGGTGCCGGTTTGCCCGAGGATTTTTTGTGCGTGACCACCCAGAGCCCCGGCGAGGCGGAAGCGTTGTGTTCGAGCCAGGCGATGAGTTCGTTGACGCACGAAATCTCAACATGCTCGCGATCGTGAATGCCCACGACTTCAGAATAAATCGCGAAGGATGCGCGCACCACGTCCCCGAGATGACAAGTTGCTCCCCCTCTGGAAAATCCGCACCGATACGTGGGATACCCTGAGGCAAGAGCCCAACTTTTCTGGAGGACAACGTGACAGCTTTTGTGGTGGTGTGTTCATTCCAACCGGGCACCGTAATGGACGAGGTCTTCGCCGTCGTCGCCGAGGAACAAGCGAAGGTTAAAGAACTTCAGGAGCAGGGCCTTCTGGGCGAGGTCAAACTGTCAATGGCTCGAGGAACCGTCTTTCTCGATGTTTTTGGCGACAGCCCGGCGAGCGCGGCTTCGACCGTTGCCCAGCTGCCGATGGCCAAGTGGTGGGATCTGGACATCTACCCGCTCGGTGGCGGCGCCTAGAACGCACCGACCTGCGTCTGGCGCACACCCCCGCGCCCAGCGCGCCATCCCGCTCCCACCCCGCACCCAGTTAGCTCCCAGTCACCAGGCGTACCGTGAGGTCATGACGCAACATGTTCGACCACGCCTGTGGATTGTGACCGGCGCCGAAGGTTTTCTCGGGAACAACCTCGTGCGCGAACTTCTTTCCCGCGGGGAACGCGTTCGTGCGTGCACCTTCGAGAGCGAGCGACCATCATCCCTTGCGGGGCTGTCATGCGAACTGACACCCCTCGATGTCACTGATCGTGCGTCCGTCACCGCCGCGTTTGAGCATCCCGACTCGGTTGAAACGGTTGTCGTACACTGCGCGGGCGTCGTTTCTATCGCCAGTCGCGTTTCAGCTGCAACTCGTCGCGTCAATGTTGACGGTACCCAGCAGGTTATCGACGTGTGCGCCGAGTTAGGCGTCGACAAGTTGGTTTACGTCTCGAGTGTGCACGCAATTCCCGAGCCCCGAATGGATGTGCCGATTTTCGAATTGGACCAGCCGCTCGCATTCAATCCAGATGCCGTGGTCGGTGAGTATGCCAAGACCAAAACCGAAGCGACGCGCGCGGTGTTGCTCGCGGAAAACCTCTGGCGCGTCGTGGTGCACCCAAGCGGCATGATTGGTCCCGGTGATTTCGCCGACTCTCACATGACCCGCCTGGTCCGCGACACGGTGAGTGGAAGCCTTACCGCCGTTGTGCGCGGAGGCTACGACTTTGTAGATGTTCGGGATGTTGTCCAGGGGATCATTGCGGCAGCCACATCCGGCACCAATGGACGAAGCTACATCTTCTCTGGGCACTTCAGTAAGGTCGCGGAGATGGTGCGCACCGTCGCCCGCCTCGCTGGCACAAAGCGCAACTTCAGCACATTACCGATGTGGTTTGCCGAACTGACGGCTCCGCTCGCCGAGCTGTACTACCGAGTGCGCGGCACGAAACCCCTGTACACCCGCTACTCGCTGCACACCTTGCGCGCACCTTCGAGGTTCTCAAATGCCCGAGCGGCACGCGAACTCGGCTTCACCCCTCGACCGCTCGCGGATACCCTCCGGGACACCGTCCGGTGGCTCAAGAACCTCTCCCCCGCAACGGCTGTCTAACCGCCACGGGAGAAGGCCTCAACTAGCTGTTGGCAGTGAGAAGTGGCGCCAAGACGCCCGAGAAAAGCTGCCACGCGAGCGCGGTCTTCGCGACCAGGCTCAGCGTGATGTAGGAACGCTCTCCCTGCAGGTAGCTGCGCCACTTACCGATCTGGCGGTATTGAAGCCACTGGTTGATGGCGAAGGTGTTGAACGCGATGAAAATCGACACCATAACGCCGATGACGAATCCGGGAACTTCTGCCTCGTTTGTCGAGCCAGGCTGAATCACCATGATGAAGATGGCGATCCAGGGAACGATACCGACCATTGATCCGAACACAAACGGGAGCAGTTTCTTGGTTCCGGGCATTTCGTATTTCTCTTGAAGCGCTCCGAAGAAAATCATCGCCGCATTGAGGGCGAAGATGCCCATGAGCGCGTTGATGTCCGTGATTCCGGTGAGCTGCGCAATGAGGAAAATCATGATGGATGCGCTGAGCGAATACTCGGTCCATCGGAAGTAGTTGTGGTTGACCTTCAAGCCGGCGACATAGCGTGCATTAGCTCGGGGAGTGATCACCAAGAAGTGGAAGAAGGCGCTCAACAGGAAGAAGGCGACAAGACCAATTCCCATGTTCACATCGAACAGGTGCACGCGCTCCGGCGGAATGGGCGATCCGGGAGGGCCAGCCATGTAGTCCACCGTGACGGGGAAGAGTGCCTGAGCGTTGAGCGCCAGGATGATCGCGAGCATTGCGACGGCCTGCAGCAGGTGTGCGCCGCCGGCGACTCCGTTGTAAATGCGGAGGCGCTTGATCTGAACTTCTTCAGTGCGTGGTTGTCGAGCCATGAGAAACCTCTTTGTTTGGTGGTTGACTTCCAAGTTACTGGCAAATCGCGGTTGTGACGAGGGTGTGGACTCGCATGCGGTTATGGAAGCGGACCTCTGCGGGCGAACCATTCGGCGAAGACTGCGTGAAGGAGTGGGAGCGCGGAGACGCACAGCACCACAATTCCGAGAACTTCGGCTCGGGCATAAATGACGAGCCCCCCGATGAACAGGGCACCAAACAACACCGCTGAGATCACTCGCCGCACGCTCCGATTGAGCGCACTCACCCGCCGCTCTACTTCGAGAGACCGCACCGTCAGTTGTCCGTGCTCGGCTCGCGTGACGAGCTTGTCTACCCGCTGTGGGAGTCTGACCACCACGCGTGCGTAATCGGACACCGTTTCGAGGATGCCCTGAATCGCGTTTGAGCCACCCGCGCGAACGAGTTTTGTCGAGTAAGGCTCGATGGCGGTCCAGATGTTGAACTCAGGATTCAGTGCGCTGCACATCCCGGAGATGAGGGAAAGCGAGCGGACGACGAGCAAAAAATTCTCGGGAAACTGAAACGGCAGGCTGCGGATGGTGTCACTGAACTCGAGCGCGAGGGCGCGGTACTCGGACAGGTCGACTTTTTGCAGCTCAGCAAAGCCCATCCCGCCAAAGCGCTCGAATAGGCGACTAAACGTGCGCTCGAGTTCGAGCGTGTCAGCGTTTGGCATGAGCACACCGATTTCGCGCATCCCCTCGACCAGACCGGCACCGTCACGACCGCTGGCGGCAATCACGGTGGTGCGCAGCGCCTTTGCGAGACCGACCGGGACGCGGCCCATCATCCCGAAGTCAATGAAGGTGATGCGCCAACTGGGTTTGCCACCGGGAGTCTCTGCCGGCAGGGGCTGAACAAAAACGTTTCCGGGATGCGGGTCCGCGTGAAAGAAGCCATCGATGAGAACCTGATCGAGCATGATGCGGGCAAACTCGTCAGCAATATCTGCCGGATTGATGCCTGCTGCGTGCAAGGCCGCGAGGTCGGTGATCTTGATGTCCGCGACGTCTTGCTGCGTGAGGATGCGGCGCGAGGTGCGTTCCCACACCATGACCGGAACCCGCACGCGGGGATTGTCGGCAAAATTCTCGGCAAAGTGTTCCGCGTTGGCACCCTCGTTGAGGTAGTCGATTTCTTCGTAACAGGTGGTGGCGAATTCTTCGAGTAGTGCGGGCGCATCGGCGCGCGTGTTGACCAGACGGATGCGGCTCAGCCACAGCGCTACTCTGCGCAGCGCGCGCAAATCGACCTCAACGACATCCGCGATGCCGGGGCGCTGAACCTTGATGACGACATCGGCAAACCCGTACAGCTCCGCGTCAGGCTCGCTGAGGCGTGCCCGGTGTACCTGACCAAGTGACGCCGCCGCGAGGGGCTCTTCGTCAATCCACGCGAAAACCTCGCCGAGCGAGACGCCGAGTTCACGCTCGGCAAGGGCAGCGATGGCGGCAAAGTCGACGGCCGGTACCGCATCCTGCAGGTCTGATAATTCGCGAGTGATCTCGACCGGCAGCACGTCAGAGCGCGTTGACATGAACTGACCGAGCTTGATGAGGAGCCCGCTGAGTGCCAGCGCGAGTCGACGAAATCGCCGTGCGATATTCCGCATGCGACGGATGCGCGTGCGCTGGGCGATTGACGACAAGCCGAAGCGGGGCAGCACGAGTTCGAACCACCAGAGCGAGACGAGCTCGCGCGCGGCGAAGGACACGATGCGGCGATAGCGTAGTCGCGCCTGTCGAGGGGTGAGTGGCTGAGTAGCCACTCCCGAGTTGAGAGAACTCACTCGTTAATTGTGCGCGAGAATCTGTGCAAGTTTTTTCGCGAGCTCATCGATGAGTGCGGTTGCCTGCGCAATGTCGTCGTTCGAACCCAGTCGCGCGATGTCGGCAGCGGCCTTTGCGAGCTTTACGCCGGAGATACCCAGCTCGGCGCGAGGTCCGCTCGGGCGCGAACTTCCGGTGAGCCACGGCGCCGGCGCATCAGCTTCCGCCTCAGCGATTTCACGACCGACGTCAGTGAGTACATAGGTTCGGCGAGCGCTCTTGCTCTGCTCCACGGTGACGAGGCCTTCATCGGTCAGCAACTGAAGGGTGGGATACACCGATCCCGGACTTGGCTTCCAGGCACCTTGGCTTCGCGTTTCGATTTCCGAAATGATCTGGTAGCCGTGCATCGGAGCTTCACTGAGCAGGCGCAAAATCGCCGTGCGAACATCGCCACGATTCATGCGCATGTCCACGTTGCGTTTGAACTGACCGCGAAGGTCGTCGAGTGCCTGCCACGCGGATGCCGCTGACCAGTCACCGGGGATGTTGGGGAACCAGGACTCTTTCATGACGCCTCCAGAGATGTTTCGCCGAATAAAACTAGCGATATATCGGTAGTGTACATCGCCTGCGTGAGTGCTGTAACTCGGTTTGGGTCTGGCGCAGGAGCCAGAGCCTCGCCTGCGTATGGGGCGGGCCAGAACTTCGGGTACATTCAGCACATGGCAACTACTTCTTCACCGCGCGGGTGGACCGCGGACCAGATCCCCGATCTCACCGGAAAAATCGCTATCGTCACGGGGGCTAACTCAGGTCTGGGCTTCGTTGCCGCAAACGAATTGGCTGCCCATGGCGCATCCGTGACCCTCGCCGTCAGATCGGAGTCGCGTGGTGCAGAGGCGGCGGAGAAGATCCGTGCCGCACATCCGGGTGCTGTTGTCGAGGTTGCCCCCCTTAACCTGCGTGACCTGGCGAGTGTGGCCGAATTCGCGAACTCCTTTGCCAAAAAGCACAAGAAGCTTCACATTTTGATCAACAACGCAGGGATTATGGGTCTCCCGAAGCGCGAGACGACCGTCGATGGTTTCGAGGCCCAGTTCGGCACCAACCACCTCGGTCACTTCGCGCTCACCGGTCACCTCATGCCACTTTTACGCAAGACCCCGGGCGCGCGAATCGTCACCGTCTCCTCGAACCTCCACAAGAGCGGGCGGATGAACTTCGACGACCTCAACGCCGAACGAACCTACAAGTCCTGGGGTGCCTACGGTCAGAGCAAACTTGCCAACCTGCTCTTTACCAGCGAGCTTCAACGTCGGCTCGAGGTGGCCAAGGTCGACGCGATTGCCGTGGCCGCGCATCCCGGGTGGTCGAACACACCGCTGATGATGTCGGGGCCGATGAAAGACCGCGGGTCGTTCATGAAGTGGCTGGGGCAGACGGTCAACAACCTCAACGCGCAGCCCGTCGAGATGGGGGCGCTGCCCGAGCTCTACGCGGCCACGGCACCCGACGTGCGCGGCGGGGAATACTTTGGACCCGACGGCAAGGCCAATCAAAAGGGGTACCCGGTGAGGCAGGATCGCTCTGCCGCCGCTAAGAACCACGCTGACGCAGAGCGTCTCTGGACGGTCAGCGAGCAGCTCACCGGCGTGAGCTACCTGTAACGACCTTCACACAGGACTTGTGTCTAAAAAGACGTGCGTTTCACCAAACCGCGATTCTTTTGGATGTGCTCGTAATCCCACTGAACCGTTTGGGAGTCACGCAGCCAGGACATGAGGTCTGAGCTGTCAATGTGCTCGAGAGACGTGGGCCAAAACTCGGCAGCTTGGAACGAACCGGTTGGAATCAAGCCAGGCGTCGGAAATGATTGACCGCTCCAGAACAACACGCGAACGCCATCTTTGAGTCGGTGATAGCCCACAATGGGATTTCCGCCAATGAACCACACCGGGTGACGATGCCATATCTTGCCCTCCGCATCGGGCAATGCGTGCGCGAACACCGCCCTGAGGTGTTCACACATCGCCCGATCCGACCCCTCAAGGTTCGCGTGATATTCAGTTATCTCATCTGATGCGCTCATCCGGTAAGACTAGTCATCCATCGTTAGGCTTGACCCATGACGGAGAAAGTAACTGGTCCTGCGTCGTATTTTCCCTCGATCGAGAAAAAGTACGGTCAGCCCATCGACTACTGGATGACGCAACTCGATAACGTTCGTGACGCAAAGCACATGAAGCAAGTCGCCTACTTGAAAGACACCCACGGCATGGGTCATGGCCACGCTAATGCCGTGGTCGCCGTCTACCGCCAACAGAACGGACTGTGATGCCGGCAACACCGGTTGACTTTGTCAACGTATCCACCGCAGGACTCGAGAGTAGCCCCGTCGCTGATGCTCTTGCCGGCTTGCGCGCGAACGAAGCGCGTTACTTCAAGAACAAGTACGACATCACCTTTGCGACCCAGCCGGCAGCCGAGCGCCCGGAGCTGGTTGACTATGTAGCTCGTGTGCTCGCCGAGCGAGACATCACCATCGCCTCTGAGCCGCTCGAAGTCACCGAGATGATGGTTGACGCCGCTGAGGGGCGTATTCGTTGGACCTACGTGTTTTACCGCAGCGGTCTGGCCATCAATGTGCTCTACACGGTCGATGACGCCAAAAAACGTGCGGTGGGTTTCAAACTCTCCATGGGTATGGATGTTCCCGCCGAACTCGCCGACAAGTTCAAGTTTGCCCGCCAGAAGTCCAAGCTCGCGGGAGAAATCCGTGGCTCGTATTTCGTCGTCAAGGGCGAGTACTAACTCGCCAGATTGGTAACACTCGTGAACGCAACACTCCTCAGTTCGGAACGCATCGAGACGAGCATTCGCGGCGCCGTGGCGTGGCGCATCCGTTATCGGTCTCAGGACATGCACGGACGACCCACGGAATCAACCGGCCTCATAATTGCGCCAGAGTCAGCCGGCGAGAACCGCAGAGTGATGACGTGGTGTCACGGCACGACAGGGCTCGGCGATGCCGGGTGCCCATCGGCTCAGCCTGACCCCGCGCGCGAGCTCGTGACCTATTTTGAGGTTGGTTCGACTACGCAGATCGACTATGGCGTGCCGGGACTGCAGAAATTCATCGATGCCGACTGGGTGGTGTGTGCCACCGATTACCAGGGGCTCGGCACTCCCGGTCACCACCAGTACAGCGTGGGACGCACCAACGCAACGGATGCGCTGACCATCGTGCATGCCGCTCGCGAACTACCCGTCGGCGCGGGGCTCCGCTTCGGCACGATGGGCTGGTCGCAAGGCGGCGCTGCTGCTGCGGCTCTCCCTGAACTTGACGACGCACTCTTTGGTGAGCTCACGCTCGTGGGCTCCGTACCCATGTCTCCCGGAGTGGCCGAGTCGGCGATTCGCGTGCCAACCGGTCTCGGTGGCGCGCTTGCCAGTGGCAACGTACCCCCCGACGGCCACCTCTTCATGATTCTCGCCGGACTTCAAGCGGCTTTCCCTGACACTCTCGCCCTCACGGACGTGTTCACCGAGGTTGGTATTCGTGTGCACAGCGCGTGGAACGAGCAACCGGTTCACCACTTGAGCGACTCCTTGACGCGCTCGAATGGTCACTACGGCCCGGTCATGAAAATCGACCTCACAAAATTTCCCGCGTGGGCCGCAGCCATCACGTCGTCGTCAGCGGCACTTGTCAAAGCGCGTTGCCCCATTTTCGTGACCATCGATGCACAGCATGAAGGTTCGGTCATCCCGGTTGCGTGGCAGACGCAGTACATCAACGACGCAATCGCACTCGGCAGCGACGTGACGAGCAAGTCGTACCCCGACGACGACCACTTCTCGCTGCCGGCGAGCTGTATCGACGAAGCGATGGAGTGGCTAACGGCTCAGTTTGCCTAGCCCGTCTACCCTGCCAGGGCTTTCAGTCCTGCAGGCCCGGCTACCACGGTAAGGGGCGCTCGTGATCTCGCGTCCCGTCGTTGGGAAATTGTGGCAACGGAGTTCCGCCGGCACGGATGCACAACCAGCGCAACTCGCCGACACTGTCGGGATGTGCACGCCAGGTACGCATGACCCCTTGCCCCACGCGCACGACTGATCCCGCCTCGACGTCAACCACATCGTCCCCCAGACCCATTTGGCCTGTGCCCGCGAGGAAGACGTAGACCTCTTCAATCTCGGAGTGATCGTGCCAATAGTCGGCGGACTCCCCCGGCTCGAGAGCGTTTACCGTCATCCCGATGTATTGCATGGCGAGTTCGTGATCGACCACGCGTCTGCCTTGGCGTGACGAATCGGGGCGAAAGCCACCGTAAAACTCGCGCCACTGCTCGGGCGCGCCGATATTAGTTACCTCGTAACCAGCTGTTGGACTCATGCTGTCAAAATACTCCTAGGGCGTCGTCTCGTCGACGTTGTTTATGTGCCGGTTTCTCGCCACACTCATTTCTGACTCCGAGAGGTCATCATGACCCAACTGATTCGCATGCCAGCTTTCGTTCGTGTTGGCGGTGGCACCCTTTCCGAGATCGCCACGGCCGTGACTGAACTCGGCGCAACACGGCCCCTGATCGTGACCGATGCCTTCATTGTCTCGACGGGTCTAGCTCAGCGGGTGACGGATATGTTGACCGACGCCGGAGTCGCTCCTGCCGTGTTTAGTGACACAATTCCTGACCCGACGACTGCTTCGCTGGAGGCGGGGGTCGCCGCTGTGCACGCGCACCGAGCGGATGTTGTCATCGGCTTAGGTGGCGGAAGCCCGATCGACACGTCGAAAGCCCTCGCCGTGCTTTCCGTGCGCGGCGGCACCATGCGCGAACTCAAGGCACCCCTCTCCTACTCGGGTGAAGCATTGCCGATAATCGCAATTCCGACGACGGCGGGAACCGGTTCGGAGGCCACTCAGTTCACGGTTATTTCCGACAGCGATACGGGCGAAAAAATGCTGTGCGCCGGGCACTCCTATCTGCCAAAGTCAGCAATCGTGGATTTCGAGTTGACCTTATCTATGCCTCCACGTCTCACGGCAGACACCGGAATTGATGCCCTGACGCACGCAATCGAGGCATTCGTGAGTATAAAGTCGAATGGTTTTTCTGATGCCCTCGCGTTGAGCGCTATCTCAACAATCGGGCAACATCTCCGCACGGCCTATCTCGAACCGACGAACCGAGTTGCTCGAGAAGCCATGATGCAAGCCGCTTTCTTTGCCGGAATTGCCTTTTCAAATGCCAGCGTCGCACTCGTTCACGCGATGAGCAGGCCACTCGGCGCGCATTTTCACGTCGCCCACGGAATGGCAAATGCCATGCTCTTTGCGGCCGTCACCGAATTCTCCTTAGGCGCGAACGATGCTCGTTATGCCGAGTGCGCGCGAGCCCTTGGCGTCGCCGCCCCAACTGATAGCGACGAAAGCGCAGCAGCCTCGCTGGTGTCAGAACTGCACGCACTCCGAAGCGAGCTGTCCGTGCCCACACCACTGAAGTTTGGCGTCGACCCTGACGAGTGGGCACGCAAGATTCCCCTCATGGCCGAACAGGCTATTGCCTCCGGTTCACACCTAAACAACCCTCGGGTTCCCTCGGCGCCCGAGATTGAAAAAATCTATCGTTCGATTTATTCCGACTAAACGGGCTCTTGGTGCTCGCCGTAGTTGGAGTAGCCGAACTCGATGATCTCGGCTCCGCCCTGCGAGTTTTCAATCTTTCCGTCACCGGTGAGACCAATAAATTTGCCCGTGCTGCGTCCCCGCGCATAGTCAAAGAGGAAGACCGTGCCCACCGGGATTTTTTCTTCTCGCCAGGTGAAGACGTAGAGACCATCTTCGAGCTTCCACGTCGTGGCTAGCTCTGCAGCAGCGTGACCGCGTTGCTCACCGACAAGGTTGTGCCAGACAAACCGGCGCGAGCTCAAGTAAATGTGTTCGTACAGGTGATTCACGCTGTAGCGGAACAGGGTGCGCTTGCCGATCAAATCGCGGGTTTCCTCCGGCAACGCCACCGTGGTGTTACCGTCAACGCGCCCCGGGTGGAACGTCTGCATGACGCGCGTCTCGGTGGTGAAATTCTCATCATGGATGCGCGAGTGCACGATGAGGGCCCAACCGGTCACCGGTTGAAAGACCAGCGTGATCGACTCGACTTTGCGCTCGGAAATACTGAAGTCAACCCAAAAGGCACCGTCACCAACGGCGACGCCGTCGTAATGCTCGGTGCCGGAACCGCCCCACTCCTCGCCAGAAACCTTCCACGCCACCTGTCGACCGGGCTTGAAGTTGAATTCAGCCACCCCGCCATCAGCCAGCACAACACTGTGTGTGTGCCCATCGAGAGCATCGGTTTGAGGCAATCGATTGGTGTCGATTCCCGCGGAAAAATCTTCCATGTTGCGCCACTCGGCAGACTCAACAAGATTCGGGGTGAGGTTGTCAGACACAGCGTGCTCCTTCGTCATCGTCGACAAGAATTCTGTATTCAGTCTCACAAAGGTGTCGAACACACACTTAGCGCTGAGCGCAACGTTGTTGACCGCTCGTGCTGAGGGCGCGATGTGGCACGCGGGCCTTAATTCACGCGAAGCACCAACAGGTATTGCCCGCCTCCCGGCTGAGCCTCAACCGAAAAAGAGTAGTCGGGCGCGTACCGCGAGAGACGATCGAGCAACCACTCGGCAGCCTGGTGAGCATCCGCTTCATCAGGGCAGCGCGCGACAACTTCTTTGCCACCCTTGCGCGTGAGACGCTCGACGGTCGCCACGATGGGTGCGGCGTCAACCACGAATAGGTCACCCGACCACGGCACGACCGGCGCTATTTTTCCTTTTTGGGTGTTACACGCACGATGCGCGAGTCGTTCTCGCCCGACCTCACCCTTCTTGCCTTTGCTTGACGCGGTCTTGCTCAGCGCAAAAGAATCAACGCTCGGTCCGCGATCGGCGTTGACCGAGGCGTCAGGGTCAACCGGTCCATCACACAACCAGCAACGCCAGCCGTCGCGTTCACCAACAGCATTGAGATCACTCATGGTCTTAGGGTAGGTGAGCTATCAGAACTCTGCGTGCAGAGTTTCACCGATGGGGACGCGTCGGTAGTCCGGCATGCCCGGCTTCGATCCCACAATCTTGTCGAACACGGATTGACCGGTCTCGCTCAAAATGGCGTCATGAATGGGGAACGAAACGGTGGCATTTATTTTCTTGGCATATTTCACGACGTCATTCACCACGAGCCAGGGAGCTGCAACCGGCAGCATCAGGACCTCAACTCGCGTCTCGGCCGCAACGTCGGGAAACGAATCCCCCGGGTGAAGGATCTTGCCATCAATGAGGAAGGCAACGTTTTGCGACGCAGGCACATCGTCAAACATCACAGCGTGCTTTCCCCCGAGCACGGACACGCTCATTCCACCCGCATCGAAGCTTTCGCCCGGAGCAACCTCGTGAACACGAGCCGCGTCAGCCCCGGCTTGCGTCAAGGCAGCCACCGTGTCAGACGGTGCCCACACGTGCACGTCGTGGTGAGCATCCATGTGTGCACTCACCAACGCGGGATTGACGTGGTCAAAGTGTTCATGAGTGATGAGGATGTTCGAGCTCGCCTCGAGGGCAGAGGCCGCGGTGAAACTTCCCGGGTCGATGATGAGTGATCCTCGGTCGTTCGACACCAACACGCAGGCGTGTCCCATCGGTGTGATCGCATACTTCACTGCTGCTCCTCAAAAATTATTTGTGCTACCGCCAAATTACTCCTGATTCGCATCGCAGCAGCCCCCGGAGCGACAGGCGCAAACCTGAACGACCTCAATTAGTGTGTAGGAGTGCGTGAACAACACGAGGTCGCGGCGAGCCAAGGAGCACGATGAACCCCATCATCCTCACCGAGCTCGTTCTTCTTGTCGTCGCGGCTGGTGGCCTCATTACGGGAACCCTTCTGCACAAATGGTTCGAGCGTCGCGCCGAAGAGTCGTCGCGCTACACCGCGGAACTGCCGCGCATGACGGACACCATCGCATTCATTTCGGTTGCGGTGGGCATTCTCCTTGGTCTGCTGCTGAGTATCTCGGTCACCAACTTTCAAGACGCCCAAACCAGCATCAAAGAGTTCGGCACCAGCGTCATCAATTCCTATCGGGCCACGGAATCTTTCGAGCCCGCTCAGCGTGACGTGGTGCGCACCGACCTTGATTGTGCCACCGAAACGTTCATCGAAAACGATTGGTTAGGAACTCAGATCAGTGAGGGAGACCAGACAAATCTCTGGCTCAACAAGCTCAACACCGACATCAGTAACCTCACACTCGATAACACGACGCAATCCCAAATTCTGCCCGTGCTGTTGCAGTCCACATTAGACATGGGGCACTGGCGGCAGCTCATCCTGTTGTCGTCGATGCAGACCATTCCGCCCATCATCTGGGTGGTGATTTACGCATCCGTCTTCTTGCTCGGCATGCTCCTCACGATGCACCTCGCTGACCGACGAGGATTGGCGCGAATGTCTTTTGCCGTGGCCTACATTGCCATCGCGCTGATCATTGTGGCGCTGTGCGTGCTTGACTACCCGCTGGACAACTTGGGGTTGGGTCCGGTGATTCGCCCCGATTCACTCGTCGAGATGCTCAAAGCTGCCGATTTCAGCTTCGTCACCGATACAACTAAGTCTTGCCCGGTGCTCGTGCCCACTGTCGCGGGGTAGTTCGGGAATAGTTCCTCGGCCGCGTAAGTTATCTGTGGCATGAGCAATTGGATGACCCCCACAAGTCCCGCCGGAGCGTTCGATGCATTTCTCCCAAACGCCCTGAAGCGCAGCGCCGCCCAGCGCACGTGGACGGAGGCTGATGGTGCACTGCCCGCCCTGTACCTCAGCCACGGCGCTCCACCACTCTTCGACGATGCCGAGTGGATCGACCAGCTTTTTGAGTGGGGGCAACGTTTTGCCAAGCCGAAGGCCATCCTCATTGTCAGCGCCCACTGGGAGCATGCCCCCATGATGATCTCGGGCTCAGCAGCCAACACAGAGCTCGTGTACGACTTCGGCGGTTTTCACCCGCGCTACTACCAGATGCTCTACCCCACGCCCGACTCGAGCGAGCTCGCACAAACCGTGGCGTCGCTCATGCCGGACGGTGAAGAGCTCCACCAAGCACCCCACCGAGGTCTCGATCACGGCGCATGGGTGCCCCTCAAAATCATGTACCCGCTTGCCGACGTTCCGGTGCTGCAGTTGAGCATGCCGACGAGCGACCCGGCGAAACTCATGGACATCGGTCGTCGATTGCAGCCCCTGCGCGAACAGGGTGTGCTGGTGCTGGGTTCGGGATTCATGACCCACGGGCTTCCGTTTCTCACTCGAGAGATGATGTTCGGCGAGGTTCCGGCGTGGTCGAGTGACTTTGACTCCTGGGCCGCCGAGGCCCTCGCTTCAGGCGACACCGAAGCACTTCTCGACTTCAGACACAAAGCACCGGGGATGCCGTATGCGCATCCGACCGTGGAACACTTCACTCCCCTCTTCGTCACTCTTGGTTCCGCAAAAGATGCCAGCGTGCCCGTCGAAACGACAATCGACGGCTACCGGGTCGGCTTCTCTAAGCGCTCGTTCCAAGTCGCCTAGTAGCGTCTTCCCGGCGCCGCCTAGTAACCTCTGCCCCATGCGGGGAAAGATTTTTCAGGTGGTCGGCCTTGGGGTGATTACGGCAATTGTTGGGCTCGGCCTGACGGGATGCATCCCGTCACCAGTTGCGGGGCAATCCGAGCGGGCGCTGGCCGACATGATGACGCACACGCCCGACGGCTACTCCCCCGGAGAGTTACACAAGGGCGCCTGTGGCATCGACTACTGCAACTGGAACGCTTCCGTGGGCCCTTTCATGAAATCCTCTACTGAGGATGTGCAGCACGAATGTGCCGTCATGGTGAGATTTGCCGCATCACTCGGTGCGACGAACTGGTTCTACGACCCGGAGTACATTCCCTTTCCGCTTGTGGGGTACGAAAAACAAGCTCAAATCGGATGCACCATGGTGATGTCCACGGACTTCGGCGGGGGTTCAACGACCTTCGGGTTCCGCGGCATCCATCACGTTGACGACATAGCCGCTCCCTTCAACCTGGAGTTGGGCTTTAGTACGGCAAGTACGGCAAGTACGGCAAGTACGGCAAGTACGGCAAGCCCAGCATCGGCATCCGCGGCTCCCCCCGCATCGGCCACCGATCCGGTGACGCGCTCGTGGCACATGAGCTACTCGACAATTTTCGAAGACACCGATGCACGATTTGCGAACCCCTCGCCAACGTGGGAGGAGGCGATGCAGGCGGTCAGCGCGCACCAGAACTACCTCAATACCGTTTTAGATGCCGTGGGGACCTACCGCGCGGCGCACCCGGACGACGATCCGTACTCTGCCGATTCACTCCATGCTGCTCTCGAATCACTTCCTGACACAATCCACTACGCCATTCCGGTAAATGGCGACGGGACCTCCACCCGGATTGGCGTCAACAGCCCTCTGGGCGGCGAGGTCTGTTTGTCTCTGAAAACATTTGACCCAGAGCTGATGGGCACAGACGATCCCGGAGCTGGCTACACCGCTTATGTGGCGACGGAAACCTTCCCCGACGATCGTTTCGGCAAGTTCACCGTGGGTGAATGCTCGGTCATCGACTGAGGCGATTCACTCCACAGACGGTGAAACGCAGCCTCCGCAGTGTGCCGCTATGGCGCGAGTGAACGAGCCGCGGCCACGGCATTCTGCCAGCCGTGGTAGAGCTCGGCGCGCAGCTCTGCCGACATGCGAGGTTCAAACGTTCGATCGAGTTGCCAGCGATCTGCGATCTCATCGACCTTCCAGAACCCCACGCCCACGCCGGCGAGATGAGCAATTCCGAGGATGGTGCGCTCTAGACCCACGGGACGAGCAACGGGAATTCCCAAAATGTCCGCTTGGAATTGACACAAAAGGTCGTTCTTGGTCGCACCCCCGTCAACTTTGAGGACGGGGATGTCGATGCCTCCCGCAATCAACTTGTCGACGTTGTCACGCGTTTGATACGCCATCGACTCGAGACCGGCACGGGCAATGTGGGCCGCCGTGGACTCGAGAGTGAGACCCATAATGGCCGCGCGCACATCCCGGTCCCAGTACGGGTCACACAAACCAGCGAAAGCTGGCACGAGATACACGCCGCCATTGCTGGGGACACTGTTCGCCAACGTTTCAACCTCGGCTGATGAGGAGAACAGCTGCAGTTTGTCGCGCATCCACTGAACCGTTTGTCCGCTGTGAAAGACGACGCCTTCAGCTTCGTACGTCACCCGGTCATCGACTTTCCAGGCGACAGAGCTCGACATGCCGTCCATGATTTTAGGTTTCGTTCCGACGTTTACCGTGAGAACCCCGGCAGTGCCGAACGTGTTCTTCGCGCTTCCCGGCTGGAGGCAAGCCTGACCGAAAAGACCTGCCTGCTGGTCACCAAGCATTGCTGTCACAGGCACAGGGTGAGCTAAGACTCCCGGGAGAACACCACTGGCGAGCTCGCCGAATACTGAAATTGAGGGAACGAGTTCCGGTAACAGCGAGATCGGGATGTCAAGAATCTCGCAGAATTCGGTATCCCATTCTGCTCGTTCAATGTTGAGCAGTGCTGTTCGCGATGCCGCGCTTGGCTCGATTCGGTGCGCCGTGCCTCCGCTGAGGTTCCAGAGCAACCAGACATCGGGTGTGCCGATTGCAAGTTCACCGCGTTCGGCGCGCGCCCGCACACCGGGGACATGTCGCAACAGCCAGGCAATTTTTGCGGCCGAAAAATAGGAGTCGTTGCGAACCCCAGTACGGCGACGAAATTCCGCATCGAGGCCCCGTTCAGACCACTCGCGCACAATCTCGTCCGTTTGCTTGGACATCCACATGATTGCGTTGTGGACGGGCTTGCCGGTCCTTCGATCCCACATCACGATTGTTTCGCGGTGAGTTGTGACACCCACCGAGGCAATGTCTTTAGCGGAAAGCCCGGCCTGCACCATCACGCGCGAGATGCACTCTTTGGGCACGTCCCAGAGTCCACTCGGATCCAGTTCCACCCAACCGGGCTGGGGAAAAATCGGGTCAAAGCTTTGGGATGCTTCAGCGACGATGCGCCCCTCAGAATCAACGACAACGGCACGAGCGCTACTCGAGCCTTCGTCGATGGCGAGCACGTACTGACCGGTCATTCCCAATACCTACTGTTATTTCGTTGACGACACAAGCGCCGTTTTCTGACTGGTTTTTCTTGCCTTCGAGCGCTTCTCCACGGGAGCACCGGGAACCCGAAGGTGGTCTAGCCAGGCCAGGTAATCCGCTTCTTGCGCCTTTTTGGCGGTAGCACTCCACCCGCAGTGCTTAGCCAAGATTGCACTGGCCCGACTCAACCCGGCAAGACCATGACCGGGTTCGAACGCGAGCAAGATGCGCCGAGCAAATACGTCCGCAATCGTTTCGGCGAACTCTGCGTCGACGGCAAAAATCAGCTCAGCAGCAATCGCAGCCGAGTTTGGATCGAATCGTTCCGCCAAGGCGGGGCTGGCCTCGGCGAGAGCAGCAACGTCCGCAGCACGAGTGCCGTAGAGCGCCAGGAGTCGATCAACGGTATCCGCATCCAGGCGCGCCGTGGACCGGAACTCCAGCTCAAAAGCCTCACGATCTGCCGTACGTGCACCCGGAAACGGAAGATTCTTGCTCACTGGCCTCTTAGTGCCTCGGCCGAGTTGCTTCACGGCGAGGTCCACCGAATCCTCGGCGAGCTGGCGATAGGTAGTGAGCTTGCCTCCAACAATTGAGTGCAGACCGGGGTACCCATCCGCGGCATGGTCAAAAACAATGTGACTACGGGGAATCTTCCACTCCGAGACGCCCGGTGCGTAGGGCAGTGGGCGCACGCCGCTGTAGGTGTAGATCACGTCACCGAGGGTGAGGTGTGCGTTTGGCATGAGTGTGTTCGCCTCAGTAAGCAGGTACTCAATTTCATCCAGTTCGCAACGCGCACGCGCGGGATCTTCGGCAAAGAGACGGTCGGTGGTGCCGATCAAGTATCGACCCATCCACGGAATCACGAGAACCAAACGGCCGTCGGTTTGCGATTCATAGTAGACGACATCTGTGGGGGCTCCGTCGAATGGCTCCACGATGATGTGGCTGCCTTTTGACCCGCCAATCAGGCGTTTCGATTCCACGGCAGTCTTGTCTGACGCTCCGTGCAGAACCCTATCCACCCAAGGACCCCCAGCGTTGATGACGAGGTCTGCCCGAAGCGTGAATTTCTCGCCGTTCGCTTTCACCGCTTGGATGCCGGTCACGCGACGCGCTCCCGAATCGCCGTCGGTGAGAATCTGGGTAACCGTGGAGTGCAGATAGAACTCTGCCCCGGCCTCAGCCGCGGCCACAGCAAGTTCAGTGCACAGCCGCTCGGCGTACTCCACTTGGCCATCGGTAAACAGGGCAGCGCCGCTCAAACCTTCGCGAGCCATGCCGCTGAATCGCTGCGAGACCTGGTTCTTGCCGAGGATGCGGTGAGACTTCACCGACTTATCAAAGGAGAGGACGTCGTAGGCAATCATGCCCATTCGAATCATCCAGGATGGTCGACGATTGCGAGAGTAGAACGGCATGATCAAGCGAACTGGCTTGACGAGGTGGGGCGCAACCCGAAACAGCAATTCGCGTTCACGCAGGGACTCGCGCACAAGCGGGATATCGCCGTGCTCGAGGTACCGAAGCCCGCCATGCACGAGACGTCCCGACCATGCCGAAACTCCGTAACAAAAATCCTGTTGTTCCACGAGGGCGACTGTGAGACCACGCTCCGCCGCATCCCGAACAATTCCGAGTCCGTTAATTCCGGCACCGACCACGATGAGGTCATAGGTCGAGGTGGATGGCTTTTTCGTCACGACGGGAGTCTCCTTGAGGATTGGTGACAATCACCAACAGTTTAGAATATTTAGTCAGTCTGTGAGGACTTATTCAAATATACTCGATGTGACGTGCTATGTGAATAGTAGCTGCGCAAATAGGCCATAAAAAGACTGATGTTTTTGCGTTACCATAGAATTCATTCGTAGTTTGAGAGAATATTCAGACTGGCGATCAACCCGACGAAGGAGCTCAAGGATGAGACCCGACCCCCGTGACTTAGACCAGTTACGTATGATGACCAAGGTGTCGCACTTGTACCATAATCGCGGCATGGTGCAGTCCGAGATTGCTCGCACCCTGGGCCTCTCTCAAGCGCGCGTCTCACGACTTCTCTCGGCCGCCGAAGAAGCAAACATCATTCGAACAGTGGTGGTTCCACCGCCGGGCCTCAACTCGGATTTGGAGCAGCGGCTCGAGCAGGTTTTCGGACTCCTTGAAGTCCACGTCGTGGATTCCTCGGGTGAAGACCCCGAAGAGAGCGCTGCCACCCTCGGTCGCGCACTCGCAAATGTTTTCGAGGTTCTGCCGATTGAAAACAAGGTCATTGGCTTCACGTCGTGGTCTCGGTCAATGCGCAACTTCGTCGGAGCACTCAGTCGCTTCCCCCACGCCAAGGCACAGTCGGTCGTCGAACTTCTCGGTGGCGTCGGGCAACCCACCCTGCAGCACGAAGCCACGACGGCGACCGAGCGGCTCGCAAATTTGACGGATGCGCAGCCCGTGTTTCTCCGTGTGCCCGGAGTTGTCCCCTCCGTCGAAGTTAAGAAGGTCATCCTCGATAATGACCCGCACGCCCGAGTTGCCCTCGAGGCCATGGACAATTTGGACATCGCCCTCGTGGGTCTCGGCAATTGTGAGATTCGATCAGAGCGCGTCGCCGACGGAAACTTTTTCTCTCCGGAACAATTTGAGCAGGTTCGCAAGGCCGGAGCCGTGGGCGAAATCAACCTGCGTTTTATTGATGAAAACGGCGAGCCCGTGGATACGGATCTGGACGAACTCGTTGTCGGCGTGACGCTGGATCAGCTCAAGAAAGCTAACCGTCGCATCGGCGTTTCCGGTGGCGCGAGCAAGCATGCTGCCGCGCTGGCTGCTGTTCGGGGTGGTTGGATTAACGTTCTCGTCACGGATGAGGAAACCGCCGAGTACATGCTCGAACAGGGCCCCGCCAAGTAACCAAAGTCACGCAAAGAGACCCCGTCCGCTGGACGGGGTCTCTTTCGTTCGGGCTGTGAGCTAGCCGAGACGCGATACGACCTCTTTTACGAGTGGCCAGACGCGCTCGACGGATTTGTAATTGACTTTTTCGGCGGGCGAGTGGAGCGCGTGCAGCTCCGTACCGATCGAGATGATGTCTGCTACCGGCACGCGGCGACTGAACATGCCGAGCTCAAGTGAACACTGGGAGACCTCAACATTCGGCTCAGCACCCAAAACGTCGCGATAAGCCTGTGTTGCAACGGCAAGCAACTCGGAGTCCGGACGGTACGGGAACTCAGGGGCATCGAGACCGAACTGCGCCATGGTGACGCCACCTCCGACAGAACTCACAAGCGCTCGAACGCGGTCAAAGAGTTCGTGCTTGCGTGAGGTCACAGCGGAGGTGATTGTCGACATGAGCTGAATTCCGTCAGCAGTGGGTCGAATCGTTCCCAAGTTGTTCGACGTTTCCACGCGACCGGGAACCCGCAGGTTCCAGCTGATCACTCCGTGAGGAATGAGCAACGTGACGGCAGTGAAGCGGCGGGCTGCGGCTTGCGAGAACACCTGTGCAGGCGCATCCGCCGGAGCGAGCTCCAGTCGCACACCCGGGTCACTGACGCCGTACTCGTACCGAAGTGCGGTGTCGAGGTCGGCGATCACAGCACTTACCGTGTCGCTGTCTTCGGGACGAATGGCGAGCACCACTTCTGCGTCAGCAGGGATGGCGTTGTTTTGTGCACCACCGAATGGGGAGGCGATCCGCACATCGATCTTGTCAGCAACCGCATTGATGGCACGGGCCAAAACCTGAAGCGAGTTAGCTCGTTCGAGTTGGATGTCGAATTCGCAGTGACCTCCTTGAAGGCCACGAACCATGAGCAGACGAGCCGTGGAGTGGCTCGTCGGTGTTGCCTCATATTCGGCAGGAATATCCACGCTGAACGTGACGTCACCTGAGCAACCGGCGAGGATCTCCTTGTCGGTAATCCAGTTGAAGTCGATCATGCGACGACCCTTGAGTTGCGTGGTGTCGAACTTCGCGGCACCACCCTTTCCGAGCTCCTCCATCGCGGTCAGTACCGCTTCGAGCGGTGGGTGAGGCGTGTTTTTGTCCGCAAGCAGGGCGAGGATGTATGACACGCCGATGCCATTATCAGCACCGAGCGACGTTCCATCAGCGGTGATGAAGTCGCCATCCAGCACCAACTTAATCGGGTCGTTCACGAAGTCGAAATCAACACCTTCGGCCTTCTCGCACACCATGTCCAAGTGACCGTGGAGCACCAGGGGCGCAGCATTTTCCAGACCACCCTGACCAGGCTTACGCACGAGTACGCAACTGAGCTCATCCTTGATGGCTTCGAGTCCGAGCTCATTCGCGTAGGCCACCACCCAGTCCGCAACACCGGATTCATTTCCAGACCCGCGAGGAATGTTGGCAAGAACTTCGAACAAACCGAGCACCTCTTGAGGCTCGAGGGCGCTCAAGACATTCTTGGTGGGAACACTCGGAGAAATTGTGAGAGACATCTCTGATCCTTTACTTAACTGTGGCGCTACGCGAACGGGTGAGCGTTAGTGCAACGACAACGATAATCACAACGCCATAGACCAAGTTTTGGGTTGACGGGTCGAAATGAAGCGCAGTGGTAGCGATGGGAACGAGCGCAACGGTCAGGGCGCCAAAGATGACGTTGATCGGGTTCATCACACCGCCGGAAATCGAGGTGCCACCGACAATCGCGGCAGCAATTCCCGGGAGCAACAAGTCGCTACCGAGACCCATAGGTGAAGCGGAGCCCGCCTGCGCAATGATTGTGGTTCCCGCGAGCCCGGCCATGAAGCCAGAGAGTGCGTAGGCAACGACCTTGAGTCCACGGTTGCGAACAGCCGAGAAGATCGCTCCCGACTCGTTCTTTCCGATGGCTGTCATGCCCTGTCCCGGGCGAGTGAAGCGCAGGAACAGCCACGCAACCACCGCCACAATCACGCCCAACAGGAATGTCATCGGGAGGCTCGCAATGGCTGTCGTGTACAGCCATGACACGAGTTCACCGTTCGATTCGACGTAGACCGTCGTTGCTCCGCTGACCACCAGGGCCGCCGACTGGAAGATTCCCAGCGTTCCCAGCGTCAACGCGAAGGACGGAACCTGCATGTAGGCAACCAAGAGTCCGTTTACTGCGCCAAAGAGCGTGACGATGACCAGCACGAGCAGAGGCGCGACGGCACCGAGCGGGCCGAGGGTCATAGCCAGAAGGATGGCGCCGAGCACGGTGATGGCAGCGTTGGACAGGTCAATCGAACCAATGTTAAGAACGAACGCCTGACCCAAGGCGACCAGCAAAATGGGCGCGGCAGAGGACGCAACGATGGTAACCCCACCACCACCAACGAATGTGGGGGTGAGGATGGCCACGATGCCGAACATCACGATGAAAATCACGAGTGGTCCGAGTGCTTGCCACAGCTTTCCGATGCGGCGCTGGAGAAGACCACCATTGGTCTGCCCAACGACTCCGGTTGACGCTGTCGCGGCGAAACTTGTGTTCATGGAACTCACACCATCCTTTCGAGAAGGTCGAGAGTCGACGGATCATCGACGGTCATGTCATAGCGGGCGGTGACTGCGCCATCACGCATCACCAGAATTTCGTCACCCATGTCGAGAGCTTCTTCGAGGGTGTCAGCAAGGAGCACGACAGCGGCACCGTTGGCCACAGCCTTCTTGATCTGCTCGTTCACCGTTTCGGCTGCACCCGGGTCGAGCCCACGAAGTGGGTGGTCAAGAACCAGCACCCGCAGCTCCGGATCGTTCAGCCACTTGGCGAGAACAACCTTCTGCTGGTTTCCGCCGGAGAAGCGGTCGAGTTCGAGGCCGATGTCGTTAGGTCGAACGTCGAGGGTCGTAAACCAGTCCTGAGCAATCTTGTTCCGCTTCCACGGCAGGACTATTGGTCCCACAGCAGCCTTGCCAGGGTTGGTGAGCACAATGTTTTCGGCGGCGGAATACCCACCAACCATGCCCTCAACCTTGCGCTCTGAGGGGACGAAACCGAGACCCTTGCGCACGGCTTTCGGGATGCGCCATCCGCGCACCTCTGAGCCATCGAGCCGAATCGTTCCCGAGTCAAACTTCTCGGCACCGAAAATGGCGCGCGATACTTCTTCTCGACCGGAGCCGCTCGTTCCGACGATGGCGGTGACACGGCCCGCGTGAGCCGCAAGTGACACATCCTGATACTTCCCCTTGCGCGAAAGACCATAGACCTCGAGGATCGGTGTCGCTTTGGGGTCAACCGGCTTGCGAACGCTCTTGGACGCGTGCGATGCGTGGCCGACCATGAGTTTGAAGAGCTCATCTTCAGTCACGGATTCCGTCACGCGGTCAGCCACGAGTTCACCATTGCGCATGACCAAGATGCGGTCACAGTTGCGCATGATCTCGTCGAGGCGGTGCGAGACAAAAATGACCGAACCGAACGACTTGAGCTTGCGAATCTCACGCTCAAGGACTGCGGTCTCGCCACGCTCGAGGAGTGAGGTTGGTTCGTCAAGAATGACCAGTGGCGAGCCACCCTTGCTGGTGTCCGTGCGGATGGCACGCGCGATCTCAACCATTTGACGATCAACAAATGAGAGGTCACCGACACGCGTCTTGGGGTTGAGTTTGGATCCGATGATTTCCAGTGTTTCGGAGGCTGCTTTGTTGAGCGCGCGCCAGTCGTAGAAGCCGAACCGCGTGCCTGTTCGGTGTCCACCCGCATTCATCGCGATGTTCTCTGCAACCGTGAGGTTGGTGAACAGCGACTGCTCCTGGTGAACCACTCCGATACCCGCAGCCGAGGCATCCCGAGGACCGCGGAACTTGGTCACTCGACCATTGACCTCGATCGTTCCACCGTCAGGTTGGTAGATGCCGGTGAGGATTTTGAGAAGTGTCGATTTGCCGGCACCGTTCTCACCGATGAGGCCAATGACCTCGCCCTTTTTGATGTAAAGACTCACGCCTTTTAGGGCATCCACTGGTCCGAAGCTCTTGCGAACATCGGTCAGTCGAAGCGTAGGCGTCGTTGCCTGAGAAGTTTCCTGTGTCATTTTGCGATCCTTAGACGTCCACGCTGCGACCACGCCGCTGCCACAATGGCCACGACCAAGATCGCACCGGAGAGTGCGGACTGGAAGTTGGGGCTGACACCTGCAAGAACGAGTCCATTGTTGAGGACTGTCAACAGGATGACGCCGAGGAAGGTACGAAGCACGCCACCTTTACCACCGCTGAGAGCGGTGCCACCGATTACTACGGCTGGGAGGGTCAAGAAGAGGTAGCCCTCACCGATGTGGTTGGACGTGCCACCCATCTGCATGGTTGCGAGAATTCCCGCAAGTCCGCTGAGTGCGCCAGCGATGATGAAAGTCGTCACCTTGTGCTTGCGCACGGGCATACCGTTGGCGCGTGCGATGTCCTCGTTGTTACCGATTGCCAGTGCTGCACGACCAAAGCGGGTGTAACGCAAGACAAGCGCGGCGACAATGACGAGGGCTGCTGCTAGCCAGAACACATTGGGGAGACCGAGTTCAATCTTGGCTGCCCACTGAGTGAGTGTCTCGTTAGTGAGCTCCGGATAGGCATCGGTTCCATACAGAATGGTCGCGATACCGAATCCGATAAACCACATGCCGAGAGTCACGATGAAGGAAGGCACTTTGAGCAGCGTGTAAATCAGACCGTTTGCGGCTCCGAGAACAATTCCCAGGGCGAGCGGCACGATGAAGGCCCAGATTCCCATATCTTGACCGCCCCGAGTGTTAGCGCTCATCAGCACGAAGGCGACACCGGATGCTGCCATGACTCCTTCAACGGAGAGGTCGATAGATCCGATGAGGATGACCAGGGTTGCTCCAACACCGATGATGATGGGCAAGCTCGCCTGGTTCAAAACATTTTGAAGGTTCGTGATTGTTGCGAAGCGAGGGTTGAGTGCGGAGAAGATCGCGATAAGAACGACGAGTGCTCCGAGGAGGGCGACTGGCTCTCCGATGCCGCTGAGAATGTTGCGGCGTGTGCGGGTGAGTCCCGCAGAGGATAGTTCACTGGTGTCTACGCTGACATTCCCAGTGGGTTTAGCAAGTGTGTTGGTCATGTTCTCGACCTTTCGATTATCAAATCGTTGAGGGGGCTTCTGGCCGCAGCGCACGAGGTGCTGCGGCCAGAAGTGGTTTTACCCGTTGTTACTTGTACTCGGGCTTGATGACCTCAGGGCCACCAGCAACGAGTGGGACGGGCTCGGTGTCCCACGGACCCTTTTCGATGAGCTGGTCAACCCATCCGTCAACATCGTTGTCCCACTTGAGGAACTCGTCGAGGTTGTCGGGGGTGACACAGCTGATCTTGAACATGCTGTCGCGCTTTTCGTGCGGAAGCGTGCTGGGGTCGATTTCACCAATGGCAGCGAGGTAAGCGGTGTAGAGACCGATTGCCGAAGCCATGTAGCCGCGGTGGAAGGTCTCGCCGACGATTGCGTCGTTACCTTCGTGCTTCTTCATTGACTCAATGGTGGGCGGGTAGAGACCGTCAGAAACGAACTTCACCTTGTCGAGCAGACCAGCCTCGCTGAATGCCTGCATGGCACCAATCTGCATTCCGTCGTCAGCCGTCCAGACACCCTTGATCTGGTCGCCGTACTTGGCAATCAGGTCCTTGGCGTTCTTGTACGCAAGCTGGGGGTCCCAGTTGGACGGACGAACGTCGAGAAGCTCAACGTTGGGGAACTCAGTAGCGAGAGCTTCTTTCAGACCGGCAACGCGGGTTGCGCTGGTGGTCGAGTCCTGGACGCCGGGGAGAGCGATGATTCCACCCTTTTCACCGATGGCCTTGGAGAGGGCCTCAGTGGTGCACTTACCCGAATCGATACCCGAGTGCTTCTGGAAAGCAACAAAGTTGTTGCCGACCTCAGCGGGGTCGAGGTTGTCAGGCTTGTTCCACCAGATGGTGACGAAGCCACCAGCAGCCTTGACCGCGTTGACAATAGTCGGTGCGTCAGAGCTTGCAACGGTGTTGACGAAGACGACAGCCTTCTTACCTCCGGCCAGGATGGCCTGGATCTTCGAGATTTCGGTCTGCGAAGAACCGTTCGAGTCAACAACCTCAACCGGGATACCCAGCTTCTTACCGAGTGACTGGCAGCCCTCGATGTTTGCAGCGAAGTAAGGGTTGGTGGTGTTGATCACTGAACAAACGAAGACGAGGTCTTCTTTCTTCAGTGGCTGTGACGACGAAGCGCCACCAGCGGTGGACGTACAGCCGGCCAGCGCGAAAAGCGAGACCGCTGCCGCAATACCAGCCACGCGCGTTGCGCGAGCGAAGGTCTTACGTAGAGACATCATTGACTCCTTGTTTCGTGTGAATATATCACGTCAGTGTGAGAGTTGAATATTCATTCAATATTTGCTTGAACATTCTATCTAGAGGTATCACACCCGTTTGGAATATTCAAGCCAATTGCGAAAAAATATTCAGTTGTTATTTTTTTGTTACCTGAAAGCGGGGAAAACACCCGCTTTCAGTGAGGCAGGATGCCCGACGAGTCTGAGTATTCAGCGAGAGCGAGCATCCTGCCTGCGGGCCTAGCGAAGGGTGCGGAAGAACGTGCGAACGTCGTCCACGTAGATCTCGGGAACTTCGAGAGGAGCAAAGTGCCCACCCTCGTTGTGCACCCGATACTGCTGCAAGTTGAAGTACTTGCTGGTCCAGGTCATCGGTGGCTTGTAGATCTCGCCCGGGAAGATACTGACGGCCGTGGGGACGCCGACAACCGGGAAGCGGTTGTGGCTTGGCGTCCACGCGTTACCGCGGCACTCCCAGTAGTAGCGCGAACTCGTGCCACCGGTGTTGGTTAAGTAGTAGATGAGGGCAGTCGTGATCAGGTCTTCTTTGGGCCAGACCTTCTCGAATGCCTCAGAGCCTTCGCCGCGCTCGGCAAGACCCCAGAAGTAACGCTTCTCGGTAATCCATGCGAGCTGAGCTGCCGGCGAGTCAGCAACGAGTGCCGCCAGTGTCTGGGGCTTGGTCAGCTGGATTTCACCGTATCCACTCTCGTTTTCAACGAAGAGCTTTCCACGTTCGAACCAGCCGGCCTCCTCAGCCGTGTACTCGCCTGCCGCGGGCAGACCCAGCTTCACATCGAATTCCACGCCCGCAGGCTGATCCGGGTGGTCAGCAAGGTAGTGACTCATTTGAGCCGGGAAATGCGTATAGACGCCAATCACATCATTTTCGTACTTGTGACCGTGCTGCTGGGCAATGAGCGCACCCCAGTCACCACCCGCGGTGGCGTACTTCTCATACCCAAGGACATCCTTCATCAGGGTGTTCTCGAGGTCTGCGGTGTGCCACCAGTTCCAACCCGTCTCGTGTAGTGGCGAGGAGAATCCGTAGCCAGGAAGCGAGATCAGTACGACGTCGAAGGCGTCATCCGCGCTTCCACCAAACTTTTCAGGGTTTGTGAAGGGTTCAATCACCTTGCGCACATCCCAGAAAGTCCAGGGCCAACCGTGGTGCAGGAGCAACGGCATCGGGTTCTTTCCCGAGCCTTTGACGTGGATGAAGTGCAAGGGAACGCCCATGATGTCCACCTTGAAGTGCGGCAGTTCATTCATGCGACGTTCAACGTCACGCCAGTCGTACTCGTTTACCCAGTACTCGACGAGCTTGCGGTGGTAGTCGGTGTTGTACCCGTAGCGCCAGTCGTCGTTCCCAAAGTCATCGGGGTAACGCGTGTGGCGAAGACGATTCATCATGTCAGCGAGCTCTTCGTCGCTAAAATGTATCGTGTAAGGCTTTACATCGTATTTGTGAGCCATTATGGAACCTCGTTGTTCGTGTTGATGTCGTAGGACAGTAAATATTCGGACAATGATTATCTATTCAATTATGCATGCGTGACAGAAGCCTGTCAAAAAACCAGCCGTTCGGAATCGCTTACGCCGTGCCTCGAGCGGAGGATGCCCCACGCCCGATCAATCTCGCGGTCACGACGCCTCGCGTCCCACCCAAGAACGTGTCCAGTTACTTCGGCGATTTCGGAAACTCGCGCCTCAGTAAGCTCCCCCGCAAATGCGAGTGTGGTGCGGCGTAGCAGCACATCATCGAGTCGAACAGACTGCTCAACCCGAACGAGAAAAGCGATTTCTTGGCGACTGAAAGTGGACAGCGTCTCAAGCGGGGTGTCGCCCTCACGCTCCAGAACCTCAATCAGTGCCTGGGCACGGGTACCGTAGCGGTCGAGCAATTGCTCTACTCGGTGAGTGGGTAACACCGCGCTGTGGCGGCTCAACCACTCATCTCGTTCTCCTGCGGAAGCGGGAAAGTCTTTGCCTCCACCAATCTGGAGTCCTCGAGTGGACTGCCGACGAACTCGACCCAACGTGTCGAGCACGATCGAGGAGACGTGCTCCCCTAGCGCTCGGAACGTCGTCCATTTTCCGCCGACCACACTCAAGAAGGGAACCTCCGAGGTTCCAGGCAACGTGTCCTCGTCAATTCGGTAGTCGCGCGAAACAAATCCGGCCGCTGAAACATCCTGCTTGGGCAGCGGACGAATCCCGGAGAATCGGAAGACAATCTGAGATCGATCCAAGTGGATGCCCGGCAGGACGTGCTTGACCAATTCGAAGAAGTAATCCACCTCGTCTTCTGTGCAGGTCACCGGTTGTCTCGGGTCAACGAAGATGTCCGTCGTGCCGATGAGAACACGCCCCTTGACCGGGTAAATCAGCACGATACGGCCATCGGTGTTCTCGAAAAAGAGTTCCCGGCCAGCGAGTTCGGCATACAGCTCAGGGTGATCGACCACGATGTGGGAGCCCTTTGTGCCACCCATAAATCGGGTGTCTCGCCCCAATGCCTCATTCGTGATGTCCGTGAGCGGCCCGGATGCGTTGATGACGATATCTGCTCGAACGGCAACCATCGAGTCGGTGAGTGCATCTTTGAGCAGAACAGCGCCATCCGCGACTCCAACCGCTTCGGCGTAAGTCACCACACGGGCATTCCCCGTGGCGAGGGAATCCTGCACCAAATCGAGGGCGAGGCGCTCTGGCTCGTGAACCGAGGCGTCGTAGTAGCTCGCAACGTACTTGACTCCCGGATGGAGCGATGGCAGAAGCGCGGTCGCCCCCTTCTTTCCGACAAAACTGAATCGCGGCATAACGCCGTTGACTCGACTGAACGATTCGTAGATCATCAAGCCGATACCAATGAGTAGGGCGCCGCGTTCCGAACGCTTACCCTTTCGGACGTGCATCATTTTGAATGGTGCTTCAACGAGTCCTGCGGTCAGCGAAAAGATGGGAACCGTGGTTCGCAGTGGCTTGACCACATGCGGCGCTGTTCGCAACAGATCGTTTCGTTCCTGGACGGATTCGCGGACCAGGCGAAATTCCCCATTCTCGAGGTATCGAATCCCACCGTGAATCATGTGCGACGACGCCGCTGAAGCGCCGGACATCACATCACCGCGGTCGACAAGAGTGACGCGCACACCCTGCAGGCTGAGATCACGCATGATCGAAATACCGTTGATGCCGCCGCCAATGATGAGGACGTCAGTTGTTCCCTCAGCAAGTCCCGTGAATTCCTCACGTACCAGGCTTGCGTTTCCTTTGGGTGTCATGTCGTTCCTTTCACAAAAATGGGTGCCACACCGATCGGCAACTATGCGGCTGCCGTGCTCTGTGAGCTAAAGACGTCTGAGAGCGAGCATTCGAGGGCTGAGTCCTGAGCGAGAACGCCGATGAGTGCGCGTTCAAGTTCATCGAGCGTTACCGACGGAGCCTCAGAGCTAATCGAGCCCAACGTGTCGGGATTCCACTCCAGATCTAAGATTCGATTGATGCGAATGAACATCTCCCGCACGCTGGGGGTGATTTCGAAGGGGATGCTCGCGCTAAAGAGTCGCGCATCTCGCGTGACCCGTTGGGCGGTTCCCACGATTTTTACGGCGCCTCGAGCATTGATGCTGTAATCCCCCGGGCAATATTCCCCGGGAACGGGACCCATACCGGCCTGCACACCAAGCGATGCCAGCGCTTCGATGAACAGGTCACCATAGGCGGTGTAAACGTCACGGTGCGGTTTCGCGTGGTCGGGTTCGGGCGAGACGATGTCAACGACAAGCCACTGCTGATCGAGCGCAACCATGCGCCCACCGGCAGGGCGGATGACTGGTTCAAAGCCAAAGGCCAGGGCTTCACTTACCGCCTCGGCAAAACCCGGCATGGTTTCTTCTTTGCGACTGAAGGCCAAGGTTGGTCCGGGTTGATAGACGCGCATCACTGAACCCAGCTCTGGCCGGCTTGCCACGACATGCAACAGGCGCTTCGACGCCTGCAAATCAGACAGGGGAATCAAACCCCAGTCGTAACGACCTGCTTTGCCTCTAATGAGCGTCTGAGATTTCATACCGCGCTCGCGATCTGCCTACGTTCTCCGCCCGTCGACATCCTCGAGCATGCTGCGTCGCTGAAATATTCCGTTTTCGGCATATACACGAGTCACACTCCCAGCGGGGCTTCGAGAGCGGTCTTCAGTGCACCGAGAAAGCGAGCACCGGTTGCCCCGTCGAGAGCCCGGTGGTCACAGGTGAGGGTGAATTCCGCGATGGGACGCCACCGTGGATTTTCGGGCCCGCCAACGAAGCGCTGCTCTGTTGCACCGACCGCGAGGATGGCGGCTTGCGGCACATTGAGGATGGCGTCGAAACGGGTAATCCCCATCATGCCGAGATTGGAAATGGTGAAGGTTCCCCCGGTGATGTCGGGACGTGCCAGCGCACCCTCTCGAGCCCGAGAGACAATGTCTGCCCGTGCCGTCGCAATCTCAGACAGGGACTTTGATGCCACATCGTGAATGACCGGAACGACAAGCCCTTTAGGGCTCGCCACCGCAATACCAATGTTCGCTTTCGCAAACCTGGTCAGCTCCTCGTCTCCCACGTGCACGTTTACTTCGGGGACCTCACCGAGAGCCCGGGCAACAGCGGCGACAATGGCATCCGTCACGGTTGCCGAAGGCTCCTCCTGCTTGACGCGAGTGAGCTCGGTCATGTCCACGTCTATGTTGAGATGGAACACCGGAGACTGCCAAGCCCGCACCATGTGCTTGGCAGCACTCCGATGTATTCCCGTCAGGGGTACAACGATGCCGTCGTCACTCATGATCGTTAGCCAGCGAATACAGCAGATTCGATGGACGAGGTGAGTGTGGAGTAACCGGCTGTTCCTGCGCAGCCGTACTCCCGCATCTTCTCCACGGTCGCGACGATCATCCGTTCGCGCCCGAGAGACATCGCTTCCTCCAACTGACGGTCACCCTCAGCCCACTTTTCTTCAAAGCCCGCGCGGAACGCGTGACGCAGATCGGTGTCGGCGTTCAACTTGTGAACACCCACCTCCATAGCAGCCCGAAGCTGGTCGAGGGGTACACCGGAAGCTCCGTGAAGCACCAACGGAATTCCGGTTACGTCGCGAATAGCCCTAATGCGCTCAATGTCGAGCGGTTGGGGTTCAATGCCGGTCACGCCATGCATGACACCGGCAGAGATGGCGAGAAGGTCAACACCGGTTTCGGCCACGAAGCGTTCGGCTTCATCCACCTTGGTGTAGTAGTCCTCCCAATTGATGTTGGCGGCAGCATCCGGGATCTTGCCCAGCTCCGCCTCGACTGGAATGCCGAACGCGTGGCAGATGTTCACTACCTCGCGCGTCACCCGAATGTTTTCTTCGAACTCGAGGTGGGCTCCATCGAACATGATCGAATCAAACCCGAGCTTGATCGCCTCGAAAACCTCGTCGTAAGTTCCGTGGTCGAGGTGAATCGGCACGTCGATCTCGGCTTTGTCGAGTTCACGGCGGGTCATCTCATACGCCTCCCGCACGCCCATGTGCGGAACAATCGCGCGACCCACCTGCAAGAATACGGGCGCATCGGCAATCTCAGCGGCGCGAATCAACGCCTGAGTTGTTTCCGGGTTGTGCATGTTGAATGCACCAACCGCGTAGCCGCCTGCTTGGGCCTGCCTTACGAGGCCAAGTGGATCAACCTTTCCCATCAGGGATTCCTTTCTCAAACTGCTGCACCCACGTGGGTCGCATCAGGTGTGTTCTGTGGACCGCGGTTACGCGGTCTCGATGACAGCCACGATCGTGCGGACCTCCACCGTTTCACCCTCGGCAACGAGGATTTCGGTGATGGTTCCGGTCGCGGGTGCTTCGAGGGTCTCTTCAACCTTCTCCGCTTCAACTTCGGCCATGGGTTCGTCTTCGACGACCTGATCCCCAACTTTTTTGAGCCAGGTGACGATCGAGCCTTCGCTCATTCCCATGCCCCACTGCGGGAGCAGTACTTCTACGCGTGCCATGTGTGTGTCCTTTTCTGTGTGTACTTACTCGCCGACCGCGACCAGACGGGCTTGTCCGGTAACGCGTCGCACGGCGTCAACGATGCCGTCCTTGCTCGGATACATCTGCTTCTCAAGCGCCGGGCTGAACGGAATCTGCATGTCCGGTGCGGTGAGGCGCACGATCGGAGCCTTGAGTGAGTCAAAGACTTCTTCGGCAACGATGGCGCTGATTTCACCGGCTGCACCGCAGGTGCGGTGTGCCGGTTCGACGACGACCAGTCGACCGGTCTTGGCGACCGAGTTGAGAATCGCTTGCTTGTCGAGCGGCACCAGCGTGCGCGGGTCAATCACCTCAACAGAAACACCTTCTGCTTCAAGCTCCGCAGCCGCGGCCAGCGCTTCCTGCACCGAACTTGAGATGGCAACGATGGTCACATCGGTTCCCTCGCGGTGCGTGCGGGCCACACCGAAGGGCAGCCAGAACTCATCATCGTTCACTTCTTCTTTGAGACCCCAGAGGATGCACGCCTCGAAGGTGAGCACGGGGTCATCCATGTCAATCGCGGTGCGCAAGAGCCCCTTGGCGTCGCTTGGGGTTGAGGGCACCATGATCTTGAGACCGGGGACGTTCATGAACATCGGGTACGGACGGTCAGAGTGGTGTGCACCCGTGTTGAGACCGTAGAACATCGCTGAGCGGAAGACCGCAGGCATCGACGCTTGTCCACCGAACATGTAGCGGTTCTTGGCAACCTGGTTCACCAGCTGGTCCATCGCCATGTACAAGAAACTCGAGTACGAGAGGTCAACGATTGGACGCAGACCGGTCATCGCGGCACCGGCAGCAGCTCCCACAATTCCCTCTTCAGAGATCGGGGTATTGCGGATGCGGTTGCGACCATACATCTGCACGAAGTCACCAGTCTCTTGGCGGGTCTTGCCGCCTCCGGTGGTTCCATAGACGTTTGCTTCAACGTCTTCACCGATGATGATGACGCGGTCGTCAGCATCCATCGCTTCTTTTTGGGCGGCGCCAATTGCGCCGAGGAAACTCATTACGCTCATGCTGCGTACTCCGAATCCGTGTAGAGGTCGTCAAATCCGACGGAAGCGTCGGGCCAGGGGCTGTTTTCCGAGAACTCGACTGCGGCGTCAACCTCGGCGAGCACCTCGGCCTCGAGGGCATCCATGGCCTCGGCGGTGTGTCCGTTTGCAATGAGGTGTTCGCGGAACAGGACAATCGGATCTTTCTTGAGCCACGCTTCGCGCTCATCGGATGGACGGTAGTCAGTTCCGAGGCGAAGTCCCTCGGAGTGCTCGTTGTACCGGTAGGTGACCACCTCGATGAGGGTGGGTCCCTCGCCGCGACGGGCACGGGCTACTGCTTCGGAAACGGCTGCATAGACCGCGAGAACGTCTTGACCGTCCTCAACCCGTACGCCAGGAATACCAAACCCGGCGGCGCGATCAGCGATGACGCCCGATGTAACGGTGTGCGCCGGCGTGGAAAGGGCGTACTGGTTGTTCTCGCACAAGAAAATCACGGGAAGCTTCCACGTGCCCGACATGTTCATCGATTCGTAAAGCACACCCTGGTTGGCGGCACCATCTCCGAAGAATGCGAGTGCGACGGTGTCACGACCGAGCACCTGTGATGAAAGTGCAGCTCCCATGGCGATGGGAATCGATGACCCCACGATGCCGGACTCCCCAAGGCTGCCCACGTTGAAGTCGGCCAGGTGAAGAGAACCACCCTTGCCTTTGCAGACGCCGGTGCCTTTGCCCTGAAGCTCAGCCATCAACGGACCAAGGGGTGAACCCTTGCCGATGGGGTGACCGTGACTGCGGTGGTTTCCAGACATGTAGTCGTTGTCGCCGAGAGCCATGGTCGCACCAACGACCTGGGCTTCTTGACCGATGCTGGTGTGGACGGTCCCGGGGATGTGTCCGCGCTTCACCATTTTGGACGCGCGCTCATCGAAAGCACGAATGCGCAACATGCGGCGCTGCATCTCAAGCATGAATTCGTCAGTCAAAGTGACCATGCGAGCTGCCTTCCTTTCATTCAACAACTTTGTTGTGATAATTATTCAGGTTATGTTTAGTTATTCTACACAGGCTGTGCGAGAGCCTGCAAGTTAATTCACTTGCGGATATTTATTCAGTTGAAGCTGTGCGTGGAACCAGAAGAGGGCGCTCCTGTAGGGAGCAAGCCATCAATGCGGTCAAGGATAAAAGTGGGTCGGTTCTGAAGTTCGGCCCGCTCAACATCGCTGAGTTGCGAGTCCCCGGTGAGAACGAGGGCGCTGGTCATTCCCGCATTTACGGCCATGCGAACATCCGTCTCCAGTCGATCGCCCACCATGATGGTGTCGCGCGCCTCGACGCCCAGTTGGGCGAGAACCGTGTCGATCATCGTTCGGTCGGGCTTTCCCATATTGGCGATGCAGCGCTTGCCGGTCGACGCTTCAATCGCAGCGACGATGGCTGCCGCATCCGGTTCTCCCCTACCCCCAGGGAAGGGGCAATAGCGATCCGGATTCGTCGTGATGAGTTGCGCGCGGCCCACTTGCCAGAGCGCGTCAAAGGCAATCTGCAACTTTCGATAGGTGAAACCGCGGTCATAACTTGCAATCACGATGTCGATGTCTTCGGGGTTATCTGAGATGCGGATGCCCGCCTCGAGTAGCGCGCGCGTCAGGGGTTCCTCGGCAATCGGGAACACCGTCGCTCCCGGGTGATTCTGCTGTAACCACAAGATTGTCGTCACGACCGTGTTGATGATCTCCTCGCGCACGACGGGGATTCCCAAACCGGTCAGTTTTCTGACGTACATGTCTGGGTCACGAGTCGGGTTATTCGACAAAAACACCGTTTTCGCGCCCTGCGTGCGCAGGGTCTCAATGAGTCGCTTAGCGCCAGGCAGAAGCTCACCCCCGAGATAGATGGTGCCATCAAGGTCGAACAGGTAGGCGTCGAAGAATCTGTCGGGCGATGGAGTGACTGAGAGGACCCCAGCGGTCAGTGCGCCATCGGTCAGAGTCGAGTTAGTCTGCATCAGCTGCTCCGCCCGAAGTCGCGGCGAAAACCGGCCGAAGCGCGGGATAAATCTGGCGGTACGCGCGATAGTGCGACTCGTAGGTTGCCATGCCCTGTTCGGTGGGCTCATAGCGAGTAGTCGTCGACGTCATCTGGCTCACCGCGCGATGAGTCGACTCGAAAAGCCCCGAGCCGACTGCCGCGAGGATGCCGGCGCCAAGAGCCGTCGCCTCGTCACTTCCAGCGAGAACCACAGGTCGACCGAGGACATCGGCGAAAATCTGGCACCACAGCGGGCTTCGCGTACCGCCACCCATCGCAACGAACTCCTGAATCGGAGCGGGCAGGTTCCCCTCGGCCTCTTCGAGACAGAAGCGCAACTCAAACGCGATTCCTTCAAGCACGGCCCGATAAATGTGCGCGCTGGTGTGCGCTCCGGTGAGACCAAACATGACGCCGCGCGCGTTCTGATCCCAATACGGGGTGAGCTGACCATTCCAGTAGGGCAGCACGAAGAGCCCCTCCGCGCCAGGCGCAATGTCTTGGGCTTTGCGCTCCCACTGGACCTCGCGCGGCACATCCGCGAATACCGGTTCGGCACCCGCGAAAGTGCTCATAAACCACGAGATCATGAAGGTGCCCGCGCCCACGAAAAGCTCATAGTTGACGGTGCCGGGCAGAGTTCCCGCCATGGCTCGGTACGCCGTGCTCGGCACGTAGTGGTCGCTGAAGCTTCCCGAAATAAGACCCGTGCCCACGTTCAGGTAGGCGGAACCGGGGGCGATAATGCCCGCACCGAGTCCCGCAGATTGTCCGTCGCCGGCACCCGAAATGATGGGAAGACCTGCGGGGAGGCCGAGAGCAGACGCTGCCTTCTCCGTCAGTGTGCCCAACACAGCACCCGGGTCGACCAACTCCGGCAGTACATCCCGAGAAAGACCGACCGATGCCAAAATTTCGTCAGAATAGTCGCCGGTCGACAGATCGACCAAGCCGAGTGGATCTGCGCTTGCCACCGACGTGCGCCACACACCCGTGAGCTCGTGAGCGAGGTAGGCGTGAACATCCACCACTCGCGCAGTTCGTTCGAGGGTTTCGGGTTCGTTCTCGCGAATCCACTGAAGCTTGTAATACGCCGGGGTCGGGTTCGCGGGCTTTCCGGTGATCTCGTGGATGCGCGCGGTGCCGTAACGATTGACCTGGTCAAACGCACGAGTGTCGAGCCACAACATCGCCGGCCGAATTGGCTCATTGTTCGAGTCAATGCAGGCGAAGCTCTCACGCTGGTGAGTGACTGCCAAACCCTTGACGCGAGTGAGGTCATCAATCGATTTGAGGCACTGCCGCACCGCTGTCACCGTGCCGTTCCACCAGTCGTGCGGGTCCTGTTCGCCGAAGCCCGGCTGCGGGATGCTCAACGGCAGTTGCGTGGAACCGCTTGCCACCTCGGTGCCGCTCATGTCCCACGCGATGCACTTGGCCCCCGAGGTTGAGCAGTCAACGGAAAGAACGAGATCAGACATGCGCAACCTCACGCGTGAGGGACTCAACCCGCTCGAGCACGGCATCAACGTCGGCGTCAGTCCACCAGCCGAGTTCGGAAAGCAGATCGACGATGGTGACGCGGTTACGCATAAACAGGCAGTTACGAACAGCCCAGCGCCACACATCGTCGGTCACCCAAGCGTCGAGCTCGCGGTAGCTCACCGCAGCGCCCGCGCGAGCGAGGCCCTCGGCGAGGTTTCGCGCGTTGGGAAGCATGGCGCCGAGGGCGCTCGTGAGGGCGTCTGCGTTGGCAACTAGCGCGGCGACGTTTCCGCTCGCCGCACGCCATGCGGTGCGCTTGGCGAAGTAGTCGCTCCAACATTCGGCGCCGAGTGCACCGGTGGGGTCACAGACCGAGAACACCTCGGTGACGACTTCGTGCAGTCGAGCAACCTCATCCGCTGTGTTGACAGCCTCGGTCGACACCGGTCGGCCGTTGCGAATCTGCTCGATGAGGTACTCCCAAGCCGTGGCGCCCACCACGGAGGCCACACCCACCTGGGTGCCGTGAAGTCCGATCTCGTGGTGGTGAGCTGCCGCGTACATGTCAAGCATGTGGCTGATCAGGTGCTCCATTCCGGACAGGCAGGCAGTCGAGCCGGCGATTCCGGTTCCAATGCCACGAATGGCAAGCACGCGGGTGAGCTGTTCGACCGCGGCCACATTGCCGTCGCTAATGCCGGCGCCCCACTCACCGGGGTTCCCCGCGAAGGTCAACAGCAAATCGCGGGGTGTGGTGTGAAAACTCGTGTCGGTTCCGACCTGCTTCGCGAGCCACCAGTCGGCCGGGGCGGTGAAGAGCGAGAGCAGCTCGCCAAAGCCGGATGTGTTGAGAATCCGTGGGGCGCTCGAGATCACTTGGGTGTCAGCGAGCACGACGTCGGGCCAACGCGAGTCAATGGTGCGCTTGGCGCCGGCACGAAGCACCACCGAGACGTTGTCGGTGTACCCGTCAACCGAGGCTGCCGTCTGCACCATCACGTAGGGAATGTTTCCCACCCGGTGGCTCGCGACTTTCGCAATGTCCGAGATGGTGCCGGAGCCAACCGAGACGAGCGCGTCTGCCTCGGCAAGCGCCGAAGTCGCAGCGTCGAGCGCCACGTCATCTGCGTACAGGTGGTGTTGGTCACCCAGCTCTACGCGGGCAACAAAGTCGAAAGTCCGGTCAAGCTGCGCCACAATTGATGCTTTGAGGTCAACATCACCCTTGAAGATGGGGGTGGAGTCCATCAGCACCACGACACGTGCACCAAGAACACGTTTGCCAGCTGAGGTGAGGAGAGAGGCAAGTTCCTCAGCGACATGGTCGGCAGCTTGACCGGAAATCTCGAGTCGAGTGATGTCGAGTGGCACGAGCGCCTCAGGGCGCTCGGACGCAGCAATGACGGCACGGATATGGTCGAGATCCGTTGGGTCGTCTATTTGTGAGAACAAGCTCATGTCGTCTCCGCTGGTCCTTTGTGTTCGTCATCGAATCGAGTGGATGGCAGTTACCCGCCGTGCGTATGTTCATTCACATTATGAATATTCATACATTGAGATTTTATGAGCAGATTTTTGAGAATGTCAAGCACAGTTGCCAGACAGGACCCGCGCAGTCGACAAAGAGCGCGAAAAAGCACGAAACTCCGCGGAAAATGCGCCCCAGAGCCACCCGCCCGCATCGGCGAACCGACAATGATTACGGCCGCAAGTCAGCGGCGAATCACCTCGTTATTTCGGCGAGCGTTCCTGCGCGTGCCAAGCAACGCCATAGCCGCCCTCGGCTTCCGACCTGGCCATGAGCTCGAGGAACAGCACCGCATCGAAGACTTCCGGACCGCACACACCGGTGGCCGACCAGGTGCCCGCAGCAATCAACTCCAGCGCAATGAGTGGGTTGTAGGCCGTCTGCCACACCACGCACTGACTCTCGTACTCGGTCATCGTCCACTCGTTGTCGGCCACGCTGTACAGGTACACCTCGCGAGGAGCGCCATCCTTACCCAAGCCCGTGACGAGCATCCCGGCACAGGTCTTGCCGGTCATGCGCGGACCAATACTCGCCGGATCGGGCAGCGCCGCGGCAACCACATCGCGCGGTGAGACCAACACCGGACCATTCGCACTGCGCACCCGAATAGGGTCAGTGGAGTCGAGGTTCAGCTGGTGGAGGGTCTTGAGCACACCGATGAATTCGGCGCCAAGCCCGTACTTGAACGTGACCCGCTGGGCGGGGAGTGTGCGCGGAATCATGCGCACTTCTTCGTGCTCAACGTGCACGCACTCTACCGGTCCGATACCCTCGGGAAAATCGAACACCTCGGGCTCGCTAAACGGCTCAGTAGTGAACCAGCCGCGACTTTTTTCCCAGATCAGGGGCGGATTCAGGCACTCTTCGATGGTGGTCCAAATCGAGAAGCTCGGAGCGAAAATCTCGTTGCCATCATCGTCGAAAACGGTGAGGTTGCCACCGTCACGTGTGCCGAGTTCATCCACCTCCGAAAAGAGGTGATCGACCGCGTAACGTCCAAAAACGTTCGAAAGGCCGGGTTCGACCCCCATGCCCACGAGAGCCAGGCGACCGGCCGCGACCCAGGAATCGTGCTGCGCGTACTGGCTGTCGCCGAGCATCACGCCGGGCTGAGAATACGGATGTTCGGGGTGCGGCGTCGACAACGACATCGCCATGTCGAGATAGTCGGCTCCTGCGGCAAACGCGCCGGCGAACACCGAGGGCACAAATGACGGCTCGACGGCGTTGAGCACATGCGTCGCGCGGTGCCGTGTGACAACTTCGGTGACCGCCTCGGCACTCGACGCATCGATGGTGTCGGCCACGAACTTCGCGGCAACCGTTTCGCCGTGTCGCTGCCGGATCCACTCGATGGTGCGTTCCGCACGCGAGCGGTCATAGTCGGTCACAATCATGACCTCGAAGAACGAGCGGCGCGCGGCAATTTTGGCAATCGCGTCGCCGACTCCACCAGCTCCAACCAGAAGGATGCGCATAGTCCCACGCTACTACTCAGATAAATAAAGCGAGGGGCATGAGCATAAACAGACGCCCCTCGCCGTAGAAATCAGTTTTACGTTCTCACTATCGAGCCACTCGAACGCTTTCGCGACAATGCATCAACCGTCGCAGCTGCTGTCAGCACACCACCAGTGACGAGAAAGTTGATTCCTGCGGGCAATCCAATGAGGCCGAGACCGTTGTCGATGATTGCAATGACGAGCGCACCAATGACTGCATGCACTAGTCGTCCTCGACCACCAAAGAGGCTTACCCCACCGACGACAGCGGCAGCAACGCCGCTCAGGACAATCGTGCGCCCTGCCGTGGATTCAACTGATCCGATGCGGCTCGCGTGCAGGAGTCCAGAGAAGACAGCCAAAGTAGAGCAGACGATAAACGCGGTGATTCGAACTTTTGCGACCTTGATGCCAGAGCGACGAGCTGCCTCGGGATTCCCACCCACAGCGTACAGATGACGACCGAACTTCGTGCGATCGAGAACGAAGGTGCCCACGAAGAGAATTCCGATAACGACGGGGACAACAATCGGTACACCACTGATGTCGATAATGGACACGCTGCGATTCTCATTGAGGATGCCAATGGCGATGCCACCCAAAACTGCGATGGTCGCCAGCTTGATGAACATGAGGCTGATCGGTCGATTCACCAGGCCAGCATTGCGTCGACGCGCACGGTCCCACAGCGACAAAAAGGCCGAAACCGCGAGCATGATGCCGAGGAATGCCCAGCCTGCCCAGCCTGGAAGGTTGTCATTCATCAGCGACTTGATGAACGGAACATCAACACGGAATATTCCACCGTCACCCAGCATGATGAGCTGGAGACCTTGGAACGCCAAAAAGAATCCGAGAGAAACAACAAATGATGGAACACCAATTTTCGCCACGAAAAAACCTAGTGTCGAGCCCACAAGTGCTCCGAAAGCAAGTCCCGCGACAATCGAAATAAACGGGTCAAGGCCCAACTTCTGATTGAGAATTGTGAAAATCGCCATGCCCACGCCTGCGGTGACACCTGCAGACAAATCGATCTCTGCGAGGAGCAAAACAAATACGAGTGCAATCGCGAGCGTTGCGAGTTCAGCTGCCTGTACAAACAAGTTCGCGAAATTCAGCTTGGTGAGGAAGTAGGGACTGAGCGCCGAGAATAGAACAGCGAGAAGAACTAGCGCTACTACAGCCGGAAGGGCTCCCATCTCACCAGTTCTTAATCGTTGAAAATATGCGCCGATCTGGTCACGCAGGGACCCCTCGTGTCCCGAACCTAGCGATTGTGAATTCATTCGTTTACTCCTTCAAGCACTTTCGTCCCTGTGATGTATGCGACGACCTCATCTCGAGTTGTCTTAACCGTTTCAAGTCGGGCAACCATGTTGCCGAGGTAGAGAACACTGATGTAGTCGCAAACCTGGAACACGTCGGCGAGGTTGTGGCTGATGATGATGACCCCGAGGCCATTATCGGCGAGACGACGAACCAGGTTCAGAACCTGCTCGGTCTGAGCGACACCGAGTGCCGCCGTGGGTTCGTCAAGGATGACAAGCTTGGCGTTGCGCAAGACAGTTCGACCAATCGCTACGGTCTGGCGCTGACCTCCCGATAGCGAAGAAACCTTCTGACGAACTGACTTAACCGTTCGGACGGAAAGTGACTGGAGGGCCTTAATCGCTGAGAACTCCATCGCGGCCTCGTCGAGCGTACCCTGTTTGAGTTCTTCTCGACCCAAAAACATATTTTGAACGATGTCAAGGTTTTCGCAGAGTGCAAGGTCTTGGTAAACGACCTCAATTCCCAAACTGGATGCTTGCCTAGGGTTAGTGAGATGCACCTCACGACCTTCAAAACTGACGACTCCTCCGTCATAGGGCTGAACGCCCGAAAGACCTTTGATGAGAGTCGATTTTCCAGCTCCATTGTCGCCGACGAGAGCCGTGACCTTACCTGCGTAGGCTTCGAAATCGACGCCCTTGAGAACGTCCACTGGACCAAAACTCTTGGTCACTTGCTGGAGTCGGATGAGTGGCTCAGCCATGTCATCTCCTTTGATGAAAAACGCGTGGGTTTGAGGCGAGATTATCGCAGTGGTGGGGTTGCACTGAAGAACTTCAGCGCAACCCCACCACTGGATTACTTACTTAGTTGACACCGTACTTGGCACAAGCGGCAGCAACAGCTTCGGTGCACAGCTCCTTGGCGGTTGCATCACCGGCAGCAACAACATCCTTGACCTTGTCAGGGGTGATGTTAATCGGGGTCACTGCGATGAAGGGGGTTCCGTCGGCAAGCTTCTTGTCGACGGTCGGCTTCTCTCCCTTGAGGAGGGCGATGATGAGATCGGCAGCTGCGCCGGCCTCAACCTTTGCCGGCTTGTAAACGGTAGCCGTCTGCTTGCCGAGAAGCACATTCTGCAACCCAGCAACAGAAGCGTCCTGACCCGAAACCGGAACAGTCTTGCCGTTCTTGTCGAGGATCGCAATCACAGCTGCGGCGTTAGTGTCGTTCGCAACCCAGACTGCATCAACCTTGCCACCGAGCTTGGTGTAGGCCTGCTCGAAAGCAGTTCCTGCCTTTGCTCCGTCCCACGTACCGGGAGTCTCAGCGGCAGGTTTGATACCCGCAGCCGACATGACCGCAACAGCGCCGTCATAGAACATCTTTGCGTTTCCATCGGCGGGGTCCCCACCAACGTACACAACTGAAGCGGTAGCAGCGTCAACCCCGGCAGCCTTCAGGCCGTCGACGATAGCCTGGCCTTCCAGACCACCAACAGCCTCGTTATCAAACGAAACGTAGTAGTCAGCACCAGCGAGCGGACGGTCGTACGCGATAACTGGGATACCCTGTTTCTTTGCCTTCTCGGCGACGGTCACACCGGCACCCTGCAGGTCGTCAAGAACCATGACGCCACAGCCCTTGCTCATTTGCTGGTCAGCGATGGTCGCGTACTTTGCCGTGTCACCCTGTGCGTTCTGGATGTCCGCCTCGAACCCAGCAGCTGTGAGCGCGTCGTTCAGAGCCGGGCGGTCAGCAGCCTCGTAACGGGGCGATGACTCGGTGTCGGGGAGGATAACGCAAGCTCGCTTGCTGGTCGGAGCGTTCGAACCGCTACAACCGGTCAGTGCCAGCGCGGAGATAGCAGCAACTGCTGCCATCGAAATCGCCAATGATTTCTTCACTCTTTTACCTTTCAGATTTGACATCTCAATCAGGCCTCTCTACCTATTGAGTCGATTCCCGAAGGAGTCTGGACTATATGTTGCCACAGACAACAAATATGCGAAACCGATATTTATCACAACTCGATAACGAATCCTTTGCCTCAGCCTTTCCTGTCAATCCGGGTAATCTGAAATCGTGCTGGAAAATATTCCGTCCGACGTCGGGCGCGCAGAGCAGGGTCTTGGTCGTAACCGCGACCACGTTCGCCAGCACAACCTTTCAACAATTCTCACGCTGCTGCACAGAGAAGGAGCACTTTCGAGGAGCGTCCTCACTCAGAGAACAAGCCTGAATCGTTCGACAATTTCTGATCTCGTCTCGGAACTTGAATCTCTTGGTCTCGCAACCGAGGCCCCGACCGTATCCGGTGGTGGAGCCGGGCGACCGAGCATCCTGGTGCGCCCGTCCGACTCTGTCGTTGCTTTCGCCGTTGCGATTGACATCGACGCTATTTCAGTTGCAGCAATAGGACTTTCCGGTCACAAGATTTCGCTCAAAAAGCGCAGAACTCCGGATGCGCCCGCAGTGGGTACGGCAGTTGTCGTTATTCGCGACCTCATCTCGCAATTAAAGTCTGAACTCGGTGCCGGTATCCGAATTGCAGGTGTCGGTGTCGCCGTCCCCGGACAGGTTCGTCAAGAGGATGGACTTGTCCGCCAAGCCGACTTCCTCAACTGGCGTGAAGCACACCTCGCGGAACGACTCGAAAACGAAATCAATCTGCCTGTATTCATCGACAATGATGCCCGCCTAGGTCTTCGCGCGGAACACGAGTTCGGAAGTGGCCGTGACTTGACGGATGTCGTCTACCTCATCGGTCGTTCAGCCGGTGTAGGTGGCGGTGCAATTGTCGGTGGGAGACCGCTTTCTGGGACGAGTGGTTATGGAGGCGACCTCGGACTCATTCGGATTAGTGAGGGACCGCTGATTCAACTTTCAGGTCACCCAGGAACACTCGCGGATTTGATCCAACGCGATGAACTTCTTGATGCAACCTCACTCTCTGACGCTGACGACCCAACATTGCTCGACTATGTTCGAGACCACCCGTCATCCCGCATACGTCGAGTCATTACGGCCCAGGTCGATGCCCTCGCACTCGGTATCAGTTCACTCATCAACCTATTCAACCCGCAAGCGGTCATACTTGCCGGCTACCTCAGTATCCTTCACGCCCTCGATGCGGAACGCCTACGAGAGCGGATCAGTCTTTCTGCGCTCAGTCATTCGCTCGATGACGTTCACATCATCGCCGTGCCCGTGTCTTCCTCGCGTCTCCTCATCGGCGCAGCGGAGCTACCATTTGGGCCCTTATTGAACGCTCCTGGAGTTTTCACTTTTAGGAACCCAACCTCACTCCGAGCAATATCCGACTAGTTTGCCTCAGTAGGCTGGAACACGAAGAGGATTTACCTCCATCCCAGCGAAATGTTTAGTAGCGATGACCATCCCCGTGCGTGCCCGTAGGCTCTCTCCGAAGTGGCGAACCCTCGCCCTCATCGGCCCCGCGCTCGTGGCCGGTGTCGCCTATCTCGATCCGGGTAACGTCGCGGCCAACATGACCGCCGGCGCCCGCTACGGTTTCCTGCTGGTGTGGGTCGTCGTGCTGGGCAACCTGACCGCCTGGCTGGTGCAGTATCTGGCGGCCAAGCTCGCACTCGGCACCGGAAAATCGCTAACTGACCTACTTGGCGAGCGCATCTCGGGCAACTGGGCGCGCCGCTTTTACTGGGCTCAAGCCGAACTCGTCGCCATTGCGACGGATATCGCCGAGGTCATCGGCGGCGCCATCGCCCTGAACTTGCTTTTTGGCTTGCCACTTGTGCTGGGTGGCGTGATTACCGCGACTGTTTCGCTGGGCATCCTCGTCATTCATCACCGGGCGAGCGTGCGGGTGTTTGAGTGGATTATCGTCGGGCTACTCATCGTGGTGAGCATCGGCTTTGCGATTGGGGCCTTCATCGCACCGCCTTCGTGGCTCGGCGTGCTGGGCGGTCTGGTGCCGCGCATCACCGACACCGGTTCGCTGCTGCTGACCACCTCGATTCTGGGTGCCACAATTATGCCCCACGCGATTTACGCGCACTCGGCTCTCACCCGCGATCGGTTTGGAGACGTGACGGATGCGCCACGCACCCGCACGCTACTGCGAGCCACTCGCATCGACGTGACGATTGCCCTGGTCATCGCTGGTAGCGTCAACCTCGCCATGCTGCTCATTGGTGCGACCACGCTGTCGCAGATGACCGGCGAACTCAGTCTGCACTCGATTTATGACACACTGGGCTCCGCGCTCGGCCCGGTTATTGCGCTGTTCTTTGCTCTCGGGCTGCTTGCTTCGGGGCTTGCATCGACCTCGGTCGGCGCCTACGCGGGAGCCGAGGTGATGCACGGGCTGTTGCACATCCGCATCCCCCTGCTCGTTCGGCGCATCGCGACGGTGCTGCCGGCCGTGGTGATTCTTGCGTTCGGCATCAATCCGCTCTGGGCATTGATCTTGAGTCAGGTGGTGCTCTCGCTGGGCATCCCGTTCGCGCTCATTCCGCTCATCGCGTTCACGCGCAACCGCACCCTCATGGGCGAGCTCACCAACCGTCGCCGCACCACCACGCTCGCCGTCATCGCGACGGTCATCGTCACCGCGCTGAACTTTGCGCTGGTCGCCATCACCGTGATGAATGCGGCGAGCGACTTCGTCTTACGTTAGTCGCGCGCTAGTTCACTCCCCGCACAATCGCTGTGGTCGTGGCCACTGGACCTGCGCCGAACTTATTGCTCGGCGTCACCGTGAACGTCCACACCTTATTCGGGGCAAGGCCGGTGAAGGTGTAGGTCCGGTTGGTGAACGCGGCAATCCCGCTCGCGAACGTCTTGGTCACGGCAGTCGTGCCCGACTTGGCAGTCACCGTCACGGAGGTGAGTGGCGACCCACCGTCGTACTCTGGAGCAGCCCATGCAACCTGTGCGGCACCCGATGCCTTCGACTGCGCCCCGAGGGAGCTTACCGCCATCGGCTTCGAATTCTTCACCCGGATGCGCACCGCGCCCGCGCTGACTGCACCCTTGCTCGTAATGATGTAATCACCCGAGGCTGCCGCGCACACCTTGAGCGTTGCTTTGCCCTGTGCGTTGGTCGTAGCCGAGAGCACCTTCGTGCCAGCACAAGCCGTCTGTGCAGCTCCGGCCGGCGGGGTGATGCCTACCTTTACGCCGCTGTAAGCCTGAGTGCTCCTCTGAGGCACGCCGTGAGCCAGAACCGCCAAACTCATGTTGTTCACTGGCGTGCTGTCCACAGGATCTCCCACACTCACCGGGATCGAGACAATCGTGTTTGCTGTAGCCGTCACCTGCTCGGCGGTCACCGTAACGATTGGCATGTAGTCGAGTTGAATGATCGTGATTGGTTCTTGCGTATCTTGCGGAAGTGTGGATTGGTTCAATTCACCATCGTCGTAATTCGCGCTTACACGCGTAACTCCCGTTGAATAACCAATGAGCTCTATTTGCCCCGCTGAGTTTGTCTTGCCCGAGAGAGTCGATGACCGGGACACGGTTCCCGAAAAGGTCGAGGAGCTGAATGGTGCTGAGCTCGTAAGGCGCTGAGACGTCACTTGTGCGCCCGGGACCGGGTCTCCGGAAGGAAGTTGAACTTCAACAACCCGCCTCACTTGCGCAGTGGCGGGCGGAAGAGAAAGCATAACAATGCCATTTGTTGCTTGCGTAGTGAATGTGCCCGAGACCAGAGACCCGTCGACGAGGGACCCTGAATCGAGCTTAACCTTGATCATTTTTGCGGGAACCGAGTTGAACGTCACCCCGCCTAGAGCGGTGCCAGTCTTAGCACTAGAAGAACGATTCAACCCATCGATCGATGTCCAGGTGTACTCCCCAAGGGCAACAGGTAAACCAGTTGAATCCGTTACAACCAGTTGCAACGTGCCCGTGCCACCAGTGCTTGCAGAGTAGATGGTGCCCTGAAGCGTGGCTCCACCCACGACGGGGCTGACTTTGAGTTCGTAGTGTGTCCCCTGCTTGAGACCAGTGACCGTCGCCTTGTGCGACGTCGAAATGCCATCGGCGAAGCGATTCCAGTTTTCCGAACCCAGAGGCTTGTAATCAATGAGGAAATCGGAAACGAGTACGCCGCTCGGGGCAACCTCGCAAGGCCACGAGAACGCGAGCGAATTCAGGGACGGCGACATACGGCCATTGTTAGGCATGTTCACTTCGGATTGATACACGAGCGGTGTGGCGCCAACATCGTCACCAAGAACCCTCACGGCGTAACTCTGTTCTGGATCAAGACCAGTCAAAGTTGTGCCGCGAACGCCAGCAGCGTATGACGCGTAGTTAGTCCATTCGGTTGAGTGTGCAAACGCGTACTGCACTCGAAAACCGGAATTGTCCTCAGTTACTCCATCTGCTGTCCAGGTCAGTTCAATGCTTGAGCCTGCCGAACTGAGTGAACCGGTCGAGGGGGTATTAGCGTGAGTCGTTGCCAGAACTATGCTGCCTGGGGCGGGTGACCCATCCACTGCCGTGACCTTAAATTCGTATTCGGCCCCTGGGGTCAAGCCGTGGATGACTGCCTTCTGGGCGGTTGACGGTGCGTGTGAATAGACAATCCAGTTTGTGGCACTGACCGCGCGATACTCAAGCACGTAGTCAGTTAGCGTGGCAGGTGTGGTGGTCAAAGAAGCCAGCCATGAAACAGATGCTGCATAGCCGTAAGAGACTACTTTTCCAAGAGGCCATCCCGCACTAATTGGAACGTTCACGTCTGTCGGTGCAGCATCAGCATATGGGCCGACGCCCTGCCCCCACTTCACAACCTCGCCCGTCTTCAAGACGGCATAAGAATGGTTCGACCCTGCATAAACCTTAACAGCGTTCGTGATGGATGTGACTTTGACGGGATCGTCAAATCTGTTATTGGTCCCGTTTCCCAACTGACCGTAGGCCCCCAAACCCCAACAGAAAACTTCTCCTGTCGAAATAACTGAGCATGCATGCTCGAGCCCTACGCTGATGGACACAGCATTGCTAATAGGTTTGCTATTAACCCTCCAAAGTTCGGCCGCTGATGATCCCACCCCCGTTCCCCAGCATTTAACGGTTCCGCCTTGAAGTAGCGCACAATCGCCTGTGTCTCCAAGATCTATTTGAGTAGCAGGTAATTTCAAGTTACTGACCTTTACAGGACCTTCATTTGCTGGTCCGTTGAGATAGTCCTCGAAACTACCCCAACATTTGACAACGCCAGTTGCCAGCACCGCACAGCTGTGTCTAGTCCCAGTACTAACTGCTACCGCGTCTGAAATCCCGGTCACTGGGATGGGCTCTGCATACTTGATTTCCGTCGGTCCAATACCCAGTTCACCATACCTGCCCATACCCCAACACCAAACTTGACCCGAAGCACGCAAAAGACAAGCAAAACTACTGGAAAGACTAACGGACGTCGCATCAGAAATATACGATGATAGTGAGACAGGCACAGTGCTCCAACGGGAAGGTAAGTCGCCAGTTGGCCTAACCAAAGAACCTCCCCAGCAAGTTACTGAACCCGAGGCGAGTACAGCACAGGAGGTATACCCCCCCGTTGTCACTTGAACGGCATCAGTTATTCCTGACACCAGAACTGGCTCTATTGAGTCTCGCTGAGTTCCGTCGCCCAGCTGACCAAATCTGTTGCTACCCCAGCATCTAATTTCTCCGGAAGCAGAGACAGCGCACCCATGATTCCCGGTACTTATTTGATAGCCCTGTGGAGCGGCCCGAGAGGTTAGGTCAAGAGTGGTCGAACGAGCAGGCGTCGAAACGACGGACACATTCACTACGAGAGCTAATGAAATTCCTGCCGCGATGATCATAATTCTCCCGAACAATGTCATCTCCCCCTTGCCATGGCGAGTCCGATTCCAAATATTAGAGCTGCTCCACCTAGCGAGCACAACCGACCCCACCACGGGATGAGGTCAAGCGTTGCAACAGCGACTAAAAGGCCAGAAAGTGTGAAACCAGCCACGAGGACCGTCTGAGAGCGTTGCCCAATAGTTGTCAGGTTTTGTTGAATCTGGGCAGATCTCTCGTTCAGCCGGAGAGCAGCACGCATCTGCTCAAATAGCTGTTGAACTGAGTTGTCATCCAGGGCAGGTACCGAATGCCAGGAGAGGAGATGGTTCAGGGTCTTCCGCGCTTTTCTCGAAGACATTTTCTTGTCGCGCAAAGCAAGGGTTGCATTGTCAAGAAGCTGGCGTTCGACAGCTACTGCGACAACCATGTGTTGGGCGAGGTCGTTGGTGACGAAATCGTTCGATTGTGGCGCGAGAAGGTGAACCTGTGTTCCGCTGCCCAGCAATTCACACTCTTCTGTGTCCACCAAAGCGACGCCGAAGCGGGCAAGTCGCCGATCGAGCGCAAGACCGGCCTTACTGACAACAGAATTGACCTTCTGGGTGCCGACGCGCCGGAGGTCATCGAGTGAACCAGCCCCGCGCGCATTCGAAGAATCGAATTCGAACGCGAGCATGAGAACATCGACTTCCGAATCGATGCGGTACCGAATGGCGTCAAAAACCTCGGCGTGCGTATTTACCGGTCCAAGAAGTTGATTGATGCGAAAGGTTTGTGACTCCGCGACATGCGGGAGCCCATACACGCCGAACTGTTTCGAGATGGGGTCTGCGTCCGCAAAAAAGTCTTCGGTGAGTTCAACATGACCCCCGTGCAGATCGTGAGATTGCATCGAATCGATTGGGTAAGCAACCCACGCCTTCATAAGACACACCCCCTTCTGCCTCTCTCCCAGACTAACTCCCCAATGTTTCCCCCCTCAACCGCGGTAAGCCCTTAAACACCAGTGGGTGCCTGCCGAAGCAGACACCCACGAAGTGTGAAGTCGAAAGACTACTTGAGGACGACAGTTGCGCCGGCGCCTTCGAGGGCAGCCTTGGCAGCCTCAGCTGCATCCTTCTTGGCACCTTCGAGAACGGTTGCGGGTGCACCGTCAACGAGAGCCTTTGCCTCACCGAGGCCGAGGCTGGTGATGGTACGAACCTCTTTGATGACGGCGATCTTGTTTGCACCGGCAGCTTCGAGAACAACGTCAAACGAGTCCTTCTCTTCAACAGCCTCTGCAGCGCCACCAGCACCACCGGCAGCCGGAGCAGCAGCAACTGCAACCGGAGCGGCAGCGGTGACCTCGAAGGTCTCCTCAAATGCCTTGACGAACTCGCTGAGCTCAATGAGCGAAAGCTCCTTGAAAGCGTCAATGAGCTGCTCAGTCGTGAGCTTTGCCATGATTTTCTCCTTGTTTGTTTCTAACGTTGACGAAACCAGCAGGCGCTAGTTTGCCGATTCTTGCTTTGCACGCAACGCGTCGACCGTGCGAACGGCCTGCGCGAGTGGTGCGTTGAACAGGTACGCAGCGCTGAATAGCGAGGCCTTGGCGGCTCCAGCGAATTTCGCCAGGAGCACTTCGCGGCTCTCGAGATCAGCAAGCTTCTGAACCTCGCTTGCGGAAAGGACTTTGCCATCGAAATAGCCGCCCTTGACCACAAGAAGAGGGTTCGCCTTGGCGAAGTCACGCAGGGCCTTGGCTGCTGCAACGGTGTCGCCGTGCACGAAGGTCAAAGCCGAGGGGCCAGCAAGCTGATCCTCGAGACCGTCGATGCCCGCGTTCTTTGCAGCAATCTTGGTAAGCGTGTTCTTCACCACGGCGTAGGTTGCGTTCGCACTGAGGTTTTTGCGCAGCTCTTTGAGCTGAGCCACAGTGAGACCGCGGTACTCGGTGAGCAATACGGCTGCTGAGCTCTGGAATTTCTCCGTGAGCTCGGCTACCGAGGCTTCCTTGTTCGCCATGGCGCTCCTTGTAGTGTTGACAGTCCACGGATGTGAACTAGACGTGTACCGAACCGCCGGGCTGGATTCGCTGCCCCAACAAAAAAGCTCCAGCGCAGGAGGCTGGAGCACGGGCACGTGAGCGTGCAACACTACTTCATTCACCTGCGCGGGTCTCGCTCGATGCGGACTTCGTTCGGAATGCACTTGCGCGCACACCGAAGACCAGCGGTCTTTGGTTTTATCAGGCTACGGGATGCGGCTACCGCGCGCAAATCGCATCCGTCAACCTTCACTAAACTCGTGTCTGAGACATTAATTGGACTGAGTTGCGTGCGCGTCGTTCCTGCCCGCGTGTGTGACAGATGTCCACCAACGAAAAACTGAGGCTCTTTCGTGAACGCAGTCATTACCCTGACCCCCGCACCCGTTCTGGACCGCACGTACCTCGCCGAAGAAATCGCCATCGGCAAGGTCAACCGCGCGTATGAGGTGCACGAATACATGAGCGGTAAGGGCCTCAACGTTGCCCGCACGCTGCACCTGGCGAAGCACCCGGTCGCGGCGATCTTGCCGATTGGTATGCAAGATCAATACCTGCTGTTTAGCACCCCGTTCCCCCAGATTTTGCGCATCATGCCGGTTGCCGGTCGCGTGCGTGTGAACACCACGATTGTCGAACGAGGTGGACGCACGACCAACATGAACCAGGTGCCGATTCCTTTCTCTGCTGAAGACTGGCACAACGTGATCGAGCTGACGCTCGAGCAGGTTTCCGACATGAACGCCGACTGGCTGGTCGTTTCCGGTGCACACCCCAAGATGAGCGAGTCGGGTAAGCCCATCGACCTGACCGGCATTTTCGAGCGCGCCCGAGCCCGCGGAGCCCGCGTGGGTCTCGACACGAGTGGACCCGAGCTCAAGCAGTGGGCCCGCAGCGGCTTTGCTAACCTCATCAAGCCCAACGCGGATGAGCTTGCCTCTCTCGTGGGTCGCGAACTGCACACTCTCGGTGATGCCATCGACGCGGGATGGGAGCTCATCGAAGACGGGCTCGAAATCGCGCTGGTGAGCCTCGGCTCAGATGGAGCCCTCGGCATCACGGCCGACGAGGTTGTCTGGGGTCGCGCAGTTGCTCCCGAGGTGATCAACACGACCGGTGCCGGTGACGCGTTCCTTGCCGGTTTCTTAAGCCAGGTGGTCAAGCGTGGCGAGGAACTCGCCCTGCACACCGCGGAGAACCTGCCCACACTCGATCTCGAGGCTGGCATCAAGACGGCCTGCTCCTGGGGAGCGCTGGCGGTGTCGTTGCCGACCACGCTCATCACCTCGTTCGAACACGCGCCGACCACCGAGATTCTCGAGGTCGATCGCAACCACAAGCTCAGCGACGTCGCTTCGGTGCGTTACTAGTTTCACGCTGCTAGGCGCGTAGTTGCGCCTCGAGAGGCAGCCGGAGAAAGCGAGACGACTGCTCGCCCCTGGGGTGTGGTCGGGCTGGGCCCCCGCTGGCGCGTCGCAAACGCATCGCATTTGTAGCTGGCCAGTAGGGGATGGGAGGTGGCGAAGCCACGGGGCCCCACGGGCGCAGGGGTGAGTAGTTGTCGTGGCTTTCGACGACCATTTTTCGAGGGGTCTCGACAAGCTCGACCAGCGAGGGGGGCTCGACCGACGGGGCGGGGTCTCGACAAGCTCGACCGACGAGGAGGGTCTCGACCGACGGGGAGGGATCTAGCGGGGCAACCGCACGACGAACTCGGTGTGACCGGTGCGCGACTCCACGGTGACCTCACCGCCGTGTGACGCCACGACAGCTTTCACGATCGACAAGCCCAGCCCGGTGCTTCCCGTGGCGCGGGTGCGCGACGAGTCGCCGCGACTGAACCGCTCGAACAAGGTTTCCAGTTGCTGCTTCGGGATGCCCGGTCCATTGTCTCTGACACGAATGACGGCATCCTTCGCCTCAACGACGAGGGAAACGTCAATCTTCGTTCCGGCGGGAGTGTGGATGCGCGCATTCGTCAGAAGATTTGCGACCACCTGGTGAAGTCGCGCTTGGTCACCCTTGAGCGACACTGCCTCGTCAGGCAGCAGCAGGTTCCAGGTGTGGACGGTCCCGCTTGATGAACCCGAGTTGCCCGCATCCTCAGAAATGGTGTCTGCCGCTTCGGCGTCACCGACGCAATCAATCACGACGGCAGTCAGATCGACTTCGCCGTGCACCAGCTCCCGCCCTTCATCGAGCCGCGCGAGCAAGAGGAGATCTTCGACCAAAGCGGTCATGCGAACCGCCTCGGACTCGATCCGCGAAAGGGCGCGCGTCATGGGCTCAGAGAGCTTTTCACCCGAGCGACGCGTAAGTTCGGAATACCCGCGGATCGACGCGAGTGGGGTACGCAACTCGTGGCTGGCATCCGCGACGAACTGACGAACCTTTTCTTCGCTGGCTTGGCGAGCCGTGAGCGCGTCACCCACGTGATCCAGCATCGTGTTGACAGCGAGACCGACACGACCAACCTCGGTGCGCGCATCCGTGTCATCAAGCGCCACGCGCTCGGCCAGGCTCACCTTGCCTCGATCAAGGGGAAGTGCCGCAACAGCCTGTGCCGTAGCAGCCACGCGTTCCAGGGGTCGCAGTTCATGCCGGATGATGAACCGTCCGGCGATGATGGTGACCGCAAGCCCTAGGGCGGTCACCAGCACGATGACGAGCACGAGCTGCGTTGTCGCAGCCTGCACCTCGGCAGTGGGAAGAGCAACCACGAGGGTGTCGCCAGAAGACGCGTTTTGCACTGCAATGGCACGGTACTCGCCGAGTCGCCCGGCCTTTAAGTTGAACGGCTCGTCACGCACGACGGTGGGAGTAATACCCTTGAGCTGCCCAGCCGCCAAGTACGTCACTCCGCCGTTCTCCAAAATACCGGCGGTGGTCACACCGCCTGGCGATACGACTGCGACTAGTGTTCCGGCGGCTTGTCCCGGAGCGAGAAGGGCTCCCTTGGCATGGTCAGGTCGATTGGGATCTCGATCGCCGTCTTGATCGACGGCTGTTTCACTGCGACCGACGGCTGCGTAGAGCTGCGCATCCAGTCGTTCCACCAGAAAGCTTCGGAGGGACAGCGTGGAGACCACCCCGATGAGCACGCTCGCACCCACAAGCAGCGCGGCAACGATGACCGTGAGCCGTCGACGCATTGTCCACGGCGCACGCTGACGACGCGGCTTGGATGCGGACTCGCGAGAACCACGAGTCGCCGATGCGGGGGGTGTGGTCATTTAGATACCGGCCGCCTTGAGCATGTAGCCAGCACCACGAACCGTGTGAATCATCGCTTCACCTTCGGCGTCGATTTTTTTGCGTAGGTACGAAATGTAGATTTCGACGACGGATGAGCGTCCGCCAAAATCGTAGTCCCACACCCGGTCGAGAATCTGGGTTTTGCTGAGCACCCGCTTGGGGTTTCGCATCATGTAGCGCAGTAGTTCAAACTCGGTAGCGGTCAAATCAATCGGCCGGCCGGCACGGCTCACTTCGTGTGAATCTTCATTGAGCTGAAGATCGCCGACGACAATAACCGGACTCTCGTTCATCGACATGGTCACAGTTGCGCGACGAATGAGGCCGCGCAAACGCGCCACTACCTCTTCGAGGCTGAACGGCTTTGTCACGTAGTCGTCGCCGCCGGCGGTGAGTCCCGCAATTCGGTCGTCGAGGGCGTCCTTGGCTGTGAGGAAAAGCACGGGGACCTCGGAGCCATCGGCACGCAGGCGGTGCAACACTTTGAGTCCGTCAATATCGGGAAGCATGATGTCGAGCACAACCGCATCCGGCTTGAATTCCCGCGCAGTAGCGAGGGCGCTCTGTCCGTCAGCCGCGGTACGAATCTCCCAACCTTCGTATTTGAGAGCCATCGAGAGGAGGTCGGTCAGTGAGTTCTCGTCGTCGACCACGAGCACGCGAATCGGCGAACCGTCAGGTCGGGTGAAACGTACGGGGGTTTCGGTCATGTTCTCAGCCACGCTCTCAGTGTCACGGCAAAGTCTATGAGCTTCCTATGAGAAAACTATGAAGTGCGTCTGATGATTTCGACGATGAGGTGATTCGCAATATTGACGAGTCGCTCAATCTCGGCGTCATCGCGTTCGATCCAAACAAACTTCGGCTCGGGATAGCGCGGCACAAAATCGTCGTGCGGCTCCCACGCGAAGAGCGTGCGTTCAGCCCCGAGCACATACTGTTGCCACTGCACCTGACGCAGATAATCGGGCGGGATCACATCCCAATCGTTTTTTGTCGTCTTAATCTCGGAGCAGACGAGGACTCCGTCGACCACGGATACGCCATCGGGTGTTGCCAGGTGGCGCTTCTCGTCGCTGGCGTGAAACAGGGCACTCGATGATTCAATACCGAACGTGTCGAGTACCCACTGGGCAATCACTGGCTCACGATCGACACCGTGACGGGTGTACTTGTTTCCGGCGAAGGGCGAGCCCATGAGTTTCTTCGTGGCGACCACGAGCATCGAGGAACGATCGGTTATCTTGGCGACGTCGGTGGCGGTAATCCCCCGAGCTCGGGCAGCGAGCCACGCCTCACGATCGGTACCATCGACCACCATGCGCGAAAGGTACTCGAGGGCATCCGCCGTGTTGTTGGTCACTCTGCCTCGCCGACCGACGACGGAATCTGCGCAAGGACTGCCAACAGAGCATCATTCGCCTCGCGACTTCCGATGGTGATGCGGATTCCTTCGCCCGTGAATGGTCGGGCAATCACGCCGTGACTGTTGAGGTAGGCCTGGACTTCGTCGGTGCGCTCGTCGAGTTGCAACCACACAAAATTCGCCTGCGACGGGTTGATGGGCCAACCCATGCGCTGCAATTCTGCGGTCACCCGGGCGCGTTCGGCAATGAGCACATCGATGCGTTCGCGCAGTTCGTCTTCGGCCGCCAGCGAGGCGACACCCGCCGCTTGGGCAATATCAGTGACGGCGAATGGCATGGCAACTTTACGCAAACCATCTTGCACATCGGGACGAGCAATCGCGTAGCCGAGACGGAGACCGGCGAGACCGTAGGCCTTGGAAAAGGTGTGAAGAACCGCAACATTCTCGAATTCGCGGTAGAGGTCGATACCCCGAGCGGCGTTCGGATCGTCCTGAAAGTGCACGTACGCTTCGTCAACAACAACGAGGATGCGCGACGGCACCTTCGCCAAAAACGCACGCAACTCCTCGTGCCCCACCACGGTACCCGTTGGGTTGTTGGGCGTGCACACAAAAATCACGCGGGTCTTGTCAGTAATCGCGGCCAACATCGCGGGAAGGTCGTGATGCAAGTCCGGCGTGAGGGGAATTTCGCGGGGCGTTGCACCGGCACTCCGCGTGAGAATCGGATAGGCCTCAAACGACCGCCAGGCGTAGATGACTTCATCGCCAGCGCCGGCGAAAGCACGAATGAGTTGAGCGGCAACCTCGACCGATCCACATCCAAAAGCGACCTCACCATCGGTCACGCCGTAACGCTGGGCAAGAAGTCTGGTGAGCTCGGGCGCATCCATGTTGGGGTAGCGGTGCATATTCCCCACCGCCTCCGCCATGGCTTCGATGACCGACGGCAGGGGCAGGTACGGGTTCTCATTCGAGGACAGCTTGTGGACCGGGCCATCCCATCCGTCAACCGTCGATTTTCCCGGCTTGTACCCCGGGATGACCTGGATGTGCGGTCGCTGCTCAATCACCCTTTGAGAATACCCGGACTGCCACGAAGTCGTGGTCGAGCAGCTCGCCAACCCGATAAAAACGATCTCCCACGACGGAAAAGCCATTCTTGTCGTAGAACCGCAGAGCGCGGACATTTTCTTTCCACACGGTCAACCACAGGGATGCACATCCGCGCGCCTGCGCGTCTTCAGCGGCCTTCTCCAGCAGTTGCTGGGCAAACCCACTCCCGTGTGCGTCAGGGTGAACGTAGAGCTTGCTGAATTCAGCAGTCGGCTCAACGTTACGCAGAAGTGGCGCCACCTCATCGTCATCGCAGGGCCGGAAGTCGACCATCACATATCCGACGAGGGAGTCATCGTCGGATTCCGCAACATAGATCGCGATGTCTGGATTTGTCGCATAGCCTTCGAAGGCGTCACGCGAGAGCACCTTCTCCAGATGGAGGGCAATATTCTCTGCCGAGTGATAGGGCGGGCATGCCAGCGGAAAGGTCACCGCGGCCAGTTCGGCAAGGGCCGGAGCGTCGCCCACATTCGCTTTTCGGATTCTCTTTTCCACGATTTCATCGTAGGGTGCCCGCTCACGGGAGGAAGTTCGGAGAATATTTGGGTCATCGTCTGAGATTTGTATACTTGTTTACAGTTGAAAGGATTCCTCTCATGGTTGCGTCGAAACCAATCGCCGTTCGCCTGCCTCTCGATCTCGAGGCGCGTTTGGCAGCACTCGCCTCGAAAACGGGTCGAACGACGACTTTCTATGTCAGGGCAGCGGTGGAGGCGTACCTTGACGAACTTGAAGAGCACTACTGGGCACATGAGGCTCTCGTGAAGTGGCAGTCCGAAGGTAAAAAATCGCGTCCAATTGACGAGCTCTGGAACAACCTCGGCGTATGACGCAGTGGAAGATTTCCTCTTCCTCAGGCTTTGACAAATCAGTCTCCAAACTCGACCCACAGGAAATACGTCGCCTCAAGCGGTTTCTTGAGCGGCTTCAGATTCTTGAGAATCCCCGCGTTGTGGGCAAGTCGCTGACTGGAAACCTCGGCGACGTGTGGCGCTATCGCGTTGGCGACTACCGATTACTCGTTACCTTAGATGACGCTGAGTCCACCATCGTGGCCCTGGCGTATGCGCACCGCTCACGCGTTTACTTGAGATAACCCAGCAACAAAAACGATGGGGCCCACCTGTCGGTGAGCCCCATCGTGTGTAAATGAATTAGATCGTGGTCACATCAAGCGGGATGCCCGGGCCGAACGTGGTCGACACAGCACCCTTCTGGATGTAGCGACCCTTAGCCGAGGACGGCTTGAGGCGCACGATTTCCTCGAGTGCAGCCGAGATGTTCTCCTTCAGCTGGTCAGCCGAGAAGCTCGCCTTGCCCACGATGAAGTGAACGTTCGAGTGCTTGTCCACCTTGAACTCGATTTTTCCGCCCTTGATGTCGGTAACAGCCTTCGCCACATCCGGCGTAACGGTTCCGGTCTTGGGGTTTGGCATGAGGTTACGTGGACCGAGAACCTTACCGAGACGACCAACCTTACCCATGAGTTCGGGAGTCGACACGGCAGCGTCAAACCCGGTCCATCCGGCGGCAATCTTCTCGATGAGCTCGTCGCCACCGACCTCGTCGGCACCGGCCGCAATCGCGGCCTCAGCAGCGGGACCGGTTGCGAAGACAACCACGCGAGCCGTCTTACCGGTTCCGTGCGGAAGCTGAACGGTTCCACGAATCATCTGGTCAGCCTTGCGGGGGTCAACACCGAGCTTGAGGGCCACCTCAACCGTGGAGTTGAACTTTGCCGAGCCGGTCTCTTTTGCAAGGGTGACGGCATCAGCCGGGGTGTAGAACTTGCCAGCCTCAATCTTTGCGGCGGCAGCTTCGTAAGCTTTTGATTTCTTAGCCATGGTCTGTTTTCTCCTTAGCCCTCAACCGTGATGCCCATTGAGCGTGCGGTCCCGGCGATAATCGCCTTGGCTGCCTCAATGTCGTTGGCGTTCAGGTCCTGCATCTTCTGCTCAGCGATGGCTTGAACCTGCGCCTGAGTCAGCTTGGCAACCTTGACGGTGTGCGGAGTGGGCGATCCCTTGGCGACGCCAGCAGCCTTGAGGATGAGGCGAGCGGCCGGAGGGGTCTTGAGAACGAAGTCGAACGAACGGTCTTCGTAGACGCTGATCTCAACGGGAATGATGTTTCCACGCTGTCCTTCTGTGGCCGCGTTGTAGGCCTTGCAGAAGTCCATGATGTTCACGCCGTGCTGACCGAGTGCCGGACCAACGGGTGGTGCCGGGTTCGCCTCGCCAGCCTTGATCTGAAGCTTAATCAGACCCGTGACTTTCTTTTTCGGTGCCATTTCTTTATCTTTCTGTGGGGTTCGAGCTCACCGGTTGGTGCGCTCTCCCGCGCGCCCGGAGGCGGCGGTGGTCGAGAAACCTATTGTTTGGTGACTTGGTCGAAGCTGAGCTCGACCGGCGTTTCACGCTCGAACAGGGAGACCAGCACGATGAGCTTTCCGCTCTCGGGCTTGATTTCGCTGATGGAGCCGGGCAGACCCGCGAACGAGCCATCCTTGATGATGATCGTCTCGCCGACCTCAAAGTCGATTTCGGCGATCGGGGTGCGTGCAACCGCCACGCCACCCTTGGCCACCTTGGACTTGGCAGTCGCCACGTCTTTGACCTCGATGAGCGGCTTGAGCATGTTGAACGCTTCGGCAAAGCGCAACGGAGTCGGGTTGTGTGCGTTGCCCACGAATCCGGTCACACCCGGGGTGTGACGAATACACGACCAGCTGTCTTCATTGAGGTCCATGCGGACGAGCACATATCCGGGGATGCGCACGCGCGTCACCATCTTGCGCTGACCGTTCTTGACCTCGACCACGTCCTCCATCGGAACTTCGATCTGGTGGATGAAGTCAACCAGACCCATCGATGAGCGACGGTTTTCGATGTTGTGCTTGACCTTACGTTCGAAACCGGCGTACGAGTGGATGACGTACCACTTGCCAGGCAGTGAGCGCAGTTCGGCTTCAAACGCCTTCTCCGCGTCAAGGTTGGGGTCAGACTCCTCGTCCGGGGTCTCGTCGTCGACCTGAGCCTCAGACTCGGCCTGGAAGTCGGCTTCATCCTCGATGGCGCGCGCTGCGTCAAGCCCCTCTTCAAGGGAATCAATCTCTAGGGCGTCATCGACAAGAGCGTCTGCTTCCGCATCGACCAGCTGCTCAACGACAGCGTCGCTCGACTCCGCTGCGATGGCAAGCGCGTCAAGCGCTGCCTCGAGCTGCTTCTCGTCTTCGCGAGCGTTACCTTCAGTCACAGTACGTCCTCAATAGTTAATGGAAAATTAGGGTGAACCCGGGGAGTGGGTTCTGGCTTCTTCGCCGGTTTTACTTCGGTTGCCCGAAGGTCCACACCACGGCCAGACCGAAAATCCAGTCAAGGAAGGTCACGAGGGCCATCATGATGAGAACAAAAATCAGAACGACGAAGAAGTAGTTGACCAGCTCTTTACGCGTCGGAGTGACAACTTTTTTGAGCTCGTTGATTACCTGACGAATGAACAGCGCAAAACGGCTAAACGGGTTGCGCCGGGACGCACGATCCGCTTTTGCGCGCGCGACGAGGTCCTCACCGGGCTCGTCTGCGACGTTCTTGTTCATCTGGGTTTACCTTTCGTGAGCAGGGCGGACAGGACTCGAACCTGCAACCTGCGGTTTTGGAGACCGCTGCTCTACCAATTGAGCCACCGCCCTCTGTGGTGTGCAGGCATGCCGAAGCATGGCCTTTCGACCAACTTTCCTATTCTAGGTGACCGGTTCTCTTGGATGCAAAGCGTGTGACTCGCTCTGAGCGCTCGCCTAAACTTAACGGCGTGACCTCCTCATCGCGTATTTCCGCTCGAATTGCCGCTATCGCCGAGTCAGCCACATTGAAGGTGGATGCCAAAGCAAAGGCGCTTCAGGCGGCGGGCCGACCCGTCATCTCCTATGCAGCCGGCGAGCCTGACTTTCCCACACCAGAGCACGTGGTTGAAGCGGCGGTTATCGCGGCTCGCGATCCCAAAAACCACCGTTACACGCCGGCCGTCGGTCTCCCGGAGTTACGCGAAGCGATTGCGGAGAAAACCCGTCGCGATAGCGGACTCGACGTTCCGATCAGCCAAATTGTCGTCACCAACGGCGGCAAGCAAGCGGTTTACCAAGCTTTTGCCGTGTTGTTGAACCCTGGGGATGAAGTGCTCGTCCCCACCCCCTACTGGACCACATACCCTGAAGCAATCGCTCTCGCTGGTGGCACGCAGGTAGACGTGTTCGCCGGATCTGAACAGAACTACCTCGTGACGGTCGATCAGCTCGAAGCCGCGCGCACATCCCGAACCAAAGTTTTGCTGTTTGTCTCGCCCTCAAACCCGACCGGTGCGGTCTACTCACCCGAGCAGACCAAGGCCATCGGTGAGTGGGCGCAAAGCCACGGACTCTGGGTCATCACCGACGAGATTTATCAAAACCTCACCTATGACGGCGTTCGGGCTGTATCGATAGTCGAAGCCGTGCCGGAGCTCGCCGACCGCACAATTCTCGTCAACGGTGTCGCAAAAAGCTACGCGATGACTGGATGGCGTCTGGGCTGGATGATCGGCCCGGCAGACGCGATGAAGGGAGCGGCAAACCTGCAGTCGCACCTGTCGAGCAACGTCAACAACATCGCTCAGCGAGCAGCCCTCGCGGCACTCACCGGCCCGCAGGATTGCGTCACCGAGATGCGGGATGCGTTTGATCGCCGACGCAAAGTCATCGTCGCCGAGTTGAACAAGATTTCTGGGATCCATACGCCAACACCCGAGGGTGCGTTCTACGTCTACCCTGATGTCACCGGTCTGCTCGGTCGAACCTGGGATGGCGTGACGCCACAGACCTCGCTCGAGCTCGCCGATCTGATTCTTGAGAAAGCCGAGGTTGCCGCGGTCCCCGGTGAGGCTTTTGGCCCGAGCGGATTCTTGCGCTTTAGCTACGCGCTGGGCGACGCTCCGCTGCTCGAGGGAATCCAGCGCCTACAGAAGCTCTTCGCCTAGCCGCGGACCCTCGCTGGTCGAGCTTGTCGAGACCACGGTCGAGCGGCACGCCGGTCGAGCTTGTCGAGACCACGACCCTGCGTGCTTATGGGATTTCGACAAGCTCAATCCGCGAAACAGGATTTCGACAAGCTCAATCCGCGACACGCGATTTCGACTAGCTCAATCCGCGAAACAGGATTTCGACAAGCTCAATCCGCGACACGCGATTTCGACAAGCTCAATCCGCGAAACAGGATTTCGACAAGCTCAATCCGCGACACGCGATTTCGACAAGCTCAATCCGCGGGGTTAGGCGAAGGGGTTGGGCGTCATCGTGTACTTGGTCTCGAGGAACTCGTAGATTCCCTCTGCGCCACCCTCACGACCCTGACCGGACATCTTGATGCCACCGAATGGCGCCGACGCGTTCGAGATGACTCCAGCGTTGAGTCCCATGAGTCCACACTCGAGGCGCTCGATCAGTCGCTGACCACGCGCGAGGTCTTTGGTGAAGACGTACGCAGCCAGACCGTACTCGGTAGCGTTGGCGAGTTCGATTGCCTCGGCTTCTGTTTCGAAGCTGATGATCGAAAGAACCGGTCCAAAGATTTCTTCGCGCAGGATGTCGCTTCCCGCCTTGACCCCAGTGACGACGGTGGGCGCATAGAACGAACCAGCCCCATCAAGCGCCTTGCCACCAGTGGTCACGGCTGCTCCACGCGACACCGCATCGGTGACCAGTTCGTCGCACTTGGCCACGGCCTTGTCATCAATGAGTGGCCCGATGGTGACGCCCTCTTCGGTTCCTCGACCAATCTTCATTGCAGAAACGCGCTCGGTGACCTTGCGGGCGAACTCATCGGCAACGCTTGAGTGCACGATGAACCTGTTCGCGCCGGTGCAGGCCTGGCCGATGTTGCGGAACTTCGCTGCCATCGCGCCATCCACCGCTTTATCGATGTCGGCGTCATCGAAGATGACGAACGGTGCGTTGCCACCGAGTTCCATCGAGCAGCGCAACACGTTATCAGCTGCCTGCTTCATGAGGGAGATACCCACCGAGGTCGAACCGGTGAACGACAGCTTGCGCAGACGCGAATCCTCAAGAATTGGCGTTGACAAGGCCGAAGACTTCGAGGTGGTGACCACGTTGACCACGCCCTTGGGCACGCCCACCTCTTCGAGAATCTTGACAAAGTAAAGAGTGGTGAGAGGAGTCAGCGTGGCCGGTTTGATGACCACCGTGCAACCGGCTGCAATCGCGGGGCCGATCTTTCGCGTTGCCATGGCGAGCGGGAAGTTCCATGGCGTGATGAGGTAGCAGGGGCCGACCGGGAGGTACGACACGATTGCGCGGCCGGTGTTTTCGGGATTGATTCCATAGCGACCCGTGACGCGCACCGCCTCCTCGCTGAACCAGCGGAGGAACTCTGCTCCGTAAATGACCTCACCCATCGCCTCGGACAGGGGCTTGCCCATTTCCATCGTCATCAGCAGAGCAAATTCATCTTTAAGCTCGTGGACACGGTCGAAAGCCTTGCGCAGCAACTCAGCGCGCACGCGGGGTGCGGTTGCCGCCCACTCGTCCTTGATTGCCACTGCGGCGTCGAGTGCGCGCATTCCGTCTTCGGGCGTTGCGTCAGCAATTCTCGCGAGAACCGCACCGGTTGCCGGATCATGCACCGGAATCGTTGCCCCGGCAGACCCATCCACCCATTCGCCATTGATGTACAGCTTGGTGGGGACCTTGGCTAGCAGGTCAGCTTCAGAGATGGGCATCGTTACTCCTCATGGGTGTCGTCAGCGCGATCTGGTGGGTTGTGCGGGATGTGGTTGCCGCGACAGGAAACCTCATGACAACAACCCCTCTAGCCTAGGCACTTCTGGCCCAGCTCGCGCACGCGAAAGACCTGATTTGTCACGCTCATTCGCGCGCGGGCTATATCTCGTTCACTCGCGGGCAAATTACCGCGTCGTTAGCGAACCGTGTCCGTCCACTTCATCTCCGTGGCAAGTAACCATGGACCCATGTGCGTCCAACTACCTGAGCCCGGTTCGATATCGACGCGGAACGTGGAGGTGTTGGCTTGGTGGGTCTTTCCGGGGCCAAAGGCCCACAGGTTTCCCAGCATTTTGTCTTCATTCGGCCACGCACGATCGGAACGCGCCGCCTGCGCGAGCGAATCACGCGTCACGTCACCATCAACCTTGTCGAGTGCGCGGATGAAGTTCTGCGCCGCGAGGTATCCGGCTTGCATGTTGGAGTAAACCCAGCCTGATGCCGGGGTGATGAAACCTTTAGCAATCAACGCGTCGAGGTCGGCATTTGCGGCATCATCAACCGGAATGAACTGCAACGGCGTTGAAATAAGCCCCTTGTAGGCACTCACCGGAGCCGCTTGGATGAATGCGTCGTTGTAGATGGCTGAGGACGCATAAACCGGAATGGATGCGCCTTGCTCGATGAGCGCTGAAATCATTGACACCGTCGTCGCGCTGTCGGCACTCAGCAGCATCGCGTCACATGAATGCGTCAGCGCCGATACCACCTCGGGCGCGTAGTTTCCATCGTCCTTCTGAGCAATCACCTGAACGGATGCGAAGGCAGTACCAGTGATTTTCTGGAGGTTATCAATGGACTGGTGGAACGCATCTTCACTGCTCGGTTGCGCATAGATTGCGATCGCGCACGGCTTCTTCGCACCATCGAAGAGCGCATTCCATCCACCGGCGTACAGGTCGAGGAACGGGCCCGTGTTTGACGGTGCGATGTTGGGTGTGGTGAAGCAGAACACGTCCTGACCGAGTGCGCTGAATGAGACGAGATCTGCCTTCTCGTAAGCGTCAGAGTTGACTGCGCACTCACCTGCGGTGGACGACCCCACCAGGGCGACGACCGACGAGTTGCCGATCACGTCGCTCGCTGCCGAAGCAGCAGCGTCGTCATTATTGTCTGCCGCCTCAGCAACCGTGAGCACGAGCGGATGTCCCTTGTATCCGCCGGTCGCGTTGTATCGGTTGAAATACCCAGTAACCGCAGCAGCAACTTCAGGACTGGTTGTGCTGTCGGTGATGGCTGCAACTGTTATCGGTGTGCCGGTTGCGGCACCGCCGCCGCCAAACGCGCATCCCGCGAGCGAAAGGGCGGCAATTCCGACGACGCCAAAAATCTTCAGTCCGCGCACAGAGACACTCATGTTTGACACCATTTCATTGTCGAAGCTCATAGTGAGTCTAAAGTGTTGCGCGTTCTAAACCGGGCCAAAGGGTCGAAGCTCTTGTTGTGGCGATGAACATCACGGGTCTGAGACAACAACGACACGATAAAAGAATGAACCCGCCGCCACAGATCGGCGACGGGTTCACACTCGTGGGGCGATTAGCCCATGTACTTCTGACGCAACAGTTCGGCGTCGTCGAGGAGGGCTTTCGGCGATCCTTGATACGACACGTGACCGCTGGTCACAACCATTGCTTCGGACGCTAGACCGAGCGCAAGGTGAGCAAACTGTTCGACGAGCAGAACTCCCACGCCGGACTTTGCAATGCCCTCAATGACCGGGAGCAAACGCAAGAAGACCACCGGAGCCAGACCGAGTGACATCTCGTCAAGCAAGAGGTACTTGGGCTTGGCTGCGAACGCGCGGGCGAGAACGACCATCTGCTGCTCTCCACCGGAGAGAAGGATGGATTGGTTGTTCAAGCGCTTCTCGAGCTCAGGGAAGAGGCCGAGCGCCTCATCCATGTCAGCCTTCGTGCGCGCGGTAAGCTGCAAGTTCTCTTTCACGGTCAGCGACGGGAAGATCATTCGTCCCTGCTCGACGACGGCGAGACCTGAGTTCGCGCGCTTGCGTTTGGAGAACTTGGTGATGTTCACCTCGTCCATCATCACGGATCCAGAACTCGGAATGAGGACGCCCGAGATGCCTTCGATGAGACTCGTCTTACCGGCGCCGTTCGGTCCGACCAGCGTTGTGATCTGACCCGGCTTTATCTCGAGCGTGACGTTCGAGATGACCGGACCGACACCGCGACTGATGGTTACATCATTTAGTACGAGACTCACAGCATCTCCGTTTCACCCATGTAGGCCTTGAGCACCTCTTTGTTCGAAAGAACAGCTTCTTGCGAACCGGATGCGAGAACTTCACCGAAGTTGAGCACGGTGATTTCAGAGGTCACCGCGCGAACCAGGTCGAGGTCGTGCTCGATGATGAGCAACGTCACGCCGTACTTGGTGGGCACCTGGCGAAGTCGCTCACCAAACGCGATGTGCTGCTCATGATCGAGACCAGCGGCTGGCTCATCGAGCATGAGGAGCTTGGGACGGGATGCGACACCAGCAGCCACCTCAATGAGGCGGCGTGTTCCCACGTCCACGACACTCAGGGGCGTGTAGTAATCCGGGCAACTGAAGAATTCGAGCACTTCATCAATATCGTCCCGAGTCGCTTTTCCACGCGCGATGAACTTGACATACGCACCAACGGTGAGCGTCGAGGGCACGCGGTCTTGCTGATAGGTGCGACGCAAACCGATGCGTGCGATGCGGCTGGGGCTGAGCTTGTCCAGCGGGAAACCGTCAAGTTCAACGGATCCCGTGTGCTGTGGCAGGAAGCCACTGACCGCGTCGATGAAGGTTGACTTACCGGCACCGTTCGGACCGATGAGACCGAAGATGGTTCCCTCGGTCACGGTCAGCGTGACATCAGAGTTAGCCTTCACCGCACCGAATGCCACCGTGAGATCCTTGACGACGAGCAGCGGCTTTCCCGTTCCCTTCGGGATTGGCACCGAAGCAACTTCTGTGTGCGTTCCCGCTGCCACGGCCTCGGCGATCGCCTCGGCTTGTTTGGCACGCTTACCCCGACGCAGACCACGTCGAATATCTTCACCCAGGTTTGATCCGGTGCTGACACCTTGGATACCGAGTACACCAAAGAGAATGTCACCCCAGAACAGCGGAACGTGCAGACGAGTGAGGATGAAGGGAATCGCCACCGACAGAATTCCGCCGAAGAAGGCCATATCAATCAGGTACGAACCGACAATCGTAGAAAGCACGTAGAGCACGATTGATCCGTAGGGATTAAAGGCCTCAGAACGCGCCTGGGTATAGACCAGCTCATAGAGACCACCACCGATACCTCCGACAAAGGCACTAACCGCAAAGGCCGTGAGCTTGGCAAATTGGACGTTGGTTCCTGCGGACGCGGTTCCGCGCTCCGAGAACGCCACCATTTTCCACGAGGAACCCCAACGGCTTCGCTGCAAGTAGACAAGTGCAACGGCAACAATCGCGACAAGCACGATGATGATCACCGTGACGGGGAACATGTCTTTTTGTTCAGTAGAGGGCCCGATGCCGAACGGACGCGTGATGTGAATGTTTGCCTTGTTGGCAGGGAAACCGAAGAACACGATTGTCAGGTCGAAAGCAAATGCCAAGCTCAGCGTGACAACGGCGAGGTTAACACCGCGGAGACGAAGTGCCGGGAGTCCGACGATGATTCCAATCGCCGTTGCAATCAGAGCGCCCACAATCATATAGAGGAAGAACGACCCACTGCCAAAAGCATTAGGACCGATAAAGACTTCCATCCACTCAATCGTGTACGCACTCGCAGCAGCAAAGGTGAGCTGACAGAGCGCAATCATTCCGGCAGTTCCGGTCACGATGCCGAGACCCATGAGCATCGTCATCATGATGAGAACTTGAGAGACACGCGTGAACGAGAAATCGTTGGCAATCCACGGGATGAACAGAATAGCCACGCCGACGAGCGCTGCGACCACGCCAAAAGCTATCGGCGACCAGCTCTTGTGAACGAAGGATTGGTTTGTCAGTGACGACGACATGTTTTTATTCAGAGTGCCATTGGGGTTAGCGAGCGACATCCCACACCTCCTTGCGCTGGTTCCAGAGGAGGAACACAAGAATCAGAACGAAAACCACCCAGTCCTTGAGACCGGCGATGGTTGGATTGGGGTTTGAGGCGATGATGTTTTGAAGCACGCCAATCACCAAACCGCCAACGAGGGCAAGCCACATGTTCTTGAAGGCACCAACGAGAGCGGCTGCCGCACCTGGAATGATCAGTAGCGAGAAGGAAATGTAGTCGTTACTGATGGTGCTGGGAATGAACGAGATGGCGATGGAGATGATGGCTCCAGAAACGGCCCAGATTCCCACGTTGAGGGCTTTGACGTTGACGCCGAGGAGTTCGGCCGCGTTCTGTCGGTCCGAGATGGCGCGAAGCCGAACACCAAACATGGTCCGCTTGAGCACGAGCTGCATGATGATGACAACAGCCAGGGACAAGGCGATCAAGAAAATCATGTTGTAGGTGATGATGAGGTCGGTCCCACCGACCTTGAGCGTGATGGGGACGCTGGGAAGCAAAGGCTTGAAGTTGTTGTGCGATGCGCCAAAGAGAACGGCTCCGGCGGCAACGAGGATTAGGAGCGAAGAAACGGTGACGGCAGAACGGGCAGCCATTTGGGCGTTAGGAAGCCACGTAGCAATAATCCAGCCGACGATGGCGGAAAGAGCGGCGGTAACCACCGCAGCAATGATCGCACCGAGCCACACGGGCAAGTGATTCTTGCCAGTTTCAAGCCACATGCCAACAAAGCCGCCGAACATTCCGAATGCGACCTGCGAAAAGTTGACTACGCGAGTCAACTGCGCCATGAGGGTCAGCAGAATTCCGATGATGGCAAAGAACGAGCCCGTGGTGAGACCAGCGAATATCTGCGGTAACAGATTCATAAGTTTCTCCTGAAAATTTGGGGGGGGCAGTCACAGACTGAGGATGAGTGTGCGGGAGAGCTATTGCCCTCCCGCACACCGTGGATTAGTTATCCCTCAATTACTGAGGAAGAACGATGTCCGTCCACTTCATCTCAGCTGCCTGGAGCCATGGACCCTTTGAGGTCCACACGCCCGAGCCAGGTGCGATTTCAGCGAGGTAGGTCGAGCTGTTGGCCTGGTGCGTTGCACCCGGTCCGAACTTCCACGGGTTACCCCACATCTTGTTGTCGTTTGGCCATGGTGCGTCCGACTGCGAGACCTTGGTTACGGATTCGCGAGTGATGTCACCCTCGATCTTGCCAAGAGCCAAGATGAAGCTCTGAGCGGCAAGGTATCCGGTCTGCATGAAGGAGTACGACCAGGTGTCACCAGGAGTAACAAAGCCATCAGCGATGAGCTTGTTCATGTCCTCGTTAGCGGGGTCATCCTGGGTTGCAAGCTCGGCAGGAACGGAGATCTTGCCCTTGTGAGCCTGAACAGCAGGCTCGAGTGGGAAAGCAGCGTCATAAGCCGAGGTCTGAACGTACACCGGAATGTCGGTTGCGCCCTGTTCGTTGAGCGTACCAATCATGGCCGCGTCAACCGGGTGAACTCCACCAAACACCATGGCGTCACAGTTGGCGCTGAGGGCAGAAATGACCTCAGGTGCGTAGTTGTTGTCAGGCTTGTTAGCCACGTTCTGAACCGCAGCGAACTTGACGCCGGTTGCAGCCTCGATGTTGACGATCACCTGGTCGTAAGCAAACTGAGCGTCTGGAGTTGCGTAGTTAGCTACGAAACAGGGAGCCTTCGAGCCATCCTTGATGGCGTTCCACGCGGTTGCGTAGATGTCAAAGAACGGACCGTTGTTTGCAGCAGCCACGTTAGGCGTGGTGAAGCAGAACAGGTCAACGCCAACACCGGTGTAGGAGACCATGCCAGCAGCTTCGTATGCAGCGTGGTTGATCGCACACTCACCGAAGGTTGACGAGCCAACCATGGCGACGACATCCTTGTTGTTGATCGCGTCGGTAGCGCCGGTTACGGCAGCCGCAGCGTCACCGGTTGGTGCGTCAGTGATGGAGAGCTCGATCGGACGACCGTTGAATCCACCAGCAGCGTTGTAACGGTCGAAGTATCCCTTGGCGACCTGAGCGGCCTCGGGGAACGACTTCGTGTCAGAAATAGCTGCGACCTTAATTGGAGTGCCCGTAGCAGCGCCACCGCCGCCACCAGCACAACCGGTAAGGGCCAGTGCAGCAACGCCGGCAACGGCAGCAACTGCAATGACTTTCTTGGTAATGCGCATGTGTAAATGCCTCTCGGTTAATCGACGCTTTCGCGCCGTTTCCTTGGTGATTGAAGAAACCTTCAACCTACGGATTTTTCGAGAGATTTTCTAAGTTCAGCGATGGGAGCCGGTGCTAGACACCGCATGCCCCATCGCATGTTCTCAGCGAAGCCTCTCGTCATCACCGCATGTAACGAGACAACTCTAATCGGTTGAAAAAGTCAACGACTTGTCATTGGGGGTAAGGCGATTGACTATGCGTGAATAGCGCCCCAAAAACCGCGTAATTCCAATAATTTTTGGCGATTTTTCACACCTGGGTCTGCGCCATTGATAGTTACTATCACTCAATAACGGTTGCGTAACAACATTTTCACTCAGCGAAAAGGATGGTCAGCTGGCGATGGTTTCCGGCGACGCCGAAGCACGCTCACGAAAATCTGAGGGTGAGATGCCGAAAGTTGACCGAAACAGGCGACTGAAGTGTGATGCGTCAACAAAACCCCATCGTGAAGCGACTGCAGAGACTGGCTTGCTTGCAAGGAGCGGATCGGCGAGGTCTCGGCGACAGTGCTCAAGTCGCCTCGAGCGAATCCACGCTGAAACGGTGACGCCCTGCTCCTTAAAGATGCCGTGAAGGTGTCGGGTGGAGATAAACGTCGCAGCGGCAATCTCGCCCGGGCTCAGGTCGGGGTCGCTGATGTGCTCGTCGATATAGGCGTGAACATCCTTGAGCAGGGCAGCTCGATGACCATGCGAGGATTCGCCGGTTTGCGCATCCAATTGACTGTGTAGCACCGTAGCGACGAGGTCGATGGTGTTGTGCATGAGTCGAATCCCACTTCGACCGGAGATGCGCTCCATGTTTCGGGCGAGGTGAGAAAGGAATGGGCTAACCAATTTGGCAAGCCCCTCGTCTCCGGGGATTCGCGTGGCAGTGATGTGACCAATCGTTTCAGCCGGCAGATCCACCATGGCGTGAGGAAACATGACCACGAGCGACCGGAATTCGCGATCAAAGGTCAGGGTGTAGGGCCGATTCGTGTCATAAATGGCGATGTCACCGGGCGACAGGATGGCCTCACGCCCGTCCTGCATGAGCATCCCGGATCCGGCCAGCTGTAGAGAAAGCTTGAAGTACGGGCGTGCGCCAGCGGAGATCAAGTCTGGCGTGCGATGCACCTGATGTTCGGTTGCCGTGATTTCTGAGATGTAAATGTCGCCGAGCAGTCGGGACCTGATGCGACCGTGAAACGACGATGAGTGTTCACTCGTGACTTCGAGGGGAACGAATGCACGTGAGACCAGACTTGTCCAGGTCGCAAAGTCGTCCACATCGACGACGTCCACCAGTCCAGAACGCTGGGTGACCTCGTGTTGCCGGGGCGGAACAAGAACGTCTGCGCCAGTGGCGTCGACAGCGAACTGACTTGTCTGCCCCATGAGTAGACCTCCGATAAGGCTCGAAACTAACGACCAGACCTCATGCACTCATCGCGTGAGAAATCGTATACAGTTTCGCATATTTTCTCTGAGAGTCAAGAGGTTGCGCGGTCAGCCTAGCCTCGGCCGGTATTGCTCTGCTAGACGCACCTAGAAAACAACAACGGGCTTGAGTGTGACGCCAGCCGCGGAGTCCTCAAACGCCTTATTAATGTCGGCGAACGGGTAGGTCTTCACGAGCCGGTCGAACGGAAACAGTCCCTTCTCGTGCATCTCTACGAGCGCGGGGATGAACTGTGACGGAACCGAGTCGCCCTCGACCACGAACTGAACCGTGATTCCCATTGGGAGGAGTGATCCGATGTCGAAGTTTGCATTAGTGCCGATTGCTGCCGCACCCACGACAACCGCATGACCGCGCGGCGCCAAACACTTCGTCATGTTGGAGAACACTGCGGGCACGCCGGTGGTCTCTAGGGCGTAATTCACTCCCCCACCGGTAATCGCAGCGATCGCTTCGATAACGTCGACCTTGGCGGCATTGACCGTATGAGTTGCGCCGAGAGACTTAGCGAGTTCGAGGCGGCTGTCGTGAACATCCACCGCAATGATCGTCGTGCAGTTGGCGATTTTCGCCGCCATGAGACCGGACAGACCCACGGCACCAGCACCAAAGACCGCAAACGACGTGCCGGCGGGTGGCTGCAAGACGTTTAGAACAGCGCCCGCGCCGGTCTGGATTCCACAACCGAGTGGGGCAAGTATCTCGAGGGGCGCTGATTTAGGAACTCTCACCATCGAGTTGACGGGAACATTCGCGTAGTGCGCAAAAGAGCTCTGTCCAAAGAAGTGCGACGAGACAGCTACCCCGTCGTGTGTGTAGGAGGTTGAGCCATCAGCGCGACGGCCACCAAAGTTGTCTCCGAAAAAGCTCGCACAGTAGGTGGGTTTTCCCGATGAACAGTTTGCGCAGGTCCCGCAGTGATTAAAACTGAGCAACACGTGGTCGCCGACCTCCACCGTGGTCACGCCAGGACCAACCGCCTCGACGACGCCGGCTCCCTCGTGACCGAGAACGGCAGGAAGTGGAGTCGGGTACCACTGATCACGCACGATAGCGTCGGTGTGGCAGACGCCACTGGCCACCATGCGGATGCGCGCCTCCCCGGCGCGTGGCTCATCAATCTCCAGCTCCGTGATGGTGAGAGGTTTTTCGGCGTCAAAAGCGACAGCAGCGGTAGTTTTCATGCCTTCAGTAAACGAGACGTTGACCCACCTTGTCCACAGAGGCGGATGAGAAATGCGCTTAAGTCCAATAACGGATGCCGAACGCGTCAAGTTTCCCGGCGCCACCCACCGCAAGATTAGGAAAGAACCACGTCGCTGTGGATTCCTACAGGCTGAGGGAGAAGGCTATGCCCAGATCTGACTCCGACGTCACAGATGTCGTCGTCGTCGGTGCCGGTTTTACCGGAATCTACATGACGCACAAGTTGCGTGAACTCGGCTTCAGTGTTCTCGGTATTGAGCGCGCTGCTGGCGTAGGTGGAACGTGGTACTGGAACCGTTACCCCGGTTTGCGCTGCGACGTCGAGAGCCTCGACTACTCCTACTCCTTTGATGACGACATCCAGCAGGAGTGGGAGTGGACCGAAAAGTTTCCCGCCCAACCCGACATTCTGAAATATCTCGAGTTTGTGGCCAACAAGCTCTCGGTCAACGAACTGTTTCGTTTCAACACCGAAGTGACCGGAGCCGCATGGGATGAGCGCAGCGCGTCGTGGACTATTGACGTCTCACCGGGCGACAGTGTGCGTGCGCGTTTCGTCGTCTGGGGTACCGGCATCCTCTCAACGCCAAAGATTCCGGACATTCCTGGAATGGAGACCTTTGGCGGCGAGCTACTGACCACCGCGACGTGGCCGCATTCCCCGGTAAGTTTTGCCGGCAAGCGCGTCGCGGTTTTAGGCACCGGATCGTCGGGCATCCAAGTTATTCCAATCGCTGCCGAATCGGCCGAGCACCTGTTCGTGCTGCAGCGCACACCGAGTTTTTCGCTTCCGGCGCACAATAAGCCACTCACTCCGGAACGAATCGCCGAGGTCAAAAACGACTACGCCACCTATCGGGCAAACGCGCGGGCATCTGGCTTGGGCTGTGTCACGGAATCGGTGGGCAAGAGCTTCGCCGAACTTGGTGAGGAGCAGGCCCGCGCCGAGCTCGAAAAAACCTACGCCTACGGCAGTCCGATGCGTTTTGCGTCAACGATGACCGACATTCCTGTCGACCCGGAGTCAAACAGATTCACGTCAGAATTCGCCAAAGCAAAAATTCGCGAGCGGGTGGGGGATGACGCCCTGGCAGAGAAACTGCTCCCCAATCACTACATCACGACACGTCGTCTGTGCATCGACACGAATTATTACGAGACCTTCCGTCGCGAGAACGTGACATTGGTCGATTTGCGCGAGGAGCCGCTCGTTCGTCTCACCCCCACGGGGTTTGAGACCAGCGCCGGCTCCTACGACGTCGACATGTTCGTCTTGGCGACCGGATTTGACGCGGTCACCGGAACCCTCACCCGGCTGAACATTGAGGGCCGTGACGGCCTGAAGCTTGCTGATAAGTGGGGCGAATCACCCGCGTGTTACTTGGGTGTTGCGGTGGCAGGCTTCCCCAACATGTTCGTGGCCACCGGACCGGCAAGCCCCGCACCACTGTCGAACGTGGTCGTGTCTATCGAAATCCACGTCGAGTGGATTGCACGCATGCTCAATGATCTGCGCGAGCAGGGCATCCACGTTTTCGAACCGACAGAGGCGGCGGAGCAAGAGTGGGTCGCACACACGAACGACATCACCGATCAGACCCTCATGCGGTTTAGTGATTCGTGGTACGTGGGCTCAAATGTTTCTGGCAAGCCGCGAGTGCAAATGGTCTACCTCGGCGGTGTTGCCCCCTATGAGTCAGCTCTTCTCGACGTGGCCGATGACAACTATCGCGGCTTCACCCTCACTAAGTAAAGGAAAAACATGTCCGTAGATATGTCAGGCAAGAACGTCATCGTTACGGGCGCGGGTGGAGGCATTGGCCGCGCCACGTGCATCAAACTCGCCGAGTCCGGCGCGAACCTCGTTTTAGTCGATCGCGACAAAGCCCTAGCCGATGAGACCAAGAAAGCGGTGGATGCGCTCGGCGTCTCATCGCTCGTCGTCGTCGCTGATGTCACGAGTGAAGAGGACGTGAAGAATTACGTGGAACGCGCTGTCGCTGAGTTCGGCAAGATTGACGGTTTCTTCAACAACGCAGGAATTGAGGGGCGGGTTCAGCTCATGCACGAGCTCAGCTACGCCGATTGGAAAAAGGTCATCGACGTCAACCTCAATGGGGTCTTTCTCGGTATGCGCTATGTGGTGCCCGTGATGCGTCGGCAGAAATCTGGAGCCATCGTGTGCACCGGCTCGATTGCATCGTTCTTGGGTCTGCCCACGACAATCGGCTACAACGCCGCCAAACATGCGGTCGCCGGAATCGTGCGCACAGTCGCGACCGAGGAGGCACGCAATGGGATACGCGTCAACGGCGTAGCCCCCGGATTCATCAACACGCGCATGTTCCAAGACATTGCCCACGTGCTGCTGCCCGAGGTTGCAGACAAGCACAAGGCTGCCGAAACAGCGGGATCATCCGCTCCGATTGGTCGCTTAGGTCAGCCAGAAGAAGTTGCCAATGTCGTCAGATTTCTCCTCAGTGACGAAGCCAGCCTGATGGTTGGCGCGATGGTTGCCGTTGACGGTGGCGTCACCGCAACGGCAACCACAGCCGACTAGTCACCACCCTCCACAGCACGTGCCAACCACGAAAGTAGATAACCATGAACGCAACAATCGTCACAGTCATTACCGGGGGCGGAACGGGAGTCGGGGCCGCACTAGCCCGACTGCTCAGTGAGCGCGGTCACAAAGTTGTGATCGCGGGGCGTCGACGCGAGCCCTTGGAAGCCGTCGCGGCGGACTGCGGAGCCCACATTGTCGTGGGAGACGTTGCCACGTCTGCCGGCGCCAAGGGTCTCATCGACGAAGCCGTGAAAACCTTTGGGCACATCAATAACCTCGTGCTCAATGCCGGAGTCGTGAAGAACGCCCAGGTTCACGAGATGAGTGAAGAAATGTGGCGCGAAACAATCGATATCAATCTGACCGCCAACTTTCTGCTCTCAAAATATGCCCTACCCGAGCTGATGAAGACCAAAGGAAACATCGTCGGCGTGAGTTCGATTGCGTCGTTGCGAAGCGGATACGGCATGGCGCCTTACGCGGCATCCAAGGCAGCCCTGACCTCACTCATGGAAAACATCGCCTACAACTACGCACCACACGGCGTGCGCGCGAACACTGTCTGCCCGGGTTGGATTCTCACCGAAATGGCGGAACAAGAATTTGCCGAGGCTGCGCACACCAAAAACACAACGGTTGAGGCGATTTTTGCTGACCTGCTGAAGTTTGTTCCTCAGGGACGCGCATCCTCACCGATGGAACAGGCAAAGCCCATCGCATGGCTGCTCTCTGACGAAGCGTCGTATGTCAACGGTGCGTCACTCGTCGTGGACGGCGGAACAATCCTCGTCGATGCCGGAATGCTCAACCTACACACGCAGGCCTAACCCGCCAAAACGTTTTCGCTTCGCTAGGGTCTAACCATGGGCACTGGCGTTGGCAAGCGCGGACCGGGAGATGGTTCGGGGCGCGACGCTCTGCTCGAGGCCACCATCGAGGTTGTCGGTGAAAAGGGTTTGCGAGGACTCACCTTTCGCGCCGTCGGTGAAAAAGCCGGCGTCAACAATTCGCTGATCGCGCACTATTTCGGCACCCGCGATGCCTTGATCGAGGCCGCGTTTGACCGGGCGGTTCACGAGTCCATCGATGTCTCACACCTCGCAACCTTTGCGACCGATCGCAACGGTTTCATCGAGGCGTTTCTCGAACTCGTTTCACAAAACGCTGCTCGCGAGGTCTTTGTGTATGAGATGCTCCTGGCTTCGCGCCGCCGACCTGAGATCGCGGATCGGGTGGCGGCCCTCTACGAAACGTACGTCGAAACCCTCTCCGACGCACTCCGCACCGTGCTCGGCGAGCGTTTCAACACTGAACGCGCTCGTTATACCTTCGCAGCACTCGACGGGCTCGTGCTTCAGGGGTACGCGGGTGTCTCGCCGGAGCAGGTGCGCGCATCCGTTGGTCAACTCTGGGATGACACGCTCGGTTAGTGAGCGATTGGACTAGAAATAGTCGTAGAAGCCCTTTCCTACGGCAATGCCCATGCGACCCTTGTCGATATAGCGCTCCTTGATGAGGCGAGCGAACTCCTGCATGTCGGGGTCCGGGTGAGTGCTGCTGACGGCGTATGCCGTATTGAGCCCGACCAAGTCGGTCACTTGGAACGGCCCGAGCGGCATTTTCGTCGCGATCCGCCAGGTCGTGTCGATTTCTTTAAAGTCAGCGATGTCGTGCACATACATGCGGTGAGCCGCCATAACCCACGGGATGAGTAGGCCATTGACGATGTACCCGGGGTACTCCTTGTGGATGCGGACCGGCACCATTCCTATTTCTTCAGCGAAGACCGCTACCGCCTCAAATGCTTCTGGGTCGGTACCCGGGTGACCCATCACTTCTCCGGTGTTGAAATTCCAAATTTCGTTAGCGAAGTGGAGTGCCAGGAATTTTTCTGGGCGACCGGTAACATCAGCGATTTGGCTCGGAAGCATCGTGGACGAATTCGTGGCAAAGATGGTCTTGGCTGGAGCCAAACCACCAACCTTGGCCCAGGTGTCACGCTTGATCTCGAGGAGTTCCGGAACCGCCTCAATGATGAGGTCAGCATCGCTGACCGCATCCGCCAGATCGTTAGTCAGACGGATTCGACCAACCGCAGCCTCAAGTCTTTCAGACGTTGCGTCGGCTCCCAGGTCACGAACATAGAGCGGCTTGAGGTACTCCCACCGAGCTGTCATGCCATCGAGGCCTTCTTGGCTGATGTCATAGAGCACCACATCTTTACCCGAATATGCCGACTGAAAAGCAATCTGGGAGCCAAGCACACCTGCGCCAAGGACGGTCAGTTTCTGCATTAGATTTCCTCTTCACTGAGTGAACAACGCCTGTCACCCTAAACATAATGTTCTTTTACTAAAACATCAATAGGTTTAGGGATTTAGAATGGAGTGAGCAGCAAGGAGGGCACCGTGGCATCACAGGCGTTAAGTCGCGCACAAGAAGTCGTTTCCGGCCTCACTGAACGAAGCGAAGCCGCTGAAGATGGCGCACGGCTCGGACAAAAGGAAGAGCTGAGGCTCGAATTTGGCGTCTCCGTAGGAGCATTCAACGAGGCCCTGAAAATGGCTCACGATCGAGGCGTCATCGAGGTTCGTCGGGGACCCGGCGGCGGAATTTTCGCAGCTAAGCAAACGGCCATGGGTCGTTTGGCCGGTGAGCTGATGACAGTCAACGTTGAGGACCCCAGCATCGCCGAGGTTTTCCGCATGCGGAATTCTCTCGATCCTCTGCTCATTTCGGATGCGATCGACCACGCGACGATGGTCGACATTCGCGAGCTTCGCGACATCACCGCGCAAATGGAAACGGCAATTTCGGTCGAAGATCTCAAAGCGTTTCACCACCTGGCAATGGACTACCAGCGCAAGCTCCTTGCCGTGTCACCTAATACGATGCTCCGACCCGTTTTAGGAACCCTGTTCGACATCATTGAGCGCGACGCCGTACCCGTTCTCGCGGGGAGTGACAAAGTTACTCCGGAAAGCATGAAAGCCCGGCTCGCCTACTTCGAACGCATGACGAACGCGCTCGAATCACGAGATCTCGATGCGGCCTACACCGTCATGGTGGAGTCAGCTGTGGGATGGCGCCCCTACCTGACACCCGACACGTCACGCCAGTAGTGGCGCACACAATCGCGAGTTAGACGAATGCGTGGTGCCCGGTGAGAGAACGACCGACAATGAGCGTGTTCACCTCACGAGTGCCTTCAAAAGAGTACTGAGCCTCGGCATCGGCAAAGTGACGAATGACGCCGTAGTCAATGACGACACCGTTGCCACCCAATATTTCGCGGCACCACGCGACAGCCTCGCGCATCTGATTGAGAACGACGAGCTTCGCCAGTGAGGAGTGCTTATCCTCTTGACGGCCCTCATCGCGCATGCGGGCAACAGAAATGGACAAGGCAAGCGCTGAGGCGATGTTGCTCTGAGCTTTGACGAGGAGGTCTTGAACCAACTGGAACGAGGCGATCTTCTTACCGAATTGCACACGGTCTTGTGCGTAGTCCAGTGCTTTCTCGTAGGCCCCGATTGCATTGCCAATGGCCGAAAAGGCAACATCCAAGCGCGTCAATCGCAACACCTTGCTGGTGTCGGCGAAGTTATTCGCTTCCTGAAGTCTCAGCGCCTCGGGTATTCGCACTCCGTCGAGCTTTATGTCCGCATTCTGAACAATACGCAGGCTGTACTTTCCCTCAATCTTGGTTGCCGTGAATCCCGGCGACGACGTTGGGACGATAAAGCCCAGCACATTGCCGTCTTCTTCGTTGCGAGCCCAGACGATGGCGATGTCGGCCCAGGTGCCGTTACCAATCCATCGCTTTGCCCCAGTGAGAACCCACTCGTCGCCATCCCGCCGTGCGGTCGTAGCCATGCCACCGGCCACATCTGAACCGTGCTCAGGTTCTGTCATGGCAAAACAGCCGATCACGTCCCCGGCGGCCATTTTGGGGAGCCACTCGCTCTTTTGAGCATCAGATCCGCACAACGCGATTGATCCCATAGCCAATCCGCTGTGCACACCAACAAAGGTGCCGATTGAGGCATCGACACGCGCAAGCTCAAGCGTGGCAAAGCCGCGGAAAACAGCTGAGTTTTCGAACTCACGAGTCTCGGCGTAACCGGGTCGAAAAACACCTAGGTCCGCGAGCGGCCTCACGATGTGATGCGGAAAAGCCGCCGACTCCCACAGTTCATTGACGGCAGGGGCAACCTCGGATTCCAGAAATGCCCGCTGCGTCGCCAAAAAAGCGCGCTCAACGTCGGTCAGATAGACGTGCGACTCGAGAAAGTCCGCGTGAAGTGGTTCATACTCCGGAACGGACATCTAGACCTCTCGTTCTCGAAGTGCCTGCTTGAGCAACTTTCCAGTCGAGTTGCGAGGCATGGTGTCGAGCACAATGAGCGACCGAGGAAGTTTGTACCGCGCCAAGCGACCGGCGAGTTGCGCGTTCACAGAATCCACATCGTGAACGGTGCCAGGAGCGACGACGACATACGCGCGGCCGACTTCCCCCCACCGCTCATCAGCAACGCCGATGACGGCAGCTTCGAGGATGCCGTCGATCTCGAGAAGGGCACTCTCAATCTCGGCGGGGTACACGTTTTCACCCCCGGAGATGTACATGTCTTTGGCTCGGTCGCGCAGGGTGATGAATCCCTCATCATCAATGCTCGCGATATCCCCGGTCTTGAACCACCCGTCCACAAACGCGGAAGCAGTAGCATCGTCCCGGTTCCAATAGCCCGGAAACACGTTGGGTCCACGCGTCAAAATCTCACCGGTGCCGCCGGAACCCACGTCCTGACCCTCGGTGTCAACGATCCGAACATCCACAAACATTTGCTCTTTGCCAGCCGAGCCGAGTTTTCGTTCAGCATCGGAACTCGCCAACTTCAGCACGGCCGGCGAAGTCTCTGTCAGCCCGTAGCCTTGCTGAACCTCCACACCCTTGTTCTTCCAGCGAACAAGCATCGGAAGCGGTGCCGGTGCACCGCCGACAATGACCGTTCGCAAACTCGTGATGTTGCTGGATTCAAACGCGGGACTCTGAGAAATGGCCTCCATCATCGCGGGCACCGCAAAAAGGCTGGTCACTTTCTCGCCCTCAATCGTGGCGACCACCTCATCCGGTTTGAATGCCTCGTGAATGATGCTCCGACCTCCTTTGAGAAAGACCGGCAAGACGATTCCATTGAGCATTGCGATGTGAAACATGGGTGCAGCCGCGAGCGCGATGTCGTCAGGGCGAATGTCGGCTTCGAGCAGGGCGTTCACATCGTTGAAGAAAATGTTCCCGTGCGTGAGAACCGCACCTTTAGGATTCCCCGTCGTACCTGACGTGTACATGATGAGGCAAGGGGCATCCCAACCGGCCGGGACATCTGGAGCGAACCCGTCATCGAGCAGCAGGGTTTCATATTCGGTTTCAACATCGAAAACGTGCTCGAGCAGGGGAAGCTCTTCTTCGTGGACGAGGTGCTCTGCCTCGAGAGATGCCGGACCCCGAAACAGGACTCGCGTTCCCGAATCAGCCAGAATATAGCGGAGTTCGTGCTCTGCCAATCGAGGATTGATGAGGACAGCGATTGCACCCACTCGACCCGAGGCAAACAGCACCTCGAGAAGTGCCGGATGGTTTGCACCGACGAATCCCACGCGATCACCGGCCACAACTCCGAGGGAACTCAAAGCGGCTGCAAGTCGCTCGACTCGATGTTGCACCTCGGAATATGACGTGTCGCGTCCGCGAAAAGTCCAAGCGACCTTGTTCGGGATATGGCGAGCCCTTCGAGCGGGCCACGATCCCAAACCCACATTTTGCTGGGTAGACACTGGTGAACTCTTCACGAACGCGACACCATCACCGTTTAGGCGAAGGCTAGGCCTTCGAACTCACCCGACTCGCGCCATGCACGATCAGCCGCAAAGAATGCGACCGAACCGAACGGATAACCGGTCACGTTGAGCATCTCCTCAAGCGTGGGTTCGCTTCCCTCCTTGTTGTAGTAACCGGGGGTGCACTCCGCATCAAAGAGGATGCCGCCACCAGGGTTCATTGCGAGAAGGTTCATCCATTTTTCTTGGGCTTCGGCGTAAACCTCTACCTCTCGCGAACCTCGCTTTTCCGCTTCGGCAATGACCGCACCGAGCTTGAGGCAGTTGTTTGCGGAGTCCATGGTGATGCACGCAGCAAACATGGCACCCTGCTCAGGCTGAACCATAAACATGTTGGGGAACCCGTGTGTGAACATGCCATGCAGGGTTCGCATGCCCTGAGACCACGCAGTCGTGATGTCGAGACCGTTGCGTCCGGTCACCTTGTAGCCGAAGCGAGTGTCAAGACGCGTGAAAGCTTCGAAGCCCGACGCGTAGATAATGGCGTCGACCTCGGTTTCAACACCGTTGATCACGACACCGGTGGGGGTGATGCGCTCAACACCCTTGCCATCGGTATCCAACAAGTGCACGTTCGGCTTGTTGAACGACTGGAGGTACTCGTCGTGGAAACCGGGGCGCTTGCAGAAGAGCTTGTACCAGGGCTTGAGCTTCTCAGCAGTCGCTTTATCCGTGACAATTTCATCTACCCGGGCGCGAGTTTCAACCATGTGCGCGTAATTCGCGACACCCAAGGTGCTGATCACAGCCACCGGACCGAACTCTGCTTTGGGAATCGTAGCCATAGCCTTACGCCACTCGAGTCCCATGTCGGTCCAGCCATCCTTGACCAGGTCGTCCATCTCGACGGTGAAATCGGGAGTCATCGGGGGAAGGTGGCACGTCGCAAAGCTGTGGTACCAGCGCTCCTGCCAACCCGGTGTCGCTATGGATGCGAACCACTCGGGATCGATGGGCTCGTTATTACGGGCGTCGACACCCGTTGGTGTGCGTTGAATCACGAAAACTTCAGCGCCAGCCTTTGCGAGCTCGGGAACTAACTGAACGGATGTTGCACCGGTACCAATGACAGCAATCCGCTTTCCGGCAAGCTTGTCCATGGGCTCCGTGTGTGAGCCGCCGGTGTAGTTGAAGTCCCATCGGCTGGTGTGGAAGCTGTGACCTTGGAACGAATCGGCACCGGGAATTGCGGGGAACTTCGGAATGGCGAGAGGTCCCACAGCCATGCCTAGGTACTTCGTCGTGAATGCGTCACCGCGGTTGGTCGTCACCGTCCAGAGCGACTTTTCGTCATCCCACTCCGCACTTTCGACCGTAGTCTGCAGCAATGCATTGGTGTACAGGTCGTAGTGCCGAGCGATGCGCCGGGCGTGCTCGAAAATCTCCGGACCGTGTGCATACTTTTCAGTGGGCATGTAACCGGTCTCTTCCAATAGGGGCAAGTAGACCATGGACGCGGTGTCACACATCGCTCCGGGATAGCGGTTCCAGTACCAGACGCCCCCGAAGTCACCAGCGCTATCGATCAGGCGCACCGACGTGAGCCCGGCCTCCTTGGCGCGGGCACCGGCGAGAAGACCCGAGAATCCCCCACCGATGAAGGTGAATTCGACGTGGTCGAGAACGGGTGCACGCTCCGTGAACGGCGTGAAGGGGTCATCGTGCTGATTCGCCATGCGTGAATACTGGGCGAGCCCGTCTGTGCGCACGCGCTTGTCACGCTCTTCGAGCGCTTTAGCCCGTAGGCCATCCACGTCGAGCTCACTGAAGTCAGGCAGCTCGACGTTTTCCTCGATCGTGGGAGCTGCAGCTCGGGCACCACCGAGGAACTCACCGATTTCGGCGATGACGTCGCGTCCTTCACTGAGGATAGGCGCGAAGAGACTCCACACGTGAGGCATTCCTGGCCACACATGCAGGCGTGCATCCACCCCGGACTCAGCCAGTTTGGTAACGAGACGTGTCGAGTCGGAAAGCAGAATTTCGGCCTCACCAGTCTCGATGAGGATGCGAGGCAGACCGTGCAACTCAGCGAACAGCGGCGACGCCTCAGGCATAGTGGGTTCTTGGCCGTGAGCGAGGTAGGCCTCAACAGCAAGGGCCATTTCGGATGCCTTCAGGTTCGGGTCAGCATCAGCCTTAGTCACCATGGTTTCTCCACTAAAGGTCATGTCGACCCAGGGCGAGAGGAGTACCACAGAAGAGGGGAGAGCTACGCCACGTTCGCGGAGGGTAATGAGGGTCGCCATGGTGAGACCACCACCGGCCGAGTCGCCAACCATCTTGATCTTGTCAGGGGTGTAGCCGAGTTCAAGCAGACCCATGTACGCAGCCGTTGCGTCATCGAGAGCAGCCGGGTACGGGTGCTCCGGAGCGAGTCGGTATTCGACGCTAAACAGAGACGATCCGGCAGCCTTTGCGATGGCAGTCGCAAGTCCGCGGTAGGCCTTGGTGGAGCCGATGGTGTAGCCACCGCCGTGAACATACAGAACGACTTCGTCCGATTCGGAATCCATCCAGATTCCCGGAACTCCCCCGACGGTGCGTTCTTTTGTGACGATGGAAAAGTCCCACGGCAGGGAGGTCATCATTCCCTCAAACACGGGACGGATTTCTGCAGGTGGGGCAGCGAAATTGATTGCGCCACTGCGCAGCATCCCCATCAACATTTCAAGCTCTGGTGCAGACATTCGCTACAGCCTTCCGACTTCTGAGGCCCACCACTTCTTCGTGATGAAACACGCCTTGAGAATTCATAATAACCATTTAGAAAACATATGCACAATTAAATGTTGGAAGAACCCTTGTTCACCTCGGAATCAGCAGACAGGAAACGTCCTTGGCAGGAACGCCCTAGGCAGGAAAGGACGACTTCGCGCTGTAGCCAAAGTCCATGGTCAATGAGTGGCCGTTGACCCCGCGGGACGCCGTCGACGAGAGGTACAGGATCGAACGCGCCACGTCATCCGCACTCAGCACCGGGTAATTGGCGTTGATGAAGCCTTCCTCCTCGAGGCCCAGATCTGCGCGTGACATGGGTGTGTCCACAATGGATGGGCTGACCGTGTTCACGCGGATGCCGAGCGACTCCCACTCGACCGCCAGCGAACGCGCCATATGGACAATCGCCGCCTTCGTCGAGTTGTAAACCACCATGTCGGGCGATGCAACGAATGCGGAGTCGCTCCCGATCATCACAAAGGTGGCATCCCGACCAGCGGTCAGGTGGGGCAAACCCGCTTTGGCCACGATAAAAGCGCCGACGAGATTGATGTCAATTGTGCGTCGAATCTCATCGATGCCCACCTCCGTGAGGGGTCGCCCAACCGGTCCCGAAACGGCGGCGCAGTGCACGAGAGAATCAAGCCCGCCGAGTTGTTCAACGAGCGTCTCGAGCGCGAGGCCGAAGGCATCCTCGTCGGTGATGTCAGCAAGGGCCGAGTGGATGCTCACGCCAGCCTGCTGGGCCAAAGCCACCGTCTCATCGAGGCTCGCCTGGTCGCGACCGATGATTGCCACATGGGCACCCTCAGCAGCAAACGCCAGCGCGGAGGCGCGGCCGATGCCCGAGCTGCCTCCGGTGATGATGGTTCGTCGGCCACCCAGTTTGAGATTCATGACTCAATAATGACAGTGCCCCCGATTCCTCGGGGGCACTGATCGACGGGGCGATGCGCGTTAGATTCCGCGCGGGCTTTCGCCAAGGCCACCAGCTGTGTGGTCAGTGGCGATGCCGTGACCGATTTGCGCGTAAACCTTCGGGTTGCGTGACCGAAGGATCAAGCCGTAAATCAGTCCAATGATTCCCGGCACAACGACGATAATCGGCAGGATAAACGTCGTTGCCGACACCTCCGCGGTCGGGTCACTGGTCAAGAGCACGTTGAAGTTGGCGACAATGAGCGCGAACACACCGAAGAGTGCGATGGCCGCGATGACCGGAGCGATGATGCGCGACCAGACATTGACGCCGCGACGATCCCGCGCGAAGAAGCCGAGAACGGCAACCGACACGAGCGCCATGAGTAGAACGAGTCCCATCGCGCCACTATTGGTCAGCCAGTTGAACTCCACGACGAGCGGGAAGACATTGAGTGAAACGCCCTCACCGAGGCCGTCCGGGACAACATAAGCGCCACCGGTCGTCGCCTCGCCGATGATGAATCCCACGGTCACCAGCACAGCGATGATGGTTTGAACCAGCGAGCCTGACCACGGGGCACCCGAGCGCGTCACGCGAGCGAGCCCGCGGGGAAGGATTCCCTCACGTCCGAGAGAGAAGTTGTACCGAGCCACAGCGTTGTGGAAGCTCACCAGCGATGCGAAGAGGCTCGTGATGAACAGAAGGGAAGCGATGTCCGCAATGATTGTGCCTGCCTGCGCGCCGAGGAGTCCGAAGAAGTAGGGCGGACCAGCAACCGCATCCTCGTTCACGGTCGGTCCACCGGCAGCAATCATTGCCCACGACGAAATGGCATAGAACACACCGATGACGACGACCGAAAGGTACGTCGCGCGAGCAATCGTGGTCTTGGGGTTCTTCGACTCCTCACCGTAGAGGGCGCCCGACTCAAAACCCATGAAGGCAGCGATACCGAATGCCAGGATTGCTCCCGTTGCGGCTCCCCAGAATGTTGTGCCGGTGATGGGCGAGGTCGGAATTCCGTCTGGAGCGGCCATGAATCCGGTGACGTCAAAGATGATGACGACGACGAACTCGAGGGCGACCAGGATGCCGAGCACCTTCGCCGAGAAGTCGATGCGGTTGACACCGAGGATGCCGACGATGACAATCGCGACGAATACCCAGAGGTACCACGGCGTGTCAATGGCCCAGCGGGCCTTAAGTTCAGTCGAGACCTGGAAGCCGAGAAGTGCCGCGACACCAATCTGCATCATGTTGTACGCCACGAGGGCAATGATCGACGAACCCACGCCAAGTGCGCGGCTGAGGCCCTGAGAAATATAGGCGTAAAACGCGCCCGCGTTGGTGACAAAGCGACTCATCGCGGCGTAACCCACGGCGAACAGCAGGAGGGCCACGGTCAGAACGATGTAGCCGAATGGAATTGCCGTGGAGCCAGTCACGGCGAGCGCGGTGGTAACCCCACCGGCAACGACGGTGAGGGGGGCGGATGCCGCTACGACGAGAAAGGCAACCGAGAGGACGCCGAGCTTTCGGCTACCCCCGAGTTGCGGTGATGCTGTGGTCACAGTTTGTTCTCCTTTGAACAAAGACGCGTGGATAAAAAGGAACATTCCGGGTTGTGAAAAATAATGTCAGCTCCTAACCTATTAAGCAAGTGCTTAAAAACGGCGCCCCTGCGGCGCCACCCCCTCACGGAACGGATTGACCATGGTGGATGTGTCACATACCCACGGGAAACGAATCACGCGTGTGACCGAGGTGGCACACCCGCTCGACCCGCTGACCGAATCGGAAATCGCTGCCGGGCGCCAGATTCTGGTGGATGCCGGCCACGTCACCCAAACGGTTCGCTTTCCCGCGGTGCTTCCGGTCGAACCCGACAAGAAGGCAACCCTGGCGTGGAAGCCCGGAAAGCCGTTCGACCGCTCCATCCTTTTCGTCATGTTGGACATGGCAACCGGAATATCCCACGAAGCGGTGGTCTCAGTCACCTCGAAAACCATCACGTCGCTCACGCGGGTGAACAGCGATACACACCCCTACGGTCAGCCTCCCTACCTTTTTGAGGAGTACGACCAGGTCGAGGCACTCGTCAAAGGCGACCCTCGCTGGTTGCAGGCCATGGCACGTCGTGGCGTGACCAACCTGGATGACGTGTTCTGTGCTCCCCTCGCCCCGGGCTATTTCGGTTTCGAAGACGAAGTCGGCCGTCGCATGATTCGTTCACTCACCTTCTGGCGGGCCAATAAAGAAGACTCCCCGTGGGCGCATCCGGTTGAAGGACTCCTGGTGACGATCAACCTCACCACCGGTGAAGTGGTCAAGGTGCAAGATGAGGGCGATGTTCCCATCCCGCAGGGCAGCGGCAACTATGACGTCGAAACCGTTGGCCCGGCACGCACCACGCTCAAGCCGATTGAGATTACCCAGCCCGAAGGACCGAGCTTTTCGGTCAACGGCTCGTTGGTGGAGTGGGAAAACTGGAAGTTCCGCGTCTCGTTCAACTCACGCGAGGGGCTCGTGCTCAACCAAGTCAGCTTTAACGACAACGGCGAAGACCGCTCGGTGCTTTACCGAGCCTCGGTGCCGGAGATGGTCGTGCCCTACGGCGACAAATCCATCAACCGCTTTTGGATCAGCTACTTCGATGCCGGCGAGTATCTCCTCGGGAAAAACGCCAACCCCCTGAAATACGGATGCGACTGCCTCGGCGTCATCCACTATTTCGATGGCATCGCCGCGGATGACCACGGAAACCCGATGGTCGTTCCACAGGCAATCTGTATGCATGAAGAGGACTATCAGCTGCTGTGGAAGCACACTGACCTGAACTTCCAGCCCGATTCGCGGCGCTCACGTCGACTCGTGATCTCGTATTTCGCCACCATCGGTAACTACGACTATGGGTTCTTCTGGTACCTGTACCTCGATGGCACGATTCAGGTAGAGGCCAAGGCAACCGGCGTGGTCTTCAACGGAGCCGGCATCCCGGGTTCACACGATCCGCACGGAAACGAGATCGCCCCCGGACTGTTCGCTCCGGTGCACCAGCACATTTTCTCGGCTCGACTCGATGTGGCTGTTGACGGCAACGACAACACCGTCGAAGAGATTGATGTGGTCGGCATCCCGATGGGGCCAGACAACCCCTACGGAAACGCCTTTACCTACTCGGTCACCCCGATCGAGACCGAGGGAAGCCGCATGGCTGACAACCTCAAGGCACGAACGTGGCACGTGAAGAGCGGGCACCGCACGAACTACACCGGTGCAGCAACTCAGTACCAACTCATTCCTCAGGGAACACCCACACTCATGGCGCAGCCGGAGTCACCTGTTGCCGCCCGCGCGGCCTTCGCCACCAAGCACATTTGGGTCACCAAATACGAGCCAAACGAGATCTGGCCGGCGGGCATGTATCCCAACCAGCACGCCGGTGGCGCCGGTCTGCCTTCGTATGTTGCTGGTGGCGACTCTGTCGTCAACGAGGACATTGTGGTGTGGCACCAATTCGGTCCGACACACATTCCCCGAACCGAGGACTGGCCGGTGATGCCCGTCGACTACTCCGGATTCCTGTTCAAACCGTATGGCTTCTTCGACAAGAATCCTGCTCTGGACTTACCGGTCGCAGATAGGGGATGCTCGTGTTGTGGTTCTGGTCGATGCGGGACCGACGCATGCACGTGTAATCACCCCCACTAGCTCTCCCACACAGAAGGGCGACAACGATGTCGTCAACCAACATCGCAGACACGAGTTCGTGGCTACCACTCGACGGACTCGAACCCGGCTTCGACGAGAATCGGGCCATCCCGACGAGCGCGCTCGAGGGCTACGAGTTCGTCTCCGCAAACGCGAGCGGCTTGCAAATCACCCATCGATTCGCCGAGGGCCGAATGCACTGGTCGTACCCAACTCGTACCTCCGGTCGCCGGCATCGGGACGCTGCGTACGAGGCTTACGAGGTAGCTGAGGGCCTCTACTACGCACAAATCCGGGGCGAGGATGTGCCCGGGCAGGCCGCATCCGTCTTCATCGATCAGACCAATGGACGCGGCCTCACCGTGATTGCCACTATTGGCGAGGCTGGTTCCGGGATTACCGCCGTGCAACACCGCTTCATTCCTTTTGCGATCGCCGGAACCGCGGTGCACGGCGAACTCCCCCATGAGTCACCTGATTTGATCGGGCGTCGCGCATACTGGCGCTACAGCAAGGAACATGCTTACGAGCATGTGTACCTGAGTCCGCAGTGGTACACCTGGCACTGTTTAGCTGGTCCCGAGCGCGGTCTCGCCGACACGGATGTCTGCACCACGTACAAACTGCGTGACGATATTTACGTGTTTACGTGGCGCGAAAAGGTGATCCCGTGTGGCTCGGTAACCGTTGCAGACCATCGCGATCACGACAATTTGCGCTCACACGGCTACCTTTTCGGTCTGGATGAAACCGGAGAAAAAACCGTGCACTTCACCTTTGGAGCGTTTGGCAAAGTGCTCAACACCGCCCATTACCCGTCAGACCTCGACCCGGGAGCAAGCCATGACTAATGCAGACCTCGTTGTGCTGGGTGGACCCATCGCCACGCTCGACCCATCGAATCCCTGGGCCGAGGCACTTGCTGTAAAGGATGGACGCATCCTCGCCGTTGGTGCTGCGTCGGACATCCACGCCGCGCATCACGGCGCGGAGACCCGGGTGCACAACCTGGGTGGTCGCACGCTGATGCCCGGATTGCACGATGCACACAACCACCACCAAATAGCCGGCAAGGCCGACCTGATGGAGATTGAGTTTCTCCCCACCGCATCCCTCGATGACATCGTCGAGATGATTCGTGCCTACGCACTCGAACTGCCGCACGACGCGTGGGTGGTCGGCGGCAGCTGGGGAAGCACACTGATCGCAGAACTCAGCGCGCCGGGTACCAAGGCCCGCATCGATCAGGCCGCCGGTGGGCGTCCGGTTCTTCTCGTCGACGACAGTCACCACAATAAATGGGCCAACTCGACGGCTCTCGCCCTGGCCGGCATTGATTCGACAACGCCTGACCCGGTCGACGGAACTATTGTGCGATACGAGGGCGGCAACGAGCCAACCGGAATGCTCTTCGAAACTGCGGGCCTCATCGTTGAAAAAGTCATGAACGAACTCAATCCGATGACGGCGGAGCTCTGGGCAAACACCAGTGAGCGCGGGATGCAGATTTTGCACTCCTACGGTGTGACGGCATTCATGGATGCGGGTGTCAGCCTGGACCTGCTCGGTGCGTTCAAGAAACTCGACGACGAGGGACGCCTCAAGTCGTGGGTGGTTAGCTGCCTCATGGCAAACAACATGATTTTCGATGCCGATCCGATTGGTGACGGATTGGTCTGGGGTGGTGAGCCGTACCGCACGGCACATCATCGCCCGGACTTCATCAAAATTTTCCTTGATGGCATTCCGCCGACACACACGGCGTGCTTTCTCGAGCCGTACCTGCCCACCGAAGAACACGGTGCGCACCACCACGGCGACATCGCGATGTCCCCCGAGGAACTCACCGACTGGCTACTCCGCGCGGCGAAGTCTGGCCTCGGCGCCAAGATTCACTGCACCGGCGATGGCTCCGTTCGTCACGTTCTCGATGCCGCAGAACAGGTGCGCAAAGCGGGCTTCACCACACCCCTGCACATCGCCCACGGACAGTTCATTTCGGTGGACGACATCCCGCGCGTCGCGAGTTTGAACGTGACCACCGAAATTTCGCCAACCCTGTGGTTTCCCGGCGTCATCTACGAGGCCATCAAGCTCGTCATTGGCGAAGAGCGGGCAAACACGATGCAACCCAACCGCTCGGTGCTTGAGGCTGGGGGTGTGGTCATTGGCGGATCGGACTGGCCGGTCATCCCGCTGCCCAATCCGTGGGTCGGCATCGAAGGGCTCATCACCCGCGCTGACCCGAGCGGAACCTTTCCCGGCACACTCTGGAAAGAACAAGCCCTCACACTGGATGAAGCGATCGCCGTCTACACGACGGCTTCATCGAAAGCGATGGGGCTGTGGTCAGAGACTGGTTCGCTGGAAGTGGGCAAGTCGGCAGACTTCATCGTGCTCGACCGTAATCCGTGGCAGACCCCCGAGACAGATCTCGCCGACACCCAGGTTCTTGAGACCTGGTTTGCCGGCGAGAACGTGTTTCTTCGCTGAGTGAGCCCCTCGCCAACCGCGGGTTGAGCCTTTCGTGGGTTGAGCCTGTCGAAATCAGGTTTCGACAGGCTCAACCGACGGGGTTTCGACAGGCTCAACCGACGAGGTTTCGACGAGGCTCAACCCAAGGGTTTCGACGGGGCTCAACCCACAGGCTCAACCGACGAGCTCAACCAACGCTTACATCGGCGAATCGATGCCGGACATCTCGATAGCAACATCGATGATCATGTCTTCCTGGCCACCAACCACGCGGCGCCGACCAAGTTCGAGCAGAATCTCGGCCTCGGAAACGCCGTAGCGCTCCGCCGCGCGCCGCGTGTGCAACAGGAACGAACTGTAGATTCCGGCGTACCCGAGCAGAAGCGAGCCTCGGTCGATCTTGGGTAGCTTGCCGGCGCAAATGCGCGCGACGATGTCCTCGGCAACGTCAATCAATTCGAGCGTGTGCACGGTGGTGCTCGCCCCCGAACGGTCTAGCGCGGCCGAAAGAACCTCCGTCGCTGCGTTTCCCGCACCGGCACCCAGACCGTGACACGAACCATCAACGATGGATGCACCTGCCGCGACTGCGGCGAGCGCGTTCGGCACACCCGATCCGAGGTTGTTGTGTGCGTGCATCCCGATCGGCATGTCGTCGCCGAGTCGTTCGCGCATCGCCTCGACGCGCTGCGCAACCTGGTGGGGCAACATCGCGCCGGCCGAGTCGACGACGTACACCGTGTCGGCACCTGCATCCCGCATGATTTCCGCTTCAGTAGCGAGACGGTTGGGGCCAACCATGTGCGACATCATCAAGAAGCCCACCGTTTCGAGTCCCAGTGCTTTAGCCGCATGCAGGTGCTCGATGGAGATGTCCGCCTCGGTACAGTGCGTCGCAACACGCACCAAGTCAATGCCCGCATCCTTCGCCTGCTGCAAGTCGTGAATCGTGCCGATTCCCGGGAGAAGGAGTGCCGCCAACTTAGCGGTCGTGATTTCGGCGCGGGCAGCCCGGATCCAGTCGAGATCTGTCGCAGCCCCAAAACCATAGTTGAAGGATGAGCCACCCAGCCCGTCACCGTGAGTCACCTCAATCACGTTGACGCCCGAGGCATCCAGCCCTCGTGCGATTTCAGCCACATTTTCCGTAGTGAACTGGTGTGCTACCGAGTGCATGCCGTCGCGCAGCGTCGTGTCACAAACCAGAACGTTTTTGCCGGCGAGTGGCGCGACATCACCCTCAGGTGAAATGACCGGGGAGTCCATCGGTTTCTTGAATTCGCTCATGGCTACTTCACCTTTCCTGCTGCTGCGGCAAGTCGTTCGGCAACGGCAACAGAGGCCGCAGTAATGATGTCAAGATTTCCGGCGTACTCCGGGAGATAATCGCCCGCGCCCGTGACCCGCAAGAACACCGCAACCTTGGTTGACCCATCCGGTCCCGCGCCGCGATCAATCTGTGGCGCATTCACCAGTTCGTAGCCGGGAACATAGCGCTTGACCGACTCAGCCATTTCTTCAATCGAGTCGATAATGGCCTGCGGGTCGGTGTCTGCGGGAACCGCAGCAAATACGGTGTTGCGCATGATGATGGGAGGATTTGCCGGGTTCAGGATGATGATCGCTTTACCTCGCTGCGCACCACCCACCTTGACCAGCGCGTTGGACGTGGTTTCGGTGAATTCGTCGATATTCGCCCGAGTTCCGGGGCCCGCAGCTCGTGACGACACCGTCGAGACGATTTCTGCGTAGCTCACCTGTGCCACTCGGCTGATGGCTGCGACGATCGGAACTGTTGCCTGGCCACCACAGGTAACGAGGTTCAGGTTGCGTTGATCGACCACGTCATCCAAATTCACCGCGGGAACCACGTAAGGGCCCACGGCAGCCGGTGTCAGGTCGAGAGCGAAGAGTCCCGCATCGGCGAATTTGGGAGCGTTCGCCGCGTGGACGGCGGCCGATGTTGCTTCAAAAACGATGTCGTAATCGGATGCACGATCAAGCAGGTAGTCGACACCGGCTGCGGTCGTCGGCACACCAAGTTCGGCAGCGCGCTTCAGACCATCGGATTCGGGGTCGATGCCCACCAACAGCGACGCTTCGAGGTTGTCCGACTTGAGGATTTTCTTGATGAGGTCAGACCCGATGTTTCCCGAGCCAACGACGGCGCAACGCAGTGCCATGGTTTTCCTTTACCCTTACTTCGCAGTTTCGATGGTCGCGGAGACAAAGCCCTCGGCTCTGACCGTCCAGGTCGAACCGGGAGTGAGAGGCACGCTCGCGTGAACCGCACCGGCCAAAATGATCTCGCCCGCTTCGATTGTTTGGCCGAGTTCGCCCAGGCGATTGACCACCCAGAGCGCACCGAGGAGCGGGTCACCGAGCACCGCACTGCCCGGCCCCGCGGCTATCTGTTCGCCATCCTTGACCAGCTCGAGTTGAGTGCCGGGTAGGGCGTCGAAAAGTTCTGGGCTTGCGGGTACACCTTCACCGATGACGAGGCGCGCTGACGAAGCATTATCGGCAATCGTGTCAACGAGACCAATCTTCCAATCGGCTACGCGGCTGTCGATGATTTCCATCGACACATAGACCTGGTCAATGAGTTCGCGAAGTTGAGCCAGGGAGTAATTTCCTGCGGGGATACGGGCTCCCGTGCGAAACGCGAACTCGCCCTCAACGCGTGACGAGATGAGCACGCCCACGTCGACTGTCGCCGGCGCACTCACGAGCATGTCGTTCGTGATGGCGCCGTAGTCAGGCTGATTGACGCCGAGCTGCTCCTGCATCGCTTTGGACGTGAGTCCAACTTTGCGCCCGATGATACGTGACCCGGCGGCCAACTTCTTGGCCACGTTGATCTGTTGCACCTCGTAGGCGTCGTCAACCGTAAGCGACGGGCGCAACTGCGACAACGGTGCGATGGGGATGCGCGTGGCCTCGGCTTGCGCGAGCGCATCCGCTAATTCAGCCAGCGTAGGTAGTGCTTCGGTCATGGTTCTATCCGACACGCTTTGGGTGGAACAGCCCAATGACCGTTCCACCCAGCGAGACAGGTTCTGAAGCTAAATGAGCTTCTTGGTCGAGTTAGTGGTTTGCGAGAACTTCGCGGACGGATCGAGAGGAGTCGGCTCTCCGTACCACGTCAGACCATCGCCGAATGTCTCTGGCGTCCACATGGCGGGCTCGTGATCCGGCGAGAAGATCAAGTATCCACCGGCATACAACTCAATGCGGTGTCCCGATCCAGGATCGCGCACGTAGAGGTACATCGCGTTACCGATACCGTGCTTACCCGGACCCAAATCGATCTGAATGTTGAGGTCGCGGAGGATGTCAGCCGCGGTAAGCGAGTCAGCAAAGTTCTCGAGGTTGAAGGCAACGTGATGGAATGCTCCCACCTTGTTTTCCGGGTTAGCAACCAGGGCGATGTCGTGAACCTGCGGAGTGACCGATGTCCACGAGGCCATGAGTGGACCATCAGGAATCTGGAAGGCTTCGCGACGCTTGAACCCGAGATTTCGCACGAGCCATTCTTCAGCGGCACCAACTTCTTCTGTCGCGGTGTGCAGGTTCGCGTGATCGATGCGACGAACACCGAGACCGCGACGCGTGCTGCTCTGGTTCAGCAGTCGAGAACGGAGCCCTTCGGGAGCTTGGGGCTTTTCGATGTCATAAAAGATTTCGATGGGGTGGCCACCGTGCGGCATGAAGAACCGGATTGCGTCACCCTGGCCAAGTTTGTCTCCCTTGGGGATTTCAACGTACTCAACACCGTTCGCGTGGAGATGCCGGGCGTAGAGTTCAACGTCTTCCGCCTTGGATGTGCGGAGCGCGACCTGCTCGAGCTCCGCTACGTTCGAGTCGACGAGCACGAGAGAGTGGTGCTCCCACTCTTGGTAGGCCCGCAGATAAGCGCGCTTTCCGTCGCGACCCACTTCTTCCATGCCAAGGACATCGCGGAAAAACCAGAGGCTCTTCTCAATGTCGGGGGTGGATAGGGTGACGTGTCCGAGCATGGAAATGCTTGGGTGTTCGGTCATGAGTTATTCCTCCTTATGAACTCACCAGCGAGTTCGTTGAATTGGGTTTGGCGCTCGTACTGCAGCCAGTGTCCGCAGTGAGCAAGGACGTGGAGTTCGGAATCTGAGATCTGTTCCAGCCATGGCAAAGCCCATGACACGGGCACGAAATTGTCCTGTTTGCCCCACAGCAGCTGTGTCGGAGCAACGATTTGATGGATGTCGCCACTCAGGTCGCCGATGTTGGGCATACCCTCCCACTCGGGGTTGTTGCGAATGGCCGCCTCGAGGCGTTGTTCAATGAGCTGAGGCGTTGCGAGTTCCTTGTTCACGCACATCGTGTTCACAAACTCCGTCATGAGTTCGCGGTCGACGCCCTCGGCCATCGCCGTGAAAATGAGTTGCAGTCCATAGGGAAGCTCGCGGGGAGCCAATCCAGCTGGTTGCACTCCGCCAGGCGCCATGAGCACCAAAGCCTTAACGCGACCGGGGTGGTGTGCAGCAATCCACGCGGCGACTCCCCCACCGAAGCTGTTTCCGATGATGGAAAAGTTCTCCACTCCTAAAGCATCAAGTGCGGCCACAATGCGCTCACCACTGTGTGGGATGAGCGGACCCTCAATGTGCGGGCGGTCTGAATTTCCATAACGCGGGTGATCAAAGAGCAGATTGCGAAAGTCACTAAATGCCGGCAGATTGGCGGCAAAGTTTGAGAGAGCACTTGCACCCGGACCGCTCCCATGGAGCCAAACCAGTACATCTCCGACGCCAACGTCGGAATAGGCGAGTTCCATGTCAATGGCGTGAACTTTGGTGATTTCAGGCAACAACGTCGTTCCATTCAGGATAATAACTGTATCGTTCGTTCTAGTAACGCACGACGACGACGATTCTGTCAAGCACCACGTTCACTCGTCCTGGCGCCTCAGGCGACGAAAGCGATGACCTTTACTGAGCGTCTCTACGCTGAATGGCCAATCCCAGCGAATAAATGGACTCAGCCATTTTGTCGATCAGGCTGGCATGGGAAACCTGCGGTCGAGTCTGCGCATCGAGAAAAGCGCCGTCAAAGATTGCTTGGGCGAAGTCAGCTAATTCATCCGCGATACGCGTCGACATTTGAACACCAGTCGACGAAAAGGCATGTTTGATCAGGGCATGCAGCTGGGCTCGCCCTTCCGCAATCGCACGCTCTAAGACTTCGACCACCCGGGGGTCATGTTCGCCACTGAGACTCAACAGAAAGAGTAAACGCAGGAATTCGGGGTGATCCTCAGCGGAGCGTTGAGCGAAACTGAAGCCCTGCCGCAGCGTTGAGAGTGGATCAACCACCGCGGCTTCCAGATCGAGTGAACCGGCGTAGTCACCGAAGAAGGCTCCCGCACCGCGCTCGACGACTGCCGCGAGAACGCCAGATTTTGAACCGAAATGCCAGTAGATAGAACTCGACGGGAGCCCCGACTCGGACGCGATTTTTGACACACTCGCACCCTCGTAGCCAAATTGCGACATGATACTCAGCGCCGCATTGAGGATGTCGTCGCGCGACTTGGCCCCCAACTCACGGCGCTTGTCGGGGCGCTTGGTGTTCTTCTCCATCGCTATCGACCCTAGTCGATTCGCTGCCTTCTGCGGGTGCAGGCAAACCTTGACAACATGATTGCATTGTGAGTATCTTCGATAACTAACTGGGTCAATCGTTACAGAAATTGACACCCAGCGACAGAAACTTTCAAGGAGAAGCAATGTCAACGACGACATACGACTATGACGTAGCCATCATTGGTTACGGCCCAACGGCGAACATCGCCGCCAACTATCTTGGCGCGGCCGGCATTTCAACAGTCATCATCGAACGCGATGCTGATCTCTACTCGCGTGCCCGCGCGGTCACCGTTGATGGAACCACGATGCGAATTTTCCAACAAATGGGGCTGTCGGATGCCGTTAAGGAAGACATGGACGTCACGGCGTTCCTGCGTTGGAAGACTTACCAGGGCAAGGAGTTCATGCGCATCAAGCCCGGGGGTGGAAACTGGGGTCACGCCAACTCGTACATGATCTACCAACCACTGATGGAGGCGAAGCTCCGCGCCGGCGTCGAACGATACACATGCATCGACATCCACTTCGGTCGAGTCATGAGCGGATTGGAGCAGGACATTTCGGGTGTCACCGTATCCACGACCGACGCAACCGGAAAAAAGAACTCCACTCTCCGCGTGAAATACGTCATTGGTGCCGATGGCGGTTCATCCCTCACTCGCAAGCTCATCGGCTCGACAGCACAGGGCAAAACGAAAGAGCGCACCTGGATCATCATCGATTCGCTCGTCAAGAAGCCGTGGCCAGACTCGGACGTGCTGACCTTTTGGTCCGACGTTGATCGCCCAGCGGTCGATATTCCACTCTCCCGTGGACATCACCGATGGGAGATCCCCCTCACGGAAAAGGACAAGAAGGAAGACTTTGAATCGGCGGAACAGATTTGGGGACTTCTATCCTCATTCGGTATCACGCCCGAACACGTTGACGTTACTCACCATGCGTTCTACAACCACCACATCCGCATGGTCGACAAGTGGCGCTCCGGTCGCGTCATCCTTGCCGGCGATGCTGCGCACCTCATGCCGCCGTGGGCCGGACAGGGAATGCAGTCGGGGATTCGGGATGCACAGAACCTCGCATTCAAGCTGAGCCTCATCCTCCAGCACGGTGTCGACGACAGCATCTTGGATAGCTACCAAGTGGAGCGCCAACCACACGTCGAGAAAATGACCCAGTCCGCGATTAGCTTAGGCAGCCTCATCGAAGCTAAAAAGGGACCCGCTCAGGTCATCCGCAACACGATGATGCCGATTTTGTCGAAGAGTCCGAAGTTTGCCAACTCGCTGGCGGTCTCTCCCGATGCGAGTCACGGATGGTTCGCCGCTGCCCCATCCCGGAAGAATCCACTTGGTCAAATGCTCCCCCAACCCGAGGTGACGGATTCCGCCGGTCAGGCGACCCCTGTTGACGACCTCATCAGGATTGGCTTTGCCGTGATTGGTCTCGACGTGGATGCACGCACCGTTTCCGGTGTCTCACCGTGGCTCGAACTTGGTGCGCGCGTCGTGACGATCAACTCGCAAGGTTCAGCGGCAATCGAGGGTGCATACCTCGATACCTCAGGTGAAATTACGTCGTGGATGAAGGAGCGTGGAGCACGGATTATTGTTCTTCGCCCCGATCGTTTAGTGGTCGCAAGCGACAACACGTCACTGCGGGTTCCGGTAGCTCTCGTCTAACATCAGGCTGACGCACGGACTGCGTGTTACGAAGCACGCTTTCGTATCGTCATTTAGCCGAGCCGCTGGATCGACTTGGGGACGAGGTACTCCTCGATCCCATAGAGGCCACGCTCACGGCCGTAGCCGGAATCCTTCACGCCACCGAATGGCGCCTCGGGTGCAGTGGGTCGACCCGATTGGATGACGCCACCCACATGCAGCTCGTGGGCAACGCGAGCAAACTCGTCGGCGTCATCTGTCCACACGCGTGCGATGAGCCCAAAACGGGTGGCGTTAGCGAGAAATATGGCTTCGTCGCGGGTTGTGTACGGCTGCACCGTCAGCACAGGCCCGAAGATTTCGTCCTGCACAATCGGCGACGTGTGGTCGCGGGCCGTGAACACGGTTGGTGGAACAAACCAGCCCGCGTGAACGCCATCCATCGACGCTTGGGCGACGAGCTGAACGCGCGGATCGGATGCGGCATCGCGCAGGTAGCGCATCACCGTTTCGGCTTGCCCCCGATTGGACATGGGGCCAATCGTGCTCGTCGCCGCGCGGGGGTCACCCACCACCTGACCTGCCACGAGCTCTGCGAGGAGCTGCTCAACCTGAGCCAGACTCTGCTCGGGAACGACGAGACGCGTTAGCGCAGCACAGGTCTGACCAGTGTTTGAGATGACATTCGCAAAAGTTGCACGAACCGCTTCGTCGAGCAAATGCTCATCCAACACGAGCGCGGCACTCTTTCCGCCGAGCTCCATCGCGTTTCGCGTGCCCTGCCCGGCAGCAGCCATGGCGACGGCTCGGCCAGCGGTGACCGATCCCGTGAATGACACAAAATCTGCTTCGGGATGCCCGGCCAGGTAGTTACCGATGTCCCCACCTGCGCCACAGACGACGTTGAACACCCCGTCGGGCAGTCCGGCGAGAGCGAAGCTCTGTGCCATGGCAAAGGCGGTCAACGGGGCCACCCCCGGCGGCTTGAGGACCATCGTGCAACCGGCAATGAGAGCGGGAGCGAGCTTGAGGGCAACCTGAAAAATGGGGTAGTTCCACGGAGTGATGGCGGCCACAACCCCCGCAGGTTGTCGCACGACCTGCGAGCTCGCGAGTTGCTGACTCTCAAAAGCGGCTAGCGCGTTATCGACAGTAACGCTGATGGCGTTCAGCCCGAAGCCCACTTGGATTTTGTCGACTGAGCTCGACAGAGTTCCCACCTCGGACACCAAAGCGTCCGCGAGAACCGAACCGTGAGCGGAAAGGATGTCGGTTGCCTTACGGACGATGCCGATTCTTTCCTCGAGCGGGACGCGTGCCCACGCGGGCTGCGCCCGGCGCGCAGCCGCAAACGCTCGATCAACGTCGTCTCGGGTTGCCGAACGAACGGAGGCAATGACGGCTTCCGACGCGGAGTCATCCACGTCCACGAATGTTTCGCCAGAAGCGCGGCAACGCTGATTATCGATCCAGAGCGAGTCGTCAATCTGGCCTCGAGGGACCTCGAGCGTGAAACTCGTCGCCATATTCACTCCTCGATGTTGGGACGTTAGGCTTTCCCGTGCAAAATCACACCGCGCAAGTTCTGACCCGAAAGCAGGTCCTCAAAACCGGTGTTGATTTCATCGAGCGTATACGTTTTTGAGACGAGTTCGTCGAGCTTCAGGCGCCCGGCCCGATACAGGTCGAGGAGTTTATAAAGGTCCGTACGGATGTGGGATGTTCCGAACGCACTTCCCCTAATCGAAATGTTTTGCATCACGAGTGGTGAAATGGCGAGGTCGAGCCGATACTTCGCCGGGTCTCCCAGAGCGGCAATCGTCAAGGCGCCACCCTTGCGCAGCATGGAAATACCCGCCTCGGCCAATCCACCCACTCCCGCGGACAGAATTACGTGGTCGGCACCCCCTTGACGCAGAGACTTGACGTAATCGCGCGCCTCCTCGGTGGACGTAAACCCGGCAGTGGCACCGAAGACGGGTGCGACGTCAAGCTTCGATGCCACGGGGTCAACCACGATGATCTGCGCAGCACCGGCATGGAGGGCACCCTGACACGCGTTGAGCCCGACGCCACCAGCGCCAATCACGACCACGACATCACCCGGAGCGACCTGCGCAGCGTTCACGGCCGCGCCCCATCCGGTGGGAACCGCGCAACCAAGAACGGCGAGCGTCTCAAGCGGAATATCTTTGTCAACCACGAGGCACGAAATTTCGGAGACAACCGCATACTGTGAGAACGTCCCGAGCATGCAGTTTCCGCCAAGATCGAGCCCATCTTTGTGAAAACGAAAATGACCACCGGGGAGACAGCCCACCAGCGAGTTCACGCTCTCGTTGCAGAGGTAGCTTTCACCTGCCGTGCAGTAGTCGCACTGTCCGCAGCTCGGCCGAAATGAGCACACCACGTGGTCGCCCTCTTTTATGCCGCGCACGTTCTTACCAACGGCTCGAACGATTCCCGACCCCTCGTGACCGCCGACCATCGGGAGTCGAGCGTTCCCGAACGAGCCCTTACGGATACTCTCATCCGAGTGGCAGAGCCCCGAAGCGATGAACTCAAGCAGAACTTCACCCTCACCTGGAGCATCCAGATCAAGCTCAACAACGCTCCAGGGCGTTCCGATTTCTTCAAGAATTGCGGCGTGCGTCTTCACTGCGTTCTCCTTAGTGTGGAAGTGCTGTGTGGGCAAATTTGGATTTACCCTCGGCATCAAAAACGTCGTTAATGGCTTCGGTGACGAGAGAAATGTCGTTTTCTGGCATGAAGCCCGCGAAATGACGAGCCACGAGACCCTCACAAATTCGGCGATAGTTACCCACGCCACCGGCATAGGGCAAAAACACTCGGGGCTTGCCCGGAACGTTTGTCCCCACGTACCAGGAATCGGTGGTCACAAACAGGGTTCTATTCGCGAGCATTTCTCCGTGAGTCGCCCACAGATCTTGCGCCGATTCGCTGGTCTCAATGACGACGGAATTTTTACGCGCATGCTCGAGCGCCAGCATGATGAGATCGACGTGTTGCTCAATGGACACAACCATGTTGCTCAGGGCGCCGGGACTTGACGGGCCCGTCACCGTAAACATGTTGGGAAAGCCCGCGACGAGCAGACCGATAAAGTTGTGCGGAGCATCCGCCCAATAATTGGCGAGAACGCGCCCCTTCTCGCCAACGATGTGAATGTTGCGGAGGGCTCCCGTAATGGCATCGAAACCGGTAGCCAAAACAATCACGTCAACCTCGAGAACGGTACCGTCAGACAGTTCAAGGCCCTCGGGAACTGCTCGCGCAATCGGCCGTTCTTTGACATCGACGAGTTCGACATTCGGGCGAAGATACGTTGCGTAGTAGTTCGTATCCAAACAGAGCCGACGGGTCGAGAGGGGGTAGGTTGGCGTGAGCTTGTCTGCCAAAACGGGATCCGTGATCGTCTCGCGAATCTTTCTGGCCACGAAATCCATTGCCGTCGCATTTGCCTCAGCGCTCGTTCTTAAGTCGGCAAAAATCGACTGGAATTTAAATGGTGCTCCCTCGCGCCACACGCTCTCATATAACGCGTCCCGCTCAGTGTCAGTGAACGCCGCCACGGGCTTGCCTGTGGGCTCGAAATTGATGCCACCGGGCTTGTACTTCACCCTCGCGCGAATCTCGTCTCGATGCTGAGCAAATTCGGCAATCTCATCTGGGCGAAGCGGGCGATTCTGCGCTGGCAGGCTGAACGATGGCGTTCGCTGCAAAATATAGAGTTCCTGGGCCTGCTCAGCAATGAGCGGGATGGCTTGCACCGCCGATGACCCCGTCCCGATGACCGCGACCCGCTTTCCGGTGAAGTCAATCTCGCGATCAGGCCACGTCGCGGTGTGGAGTATCTCACCGGTGAACTCCTCGAGTCCACTGATACCGTGTGGTTTCGGTGCAGAGAGAATTCCCGTCGCCATGATCAGGTAGGTGGCGGTATAGGTCTGACCGTGATCGTCGGTCACCGTCCACTCGGTGCTCGTGCTGTTCCAGACAGTCGAGATGACCCGGCGCCCGAACACAAACGAGCGTCGCAAATCAAGACGATCTGCGACGAAGGCGAGATAAGCCTGCAGTTCTGGCTGTGACGCGAATCGTTCAGTCCACACCCAGTCGTTTTGGATGCCCTCGTCAAACGAGTACGAATACTCGAGACTCTCAACGTCACAACGCGCCCCGGGGTACTTGTTCCAGAACCAGACGCCACCGACATCGGTGGCTACGTCAATACCTACGACACGCATCCCCGCCTGTCGCGCACGGTACACGGCATAAAGCCCGGAAAATCCGGCTCCGACAACGACGCAGTCGTAATGGTTCGAGGTACTCTCGCTATTCGCCACTTCTCAACCACCTCGCGCGGGATAAACCCTAGCGACGAACCAGAGTCTTTGCTGACTCGCGGATGCGCTCGAGGAAGGGTTGCGCAGGATCGTCCGGCAACTCAAAACCACCAGACAGAATCTGAGCGAATGCGTTGGTGAGTGACTCGGTTGGGTTCTGGGGTGGAAGGTTTACTCGCCAGCAGACCTTGCTGTCCGGTCGGACCATGATTGCCCCGCCACGGCTAACCTCCGAGACCTCAAACCAGGCCGCATCAGCATCCGAAACGACGATCACCTTTACCGGCCACGCCTGGCTCGCGCCGGCCGCCTGCCACGCTTCGGCATTCGATTCGTCGACAAAGAGCGTAAACGCGTCACGCGCGTGAGCGTCGATGGTCGAAACCGGCGCGGTTTCCGAGCCTCCAGCGGAGTGTGCGAGCCACACATGAGGCACGTGATAGCCGGGCAATGTGCTCGACTTAAAGTCCGTTGGGGAGACCGGCTCGGGTCGCACGGTAGGACCATCGGGGATGAATGCGCCGGCAGCGTACTGGAATCCCGCTTCAACGTTGATTTGGCTATAGTCCGCCTCGTTTGCCTTCACGGCAGCAGCGACAGCAGCTCGTCGCGCCTCACCCTCGGGAGTATCACTCGTGAACACCTCGAGCTCTTTCCAACCGTCCGCCTCTGGCATTCCCTCACGCAGACCCAGGGCACGCCCAATAGGAGTGTGGCGGTTCGCGTTTTCTAGCGAGTGCGCCGTGAAGTAGGCCGCTACCGGGCGACGCTCGAGTCCGTAGCTGTCAAGCAACCCGTCGGGAGCCTGGCCCTTGAGCACGGCGGCAATCTTCCACGCGAGGTTGTGTGCGTCTTGCACACCTCCGTTGAGCCCTAGTCCACCCGTTGGTGGGTGCCGGTGCGCGGCGTCACCAGCGACAAAGGATGAACCCACGCGGTACTTGTCGGCAACGACTCCTTCGTACTGCCACAAACTTACGGCGTTGAGCGTAATCGGGTGATCGTCAGGCACACCGAGAAGAGTGCGTGCCCGAGCTACCAAAACATCCTCGTCTTCGGTCGGCTCCTCACCGGGTCGCAGTGATCCGGCGACCAGCCACTCTGGAGATTTGTTTCCGTAGTGCCCAGGACCCAAGGCCTGTAAAACACCGGATGTTCGACCACCGGACCACGGCTGAATCATGTGACACAGCAGTGCTGATGACTCTTTCCACATCGAAAGGTCCGTCGACACATACAAACTGAGGATGCTGTGAATCGCTTTAGGGCCCTCGCGGTCAATGCCGAGAAGGTCAGCACTTACCCGTCCGCCATCTGCGGCGATGAGGAATTTCGCTTTGATCTGACGCTCGACATTTGTTTCCCGGTCACGCACCGTCGCGATGACACCACCGTCGGGGAGGTTGACGATGTTGATGACCTCTTGGTTGGCTCGGATACGCCCGGGGCACACTGCTTGTGCGTGCTTCCAAATCTGGCGATCAAGACGAATTTGGGGAAGATTTGCGAACGCCCGCGGACTTGCCTTGGCGTAAATTTCAGCATCTTTGCCGCCGCCCCACGCAGGAACTTCGCCGATTTTCATGCCGTGTTGAGGAGTGGGCCCGTCAATGGTCGTGTACCAGACAACCTTGTGCCAATCCTTGTCGATTGGTTCCATCGCGTAGATGTCGTCGGCAACGCCCATCTCGTGAAAAATTTCCATCGTGCGCACATTGAGCAGGTGCGCACGCGGAAAGCGACTGTCGAAACTGCGACGCTCAAGCAGGATTGACTCGATGCCACGCTGTGCCAGAAGGATGGCGCTCGACATTCCCACCGGACCGCCGCCAACAATGAGAACCGGTACCTCTTCGGGCCACTCGTCCTCACCCAATGCAGGGACGAGAGCGGGACGCGATACGGGAATTTCTGACACAGCAATCTCCTTTGAAACCAACTTCACAGCGGTTACGCCATCACTCGCATTCGAGTGAATTCGCGCACTCGCGAACTATTTCCAGGCAACAAATCCCAGTCCGGCACCGGTTCCCGCTTCGGAACGGTATGCCGGAATGTAATCGATCACCTCGGCCTGGAGCTTCGTAGCAGCGAGCGCGCCAGCGATGACCATCCAGTTCCGAAGCTCAGAGGTACCCGAGCGAAGCACGTCGTTGTCGTACTTGGTGATGGTTTTCGCGTCCTTCTCGACCAGTGCGGTGAGGAACTCGTGATCCATTTCTTCGTCGATCACAAAGTGTGAGAGACCACCAGAGGCAACGAGCCCCACGCGGATGTCTTTGGGGTAGCTCTGTAGCGCCTTGCCAAGGGCGAGGCCAAAGTCATAGCTGCGTTTCGCCGTCGGAGGGTTCGGGTGCCAGAAGGTGTTGACGAAAATCGGAACAATCGGAGGGATGTCCACACCACCGAGCACCTGCTGGATGATGTAGCCCCAGCCGTGAGGGATTCCGAAATCGCCGTATCGGCCGGCGGGAAGTTGTTTCGACGCTGACGGGTCAAAGCCTTCGTCTTGGATTCCCTGGATGAGGTGCTGCGCGAGTTCTCCATCCGTTACCCGCGTGGTCGCCACCTCGGGAACGTTTTTTACCTCGGCAATCGCAAGTCCCGGCGCGAACGACGCGATTGCTTCCTCGGTGAACGGTACGTGAGCGACTTCCTTACCCCAGTAGATGACGAATGGTGAGAGCACCTGGTCATCAAAAGTCTCTTTGTGGTCGCTACTCACAATGACCAAAACGTCAATGTTTGCGTCGCGAACAATCTTTCCCAATTTTTCGATACCTGCGCGAGCACGGGCATAGCGTTCCGCCCACACCTCCGGCGTGATCTCGCCGGCAAAAGCGGCCCCGCGAAGTGCGTTGAGCTCGTCGAAGTTGTACTGCTTGCCCTGGTAGATCAGCGCCTGATTTTTTCTATCCGCAACGGCCCGTTGACCCCACTCTTCGGGAGGTGTTGCGAGCTGTGGCGCATGTGACGAGGCGATACCGAGTTCAATGCGTGCCATGACGAGCCAGCCTTTCTGAGATTCTCTTCGCTTGCCAGACTAGCAAAAGATATGATGAATAAAAAGAAATATATGACCTATTGACCTACCGAGGTCTCAGAGAACGCCCACCCAACGGACTTACTGCTCAAGGAGGAGCTATGAAAGACATGAACGATTTGCTCGATCGCGAAGCGATTCGCGACCTGATGGCGCGCAACACTCAATTTATGGACGGCCACGGAGGGGACCTTACGGCGATTTACGCGGAAGATGTCTCACTGCGAAGCCCCGTCGCTCCTCTGTCGGGACGCGACTCGGTGTTGACCCGGATCGGCCCAAATCCAGATCGCCCGGTACAGTTCCAGCACTTCTTTACTGACCTACTCATCTCAATTGACGGAGATCGCGCATCGGTATTCGCCAACCTCCTGGTTCAAGGGTTCAAGCCGGGGCACGAACCGCACAACTCCCGTGGTCTCCGGTCTGAGTACCAGCTCGTTCGGCGAGATGGGCAGTGGCTCATTATCGAAGCGGCGATCGTGCCGATGTGGGAAGTCGGTTCGATAAATCCCGCCTAGCGAGGAGAAACTTCCCGAGGACTTCGAAAGCAGGCCGCCGGGGCCACGCGCTCAGCTGAGCGCTAGGCCGTGGCGGCCTGAGCTTCTGCCAGCGACTGACTCAGGGGCTTTTCAAGGTCGATGAACTCGCCGGCGAGCGCGTCAAAATCACCCGACGCGAGTTCTACGATTTGGCTACCGACCCGCAACAACTCGCCGTCAGCCGCGTTGGGGTCGAGGTGGTCAAATCTGCGCGGTGCGTCCGGGTCTGCCATTGATCCGCGCACCATGTCCGTAACGATCGAGCCGGGATGGATGCTGAAAATCTTGATTCCGGCATCCTTGTGCTCGGCATGAACGTGCTCGCCGAGACGAACAACCGTCGCTTTCGACACGGTGTAGGCGGATGATTCCACGCCGATAAATTTTGCCGCCATCGAGGCGATGTTCACGATGCGTCCACCGCCGTGAGCAATCATGCTGGGGATGACGGCCGACATGGTCAACATTGGTCCGAGAACGTGAACCTCTTGGGTCTGCCACCAGACGAGCGGATCCGCGGTTCCGATTTTTCCGTACGGCTTGCTCTGACCCGCATTGTTGACCAAGAGCGTAACCGGCCCAAACGCGGCGGTTACCGCGCCGATGGCTGCAAGAACATCCTCGTTGCTTGTGACATCTCCGGGCACGAGCAAGACTTTGCCTCCAAAGGCGTCGATTTCGGCTGCTAAATCCTCAAGGTCTTCGCGTCGACGTGCCATGACACCAACGGATGCTCCCGCCCGAGCAAGTTCGCGCGCAATACTGCGTCCGATTCCCCGTCCCGCCCCGGTGACAAAAGCTACTTGACCAGACAGATTATGTGACATGACAATTCCTTTAAGTTCGGTGAGGCGGGTCACCGACCACATGGCGTGATCTTTGCCCTAGCCAAAAAGAGTGCATTGCTAATACCATACGACAATACGCGGAGAAGCGACTAGCCCCCTAGAGTGGAACGAACACGTGGCTCCGCGTCCGTGAAGTGACATCGCATAATCCGACTGAAGGGTCCGGACAATGAGTGACAACGCCCCCAACGGTCAGTGGAAACAGGTGCGCACCACGCGCGCGTCAGAAGATGTCGTCGCACAGATCAAAGAGGCCTTCTTCAAGGGCATGAAGTCTGGTGACTGGGTAGGCACTGAAGCTGATCTCATTGAGCGCTTTGGCGTCAGTCGAATCACCATTAGGGATGCTATTCGCTCTCTTGAGGTGCAGGGCGTAGTCGTCGTCAAGGTGGGGGCTGGCGGCGGGCTCCGGGTTGCCGATGCCGACCCCGATCGCTTTGCCGATGCGCTTTCGGTTCAGCTTCACCTCCTCGGTGTTTCCTGGAGTGAAGTCGTTGAAGCGATGCAAACTGTCGAACCATTGACTGCCCGCCTGGCGGCAGAGCGCTCCACCCCCGAGCAGGTAGCACGAATGCGTGAAGCCGTCGAAGAGGCAAAAGGTCACGTCCACGACCCCCATGCCTTCACCGAGTGCTCGCTCGATTTTCACTTACTCGTCGCCGAGGCATCAAAGAACCGGGCACTCCGCACATCAGTGCGCGCGCTTCGTTCGGTACAGGCCATGAAGTTTGAGCCGAACACGTCGACGAACGTGGCCTATGAGGTTATCGACTCACACACCAAGATCATTGAAGCCATCGCCGCCGGCGACCCGGTGGCCGCCGAGGCCGCGATGCGTGAACACCTCGAGTCGATGAACGATGACCCTCGCATGGCAGCGTCCGACCAGCGCTAGTCAGTTATTCAGTCAGTCACTGCCGGTGTGCTGTGGCTCGCTCAGTCGTGATGCCAACAGTTCGGCTAAGGACAAGCCTGAAACTCCCGCCAGCTGTTGAGCTTGAGTGCGACACGAAAAGCCATCGGCTAAGAAGAGGGTGTTCTCATCGGCACCGCGTAACGCTGGCAACAGTGCATTCTCAGCCACGGCAACTGAGACGTCATAGTGGCCGCGCTGCATGCCAAAGTTACCGGCAAGACCGCAACACCCCGCGAGCATGTCAAGTGTGGCGCCAGCACCGCGAAGCAGCTTCTCGTCTGCATCGAAACTCATCACCGAATGCTGGTGACAGTGTGGTTGGACGACAGCCGTTACGTCGGAGAGATCCGGCACCCGCCAGGTGACACCCGACGTGGATGTGTGTTCGGTCAAGAGCTCCGAGAGGGTTCGCGTCGCTCGGGCAATCGCCAGTGCGCGGACATCCGTGGGAAAAAGATCGACCAGGTCTGACCGAAGAACTGCGGTACAGGAGGGCTCGAGACCAACGATGGTCATGCCATTGACCGCATACGGTCCGAGCACGCTCATCAACTGCTCCAGGCGACGCCGAGCACCGTCTAGCTGACCCGTGCTGATCCAGGTCAAACCGCAGCACGCGTGCTGATCAGGCACAATGACGTTGAACCCTGCCGAGTGCAAGACGGTCAACGCCGCTCGAGGAACATCGGGAGACATGGCGTCGCTGAACGAGTCCGTCCACAGCACCACGGTAGGGCGATCCTCAACCTGCCCGGCAATCACCTTTTTGCCCTGCGACGTTTTTTTCCACCGTCGGAAGGGCTGTTCAGCGAATCTGGGCAGCTTGCGCTGCGCATCCATTCCGCCAAAAAAGAGAGCTGCTTTGGTGACGATCGGAACAGCCAGGAGCGCGTTGACAAACCGGGGCATCACACCGACCAGTCGCGCCCAGCGCGGTAACCAACCCAAGATGTAGTGATCGATTGGGCGGATGCGTCCACGGTAGGTGCGGTGAAGCACTTCCGACTTGAACTGCGCCATATCGACGCCGGCCGGGCAATCGCTCGAGCAGGCCTTGCATGAGAGACACAAGTCCAGCGATGCGGCGACTTCTGGCGAGCGAAGACCGCCGACTAGTGTGCCGTTGATGGCCTCTTGCAAGACACGAGAGCGACCGCGCGTGACATCCTTTTCGTCGTTAGTGGCCTGGTAGGACGGACACATAAATCCACCTGACGCGCTACTGTCTGCGCGGCACTTCCCCACCCCGACACATCGGTGAACCGCTTCCGTGAAATCACCGTGATCGTGACCGAACGAAAATCCCGTTGCTGTTGCCGGCAGTGACTTGGCTGCGGGACGGCGCAGGTGATCGTCCAGCGCGTCCGGAGCAACGACCACGCCAGGATTCATCAGATCGTGTGGATCGAAGAGCGCTTTAAACTGCGCCATCAAGGCGATGGCCTCCGCGCTGTACATGAGGGGGAGCAGTTCCGAGCGAGCCCGTCCGTCCCCGTGCTCGCCAGACAGCGATCCCCCGTAGCGAGCCACCAGAAGGGCGGCCTCACTCATGAATTCTCGAAGGGATTCCGGCCGTGAGGCCAGCGGAAGATCGATGCGAAGGTGTACACAGCCGTCGCCGAAATGTCCGTACGGCAAACCGTCTACGCCACACCTCGTCATGAGAGCCTCTAGGTCGCGGAGGTATGCCCCCAGGTGCTCTGGTGGCACGGCCGAATCTTCCCAACCGGGCCATGCTTGCTCACCTGACGGCGTTCGTCCGGCAAGACCGGCACCATCCGCGCGGATTTGCCACATGCTGGTCGCTTCTGGCCCTGCGGGCAAAATCACGAAGTCGTTCGTCCCGGCGGCATCGGCAATGGCCTGAGCATTTGCGAGGGCAGCTTCCGCGGTTGCACCCCCAACTTCAACCATGAGCCAGCCTGCGCCGGGCGGCAGTTCGGGCACTGCCGAAGCGCCTTTCGCGCGACGCACCACGTCAAGAAGTCTGGCGTCCATCCCCTCGACGGCGAGTGGTCTGAGATTCAAAAATGCCGGAACGTCGTCGGCCGCTGAGGGCATGTCCGGGTAACCCAAGACAACAAGTGTTGGTTGTGACGGGATGGGCACCAGCCTGACCGTGGCGCCAACCACCGTCACGAGAGTCCCCTCGGTCCCAACCAGCGCTTTCGCGAGGTCCGACCCATTCTCGGGTAAAAGGTGTTCGAGCGAGTACCCCGAAACCTGCCGACTGAATCGACCAAATTCGGTGCGGATGAGCGCGAGATTCTCACGAACGAGTTCGGCCAGACCGGGCACTGCGGCGAAGCTCGCGTCCCCTCGGCCTGCGGTGAACCGACGTCCGCGGCCGTCGATAACGTCCAGCTCGACAACGTTGTCTGCGGTTCGTCCGAAAGCGACGGCGTGCGGACCGCACGCATTGTTGCCGATCATGCCGCCGAGCGTCGCCCGATCCTGAGTGGACGGGTCCGGCCCAAATCTCAAGCCCTCTGATCGGGCTACCTTCTGCAACGCGGACATCACAACACCGGGTTCTATCCGCGCTGTCTGAGACTCGCCATCGATTTCGACCACGCGATTCACATACTTGGAAAAGTCAATGACGATACCCGGACCCACCGCGTTACCTGCTACGGATGTCCCGCCCCCACGGGAGGTGACAGGCACCGAGAACTTTCGCGAAACGTCGAGGATGGCTTGCACGTCATCGACGCTCTCCGGAAAAACCACGACCTCCGGGACGACACGATAATTCGAGGCGTCCGTTGAATATTCGGCACGACGACGGGTCGAATAATCAACCGTGCCGCGGATGCTCGACTCGAGTTCGTCAATAAAATCCGCGGTCTTTCCTTTACGAGCTTCGACCGTTGAGGACACCTGAAACTAACCCGCCATGTCCAGTGCGATTTTGTACTGACCGGGCGCGGGGACAATGGCCGCCTCAAAAGCAGTTTGCACCTCTGAAACGGGGTAGAGGTTGCTGACGTACTGGGTTCTGAGCACGGGATGTTCCAACAGGTAGTCGTTTGCCAGCGCGAGAAGACGGCGACGATCAATCGTTGCGCCACTGATGAGGGCAAGATGCTTGCGGAACATCATCTGCATGCTGATCGGATAAATCGGGTCATCGGGCACGCCAAAGTAGAAGATTTGACCACCCAGCTCCGCGGCGGTCATCACATCGGTCAGTGTGCTGATTTGGTGACCGATGGCTTCGACGACGATGGGGAAACGTTCCTCAATCTCAAGACCATTTGCCCACCGATCAGACATGGTCGTGACCGTTTCGGTCACCCCGAATGTCGACGCCGCCGCAGACCGATCAATCCGATCCACCCCCGTAACAATCGCACCCGCGGTGCTGAGCACGTGGCTAAACAACAGGCCGATGGGGCCTTGACCAACCACGGCCGCACGCGTCCCCGGTGCAATTGCTAAACGCTCTACCGCCCCAATGACACAGGCCAGCGGCTGAATAGTGATGGCTTCGGCAGCTGAGAAGTCCGGGTTGTACTTGAGCAGGCTTTCGCCATCAGACAGCACAAATTCAGTAATGGCATCAAATTTGGATGCCCAACCGACCACGAGGTCACCGACCTGGTGCGCGGGGTGTCGACTAAACAGCACTTCACCAACGATTTCGTGCAGCGGGAGTCCGGGAACCCCGCTCACCCAACCCTTGGAATCCCGCGGGTCCTTGTGGGCGCGACCCCGAAAGTAGGGAAGATCACTCCCGCAGACGCCACCAACAATGGCGCGTAGCAGAACCCAGTTTTCGGCGACGTCAGTTTCGGTAAAGGCGGGAACCTCGATAGCGCCGAATTTGCCTGGTTCCACAAGAACGTGTGCCCACATGAGTGCCTCGTTTACTTCGTGAACTTTGCGATGAACGACTTCGCCTCGGCCGCAATGCCGTCGATGTCGAGACCGTAGTGCGCGTAGAGGTGCGTGGGCGGTCCAACAATCACGAAAGTGTCCTTGATGCCGTGACGGTGCAACGGCACAGGGGTGCCGTTTTCACTGAGTACCTCGGCGACAGCACCGCCGAGACCACCGAGCACATTGTGCTCCTCAACGGTCATGATGAGTTTGGTGTTGGCAGCCGCCCGGAGAATCGCTTCTGCGTCGAGCGGCTTAATCGTGTGCATGTCGATGACACCGACGGAGAGACCCTCGGCACGCAACGCCTTGGCGGCTTCCAAGGTCGGGTAAACCATGGAACCGGTGGCAATCAGAGTGATGTCCGTTCCGGCCTCGTGCACGATTGCTTTACCGAGCTCAAATGTTGCGTTCGAGCCGTACACTTCAGGGTCGCGACCGCGCCCAATGCGGAAGTAGATGGGTTCCTCAAGATCGACCACGGCGCGAAGCGCGGCGGCAAACTGGGGGCCGTCGGCTGGAGCCACCACATTCAGATCAGCGATTGAGCGCATAATCGCAAGGTCTTCTGTGGCGTGGTGCGAGGTGCCATAGAAGCCGAATGCGATTCCGGTGTGCGTTCCAATCAGCCGCACCGGCATCATCGTGTACGCGATATCGGTGCGAATCTGTTCACACGCCAGCAGCGCCATGAAGGAGGCGAAGGTGGCCACGTGAGGCTTGAGACCCGTTGACGCCATCCCCGCAGCCGCGGAAATCATGTTCTGTTCAGAGATTCCAAACTGAAAAAATTTGTCCGGATGACGCTCTTCGAAACGGAACAAACCATTGGAATACTTGAGATCCGCCGTGCCGACTACGACCGGGTGACCTTCATCGGCCAAGTCGGCGAGTGTTTGAGAAATGATCGCAAAGCTCGGTGCTTTGTCGAGCGTGTCCGTGTACGACCAAGACTCGGGTTGGAGTTGCGTTTTTGTCGTGCTCATCGGTTTGCCCTCAGTTCTGCCATGACGGCCTTTTCGTCTTCGTCGGCGAGCCAGCCAAGGTGCCAACCGATCTCTTTCTCCATAAAGCCGATGCCCTTACCCTTCACGGTGTGCGCGATGATGCAGACCGGCGTTTGGCGTTCGGAATCGTTGGCAACTCGCTTAAGCAGACCAAGCAGCGCTGGGATGTCGTGACCATCGACCTCGTGGGTCTCCCATCCAAATGTGCGCCACTTCTCGGCAAGCGGCTCGATGCCCATCACGTCATCGACGGCTCCATCAAGCGAATACCCGTTGCGGTCAACGATGGCAATGAGGCGGTTTGCTTTGTGGTGAGCCGCCGAGATGGCCGCCTCCCATACTTGTCCCTCTTGCTGTTCACCGTCGCCGAGAAGAACGTACGTGTTGTAGTCCTTACCCAAGACCCTTCCCGCGAGCGCCATTCCCAATCCAACTGAGAGGTTGTGACCGAGTGAACCCGATGAAAAGTCGGCTCCAGGCACGTTCTTCATGTCCGGGTGGTCACCGAGCGGGTTTCCTACGCGGGTGTAGCCATCCAGAAGCTCCTTCGGAAAGAAGCCCCAATCCGCCAGCAAGGGGAAGTAACCCACTGCCGCGTGGCCTTTACCCATGAGGAACCGATCCCGGTCTGGCCAATTCGGTTCACCTCGCTTGAGATTGAGGACGCTGTAATACAAAGCGGCAAAAATCTCAGCACACGAAAATGCTGAAGCGTAGTGACCGACTTTAGCGATCGAAATAAGCCGAACGGTCTCTTCGCGAACAAAAAGTGCTTTTTCACGAATCAGTTCAATTTCTTCCGGCGTGACCGCGGTGTCAACGGAGGGCGACATAGTTTTTCTTCCTGGTGAGAGGAGCACACAACTCCATCAAAAAACGCAGTGTTGAGCCTTTCGCTCTGAACTGCATAAATATATGATGTTAGAGAAATGGTCGTTCGTCAAGGCGAGCGACCGACACAAAAAATGTCGCTGAGTCCACGATGATGTGATTCAGGCAGAAAGGTGCACGATGAGCCAGATAGAGCCCCGCGTCAAAGAAGCCCTCGATGAGGCCTATGGATTTCTCACCCCAACCGCGACCGTCGAGGTGCGCCGAGCCGGGATCGACAGCGTCTCACGCAAATTGCCGGATGGCGTTGAGCTCGAAGACACCGAAATTGGTGGGGTCCCCGTCAGGTGGGTTCGACCGGTAGCGAACCGCACGCACATGATTGTCCTCCAGGTGCACGGGGGTGGTTTTCACGTGGGATCGCGCCAGAGCCACCGGGACCTTTCGGCCTACGTTGCGCTGGCAAGTGGCGCAAGCGTCGTGATCATCGACTATCGGCTCTGCCCTGAAACCCAATTTCCCGCTGCATTCGACGACGTCAAAACGGTCTACCGAACCCTGCTCGACCACGGCGTTGACCCGAAAAATCTCTCAGTATTTAGCGACTCGTCGGGTGGAGGACTGGCGCTTGCTGCCCTGATTTCGCTCAAGGGCGAAGGTGTCCCGATGCCGGCAGGTATCGTCACCATGTCAGCGTGGGTAGACCACACCCTCGCTCAAGACAGCATCAAGTCACGCGCGGGCTGGGATCCTTACCAGAACGAGGCCGCATACATTCGGGTGAGCGCTAGTTACCGTGGCGATGTCCCGGCGGATGACCCGCGAATCTCGGCTATGTACGGTGACGTCTCGGGGCTCCCACCGATGATGATGCAGGTCGGTACCCACGAACCGTTGCACGACGACACCATTGTGTTCGCCCAGAAGGTGCGTGATGCCGGCGGATCGGTTGAGGTTCAGATCGAAGAGGGTATGCCGCACATGCATCAGATGTTGCTGTTCAACCTGCCAGAAGCTGTCGACTCAGCCAACCGAGCAGGGGCCTTCATCAAATCGATTACGACGAGCTAGATCATTCGGTCTGGCGAAGGCGCCTGCCTGACGCATGCGCCTTCGTGCCTCGCTCTGACGGGTACAAGCCTGACAGAGCGGGTGCCGGTTAACTGACTAGCCCAAAATCGTCGGATCGATGTGGATATCAACGAGCAACGGTCCGCTGAGATTGCCGGCGAGCTTGCCTACTTCCGCGATGTCGTCGACGCTACGTACAGATAGCGCCTGCGCGCCCATGGCTCGAGCGACGTCGACGAAATCTGGCCAGATTTGGTACGAGTATTTCGGATCCGCCCCTTCAGCCTCGAGTTTGTCGTACTCGGCACCGTAGGCTCCATCATTGAAAACCAGCAGCACGAGGGGCAATTTCTCGCGAACTGCCGAACTGAGCTCGGTGAAGTACTGCATGAGTCCACCGTCACCGACGACCAAAACAGTTACCTCATCGGGTGCTGCAACGCTGGCGCCGATTGCACCGGCGAGCCCCAAACCTATCGAGCCAAAAGCTCCCATCCCCACGATGTTTTGCGGCCCCGGTGCCACCAAGTAGGTCAGGGTTCCCCGAATGTAGCGACCGACGTCATGCACCAGCGTTCGAGCCGAGGGGAGCACGGCATTGAGTTCCACTGCAGCCCGTCGCACATCAATCGTTTCGGCGCGCGAGAGATCCTGGAAGTCATCACGCGGATCACGCGCGGCGAGCGCTTTTTGAACATCGCCAACCCAGGAGCTGACAGGTTCGTGGCCGATTTCTTCGAGGGCCTCATTCATAGCCGCAGCGGTCGCGAGAGCATCCGCAGCGACTGGTGCGTCAACTCCAATGAACCAACCAAACCGACCGGGATCCGAATCCACCTGAATGATCTGCTTGCCCCGGGTCAACTCACCTCGATAGGTGGTGAGGGGGTTCAAGCTCGCGCCGAACGCAACAACACAGGTCGCCTCACCAATGGCTCCCGATCCAACCGGGTGGGCCAGGTTTCCATAAATGCCAATGTTGCTGGGATGACCGTCAAACATTCCCTGGGCCCACAGTGTGGTGGCAAGTGCCCCGCCTACGCGTTCGGCCAACTCAATCAGGGCATCGCGCGCTCCTGCGGCATGTGCGCCGCGTCCGGCCAGAATGATGGGGCGCGGCGACGAGACAAGAATTCCCAGCGCATCGTCGAGCGAATCAAGGTCAGGGGTTTGCGGTGCAGGTGACTGGGGAAGGGCGACGGCGCGTTGCTTTCCCGCTTCGGCATCGAGCATCCAAATGGGCAAATCGAGAACGATGGGACGGCGCTCAGCGACGGTGCGCTGCATGGCCCGACTCAAGTGCCGCACCACGTTTTCAGGCTTGGTCACCACTTCGAATCCCGCGCCAGCGGTGATTGCGGTTGCCGAAAGATCCATCCGCTGAAAGTGCGTCGGCTCGAGTGGGGTCGACCCGGTGATGATCACCAGCTGGCTATTCGCCCGCACCGCCTCGACCATGTTCGTCAGCGCATTCGTGAGGGCAGGCCCGTGCGTCAGCGATACGACACCAACACGCCCGGTGCGACGGGACCAGCCATCACCCATGCCGACCGCGTTGGCTTCGTGCGCGGCAGTGACAAAGCGTCCGCCCCGGTCCATGTACCCGGCGAGATAGGCGAGGTTAGCGTCGCCCATCAAGCCGAAAACAACGTCGACTCCGTGTTCCAGTAGGCTCTCGGAAAACTGCTCGTGCACCTTCATGAGTACTCCAGTCAAGCGTGTAGGTAATGCTTCGCAGTCCGCTTTCCCGAAAGTCCGCGTTGGGCTGCGCAGTCAGCGGTTATGCGTTCGATTTTGCGACAGACAGGGGAATCAAACGCAGGCTCTTTTTTCGATTTTCTTCAAGCTTGCGTTGTCCCTCAGGGGTGATTCGGTGAGTGTCCCAATACTCATCCGTGACCATCGTCATTTCGACTTCACGCCCCTCGACAATCGGGTCGACAGCACGATGGATGTGGTACAAAATTTGACCACTAAAAGCACACGCCGGATCATCGAGGAACACCTCAATGAGGACTTTGTCGTCGGTGACGACGATGTCGCGATACATGCCGAGATCGCGGATTGAGGTCATGGAGCCGTTGTACAAGCCGCACGGGTCCAGCACGGAACCCAAGGCATCAACGACCGATTCCTTGATCGCGTCAGGTGAGGCTGTCATGTCTACTACGCGTTCTGTGCGTTTTTCAGTGCGTAGTAGTGCGACCACAGTTCGTGATCAGTCCCTTCGGCCTTCTGGCGTTGATCCCAGTAGTCGCCTTCAACAGATTTCATGAAGGTGGGGATATCGCGTCCGTGAAGCTTCATGAGGTTTCCGCCCAGGAGCTTCTGCTTCATCTCCGGGGTGACCACGGGGTAGCCAAAGTCGCGCACGAGGTCCTCTGGCATTTCAAAGTTGATGATGGCGTCGAAGACCGGACGCGAGTGAACCATGGTCATGCCACTCGAAATAATCATGCGGTCCTCGGCACCCGAGTTGTAGAACTGACCCAAGAAGTGGGCAAACCGCTTGGGCTGCGCGAGCAACAAGCTGTTTGATCCTTCAAAGTTGACGTAGGTGTTGAACGGGAACGATTGCAAAACCAATACCGTTTCTTCGACGAATGCGAATCCCGCGTGCAAAATCTCGAAGTTCACTTCGGGGTAGCGACCAGCCGCCGCCGGGATATCCATGAGGTCGAACGAGCGGATATCCACCGGACCAAACGGGATCGCCTTGTGCGTGGCGATTGTCTTGTAACCAAGCTCAATTGCCTTTTCGATGAACGGGTAGCCAAATTCGGGGTCGTCGAGCGAAATGCGGTGAGTGACACCGTGGCCGTCGTACCATGCCGGGTAAATCTTGACGGCTTCGGCACCGTTGTCTCGGTTGCGCTTCAGTTCGTCGAATGCTTTCTTGCCATCGAGGGGATTAGCACCGCCGTAGTAGATGACGCGCTCAGGAAAGCGAGCCTTCCATTCCACACCTTTGGAGTCGGCAGAGTGTCCGTCTTTCCAGAGGTCACGAATGGGGGTGCCGTGGTAAGCGACGATGTCACATCCTGCCTCGAGAAAGGCCGCCTCTTCAATCTCAGAAATCTGCCAGTCGTGCTGCCAGTCTTCATATGGCAACTGCCACGCCGGGTTGGGGCTGAGGTGACGGTGTCCACCGAAACCACCCATTGCGGCAAAACGAGCCTCAGGAATGTTGAAGTTCTCCTCGGTCCAGTTGTAGCCGTGAATGACACCATCCGCGATGAAATAATCTCCGAGCATTGCTTTGTCCTCCCTGACAATTTTGTTAATCGCGCCAGCATTGTGTATCAAACTCTAGTCAGCGAACGACCTATTGTCATATGATAAGCACAATCTCTCACGATTGGAAAGTCTTTTGTCACGTATTCCTGACTTCACCGGCGAAGTTTTCACACCAGACCACCCTGATTTCACCGAGGTCATCGAGACTCACTCGTCACACGGGGTTGCACCGGCGTATCTCGTGCGTCCGACATCCGCAGCTGACATTACGGCTGCAGTCTCGTTTGCCGAAGCACACAACCTCACCATAGCCATTCGTTCTGGTGGTCACACCGCGTACTCGAGCGTCGAAGACGGTCTCGTCATCGACCTGGCTGAATTCAACAGCATCGAGGTCCTCGACGGCGGGCGCGTGAGGATCGGAACCGCGGCGCGCTGGGGTGAGGTGGCTCTCGCACTCGATCCACACCAGCTCGCCATCAGCTCCGGTGACAACATCAAAGTGGGTGTGGGTGGATTGGCGCTCGGCGGCGGCATCGGCTGGATGGTTCGTCAGTACGGACTCACCATTGACAGCCTGCTCGAAGCCGAGGTCGTGCTCCTCTCTGGCGAGGTCGTCACGGCATCAGCATCGTCGCACCCTGATTTGTTCTGGGCCATTCGCGGCGGCGGTGGTAATTTCGGCATCGTCACACATTTCACGTTCCAGGCGCAGAAAGTCGACGGGGTAGTTTCGGGAACCATCAACCTCGACCCCCACGACCTCGCCGGAGCGCTAAAAGGTCTGCGTGACGTGATGACCCAGGCTCCCGAGAAACTCAATGCGACGCTCATGGCTCGCCCCGCAGTGGGCGATGTGATGCCCGCGAGCATCGTGATCGTCTTCTGCTATGGCGGCCCAGATGGTCCTGACGCACAGCAGGCGATCGCGCCTTTGCTGGCCCTTCCGACAGTCATTGCTCACGACTACGCTCCGAAGCGGTATCACGAGGTGCTCACGGATGAGCACTTGCCAGTGGGATTACGCATCGTCGACAACAACAGCTTCGCCGACGAGCTCAGCGACGAGCTCATCACCAAAATTGTGCAGATGAACCGCGCTGCTGACATGTCGGTCTTGATGATTCGTTGGATTCAGGGCGCGGTCAACCGGGTTTCCGCCGAGGCAACCTCGGTCGGGTATCGCAATGCTGCCCTCCTCATCGTCGCAGCTGTGCTCTTTCCGGGAGACACTCCCGACGAAGCGACGGCTCCCGTTGCCGAGCGCTGGGAGTGGCTGGCTCCCTACACGAATGGCATGTACGGCAACTGGGCTTTCGATAAGCGCGAGGGAATGCTCAACCGGATCTATCCACCCGAGACCCTGAAACGCTTGCGCTCGATCAAAACGATGTATGACCCGAAGAACTTGTTGACGGTCAACCACAACATCACACCGGCTTAGGCCCAAACGGAGGCGGGCGGAAAGGCTCAGAAAAAATCGAGCCTTGGCATAAACCTCTGAATGTAATATCTTAAAAATCGTTCCCGGAGACGGGCACCCAATCAATGTCGATGGCCTGCAGCAGCTGCAACGTGTGACAACTTCAGCTCAGGCGTCACCCTAAGGAGAAACGTCATGGGCAGCAAGGCCAATAACCGTTCAGTGTTGATTTCGGGCGCGAGCCTCGCCGGGCCGTCGCTCGCCTACTGGCTCACTCAGTACGGGTTCAAGGTGACCGTCGTCGAGCGCGCTAAATCGTGGCGCGACGGTGGCCACTCGGTCGACCTGCGAGGAACCACTGTCGACGTCGCCAAGAAAATGGGCATTCTCGATTTCGTCAAGGAATGCGATGTTCAAATTGACAAGCTCACCGTCGTTGACGAAGCAGGCGAAACAGTCGGCAGCCTCAACATTGGCATGATGGTCGGTGACGAGGAGGGCCGCGACATCGAGTTACCGCGAGGTGAGCTCGTGAAGGCACTCATCAATCTGACCGGCGACAAGGCTGAGTGGATTTACGATGACTACATTGTCGCCATTGAGGATGACGCCGAGGGCGCTCACGTCACCTTCAACAGTGGCGCAAAGCGCACGTTCGATCTGGTCATCGGCGCAGACGGATCCAGCTCACGCACGCGACGGTTGGTCTTCGGAGAAAACGACGAGGGCAAAATCTACACCGGCTACGCGTTTGCACTTTTTGCCATGCCCAACTACCTCGGACTCGCCAACGAAAACCTGTCCTGGAACATCGGTGGAAAGATGGCCGTCATGCTTCCCACCGAAGACCCCGGCATGGTGCACGGCATGTTCGCCGTTCTCACCGATACCCCACCAAAAGACATCTTCGGCGAAAACGAAAAAGCCATGGACTTCTTCACCAAGGCATTTGCCGGCTACGGCTGGGAAGTTCCCAAAATGATCGAACTCATGCGCTCGAGCGACGACGTGTATTTTGATACCGCCAACTACATCGACCTTCCGCATTGGTCGAAGGGTCGCGTGGGTCTGGTTGGTGACGCAGGTTACTGCCCATCGCTCTTCACCGGTCAGGGAGCCACTGTCTCGATGATTGGCGCCTACATTCTCGGTGGAGAACTCGCAAAACACGCTGACCACGAAACAGCATTTGCTGAATACGAACGCATCTACCGCCCGTTCATCGCCGGTACCCAAGCGAGTGTGCCCGGCATGATCTTCCAGCTCGCTCCGCGAACCGACGAGGATGTGGCAAAGCGTAATGCCGTATTCCGCAACCCTGAGTTGCTCGCCGGTAAGGAACGCCCCGCTCCCCCGACGGTTGATTTGCCTGACTACTCCTCGTTGGTCGTCAAGTAGTCGCGCTGAAGGTGCCGAGTGGCTCAGCCGTCCGCGAGCAACTCGGCACCTTCTGTGCGGAGCGCCTTAACTGAGGTGACTCCGAGCAGCTGCATGGTTCGCACGAACTCAGTTCGCAAAATGGTGAGGGCGCGATCGACGCCTGCTTCGCCACCGGCCATGAGTCCGAAGAGATAGGCGCGACCCACCGCGGCGGCGTCGGCACCGAGTGCCACCGCCATGGCAATGTCGCTGCCGCTACGAATACCGGAATCGACGATCAATGTGATTTTCGGACCCACAGCAGCGCGAATCTTCGGGAGCAACTCGAGAGGCGCTTGAGTTCGGTCTAATTGACGACCGCCATGGTTGGAGAGCTGAATACCGTCCACGCCAAGCGTGACTGCACGACGGGCATCCTCAACGCCGAGTGGGCCCTTGAGAATGAGCTTTCCTTTCCAGCGCTTGCGAATGACCTCGACATCTTTCCAATTGATTCCCGGGTCAAACCACGCAGCGGCTCCACTTAATCCGCGAACCGTTGAGCCAGGATCTTTCAGATTCTCGAAGGACATACCGGGGCTCGTGAGCATACGAAGCCAGTATCCCGGTCTGATCGCAATGCCCGCGATGCTCTTCGCGTTCAGTGCCGGTGGCAAGGTGAGCCCGTTCCTCAGATCGCGAAGGCGACGTCCGGAAACCGGAGTATCAACGGCGATAACGAGAACGGCGTATCCGTGCGCCTGCGCTTCATCAACCAAAGCCAAGCTTCGTTGTCGATCTTTGCCCACATAAAGCTGAAACCAGAGGTCACCGTGTTCGCTCGCGGCGAGGTCCGCGATGGACGTCGTGCCAAGCGTCGACAACGTGTACGGCAAGCCGTGCTTTTTCGCGGAGCGCGCGACAGCTTTTTCACCGGTCGCGTGCATCATCTGGGTCAAACCGGTGGGTGCCAGTATCAACGGTATCTCGCACGTTTGTCCGAACACCGAAGTAGATGAATCCACTGTGGCCACTCCGGTCAATGCCCGCGGAATGAATCGGCGTCGCCTGAATGCGTACTCATTCGCTTCCATGCTGATCTCGTCGTCTGCCCCGCCGTCGACGTAGTCAAACACCGGTCTGGGAAGAGCCTTTCGCGCAGCACGACGCAAACTCGCGATGTCGTGACTGCGTGCGAGGCGCCTAGCCGTGGGAGAAAACTGTGGTTTCTGAAACCTGACGAGCGAAAATATTTCACGTAGATTCATGCGCGCCTCACCGCCCGACTTTTCCGAAGACGCGGGCTATCGGCGCAATGACGAGCGGACGGGCCGCAAACCACGCAGCGCAAATCACAAGAAGTGACAGCATGAAGATTCCGAATCCCCACCAGCTGACATCGTTTTGGCTTGCGTACATATGGTTGAGATTTCGCAACGCTCCAGTGGTCAGCACCAGCACGACGTGGACAATGATGAAGACCACAAAATAGATCATTACGGGAAGATGGATGCGGCGGGCAACCTCGATGGGATACCAACGATTGAGACGCGTCGATCCAGAGGGCCATAGCCCGGAGAGTCGCACACCGGTGACGATGGCGAGGGGAGCTGCGAGGAATACCGTCACAAAATAGGCGAGCGTCTGCAAACTGTTGTAGTTCAGCCATCCGTTTTCCGTGGGCCAGTTAAAGCTTGCATACTGAATCGCCGCGGAAAGAGCGTTCGGAAAGATGTTCCAACTGGTTGGAACGATGCGCATCCACTGCCCGGTCACGATCAGCAAGACGATGAAGACGACTCCGTTCAGCACCCACAGGGCATCCAACCCCTGGTGGAACCAGATGTTGAGTGAGACTTTCGCGGAGCCCATCCATCGCCAACGGGGTGTCCAAAACACCGTGGGACGCTGCTCTGTTCTGACTCTCCAACCCGTGCGAATGATGAGCACCATGAGAAAAACGTTGAAGAAGTGCTGCCAACCCAGCCACACGGGAAGCCCCACAGGTGCACCCTCGGGCAAGGCGGTCACTCCGGGAAAGCGGTCCATAAACTCCCGGACCGCGCTTAGTCCAGAAATGAATTGTGCGACCAGCACCACAGCAGCGGCCAGCACCGCGACAACTAGTACCGTCAATGAGGTACGAACGGCCGGACGGCGCGAGGGAAGAGGCGTTTTGCGGGGCGGCAGTGGTTTTTCAGAAGGCTGTGACTGCTCACTTGTGGGTTGAGCTGAGACTGTCGCCGGCACCAGAGGTTCTGATGCGGCAGGCGAGGGAGAGGCCTCGCCCTGCGGGCTCCGAGGCAAACCTTGCCTGCGTGAAGGCATCCCGTCAGTACTCATTTATCTCGAGCCTCCAAAGCCGAAATGAGCTGTGGGACGATGGTGAAAACATCCCCGACCACGCCAAAATCTGCGACCTCGAAGATGGGGGCATCGGCATCCTTGTTTATCGCCACGATGGTCTTGGCTGTCTGCATACCGGCCCTGTGCTGGATTGCTCCGGAGATACCCATGGCAACGTACAGCTGTGGCGATACCGAGACACCGGTTTGTCCGACCTGATGACTCGCTCCGATGTAGCCCGCGTCAACGGCTGCCCGCGAGGCGCCGACGGCGGCACCGAGAGCGTCGGCGAGTTGCTCGACCAACCTAAAGTTCTCCGCGGAACCGAGTCCCCTGCCACCGGCCACGACTTTCGACGCACCCCTCAGCTCAGGTCGGGACGAGGTCGCTTCAGCTGGTTCAAAAGCCTCAATTGTCGTTTGTGGTCCGGTTGAAACCGGTACGTCGAGCATGTGGACCTCTGCCCGGGTAGGGGCTGCCCGACGCTCGCTCGCGCCTTGACGCTGTGTGATCACAGGCGTTCCGAATGTGACAGCTGAGTCAACTTCGTAGGAGCCGCCGTAAACCGAGTGGTGGGCGAACACTCCCTCGTCGTCGCGACCTACCGCGACAACATCAACGGCGAGAGCGTTCCCGGTTCGAGCGGCAAAACGTCCAGCCACGTCTTTTCCCTCAATCGAGTGCGAAATCAGAACCGCTCCCGGATTCACACGCTCTGTCGCGTCAACGAGAGCCTCCAACACGGGTGTGGTGAGCGCTGTCGACTCCTGCTCGTAAAGAAGTACGTGAGGCGCACCCGCCGCGCCGGCAGCTTCACTGAGTCGCTCAGCGAGACCCGGTTGAGCGACGACGACGAGCACCGGAGTGCCAATGGTGCTGGCCTCACCAATCACGGCGGCAACGCTCGACGACAGCTCCCCGAGCGGGGTTACGTCAGCAAGGACAAGGATCGAATCCGATGGGAATTGAGACACGACTCTTCACCTATACCAATCTGTTTTCAACGAGGAAGTCAGCAATACTCTGGCCCGCTTGGCCGTCATCCACGATGGTGACGCCAGCACCTCGAGCAGGCTTTTCGCTGAGGGAAATAATGATGGATCGAGGTTTCTCTGCCGATACGTCGACGCCGAGGTCATCGAGTGTGAGCGTCTCGCACGGCTTCTTTTTCGCGGCGACAATTCCTTTGAAGCTCGGAAAACGCGGATCCGGCAGGCGATCCGTGATCGAGGCAATAGCCGGAAGCGGCGCACTAATCTGCATCACACCGGTGTCGGAATCCCGAACGCCCCGTACGCTCGACTCACCAATGGTGAGTTCCGTGAGGTTTGTCAGGTGGGGCAAGCCCAAGAGCTCTGCCAACATCGCCGGGATGACACCGCCCACACCATCCGTGGAGAGGTCACCGGTCACGATGAGGTCAAAACCAACTTTGTGCGCCGATGCGGCAAGAACCTCTGCCGTGAGCGTGAGGTCAGCCCCGCGCATCCGATCGTCAAGAACGTGCACGGCCCGGTCTGCTCCCATCGCCAAACCCTTGCGAAGCGATGTGGGTACCGACTCTGGCCCGACTGACAGAACAACAACTTCAGTCTGAGGATGCGTTTCGGCGAACGAGACAGCAGCCTCGATCGCGCGTTCGCCAATCTCGTCGAGCACCTTGTCGCTGGCATCGCGCTGTGCGAGTCCGGTCGTCAGATTAAGCGTGCGGTCACCATACGTATCCGGCACCTCTTTAACCAGTACTAATATCTTCATTTCTTCCTCTCACAGCGATGTGTGAACCGAACTACTTCGGGAGTCCTAGTGTGCGGGCGAGCATGTTTCGCTGAATGTCTCCGGTTCCTCCCGCGATGACACCCATCATGGATACGCGCAGGCCATCCTCGAAATAACCGTCGCCCGACGCCCCCTCCACACCCCATCCATAGAGCGCGTCTGGGCCCAACAAAGCCACGGCGGTGGCATTGAGATTTTCAGCCATTTCGGTGGCTGCTATTTTTGCCATCGGTGCCGAGCCACTCGCGCCGGAGGTAATTTCGCGAACGGCTCGATTGACGAGCGCACGTGCTGCCTGAAGCTCGATTGCGAGACGACCGATCTCGCTCACGTATTGTGCCCGACGTCGTGGAATGACCGCCTCAGGTTGAGCTCGCAAGAGCCCGAGTAACCGATCGAATGCTCGGTGCGTGCGCATGACGGCAGCGCCGATGAGTACCCGCTCGCTCGCAAGTGCGGTCATCAAGGCCGCCCATCCCTCATTTTCCTCACCGATGAGACGGGAGTCAGGAACGAAGACATCGTCCCAGAATGTTGTTGCCGACACATCACCCCCCAACGAGGTGTGTGGACTCACCGAAATGCCCGGAGAATCGGTGTCGACGAGGAACAAACTGATGCCGGCATGCGGAACCGTAGCCTGCGGGTTGGTTCGTGCCGCGAGAACGACCCATCGTGAGTCAGGAAAGCATGTTCCCCACATCTTCTGACCATTGATCTTCCACCCGCCCTCGACACGTTCGGCGCGAGTCGTGAGAGAAGCTAAATCTGAACCCGCCTCGGGTTCGGAGTACCCCAGGGCAATGGACAAGTCGCCCTTTTTTACTTCGTCCACGACGAGTTGCCGCAGTTGCGGAGAACCCACTTTCATAACCATGGGCGCGATGGAATTGATCCCCATCCAGATATTTCCAACCGGCGGTGCCACATAGGCAATCGCTTCCGAGAACGCCATGACGGAGCTCACGTCCCAGCCAGCGCCACCGAATTCGGTAGGCCAGCCGACACCTATCCATCCTCGTTCGCGCAGCACCTCGCGAGCCCTGTCATCCCACACGTGAAGATGCGCCGGTGGGCCATTCATCCATGGTCGAAATGCCTCAAAGACTTGTTCCCTGATGGATGCAGCCTTGGCTCCACGGTCGTATTCCGGCAAGCTCATGCCGTCGTGGAGCAAATACTCGCCGACGCTATGGTTCGAGTCGAGCGCAGAAAGTTGCGCGAGGTCAGCGTGTGCTCGGCGAAACAGCCACGGTGCAGCACTTTCGTCGAAATAGCCGATGGCCGCGAGCGTGTGGTGCGAGTCGAATTGGATTCCGGCAAGTTTGGCTTCGACAAATTCGATGTAGATTTCGCTTGCGAGCACCCATGATGGGTCTTGAGCCGAGTAGAGCTCGCCGACGTGAGCGAGAAGTTCCTCAGCCGCAGTTAACGCAATAGCTGAATTGACCAACCGATGTGACACGGCCTGAAAAGATCCGATTGTCTTGCCGAATTGTTTCCGCACGGTGGCGTGTTCATGCGCATACTCGTAGGTGCGTCTCGCGGCAGCGCTTGCCCGGGCCGCTAGTCCAAGTCGTCGAATCCGGAAGAAGTCGGGAAAAACCTTGAGGTCAACCGACCACTCTGGGGCAGTTGTGACGCGAACCTCTGACCACGACGGTGACGCGAGACCCGGCAGAGAGATGATCTCAGCATCACTCAGCTCGAACCACTGGGCGGTGAGTGTCGTGGGGTCGGCGACAAGAAGATGTGTTGCCGCGTTCGCGGCTTCGACGTGTCGGAACACTCCTTCAGTGCGAAAGGCCGCATTCGACGGATGCGCGATCACGGGTTTGATGCGCCCATCGGATATACCAGCTACCACGTCGTCGTCGCCGTGTATCTGGGCGACGAGTGACGCGAGAAACGCGTCTACCACGGGCAGTGGAGCGGCATGGCGCCCAAGCTCCGCCTGAATGACAATCACCACCATGAGAAACTCGGGGCTCCCGAGTTCGGTCCATCCTTGTCGCACCGCGGCATCCCACAATTGGGTCACGTCACCGGTAGCCGCGGTTGTTGCGTCTGGCCACAGTCCGGCGCAGACGTTGCGCACGGAGTCAATGAGCGTCTCGAGCTGCTCGGCATCAAGCGCCTCTTCACCATTCGGCAACACCAGCGTGCTCATCGTCACAGACCTTATTTATCGGGGGAAAGCGAATTTTCTTTCGAAGCTATATCCAAATCGTACACCCTGACGTCTTATTGTTATATAAATTGTTTGGATAGTATCCAATCGTGAGCACAGTGCAGAGCCCGAGGCCAGGAGCATTGGTCTTCGACCTGCTCGGTGATATCAGACGAAGCGGTGGAACACGTCTTCGCCTCAAATCACTGGTTGAACTAGGAGAAGACCTCGGCATTCCCGGGCCCACCATGCGCGTCACGCTCGCCCGCCTTCGAGAACGCGGTTGGTTCGATGTCGTTCACGAGGGACGCGAATCAATCTATGAAATCAGCGGCTCGGGCATCGCCTCGATTCACGACGCAGCCCTGCGCATCCATCACGCCTCGACTGCTCCCTGGACTGGTGATTGGGCCATGGTGATTTACACCGTGCCCGAAAGCGATCGGCAGACTCGCGATGAATTGCGTAAACAGTTGATGTGGCTCGGCTTTGGCCCTCTGGCACCCGCGACATGGATTAGGCCTCGCGCCCACCTCGATGACATCGCCTCAGCGACAGCCCACTTGAGTTCGGCCAAACTCACGCTGCTGACAACACGCACGTCTGACCTCGACGCGGACAAGTCCCTCGTTGAAAGGTGCTGGGATCTGGAAAGCCTCGGGAGGGACTACGACACATTTGTGACCTGGATACGGGATCAGCACGAGGAGTTCACTGCCGCAGCTGCCGATCCACATCAGGCGCTCAAGCACCGAATTGACTTGGTGCACACCTACCGCGAGTTTGGTCGACGCGACCCTCGCTTGCCCCGGGAGCTTCAACCCGCAGACTGGAGCGGCGAGGTTGCTCGCGACCTTTTCGAGCAGACCCACGCGTTACTCGCGAAATCTTCGAAAGAACTCTATCGACCCTTATTTTTGTGAGTCGTATATCAGCGCATTGACGGCAACCGTCATTTAGTTATATGTTTAGGACAACGTCGCGCAGGGTGACGACAAGGAGCAACGATGCCCAATTACGAATGCATTTTGGTCGAGAACGAGAACCGGGTCACCACGATTACCCTCAATCGCCCGCACAAGCGCAACGCGATGAGTCCACAGCTCAACGAAGAGATGCTCGACGCCCTGACACGTTTGGCTTCCGACCCAGCAACCGATGTTCTCGTGCTCACCGGGGCCGGCGAATCATTCACCGCTGGCATGGATCTTCAAGAGTACTTTCGTGACACCGAACACGATCCCGTCCTGTCTGAACGCGCCAAGTACGTCATGCGCGAGTGGTCATACAACAAATTGCGCTTTTTCCCTCGGGTAACCATTGCTGCTGTCAATGGTTGGTGTTTCGGTGGCGGATTCATGCCACTCGTATCCTGTGATCTCGCTATCGCGGCTGATGAAGCACAGTTCGGACTTTCCGAGGTCAACTGGGGCATTCTGCCCGGTGGCCTGGTCACTAAGGATGTCACTGTGGCACTGAGCTACCGGGATGCAATGTATTACGCATTGACCGGCAAAACATTCGATGGTCAACGCGCCAAAGAAATTGGGCTGGTTAACGATTCGGTTCCTCGATCTGAACTCGATGGGGCGGTGCGCGAACTCACCGAAACGCTCCTCAAACTAAACCCGGTGACTCTGCGCTCCACCAAAGAAGCGCTCCGCATGTCGACCGACATGAACTATGAACAGTCCGTTGACTACCTGGCCGCAAAGTCAGCTCAGCTCAACCTTCGTGACCCCGAACGCGGTCGGGTTAAAGGACTCGAGCAATTTCTCGACAAGAAATCTTTCAAGCCAGGCCTTGGCGCCTATGAGCGGGACACCAAGTAGTGCGCGATCTCTCCCCACTCTTTTCTCCGCGCAGCATTGCTGTCGTCGGAGCATCGAGCAACCTCATGGGGTTAGCCGGTCGACCCATTGCGTACCTGAGCGAATCCAACCTTGATATTGCGGTTTATCCGGTAAACCCGACTCGGGATGAGATTGGCGGCTATCAGGTCTACCCAGATCCAGCATCCCTCCCCGAGGCACCCGACGTCGGACTGGTGGTGGTCCCGGCAGCAGCCGTCGTTGAGGCCATTGAAGCTCTCGCGAAACGCGGAACCAAGGCTGCCGTAGTTATCTCCTCCGGGTTTGGTGAGGGCGATCGCGCAGAGGGAATCGATGCGCAGGTGCGCATGCGCGACATTGCGCGGGAACATGGCATGCTCCTGCTCGGGCCGAATACCCTCGGTGTTCACGATTATGTTCGCGGTCTACCTCTTTCGTTCGTGTGGTACGGGCGCAAGTCACGCACCGACGAGGGCAGTGTCGCTGTCGTCTCACAAAGCGGCTCGGGCATGACCTCGCTGTGTGACCGGATGCTCGACGCAGGCATTCCGCTGGGCTACGGTGTCGCCACCGGAAACGAAGCAGACGTCACGATCGTCGATATCCTCGAGCATCTCGCCGAGGACCCCAAGGTAAAAGTCATCGCCACCGTGTTTGAAGAAATTCGCGAGGGCGAGCGTTTTCTGAAGGTCTGTCAGCGACTTCGCGACCTAGGCAAGCCGCTCATCGCGATGAAGGTCGGGCGCACCGAAAGCGGGTCAGCGATGGTGAAATCCCACACGGGTGCGCTCGCGGGTTCGTACCCCACACTTCGAGCGCTGATGCGACAGTACGGCGTTCTCGAGGTGACCGACCTCGACCAAATTCCCGGCATGGTCGCCGTCGCTGCACTCGGCAAACTGCCCACATCGAACAGCATCGCTGTCGTGACGAATTCCGGAGGCGCCGCCGCCATATCGGCCGACCGAGCAGACGAACTCGGCGTAGTTCTGGCTGAACTTAGCCCAAGCACCCAGGTTAAGGTCAAAGAGAATCTGCCGCCCTTCGCTCAAGACCAGCCCGTTCACAACCCCATTGATGTGACGGCCCAGAGCATGCAGAAGAGATTCGCGCTCGTCGACATCGTCGAGGCTTTGGTTGACGATGAAGGTGTCGGCGCGGTCATCCACGCCGTCCCGAGCAGTGGCGGGCCTGAGGGCGGCCAGTGGGTCCAGAAATATTGCGGTCTCTCACACAGTGCCGACAAGCCGATTGTTGGTGTGATCCTGTCCGGACGAGAGTCCGATCATCTCCGCAATGCACTTCGGGATGGCGGTGTGCCGATCCTCTCATCACCGGGTCAGGCCGTTGAGGCAATCGCGCTGCTGCACAGGTTTGCCGCGGCTCCCACGAGCGCCGACATTTCAGCGGCTCGCCAGGCCACCTCGGCAAAAAGCATCCCCCTGCCGCAGGTTGTGACCGAGTATTCGACGCTCAACTGGCTCGCGGAATATGGCATCCCCGTTGCTACTCAACGCATGGCCTCCACAGTCAGCGAGGCTGTAGCCGTGGCCGACGAGATCGGTTACCCGGTTGCGGTGAAAATCAGTTCACCGGACATCGCGCACAAGACCGAAGTCGGTGGCGTGGCGCTCAGTCTCACGACTGCTGACGAGGTCGCCGAAGCCACAACCCGAGTTTTGGCGAATGCTGCGTCGGCTGCACCGCGTGCAGTGCTCGAAGGCGTCACCATTAGCCGCATGGTCAAACCTGCACTCGAACTCATCTCGGGAATTCACAAGGATGACACGTTCGGGCACGTCATCCTTCTGGGTCTCGGAGGAATCTGGGCCGAAATTCTCGGCGACGTGACCATGCGGGGACTCCCCCTCGGTCCCGACGCTGCGCGACGAATGGTCGACGACCTTCAGGGTGCACCTCTCCTGCGCGGAGCACGTGGACGCACTCCAGTAAAGATGGAGTCTCTGGCCCGTGTGATCGATGCACTAGCGCGCATCATTGATGAGCACGGCGACTCGATCAGTGGGCTCGACCTCAACCCCGTTGCGGTTACCGAAGATGGTGAGCTCGTCGTGCTTGACGCCTCGCTCTTCATCAGCAACGAATAAGTTCACGAGAAAACGAAAGCCCCGAACCATCCGCACGAGGTTCGGGGCTTTCGACTAAGTAAGGACTAGTCCTTACCGGGCTTGACGAGGATGCGAATCGGATCGCCCTCGTGCGTGTGGAGCTGGTGAATACCTTCTTCAAGGTTTTCGAGCGACACCACGTTTGAAATGGACTGACTGACATCGAGACGACCGGCTGCGACGAGCTTCACCAGCTTTTCAACGTCCTCGTTCGGGCACCCAAGGTGAGCGCGCACCTGCTTGCGTGAGATGCCGAAACGCAGGGTGGTCCCAATGGTGACTTCCTCTTCGGTTTCACCAACAGCGATACACCGTCCTCGCGGACGCGTGAAGGAGAGTGCCTGCTCAAACGTCACCTTGAGCCCCACGGCGTCGAGTGTGACGTCGAACATGTGCCCGCCGGTCGCTGCCATGACCTTTTCGCGAAGGTCAGGGTCTCGTGAATCAAAGACAAAATCCGCGCCACGGTCTAAAGCTCGCTGGCGAGTAGCCTCACTGATGTCGAACGCGATGATCGGGCTCGCACCGACCAGGCGAGCGACCTGAACCATGTGAGTTCCGACGCCACCGACACCCCAGATACCAACGGCCTCACCAACCTGAACCTGTCCCGTGTTAACCACAGCGGCATAGGGCGTTGACAGAGCGTCAGGAATAATGGCTGCGTGATCAAGGGGCAGCGAGTCAGGAATCCGGATTGGGCTGATGGCGCGAGCCAAAACGTATTCCGCCCAGCCACCGTCTGCAGTCACAGCCAGCACACGCAGGTTCGGGCAGTCTTCAAACACTCCAGTGCGACAGACCTCGCAGGTGTGGTCAGGTTGACCAATCGGCACGATGACGCGGTCGCCGACAGACCAGCCCGTCACGTTCTCACCCCAGCCGGCAATCGTGCCAGAAACTTCGTGACCCGAGGTGACGACATCGGGCACTCGGTGCATCGGGGAACCCGACGTCTGATCGTTCGATGTCTCAAACTCTCCAAAGTTGAAGCTCAGGTCCGAGTGGCAAATGCCACAGAAGGCCACCTTGACCAACACCTCATCGGGGCCAGGAGTCGGGATGGGCACATCCTCGATGGTCCATTTCGCCTTGCGCGTCTGCAGGCGGTGAGCTCTCATGGTCTTTTTTTCTGACATCGTCGTCTTTTCCTTTTCTTTATTTGCTGTCGAAAAACAGTTATCCGGCACTCAAGTAGGTTGCTTGAATTCGGCTCATATTTGCCCGTGCCTCGTCGGCGGTGCCTTCGAACTCGATCACACCGTGGTGCAAGAGGTAGACACGATCGGCAATGTCAAGAACGCGATTCACGTGCTGCTCGATGAGCAGTGCACCCACGCCCTGATCAGCAGCTGCGCGTACCGCCCTCAGGAGGCGTCCCACCGTTTTTGGCGCAAGACCCAGTGAGAGCTCATCGGCGAGCAAAAGTTTGGGGTTTCGAGAAATGGCGCGGCTCAGGGTGAGCATTTGCTGCTCACCACCGGAGAGCAAGCCTGCGCGACGTCCCAGCAACGGGAGGAGTTCCGGGAAGATTTCCGTTGCGTGCTCGATGTTCACACGACCGACGGCCAAGTTTTGTTTGGTCGTGAGGTGTGGAAAGATCGAGCGTTCCTCGGTAACAAACGACAACCCTTTCCGAGCACGCTTGTAGAGTGGTCGGCCTTTCGGCAGGTCAAGAACGGCTGCTTCACCACTAATCGGCGACAGCTCCCCGGCAAGGGTCAACATGGTGGTCGTCTTGCCTGCACCGTTGGCGCCCAACAGGGCGACCACCTCGCCGGACTTGACCTCGATGTTGATGCCCTTGACGATGTCGACGCCACCGTAGCCGCAGTGGAGGTCCGTTGTCTTGATGAGAACTTCAGACATTAGTTCTTCACACCCTTCACATTGCGTCCCGTCACAGTGGGGATATCGGAGGTCTCTTCGTAGTTGTCGTCACCAAGGTAGGCGGCGATGGCTGCCGGACTCTCGCGAACCTCCTGCGGAGTACCCGATGTCACGTACGTACCAAAATCAATCACGTTGATGTGATCACAGATGGTCATCACGAAGTTCATGTCGTGTTCGATGACCAGAACGGCCATGCCCCAGTTGTCGGCGAGTCGTCTCACAAGTTGACCGAACTCTTCCGATTCGTGTTCACTGAGCCCCGCTACTGGCTCGTCGAGCAGCAGAATCGATGGGCGGGCTGCCACAGCTCGTGCAATCGCGACAAGACGGCGCTGACCAAACGAAATATCATCCGGGGTACGGTGTAGCAGGTCCTCAAGCCCGAAGTCCCGCACCGCAGCAATCGTGACCGGATGGAGCTTCGTCTTGGCTGGCTTGACGAGCTCCAGGAGTCCACCAAATCCTCCTTGGTGGTCCTGAGGAACCTGAAGGTTCTCAAGAACCGTCATTTCAGGGAAGAGTTCGACGCCCTGGAACGACCGCACAAGACCACGCTCGGCACGCTGGTGCGCTTGCTTGCCGTTGATGCTCTTGCCGTCGATGAGAACCTTGCCCGAGTAGGGGGTGAAGCCCGTAACCGCGTCCATGAGGGATGTCTTACCGGCACCGTTAGGACCAATGAGTCCAACAACCTGACCCGGCTTGACCTCGAAACTGAGGTCGTTCACGGCTACGACACCGCCGTAGCGAACGCTGAGGTGATCGATGACCAGCGTCTTTGGCTCGACCCGGGTAACGGTGATTTCGTCACTGGGCAACTCGTAGCGCTTCGGCGGTTTGATCCACGAGACTTTCGCTTGAATCTTCTTCTCGAGTTTGCCAAACCGCATGGCCAAGTCCTGCACGATTCCGTGCGGATTGAAGATAACTGCTCCCAGAGAACCAACACCTGCAATCAACGGCAGCCAAGACACGAACCCGTCCCAGTTCAAACCGATGAGTGAAGACAGCGCACCGGGTGCACCTACAGCAGCAAAGATTGCACCGACGACGAACCCGACACCACCGATGATGATCCAGGCAACGGCCAGCAGGGAGTTGAACGAGTCATAGTAGGTGAAGACGGCCAGCTCATACTGGTACGTGAGCAGGATGCCACCCAAGCCAGCGAGCGCGCCGGAGATCGCAAAGGTCATGATCTTGGTGCCCTGAACGTTAACACCCGATGCGGCTGCGGCACGTTCGTTTGAGCGCACCGCAATCATGCTGCGACCCATCCGACCCTTGCGCACGTTGGTGACCAAGAGCATCGCCAAAGCCATCACGATCAAAGCGAACGCGGCGTACCGCTCAGGGTGATTGCTTCCGCCAATTTCAAAACCGAAGATGCTCGGGATTCCCACGGGCATACCACCCGAGCCACCCACGAACTTATCGTTGGTGAACACCATGTCGTAGACGGCCCACGCGGCTGCCAAGGAGATGACCGCGAGGTTTACCCCGCGGGTTCTCAGGGCGGGGAGGGCAAACAGCACACCGACGGCCGAAGCGGCCAGAGCACCCACAATGAGCGAGACCAAGAACGGTGAGCCGAGTCGAACCGACAACTGTGCCGCTATCAAACCACCGGTTCCGGCAATCGCGTACTGCGCCAGCGACACCTGACCGTTGTAACCGATAACCACGACCAACGAGAGCAAAAGGATTGTCAAGGCGAACGTCACCGTCAGGGCACCCAGCACCACGTTATTGGTTGAGAAGACCGTGAAGATGAGGATGAGCATGATGGCAAGCAGTGGCAGAACAATTCCCCATCGGAAGCGTCCGTTTCCGAGATCCGGGAGTCGCTCACCCGCTTGGCCGCGGACAGGCAGTGCCGAACCACGTGCCCACAGCACGACGATGAGCACAAGAACTGGGAAGGCATTCGACATGGCCGCAATGCCTGTCGCCTCTTGCACGTCGTGGTTGTAGCGAATCAGAATCGTCTGCACAACACCCATAAACATGCCCGCGCCGAGCACAGCTACGTAATTCTTGAAACCTGCAAACACCAGCGCGGCGAGCACGGGAACGATGAATAGGCTCAGTCCCGAGATGGACACCTGAGTAATCGGGGTGACGAAGATACCCGCGAGCGCGGCGAGGCCTGTACCGACCATCCAGGTCATCGTGGAAACAAAGTTCGGCGAAATACCGAGAGCCGCGGCTCCACGCTCATTTTGAGCGACGGCTGCCGTGACCCAGCCCACGCGACTGTATCGCCAGACAATCGTGAGGACTGCCGTGAGCACAATGGCCACACCGAGTAGCCAGACATAGGTTTCTGGAACGGTGATTCCACCGCCAAAGTCGATCAATTTATTGGGGAAGATTGGTTCCACAAAGGGAGCCGTGCTGCCCCAAATTTTCGACGCGATGGCTTGCAAGAGAAGCAAGACGATGACCGTCGCGATAAGTCGAGTAAGTGGAGAGGCCTTCTTCATTTTTTGAAGAATGAACCGATCGACCACGAGCCCCACAAGAGCGGTGATGATGACCGCAAGAATAATGGACAACCAGATTGGCAGACCATGGCCAGGTTGAAGAGTGGGGTCAAGGCTCTCGGGAGCGTGAAGCTGCAGGTAGGTGTACGCACCAAACATGGCAAACGCGCCTTGGGCGATGTTGATGACACCTGATCCTCGGTAAATAAGGAGCATGCCCTGACCGAGCATGACGTAAATCGCGCCGAGTCCGAGACCTAAGAGGCCATACCGAATTACGTCGATCATTGCTTATTCTCTCTCCGTTGAGGCGTTCGGGGCCGTGCAGTTGCCTGCAACGGCCCCGAACTTGTTATTGCTTGTTACTTTGAGGGTACGCGTCAGCTACTTGAGCTGGCTTGCATCCATCGGACCGACCTTGGTCTGGTCAATTGTCTTCGTGTCCGGGTTCCAGACCTTGAGGATGGTGCTCGTGTTGAACAAGCGAGCAATCTCGGGGTCGGGGTTCGGCTTTGAGAAGTCGATCGGAACGATGGGGTTACCCTCACCGAACGTGACCGTGGTCTTGTTCAACGCGGCGAGCAGTGTCGCGCGGTCAAGGGTGTCACCCTCGACGTTGGCCACAGCCTGCTGCAGAACGTAGGTTCCCAGCCATCCGCGCAGGATGCTCATTGGGCTGTTGCCCGGAGCCGTGGCGGCGTACTTGTCACCAGTTGCTGCTTCAGCTGCTGCATCAGCGTTGAACTGCTTGAGGAGTGGGTAGTCCCACGTGTACTCGGGGTACGAGCCAACCATGTAGATGTCCTTAGCAGCTGCGCCAAGTCCGACGAGCACCTGGTAAGGAGCGAGTTCGTCGGTTACACACGAAGCTCCGGTAAATCCGCTGTTAGGCAGACCCGAGAGCCATCCGGCCATAAGCATCGGTGAGAGGGAGGGCACGAGAAGCTCAGGCTTCAGGTCCACTGCCTGCTGCAGGAACGGTGCGATGTCGGTGGTGGACAGAGGCGCTTCGACCACGCCGAGGCTCTCTACACCGTTCTTTCCAGCGAGAGCAACAGCGCGCTCGGCTGAAGCGACGGTACCAGGGTTGGTCACGATGCCGTAGGCAACGCTCTTAGCTCCGGAAGCCTTGGCACCCATGACAGTACACATCGACAGGTTGAACACATCCTGCGCGATGGGGAACTGAACCGGGCTCTTCAGAGCCTCAGGGGTGTTCGGGTTCGAGTTGATGACAGGAAGTTCACCATCTTGAAGCACCTTGTCAACAGCGTCTCCACCAGAGATCTGAAGCGGGCTCACGAAAGCAATCGAAAGCGCGTCGTCGGATGCCTGCTGTGCACACTGAATTTCGCTCTGGGGCGAGAAGTCAGTCTTGCACTCCTTAACAACGAGCTTGTGGTGCTGCTTTCCGAGACCACCGGCTGCGTTGATAGCAGCAGCGCCAGCCTTGACACCGGCACCAACCTGCGAGACATCAGCCATCGGGGTTACGGGGAACATGGTCCAGATGTGCAACTCGGAACCGGTTGCAACTGGCTTGGGGGTTGAACATGCTGCGAGAGCTACGGCTAGACCAACTACCGCGACTCCAGCCAGGCCTCTAAGCACTGACTTTTTCATATGATCCTCATTCTTTTCCGTCGACTAGATAGTTCAGCCGATCATCTTGGTTGTGAAGTCAGCAACCCCAAGAATGGGGCTCCTTGTCGTCTCGAAGAGGCGTCCCGCCCTATTGGCTACGTTGCCAAGAGAGCGTTTTGTCTCGCCGAAACGGACCTCGTGAGTAGTCACGTGCCCTACTCACACACATATTGCCTCGCGATGTACTGAAAGGCAATATGTAAAACATATAACAGTTTGAATGTTATTGTTTTGTTACAGATTTGCCAAGTTAAATCTGTTTTCCGACACAAAATTTTCCCAATGGCGTTCACTCTGTGGACTCTCATGTGCGGGTGCATAAGCCAGTCAGTCCGTGGGACTTTCAGCCACTTCGTCGCGGATCCGTCTCAGGTTTTCCATCAAGAAACCGATGAGAACCCAGTTCTTCGTCGAGGGTCGCGGTTGACGAGGCCGCCGCGCCTGAGCAGGCAAATCCGGCGCGGTTATCGTGCTTTCCGGCACACTGGCCTCGATGAGGCCGGCATCGCGTAGTCGCTCTCGTAAATTTTGCCCCGAGAGAATGAAGTCCCGCGCAATTTCTGCAATCCCCGACTCATTGATAATCGACGGATCGTAGTGATCGCGAACACCGCGAGCTACGCCAACCACGCGCGTCGACAGAATGGACAACTGCAACAGCGTCTTTGCTCGAGCGTCGAGCTCCGGCTGATGTTTACCCTTGATCAGATTAAACCTCAACGATTCTTGGGCACGAACAAGGGCAGCATCAGCCTCGCTGTACTCAAATCGCAATTTTCGTGCGCGTAGGTAGATGTCCTCGAGAACGTGGGGGCTCGCCGGGCTCAGCAACACGTTCCCGATGTCGTCAAAAATGCTCGCGATGTTGATGCCAAGCCTGCCCACGGCCTCTCGAACCGGCTGAATCGGAATTGGGGGCGAAACAACCATGTTCACCACAAGCGCGATCGACGCCCCGATGAGCGTCTCCGCGATTCGACTCACTGCACGTTCGGGAGTAACCACACCGAGAGCGAGAACGAGCATCGCACTGATGGCGATTTGGCTAGCCGTGGTCGACGTAAACTTCAGGACCCAGCCGCTCACAAACGCCAACACCATAGCGATGAGCACCAGCCACGGCTGCGGACCAAATGCGACGGTTGCGAGAGTTGCGAGCGCTACCCCGATAAAGACACCGGTACTGCGTTCGAATGCCTTTCCGAGCGACTGATTCACGCTCGGCTGAATAATGATGATTGCCGCAATGGCAGCAAAAATTGGTCGTTCCTCAGGAAAAATCAGCAGCGCGACAAACCACGCGAGAACTGTCGCGAGGATTGTCTTGACGAGTTGCCTCAGCGACGTACGTCGTTTTCCCTGGAGCGAGAATTGCGAACTCACGGCATCAGCGCACTACCGGGCACACCTACTTAGGCCGGTACTCGTCCCGTCAAAACATCACAGAGACCGGCGAAATCCGAGGGTGCAGCGTCTCCGCGCCAGACCACATGCTGGTCATCGCGAACGAGATAGAAGTTATGCGTGTACTCGGCGGGCGTCTGATCCGGTGAGAATGTGAGCACGGTCAGGGGCACCGACGCCGCCGCGAACCCCTCCACAAAGGGCTGAGTTGCGGCTGAATCTGTCCGGCTGATCAGCGTGTACCCCAAACCGAGTTGGTCATACAACGAAACTCCATCCGATACCCAAAAGTGCGGGATGCGGCAACCGGGAACAGTCGATGCCGTAAACGAGCCCATGGTGTACGCGGGGGCTTCCTCCCCGTCGTAACTGATGATGTTTGACCCGGAGTACGAATAGCCGAAGTTCAGACCAGCGGCCGCGAACTGCTGCACGTTGAGGTCGTAGGCCTTCTGCCCTAAGACCCGACGCGCCTCTTCACCCGGGGGCGAGTCTTCCTCAATATTGTCGGGTACATCGAAGGCGGCAATCTTTTTTTGGTGACCCATCGCGAATCGTGAAACCTGCTCCGTGATGGGTTGACGCTCGAGCTCGTACGCATCCAGGATTCCCTCACTTGCCCAACCGTTGAGATACGCGGAGAGCACCCACGCAAGACTCAGGCCGTCGGCGATACCTGCGTTCATGCCATAACCGGCGTAGGGTACCCAGAGGTGGGATGCGTCTCCCGCGATGAAGACACGCCCCTTTCGGAAACGATCAGCAACGAGCCGGCGAGCTACCCAGTCTTCCTTAGACAAAATCGTGTACTGGAAGGAGTCGTCAACATTGAGGAACGTGCGAATGAATTGATCGCGGTCAAGGTTCTCGCCCTCGCCCTCATCCGGCTTGACGTAGTTGTGCACCAGGAACTCTTCTTTACCGTCGATTGAGTAGATGTGACCATTACGTCGTGGGTTCAAGAGGTAGTAGGCCCAGGCGGGGTCTCCCGCGAGCTCATACAAACCGGGGGCGCTGATCAACGTGGATTGCACGTAGCTCAAGACTGGGTCACCGGAGAGGCTCGAGCCAATCATCTTACGAACCGCCGACTTTCCTCCGTCTGCGCCAATCATGAACTTGCCGCGGATTTCGAGGGGTTCTCCATTCTTATCCGTGGCGCGAACGGCAACGCCGTCATCATCCTGGGTGAAATCGACGAAGTCGGTGTCGTTGAGAAGTGTGAGGTTCTCGAGCGACGCAGCGTGCTCCATGAGAATCGGTTCGAGGTAGCGCTGATTCACGCGGTGAGGTGGCTCGGGAGTCGGCCAGTCGGCGTCAGGCCCAACCGGGTTGTTTTTGCGATCAGCCGGCGAGGGAATCAAGATTCGTGCGATTTCGATTCCGGTCATCGTCGTAAAAAAAGCGACGTCATGCGGATAATCCTGAGGGAGACCGGCTGCCCGCACCTTGTCGGCGATGCCGAGCTGGCGAAAGCGCTCCATGGTGCGCGCCGAAACGTGATTGCACTTGACATTCGGGGCAGCCATAAACGCGCGTGATTCGATAACGACGCTGCGCACTCCTCGGGAGTTCAAATACATCGCTGCGGTGAGCCCGACCGGGCCGCCGCCTACGATGACGACATCGGTTTCAATAATTTTCGACATAGTGCTTCCTTAGGCGTGAGGAAAGTGCAAGTTAACGAGCGGATTCAGGGGATCCAAGATCGCGAAAGTTGTAAACGTCAAGAGTGGTTTCCCCGGCGGCCAGCCTCTTCATGTAGGCCTCTTCTTTGAGGGCACGCTCGCGGGACGACGCAATGATGCTCTCCAGCGAGTTAGCCGGTAGAACAGCGACACCGTCACGGTCGGCAACGATGAGATCGCCCCGATTAATCACCCGTCCACGCATCGTGATGGGGAGACCAACAGTTCCCGGCCACTTTTTTATCGTGCCGCGGATTGAGATGCTCGAGCTGAATGCGGGAAAGCTCAAGTTAGCCATCTGTACGGTGTCGCGCACGCCACCATCGATAACTAGACCCTTGATTCCTCGCGCGAGGGCGGCGACGGTCATCACTTCACCCCAGTAGCCATGCAGACCCGCACCCGCATCAACCACGAGAACATCGCCCGGACCCGCGGCTTCGATACCGTGATGCAGCGCGAGATTGTCGCCGATGGCGGCGAGCACGGGAAACGCGCGTCCTACGACGGCGGCACCATCCCATGCCGGTCGAATCGACGGGTCAAGAAAGCAATCGAGCCCTGATGCCTCGTAAAGTGTCGCCGTACCCAGAGTAAGGAGTTCGTTCTCATCAAAGTTCTCGGTCATGAGTTCTCCCCCCGCTGGAGCAGGTGGTAACCAAATTTTGCGCGTGCCTCAGCGATGGTTGATCCAGCGAGAACGGCCTGAAGGATGCTCTCCTCCCGTTCTTCGATCATCTCGGCGATCTCCAGCACTTCCTGCTCGCAGTCCTGCGGGATGGCAACGACACCATCCGAGTCGCCCACGATGATGTCGCCGGGAAGAACCTTGACGCCACCGATGGTCACGGGACCCTCGACTTCGGCCACCTCGACTCGATCCTTGCCGGTGCGCATGAAACGTCCACGGCTGTAGATCGAGTAGCCAAGGCTGAGTGCGCGGATTGTGTCGCGACACACGCCTTCGATGACCGTTCCAGCAATGCCCCGGTTGTGCGCGGTTGCCGTGAGAATGTCGCCCCAGACCGTGCAGTCCGTTCGACTGTCATTATCGATGACCACAACCTGACCGGGTTTCACGTCATCGATGAAATCTCCCACGGTTCCCGGAGGGTTGCCAGCCGCGACATACCTCACGGTAAAGGCGCGCCCCGCCATCTGCTGGCCATTTTGTAGAGGTGCCAATCCGTGCATGCTGCCCGGACGTTTGATCTTGTCGAGGGCATCGGAAATGGTCGCGGTGCCCAAGACGCTGAAGCGTTCTTCAATCGTGCTCATTTACTTCTCCACTGTTGGAAACTGGTTGTCGTGCATGACTTCGACCACCGGTCGACCGCTACGCACCTCGAGTGACATACGCTCCTCGCGCTCGGTGATTCGCTTGGCGAATTCGACGACCCGCTTGGCCTCGGCCTGCCCGATGAAGGCGATTCCGTTGCGATCCGCAATGACGTAATCGAACGACGCAACGGCCACACCATCAACCTGAATCGGGGTGTCCATGGCTTGCTGAACGATTCGTCCCCGTGCGCTCACAGGCACGGCGCGTCGAGCATAGAGAGGAAGCTCGAGTGCTTCGCACTCCTGGACGTCGCGGCAGGCACCGTCGACGATCACACCCGCGATGCCCTGCTTGACGGCAGCTTCGGCGAGGAGCCCTCCCCAGCATGAGACATCGACTCGACCGTGATTGTCAATGACGACAACGTCATCCTCTTCAGAAATCACAACGAGGGGCGTCGCAATATGCGTGGATGGTCCTCCTGCGCTCTTGGGGGCAGCGGTTACCGTTCTCACCCGACCGGCGACCACTTTACCAACGGGCCACATTGCCTGGAGTGCCGTAACAGCTCCGGGTAATCCATACGAGTCGAGCGCGTCAGAAACGGCGCACGAGTCCAGTTGACGCAGGGCCGCAATGATTTCGGCGCGTTCGTTGGGTGACGTCGTAGTTTCACTCATGTTGCTCTTAACCTTTCCCTGGCGCGAGCCGCTAGAGGTTTCGGAAAATCTTCTTGGCGTTACCGTTCATCACGGCCTCGCGCTCGTCCGCGGGCAGCCACTCGATGTCATCAATGAGCAAGTGGATGTCGTCAAACCAGCGACCGTTCGACGGATCGATCTGGGAACCCGTACCGGGCTTCTCGGAGCCGAAGAGCACTCGGTCGGTACCCACAACTTTGAACAGCAGCTCGAGCCCTTCTTGGGTGTAGAGGCACGAGTCAAAGTAGAGCTTGCGGAGCTTGTCAATGTACGAGACACCGGTTCGCACGACCGAGGGAAGGAAGCGTCCTACCTGGTATGGAATTGCTCCGCCACCGTGAGAGACGATGACCTTGAGGTCGGGGAAATCCTTCAGAACATCGGAGTTGACCAGGCTCCACACCGACACGGTTTCTTCTTGAATGAAGTGCAAGCTGTACGGCTCGCGTGCTGGTGGTTTACATCCGGCCGAGTGCAAGAGAACCGGAACATCGAGTTCACACAGCGCCTCGTAGACCGGATACCAGTACCGTTCACCGAGTGCCGGCGGAGTCTGAGTCCCCTCGAACGGGTCTGAGTTGAGCATCACGCCAACAAAGCCCATCTCGGTGACGGTGCGGCGAAGTTCGCCTAACCATTGAGCTGGCTCAAGATCGGGGCTCTGTGGGAGACCGGCAATGCCTTTGAACCGTCCCGGGAAGAGTTCCGTAGCCCGGTGGATGAGGTTGTTTGCTTCAGCGGTGAACCACTCAACCAATTTGGCAGGTCGCTCCGAGTGCATCATCTGATACGGCCGCGGAGAAATGAGCTGCAAATCAATTCCCGCATCGTCAAGGTGCTGCATGTGGGAAATGTCCCCAAAGTTGTGATTTGGGGCGAAGTACGATGCGCGAAGAGCGTCATCCGTGATCACCGGTGGCTTACCTCCGTGTGATCCGCGGTGAGCCAGCAAGCCGGCTTTCCACGCGTAAAAGTCGGACGGTGCTGACATGTGTCCGTGAACATCAATAATCATTTGTGCTCCCTTGCGAAAGTTGGGTTGTCGAGATAAGTAGAACGTGCCACGAGGCAAAGCTTGTGATGGGGTAATCCGAAAATAGGCGACGAGACTGATTTGCTCCTCACACCAGTGCGCGAAAGTCCGACGCCTTCATCAGACACGGTGTCGGAGCCTCTTCCTGACCGGTGGCACAGAGTCTCAGGCGGGCGCAACTGACACCCACTGCCAGTACGTGAATTCGTCAACACTCCAGTGCCCGCCATACCTGCCGCCGTTACCGGAGTCACCCATACCTCCCATGGGCACCTGAGCATTGTCGTTCACCGTGGTTCCATTGATGTGAACCATTCCCGTGCGGAGTTTGCCGGCCATCTCGAGTGCACGAGCCACGTCACGAGTGTGAATGGCGGCCGACAGCCCATAGGTCGTCGCCTGGGCGAGCTGAATGGCTTCGTCATCAGAGGCAAATCGGGTGATCGGAGCAACGGGACCAAAAATTTCGGCTTGGAACGCGGGGTTGTTCACGTCCACGCCGTCGAGGATGGTCGGTGTGAAATACACGCCATCGTGAGTACCACCGCGCACGATGGTTGCGCCGTCACTGACCGATGCGTCCACGATGGCCTGAACACGTTCAGCCTGTTGCTCACTGATCAGAGGACCAACATTCACGCCCTTCTCACGAGGATCACCCATACGCATCGAATCGACGCGGGCGATGAGTTTAGCCATGTACTCGTCCGCGATTTTTTCGTGCACTAAGTGGCGTCCCGTTGCCATGCAAATTTGCCCCTGATGACCAAAGGAGCTCTTTGCTGCGGCGTCGACGGCCCGGTCGAGATCGGCATCCTCGAACACGATGATGGCGTTCTTGCCACCCAATTCCAGGACGACGCGCTTCATCAGTCCACCGGCAACTTCCCCGACACGGCGTCCCGCTGCGGTGGATCCGGTGAACGAAATCATCTGAGTGTGCGGTGACCTGACCAACGCCTCGCCGGTTTCTGGACCTCCGGGCAGCACGTGCAAGACATTGGCAGGGAGGCCGGCTCGTTCAAATGCCGCGGCAATGACGTGCCCCCCAGAAAAAGACGTTTTCACATCGGGCTTGAGGATGACGGCATTCCCGAGGGCAATGGCCGGTGCAACCGATCTGATGGCGAGCATGAGAGGCGCGTTCCACGGTGCGATCACGCCCACTACTCCAACCGGAACGCGCCGAGCGATACTCAATGCAAAATTTTTGTCGTGTGCCAGAACCTCACCCTGGGGTGCCGATGGCAGAGCTGCGGCGGTTCGCAATTCGTCAAGAGCCTTATCGATTTCACTGTTTGCCTTGACTGTCCCCGACCCACTTTCCACCGCCAAGAGACGAAGGACCTCATCCCGCATGTCTTCGAGGGCGTCGGCTGCGCGGAGCATCAGGTCGCCACGTTCGCTGAAACTCGTCTGTCCCCAGGCAATTTGAGCGGCGGTGGCTAGCTCTCCGGCACGCTGAACATCTTTTTCGTTAGCTAGCGCGACCGTTCCGACACTGTGTCCGTCGATCGGAGAAAGAATCTCATAGCTACCGCCGTTTCCCGACCGCCAACCGTCGGAGAACAACATCCCGTCAACGTCGGCACTTTTCCATTTTTCTGACACGTGTAGCCTCGCTTGTCGATAACAGTTCAAGCCGACACTACTTGCCGGCATGCGATTGCCCGTCGCACAACCAAACTAAACTCTTTTCTGCTTATGCGACAGAATGTCTGAAGACGACAACTCGACGCCGCGGGAGGACAACGGGCATGAACCTGCACGAAGCCGTTCAACTGACCGCCGAATCTCTCGACCGGGCAATCGTCATTTTTGACCTCGACCTCCGCGTTCTCACCTTCAGCGAGCATGATGAAACCGTCGATCGTGGTCGTCTTGCCGTCATCTTGGGACGAAAAGCCACTCCTCAAGCGGCTGAAATGATTGCCGCGTCGAAGGTGCGAACCTCCGAGTCACCCGTCTTACTGGCCGCTCACGATGATGTCCCTGCTCGCGTTGTTGTGCCACTGCGGTACAAGGGTCGCCTCTACGGTTTTCTCACGTTTTCGCAACCGGGCGCAGAACACATCGGTGACATCAGTCCCGAGTTCATGGGTGACCTCACCAACGCCGCAACTCAGCTCGCCCCGCTCGTTGCCGTCAGAACGATTGCCGACGAGGACGAAGTCGACTTTCGCCAGTCCGTGATGAGCGACTTGCTTTCGTCGCAAGCGGCTGAGCGCACTCGTGGGGCTGAATCGGTCAAGGCTTTTCGCCTCCTCCCCGAAATGAGCGAATACCGCGTCCTCAGTTTGCAGCCCGTGAACGCGGCCGGCAGAGACCTGGCCATGCTCGCACTTGAGACGGAAGAAGCGACGCGAGCGGTCATTCGGGCCACACCGTTTCACTCGTTCGGCGTGGCGCAACAATCCACCGGAACACTCGTGATCGCCGGGCCGCTTGACTCTCACAAAATAGTGACAGCGCTCAAGAACCTGACGTTGGGAGTGGTGGTCGGCGGCCTTGGCGGCGCCACATCTGACCTTGCAGAGCTGGATTCATCGTTACGCGAATCCCACATCGCCATCGATTCACTCATCCGTGACACATCATCGATGCGATTTTTAGCCGACTGGTCAGACCTCGGACTCGATCGGCTCTTGCTCCAACTTCCTCTCGCGTCCCTTTCGGTGAGTGACCTGCCCGAGGGCGTGGCCAAGCTACTCGAGAACCAGTCCGGAATCGATTTGGCTCACACCCTCAATGCGTATCTTGATTTCGGCGGGGATGCGCAGGCGACCGCAAAAGACTTGCACATTCACCGAAGCACCTTCTACTACCGTCTCGACAAAATTCGCGAAGTCACCGGATTGGATCTCTCTGACGGAGTTGTGCGACGGGAACTGCACACCGGCCTGCGCATCGCGCATCTCGCGGGTTTGTGGTGAAAAACACCCCATAACAACTCAGACTTTCGCAAAACCTAGAATAGTCATATATTTAGACGACGGCTCTGTGGGCCTCATAGCGAAAGGTCGTATCCAATGGAGCTTTCTGGCGGTGAAGCGCTGGCTCAACAGCTTGTTCGGGAAGGCATCACTCAGATGTTTGGCGTGCCCGGCGTTCAGCTGGACTTTGCGGTTGATGGACTCGCTCAAGTACAAGATGACTTGACGTTCTGGAACACCCGCCACGAACAGGGTGCGGCCTACATGGCGGACGGCTACGCTCGCACCACAGGTGAACCCGGCGTCTGCATGATTGTTCCCGGCCCCGGAATGCTGAACGCCACCGCGGCGCTGTCGACAGCGTATGCCTGCTCTTCTCCGGTCCTCGCCATTGTGGGTCAGGTACCGTCGGAGCACATCGGAAAAGGTCTCGGAGCACTGCACGAGGTCAACGATCAGACACACACCCTGGGCACGGTCACGAAGTGGACGGGCATGGCCCTTACCCCCGCAGAGATTCCCCAACTCGTGCACGATGCGATGCACCAGTTGCGTAGCGGTCGCCCTGCCCCAGTAGGCATTGAAATCCCACCGGACGTTCTCGAATCCCGGGCTGACGTAACACTCATCGACGCCGACTTCAGTCGTGACGTGGTCGAACCAGACCCCAAGCGCATCAGTGAAGCAGCGGCCTTGTTGGCCGCAGCTGAGCGCCCCCTCGTCTACGTCGGTGGCGGAGTGCTCGCCGGCAAGGCTAGCGACGAGCTTCGCGCACTTGCCGAACACATCAATGTTCCGGTGGTGATGAGCCTGCACGGACGAGGCGCCCTCGACAACCGCCACCCGCTCGCCGTCACGAGTTTGGGTGGTCGTCGCCTCATCCCTGAAGCAGACGTCATCCTGGTTGTCGGCAGTCGTTTCCTCGATGGTCACGCTCATGTGATCAAGACCGACCCACGCACCAAACTCATTTTCCTCAACACGGAGGAGCGCGATTTGGGCGCGCCACGTCGCGCCGACGTAGCGATTCACTCGGACGCGCGACTCGGTCTCAGCGCCTTGCGCGACGCCTTGTCTGCCAACGAGCGATCCGGCATCCTCGTCACGCTCGACGAGATTCGGGCGGATGCACAGGCTCAAGTGGATGCGGTCATGCCGCAGGCCAGCTGGGTACGCGCACTCCGCGAGGCCATCCCTGAAGACGGCATCCTCGTCAATGAACTCACTCAGGTTGGTTACCTCAGCGAAGTGGGTTTCCCGGTCTACGGCCCCAACACGTACATCACCCCCGGCTACCAGGGCACCTTGGGTTACGGCTTTGCCACTGCGCTCGGCGCCAAAGCCGGCAATCCTGATCGGGTCACCGTCTCAATCAACGGGGATGGCGGCTTCGGCTGGAACATGCAGGAACTCTCAACAGCTCGCAAGTACAACATTGGGCTGATTACCGTGGTCTTTTCGGACAACGCGTTCGGCAACGTGCGACGCATGCAGAAGAACCGCTTCAACCGCATGCTCGCAACCGACCTGGCCAACCCAGATTTCGTCAAGCTCGGTGAAGCGTTTGGGATCGCGAGCGAACGCATTGCTAGCCCCGACGCTCTCCTCTCGGCAATCAAAAATGCTGAGAAGGCGAATGAGCCGCTGCTGCTTGAAGTGCCCGTTCCGGAACTTCCGAGTGCGTGGCACCTCATCCACGATTTCCTTCCCCAGCCACCTCGCTAAAAGGAGTAAACACCCATGATTGAACGCCTGCACATCTACGTCGATGGCACATGGATTCCGTCACAGGGAACCGGTGTGATTGAAGTTCGCAGTCCGGCAACCAACGAGCTAGTCGGCACGATTGCCGCCGGCAATGCCGCCGACGTCGACGTCGCCGTCGCCGCGGCTCGAAAAGCATTTCCCTCGTGGGCCGCTACGGACCCACAGAAGCGCATCGCCATTCTCGACAGTGTTCGAGATCAGCTCAAGGAGCGCAACGATGAAATCGCCGATCTCATCAGTGACGAAATGGGTTCCCCACGAGCCTTTGCGCGCATGGCGCAAGTCAGCCTGGCCATTAAGAACTTTGACTTCGCCGCTCGCGCGATGGAAGAGATTCTCGCCGAGGGTGAAGAAATGATGGGCTCAAGTCTCGTGGTGCGCGATCCCATTGGGGTCGTCGGTGCAATCACACCGTGGAATTTCCCGCTCCACCAAATTTCAGCCAAGGTGGCTCCGGCAATTGTTGCGGGATGCACCGTCGTGCTGAAGCCGAGCAAGGTGTCTCCTCTCAACGCCTATGTGCTCGCTGAAATGTTTGAGAAAGCAGGCCTCCCCGCTGGTGTCTTCAACCTGGTCAGCGGTGATGCTGCTTCGGTGGGTGAAGCCATCGTGACCCATCCGGGGGTCGACATGGTCAGTTTCACCGGTTCAACAAACGCTGGCAAAAAGATTGCCGCCAGCGCAGCTGCCTCGCTCAAAAAGGTCACCCTCGAACTTGGTGGTAAGAGCGCCAACGTGATCCTTGACGACGCAGATTTCGCGAAGGCCATTCCTACCGCAGTGAAACAGTGCTACGCCAACAACGGACAAGCGTGTGCCGCCTTGTCGCGTCTGCTCGTGCCGCGCTCCAAACTTGCTGAAGTTGAAAAACTTGTGGTGGAGGCGGTTGCCGGGTGGACCGTTGGTGACCCAGAAGACCTCGACACGAAGGTTGGCCCCATGGCCTCACCTGCGCAGCAAAAGAGCGTGCTCGGCTACATCCAAAAGGGCATCGATGAAGGTGCACGACTGCTCGTCGGTGGGACCACCCCACCGCGCTCGGTGGGTGCCTACGTTGAGCCGACCGTGTTCAGTGATGTCACGCCAACCATGACCATCGCGCAAGAAGAAATCTTCGGTCCGGTGTTGGCCATCATGCCGTATGACGACGAAGCTGATGCGGTGGCTCAGGCCAACTCAGCCTCGTACGGGCTGTCCGGCGGAGTGTGGTCCTCGAGTGGTGAGCGTGCTGTAGCCATGGCTCGACAGCTGCGCACCGGACAGGTCGTCATCAATGGCGAACCGCTCAACCTACAGGCACCATTCGGCGGCTACGGTCAGTCTGGTCTTGGTCGTGAGTACGGTCGTTACGGTCTCGAAGAATACTTCGAACTCAAGTCGTTGCAGGGTGCTCCCGTCTCTCATTAGCATCGTGCGCGTAAAAAGCCGGAGCCCCCTCACTCGCGAGGGGGCTCCGGCTCATTAAGCAGGTCTACACCGAGAGGATGACATCCCCGTCTGAGATGCGCACCGGAACCGCGATGAGCTTCACGTCAGACTTGATCGGATGTTCGCCAGAGAGGATGCCGAATTCATAGCCGTGCCATGGGCACACAATGTTGCGTTCCGACTCGTGATGGCCCAGACCTCCACTTTTGCCTCCTGGCAAAAAATTGTGAACGGTGCGAGGCATGATTTTTCCCTGGCAGACCGGCCCGCCCCCGTGGGGACACACATTGAGCCAGGCGCGAACCTCATCGCCTTCAAAGTAGACGCCAACTTCTTTGCCATCGATATCGAGAACCACTCGCTCTCTGGTGCGAAGCTGGTCATACTTGCCGATGACTACATCCCGCAGTGGTTTGATGTTTTGAGCTGCCACTAGAGCCTCCTGTACCAAATGGCCATGTCGAAAAGGTTGACGTCGGCGGCCTCGAGCAATGCGGTGACCAGGACGACGGTCTCCGTCGCGTTGAGCGCATCTGTCGCGATCGGCCATTCGGTCTTGCCGACGCGATCCGTTTTGGATGAAAACATGCGGGCTGCGACGTACAAGGGTTCGACCAGGGCTTCGTCGCTGATGAGAGCAGCCTGACCGGAGTCAATGATTTTTGTAGCTGCCTCAGACAGCTGACGCACGAGGTCGTTGTATGCCTGCACTTCAGGGGTAGACGCGTCGCCCATCACGAAACCCCCGGCCGCTCATCGAGAGTCTGCTGAGCTGGTGGACGTTTGCGCGTGGCATCCAAATTGAAGAGCTTGGCAGCGTTGAGTCCGAGAATGTTTCGCTTTGCCTGCTCCGAAAGAAAGGGAAGGTTGCTAATCGTTGACGGGGCGTCCCAGTCCCAGTGCGGCCAATCCGATGAATAGAGGAGCTGGGTTTCCGCATTGAAAAATTTCATCGTGGCTTCCAGCATGCCGAGGTCCGTGCGCTCCATGGGCTGGGTCGTGTACCACATCTCACGCATGTACTCACTGGGCAACTTGGTCAGCCCCGGTGCCTCACTGGGGCGCATGAGCACCTCGTGATCGAGGCGCTGCGCGAGGAACGGAATCCAGGCCAAACCACTTTCGACCCACAGCATTTTGATTTTGGGGAACCGTTCGGGCATGGCGTTGATGATCCAGTTTGTGACGTGGATTTGGTTGTAGTGGGTAAACGACAGGGCGTGCATTGAGAGGAAGCGATTCAGCTGAGCAAATGAGGGGTCACCCCAGTGATATCCCGAGTGAAACGCCAAGGGCTTATCCGTCGCCTCAATCATGGAATAGAGCTTGCTGTACACATCGGAGTGGACCGGGTTGTTTCGCGTGGAACACACGGTAAATCCGATGATGTTGTCGTCATCTTTGTACTTTTCGACGAGCTCTTCACAGACCTCGGGGGTGTTGAAAGGAAGGTAGAGCAGACCCTTGAGTCGATCATCCTGAGGAAGAACGACTTCAGTCAGCCAGCGGTTGAACGCGCGAGCGAGGACCACTTCAACCTCATCTTGCGGGTGCATTCCCAGAACCAACATGGCGCTCGGGAAGACCACCTGATAGTCGAGACCGAGTGCGTCCATGCCTCGTCGGGCCGCGGTCACAAATGGGTGACCCGCTACTCCCTCAACCGGCTCGCGTCGACCCTGGTGTCCGATTCGACCGCCAACACTTTGCTGCGAGAGTCCGGGAGCGAGATTGAGGAGGGCATTGCCGCCGCCAAAGGAGCCGAATTGATCGAGACCAATGTGCTTCCAGACGTCATTGTCAATCAGTTCGAGTACTTCACCCCAGAACTGATCTTCTGAGACGTGTGCGTCAATGTCGACGATAAAGTAGTCCTCATACTGAGCAATCGCTTGATGGGTTGCGTGGTTGAGAACGTCTCGGGTGTCGGACCGCCGACCAATCTGTTCAAGTTCTTTAATCTCCGGGGCCGACGATGACCCGTCATCAGATTTCTGTGTCATTGAATTCCTACCCTCTCGTCAAGCACTTAAACACTCGACGGCTGACCGTTCGAGAGTAAGTATATAACAATACTAATTTTAGTCTATGGTCGTGGTAAGCCCTGAAATAATGAGCAACGCGACACAGCGATGTGGCAGTTGAGGACATGGATATGACGAGCGAGACCGATTCCGGTGTAGCACCGTTACGACCGTGGTTCTCCGTGATGCGCCAGAGAAACTACCTCTCCTTTTGGCTGACCTCATTACTGTCGAATACTGGCATGTGGATGAGCAACCTGACGGTCCCGGTCATCCTCTACCAGATCACCGGTACGGCACTCTGGGTCGGTGCGTTCACGCTGGTCAACTTCCTTCCCACGATTGTGCTCGGCCCTGTTGCCGGAGTCATCGCGGATCGCTTTGACCGTCGGCACATTCTCCTCATCACACAGGTGGGAATGCTGCTGACGTCGATCGGCCTGTTGGCAATGTGGCTCAGCGGAGTGAATTCCCCGTGGGTTCTCATGATTCCCGTCTTTATCAACGGCTCGCTTTCAGCGCTCAACACTCCCGCGTTCATGGCCTTCGTGCACGATCTTGTGCCACGGTCGCTCCTTCGCGCGGCGGTGAACTACAACTCGATACAGTTCAACCTTTCTCGCGCGCTTGGCCCGGTCATCGCCGGGCTGATTCTGGCCACATCCGGTCCAGGATGGGCGCTGGCGGTTAACTGCGTGAGCTTTCTGCCGCTCCTTGTCGTTCTCTTTTTCATTCGAGTGACCGAGCCTCAAATACTCGTGAAATCGGCGCAGCGGATTCTGACCCAATTCACCTCAGCGCTGAAGTACATCCGGCACAGTTCCGGGATTAAGCTCGCCATTTTCGGTGCTGTCGTCGGCGGCTTGTTTGGTCAGCCCATTTTTACGATGTCTATCGTGCTCGCGCACACGGTTTACCATGTCGGAGCCATGGAGCTGGGCTTGCTCAACATGTACCTCAGTCTCGGCGCAATCTCAGTCATTCCGCTCTTGGCCGGCAAGGCGAAGTGGTTTCCGCTGTCGCGAGCAATGGTCTGGGGATTATTCGGCACCGCTTTCGGATTTCTCGCACTCACCGTCGTCTCGAACTACTACATCGCGTCGTTTATCTTTTACCTCACCGGGGCAGCCCTCATCCTCGTAATGGCCGGGTCGGCAACCGTCGTCCAAATGATCGTGCGCAATGACATGCGAGGACGCGTCCTCTCCGTGCGTCAAATGCTGTTTATGGGAGCCATCCCGATCGGCGCGATGACAGCCGGGTACATAGCCGACCAGGTCGGCGTTCAAGTTTTTCTCTGCGCTGCCGGCATCCTCCTCATTCTGTCGGCTATTGGTATGTTCGTGATTCCTCGGCGGGGAGTCGCGAGCCTTGATGATCCTCACGATGAAAGCAAAGGAGAAACAGCATGAAAGCCTGGCAATTTACGCAGGTGCACCAGCCCCTGTCCCTCAATGAGGTCGACGAGCCTACGGCGCGACCGGGGCACGTGGTGCTGGATGTCAAAGCGGCAGGGTTGTGTCATTCCGACGTGGGCATGATGGAAGATCCTCATTTTCCGTTTCCCCCGGGCGGGCCACGCCCCATGACGGTGGGTCACGAAATAGCCGGCGTCATCAGCCAGATCGGCGAGGGCGTCGAGGGCTGGAACGTGGGCGATCGGGTTGGCGTGTGCATGACCACTGACCCGGCACCCGGATTGTCGGCGCATGGAGGCTTTGCCCCACAGGTTGAGTGCACGGCAGATTTCTTGGTGCGAATTCCTGAGGGTCTCCCGTATGCCGTGGCCGCAGCTGCCACCGATTCAGGCGTCGCACCACACCACGCGGTGGTCGTGGTTGGCGAGGTCACCAACGGAACGAAGGTGGGCATCCTCGGGATTGGCGGTCTGGGTCAGATGGGGGCTCGTATCGCGGTGCTCGCGGGTGCAGAAGTTTTCGTCGCTGAGCCTCGCGAGGAAATCTGGCACGTCGCGCGCGAACTCGGGGCGGTTGACGTCGCGCGAGACATCTCAGAGTTTGCAGACAAAGAATTGGACGTGATTATTGACTTCGCCGGTGTCGGCAACTCCACTACCGCGGCCATCGAAACAGTTCGACCCGGTGGACGTGTCGTGCAAGTCGGGATGAGCAAGCGCACCGCCGAAATAAGCACCTACGCTGTCGTGACTAGAAGACTCAGCTTGCTCGGCACCATGGGTGGTTGGCGATCCGACCTTGAGAGCGTCTACGCACTCATGGCCGCGGGTGAACTCACACCGGTTGTCTCGACCATCACATTCGATGAGATCCCGGATGGGCTCGCCCGCTTATCACGCGGCGAAGTTGTCGGCCGACTGGTTGCCCTACTCGATGAGCCAACGACTGAGAGCGTGCGCGCGAACTAGCTGAGCGCCTTGTTCTGTTCGGCAGTGTCGGCGACCTGCTCGAAAGCAACCACCATGCCATCTTTGATGGTCCACAGGTGCACGACCCGAACATTCTGCGACTTACCCGTTGCCGTTGATTTACCGTGATAGTTCACAACAGCGGCGACTTTGTTGTTGTCGTTGTCGGCAATGAGGTAGTCCAGATGCGCGGCGAAATCTTCCCAGTCTTGTTGAATTCGGCCAAAGACCTTTTCATATACCTCAGCCATGCTGGTGTACGTGCCCGCGTAGCGACCACCTGCAGACTCCGTCCACACGATGTCGTCGGCGAAGTTGGAAAATGCTCCTTGGATGTCTCCGGCTGCTGACGCTGCGTAGTGCGCGGCAACGATTTCACGTGCGGTTGTCATGATGATTCCTTTGTTATTCGCGGGCTGTAGTGCTGTGTGAGCGAGGGTTTGGATGGCGTTGCGTGGTCCGACGGGAAACTAGATCGGCTGTGCGTCAGGGTATCGAACGGTACCGAGTGGGTAGATATATCCACCAGCTCGCGAGTGCATGGACTCCCCCGCGGCCGAGATGCCCAGAAAGACGCCCGTTGTGTTGAGGCCGTAACCAAGATCGTGCAGCCACACGCTAGCCACCGAGATGCGGAATTCGCGGAAGCAGAAGAGGTACAGCCCGTCGTCAAGCTTCCAGACCGTGGAGAGATCCATGTCCCCGTGGCCCCGTTGGGCTCCCTCGAGACATTGCCATGCGTACCGTTGTGACGAGACGTAAACGTGTTCGTAGAGATGGTTCGGGCTGTAGCGATAAATGTTTCGCATCCCAATGAGATCTCGACTCTCACCGGGTTTATTTCCCGAGGCGTCGCCCTCGTTTGTCGTTCCCGCCCAGAACTGCTGACTGACCTGTGGGGTGCCCTCGACGCGCTCGGCCGCAATGACCGAGTAGGCGATGATGGCACGGTTCGTCTTTCGGGTGAACACGATGGTGATTGACTCACGCTCGCGCGACGTCAAGGGAAGGTTGATGAAAAAGACGCCTTCGCGCACTTGGACCGCGTCATAGGGGTCGACAGTTCCTGCAGCCGCCACAATCCCGCCAGATGCACTCCACTCAACGGATGAGTCATCGAGAAAGTTGAGGTCAATGGCTGCCCGCTTGCCAAAAATAATGCTGAGCGAGGTTCCGGCGAGCGACACGTTCGCTTTGCGGTAGGTGTCTATCCCGTGAGCGAAATCATCGTATGTTTTCCACTCTTCACCGGCGGCATCGGCCATGGTGGTCTCCTTCGGGTACAAGGTCACGTGAGAAAAGCCCAGTGAATTGGGCAGGCAACTAGTGATTCAGGGAGCGAGAAAGTTCATCGATTTTGGCTGCAACGGACTGAATCTGTTGTAGCTCATCTGACGCTAGCTCAGACTCGATAACTTTTTCTAGTCCGTAAGCGCCCAAAAGTATTGGAGTTGACGAACTAATACCAAAGACCCCGTATTCGCCCTCAAGGATCACCGACGCCGGGAATGGGGCGCTTGTGGGATGTGCCATCGCTTCGATCATCAACGCACCACCGATGCCCGAACTCCACGTGGAGGTGCGGCCCGAATCGAGGGCCACGTGTCGCACGTACCAGTTCTGCGCGTAGTCGAGGGCGTGCGCGAATTGTTCATCGGTGAGTGTCACCGGCTCCCCGTCGAGCCGGATGCTCGAACGAACCTGAACCGCTCCGGCACCATGCTCGCCCACGACCCAACAGGTCACTCGCTGAGGGGCGACCCCGAGCGCTTGCGCAATGCCCGTGCGGAACCGTTGCACGTCGTTCAGGGTGTACCCCAACAATCGCTGTCGCGACCAGCCGGTTCGACGGGCAATCCAGGTGAGCAGTGGGTCCACCGGATTGGTCATGAGCAGCAGGATTCCGGCGAAGCCACCGGCAACGAGCTGATCGACGATTCCACCCACAATGTCCGCGTTGGCCGCGAGGTACACATCCCGCGAGGTGTTCAACGTCAGCGGAACAGCTGCGCTGAGCACCACCACATCCGCGTCGAATGCATCAGACATCTGCCCGCCGACAATGGAGGACGCGCCGCCCAGGGATAGCGCATCCTGCAGGTCCATGACGTGCGAGACGATCATATTGTCGCGATTGTCGATGATGACGATCTCGTACGGAGTCTGCGTGCGCAAGAGGTTAAATGCAACGGAGGAGCCGATGCCTCCGGCCCCTCCGATGATGGCAATTTTCATACGAAGTTCACTACGTGCACAACGCCGCGAGGCGTTATGCCCCGGCAATGATGAAGTCCGCCGCCTTCTCGCCGATAATCATCGACGGAGCGTTGGTGTTTCCGTTGGTAACTTTCGGCATGACCGACGCGTCACACACGCGCACGCCTTCGAGACCGATGACCTTGAGCGAGGTCGGGCTGACCACACTCATCGCATCGGTGCCCATCTTGGCTGTGCCCACCTGGTGGTGGTAGGTGATGGCGTTGTTGCGGGAATACTCGGCAATTTCCTCATCCGTAACGAGGTGACGGCTGAGTTCGGATTCTTCGGCACCCCACTCATCGGCGAGCGCAGCCTGCTTGGCTACTTCACGCACCTGCTTGACCGAAGCGACGAGCGTTGCCACGTCGTCCGGGTGCTCCAGGATGTTGGGGTTCTGAAGCGTCTCAACGTGCGGATCTTTACTCGCGAGCGTGAATTCACCACGGCTCTTCGGGGTGACGAGTCCGCCCATGATGGTGAAACCAGACTCGGGAACCTTGGACAGGTCGGTCGTGTCCGTGACCATGGGCACGCTGAAGGCGAGTGGCTGCGTGTCTGGTCGGTCGAGGTCCGGACGACTCTTCCAGAACCAGTGCACCTGGGTGATGGGAACATTTGCCGGCGGTGGCATCTCTACCGACTTCTTTGAGGTCGTGAAGATAATCGGCACGAGCAGGTGATCGTGCAGGTTCTTGCCGACTCCCGGGAGGTCCACCTTGACGTCGATGTCGAGTGCCTCGAGTTCCTTCTTTGGGCCAACGCCGGAGAGTAGCAAAATTCGCGGAGTGTCGAGCGCGCCGCCGCAGAGGGCCACTTCACCACCGTGCAGTTCGTGAGTGGCGCCACCTTTTTCGTACTCCACACCGACTACGCGGTTACCTTCGAAGATAAGGCGGTGCACCCACGCACCGGTGGTGATGGTGAGATTCTTGTGGTCACGCACCGGGTGCAGGTAGGCGCGATACGTCGAGAAGCGCTGACCGTCGCGCATGTTCAGTTGCTCCTGCGCGATACCTTCCATGTCGGCACTGTTGTAGTTGGGATTGCGCTTCATCCCCCACTGCACACCCGCCTCGATAATCGAGGTTTGCACCGGGTTCTTCGGGTAGTCCGTGGTGACGTCAAGAAGGCCCTTGGTGCCGAGGCCATTGGGCTCACCCTGCCAGTTCTCGATTTTTTCGGTGAAGATTTTCTCGACGTTCTTCCAGCCCCATCCGGTGCAGCCGGCAGCTTCCCAATCGTCGTAGTCTTTCTGGTTGCCACGAACGTAGATTGAGGCGTTCAGCGAGTGCGACCCGCCAAGAACCTTTCCGCGTGGCCAGTGGAGCTTGCGACCGTTGGCGTGCTTTTGCGGAGTGGTGTGATAGCCCCAGTCGTCTTTACTGAACCACAGCAAGCCGAGACGCGACATGTCTTGAATGTCAATGTTGTCATCGGTGACACCGGCTTCGAGCAGGTGCACGGTCTTGCCGGCATCGAGAAGGCGTCGCGTGATAATTGCTCCCGCGGTTCCCCCACCAACAACAATCACATCGGGTTGTGCACTCATAACGTGGTTCCTCTCCATTGAGCTCGACGTGTCGTTACCGCCGAGTAGGTCTGTCCAAATTCTCTCGCGTCCCACAAATAATGCAAAAGTCTGCTTCGCGAATTCCTCCGTACTGTTCGCTCGGGAACAATCTAGGTTCACCGATTGGCAATCGGCGACGGCTCGTCGGATGTTTACTTGAGAAATGGATTCGCTCGTTGGTGTGCCGTTCGCGGTCAAAGCCAATATTTTTGTCACCGGGATGCCCGCGACAGCGGGAACACCAGCGTTGCGCGAGGCAATTCCCACGAAAACGGCGTCCGTTGTGACCCGACTGACCGATGCCGGGGCACAGGTGGCCGAATCGGCAGGAATGCACGAACTTGCGCTCGGCACAACGAGTTCCAACGCGGCATTCGGCATCATTCGCAATCCGGTTGACCCGAGTCGCGTAGCTGGCGGATCAAGTGGCGGTTCAGCAGCGCTGGTTGCATCCGGCACTTACGCCTTCACCCTGGGCACGGACACGGGCGGCTCCATGCGAATCCCGGCGGCCTACTGCGGAGTGGTGGGCTTTCGCCCGACGACGGGACGATACCCCGATGACGGAATGTACCTAATTTCTCCCACCCGAGATGCTGCGGGTGTTTTTGCTCGGAACGTTTCGGATGTTGCCGTCGTGGACACCGCGATTACTGGCGAACGCGAACTCACGAGCATCGCCCCCGGTGCCCTTCGCCTTGGCGTCCCCCGCGGCGGCTTCTTCGACTTCCTCGACGATGAGGTCAGGAGTGCGATGGACAACACGCTGGACGCGCTGACGCGAGCGGGCGTCACGCTCGTGGAGTGCGATTTGGTGACGCCATCCGGTCAGAGCGTGCACGAGCTGGCTCCATCCGCCGGCTTCTCGGTCGTGGGCTACGAGACAGTACGTCACCTCACCGATCGTTTCGCGCTCTTGGCGCCTCCGCACAACGGCCTTAGCTTCGACGATGTCGCTGAACACATCGCCTCACCGGATGTGCGCGCGGTCGTCGATCACATGCGCACCCAGCCTGTTACCGAGGATGAGTATCAGGGCGCTCTTGCCATCCGGGCAGACATTCAACGCGCCTACGCGGAGTGTTTCGAAACGAAACGCATTGACGCCATCATCTACCCCACAGTGGGTTTTGTTGCTCCTTGCATTGGGGTCGATGCCGTGACATTGGGTGGCGTCGATATGCCACTTTTTCCCGCGTCGATTCGTAACACGGATCCCGGTTCACTCGCCGGCCAGCCGAGTATCAGCATCCCCGTCCCCAGACCACACGGGGGTCTCCCGGTTGGGTTGGGTATCGAGGGAGCGGTTGGGGCTGATCGACTCGTACTGAGCGTCGCACTCACACTGGAGAAAGCCCTTGCCTCGGTCGAGGATAATCGTATATGATTTCTGATATCACCGACTGAGGAGCACTCCGACAATGACCGTCACACCGATTGACCCCGCGTATCGACCGGGCAAAATCATTGCTCTGCACCTCAACTATGAGTCGCGGATCGCTCAGCGCGGGCGTCGTCCTGCCTATCCCTCATTCTTTCTGAAGCCGCAAAGTTCAATGGCTTACACGGGTGGCACCATCGAGCGCCCCGCAGGCACCGAGCTTCTCGCCTTTGAAGGTGAAATCGCCCTCATCATCGGGGCACATGTGCGGCATGTTGACGACGCCACTCTCGGCTGGGCCGCCGTGTCAGCAATCACGGCCGCAAACGACTTCGGTGTCTACGACCTGCGTTACGTCGATAAGGGAAGCAACCTGCGAAACAAAGGCGGCGATGGATTCACTCCCGTCGGGCCGAATGTCATCGACGCCACCGGTCTCGATTCCGGCGCTCTGCGCGTACGCACCTGGGTCAACGGCGTTCTCAAGCAGGACGACACCACCGAAAAGCTCGCCTTCTCGCTCGGCACCCTCGTCGCCGACCTGTCGCAATTGATGACGCTTGAGCCGGGCGACATGATTCTCACCGGAACACCAGCCGGATCATCCGTTGTTCTGCCCGGAGACGTCGTTGAAGTGGAAGTGGATGCGCCCACCGCTCCGGGAGCACCGAGCACGGGTCGCCTCGTCACCACGGTGACCGAAGGCATCCACCCGATGCCCGCGTTCAGCGCTGGTCCCAAGGTGGACGACCTGCAGCGCGAGGAGGCGTGGGGTTCGCGCGCCGAGGCCGGCTTGCCGCCCCTCTTCGAATTGACGGACGAACTCAAAGCAAAGCTCCACAGCGTGGCCACCGCCACCCTCAGCCAGCAGCTTCGCAAGCGTGGGTTCAACAATGTGAGCATTGACGGACTCGTGCCGACTCACCCAGCAAGCAAGGTTGTCGGACGGGCTCGGACGCTTCGCTACATCGCCAACAGAGAAGACCTGTTTGAGTCACACGGCGGCGGATACAACGCACAGAAACGCCTCTTCGATTCGCTTCAGCCCGACGATGTCGTCGTGATTGAGGCACGTGGCGAAACCGAGTCAGGCACGCTTGGGGATGTTTTAGCCTTGCGCGCAAAACACCTCGGAGCCGCGGCGCTGATTACCGATGGTGGCATCCGTGACCTTGCCGTCGTCACCGAGATCGGCGTTCCGGCTTATCACTCGGGTGGACATCCGGCTGTGTTAGGCCGTCGCCACGTACCGTGGGACAACGATCTCACCATCACCTGCGGCGGTTGCGCGGTTCAGCCCGGCGACGTGATTGTCGCCGACTCCGACGGCATTTTGGTCATTCCCCCTCACCTCGTTGACGAACTCGTAAACGACTGCATCGCGCAGGAGCTCGAGGAAGAGTTCATCGCCGAGGTCGTCGCAGGTGGCGAGCCGGTCAAGGACGTTTTTCCCCTGAACAAGGCGTGGCGCGAAAAATTTGAGGCGTGGAAGGCGGCCAGGTCATGACCAACACCTCAACCCTGAGCAAATCCGAACGCGCGTACCAGCTCATTAAAGACAAAATCACCGACGGACAGTATGGCCCGGGATTTCGTCTCGTCTTGGGCACGATTGCCAAAGAACTTGACGTTTCGGTGGTTCCGGTTCGCGAGGCAATTCGCCGACTCGAAGCCGAGGGGCTTGTCACGTTCACCACGAATGTCGGCGCTCAGGTCGTCGCAACGGATGCACGGGAGTATCAGTTCACAATGGAAACCCTGAGTCTCGTCGAAGGGATGGCTACCGCGATGGCCGCGCCCAACGTGACTCCCGGTGACATCGCTCTGGCGCGAAAAATCAACCGCGAGATGCGCGAGTGCCTTGATGACTTTAATCCCACGAGGTTTACCGAGCTCAATCACGAGTTCCATGCCGTCATTTTCGAACACTGCCCGAACCTGCACATCCTCGACCTGGTACACCGGGGGTGGAACCGCCTGGCCACGATTCGCGAGTCGGCCTTCATCTACGTGCCCGGTCGCGCGCGGGAATCCGTCGACGAGCATGACCGACTTCTCGATCTCATTGAATCCCACGCCAGTCCCATCGAGGTGGAACTGGCGGCCCGAAACCACCGACTCAGCACGCTCGATGCGTTCTTAGCCGGTCGAAACTAGCACGGAGTAGAAATGCAACAAAAACCTCAGGGCTTGCCCGAACGAATCCAGCACTTCATCGACGGCAAGTTCGTCGATTCTCTCGACGGTGACACATTCGACGTCATCGAACCCGTATCGAACGAGGTGTACATCACTTCGGCATCCGCCAAAGAAGCCGATGTCAACCTCGCGGTAGCCGCCGCCAAGAAGGCCTTCGATTCTGGCCCCTGGCCGCGCATGCTTCCTCGTGAGCGTTCGCGCATCCTGCACAAGGTCGCAGACATCGTCGAGTCACGGGATGCCGTGCTCGCCGAGCTCGAATCGTACGACTCGGGTCTGCCAATCACGCAGGCTCTTGGACAAGCCCGTCGTGCCGCCGAAAACTTCCGCTTTTTCGCCGACCTGATTGTCGCCCAGCACGACAACGCGTTCAAAGTGCCCGGGCGCCAGATGAACTATGTCAATCGCAAGCCCATCGGTGTTGCCGGCCTGATCACACCGTGGAACGTGCCGTTTATGCAGGAGTCGTGGAAGCTCGGTCCCGCCCTGGCTACCGGAAACACGGTTGTGCTCAAACCCGCGAGCTACACGCCGCTTTCGGCGGCGCTGTGGCCGGAAATCTTCCGCGAGGCTGGCGTGCCCGATGGCGTCTTCAACCTCATTCTCGGATCCGGTGGTGTTGCCGGCGACGCACTCGTCAAGCACCCGGATGTTCCGCTCATCTCCTTCACCGGCGACAGCTCCACCGGTGCGATGCTGTCCACGAACGCGGCTCCTCTGCTCAAGAGCCTCTCGCTCGAGCTTGGTGGAAAGTCGCCGGCAGTCGTATTTGCCGACGCAGACCTCGAAGCGGCACTGGATGCGACCGTATTCGGTGTGTTCTCGCTCAACGGCGAGCGCTGCACCGCCGGCAGCCGCGTCCTCGTTCAGCGCGAGATTTACGACGACTTCATTGCGAAGTTTGCCGAGCGTGCCCGCAACATCGTGGTGGGCCTGCCGACCGACCCAACGAGCGAGGTGAGCGCGCTGGTTCACCCGAACCACTTTGACAAGGTGATGAGCTACATCGAAATCGGTAAGGGCGAAGGTCGCCTGCTCGCTGGTGGTGGCCGGGCAGAAGGCTTCCCCACCGGTAACTTTGTCGCACCAACCGTGTTTGTCGACGTCAAACCGGATGCGCGCATCTTCCAAGAGGAGATCTTCGGACCCGTTGTCGCCATCACACCCTTCGACACCGACGAGGAAGCGCTCGAGCTGGCCAACAATACGCGTTACGGTCTCGCCGCATACGTGTGGACCACGAACCTCAAGCGTGCGCACAATTTTGCCCACGGAATCGAGTCGGGCATGGTGTGGCTGAACTCGAACAACGTGCGCGATCTCCGCACCCCGTTCGGTGGCGTCAAGGCCTCAGGCCTCGGACGCGAAGGCGGATACCGCTCCATCGATTTCTACACCACACAGCAATCGGTGCAGATCACTCTCGAAGAATCCCACTCGCCGCGTTTCGGTCTCGGCGCCAAGAAATAACTCAGCACAATCCGACGCTCCAGAGGAGGAAGCATCATGTCAGAACTTAAAGGACGAACGAAAACCTCGAGCGGCTTCTACGTCACCGAAGAAGCCCCGATTAAAGCGACAAACCCGGTAGCGACGCCGAAGGCTAGCCCGCCGGACATCCTGCGCTGCGCATACATGGAAATCATCGTCACGGACCTCGCCAAGTCACGTCACTTTTATGTGGATGTGCTTGGACTGACCGTGACCGAAGAAGATGACAAGGTCATCTACTTACGCTCGATCGAGGAGTTCATCCACCACAACCTGGTGCTTCGCCAGGGTCCGATTGCCGGTGTCGCCGCCTTCTCCTACCGCGTACGCACCCCCGAAGACCTCGACAAAGCCGTTGCTTTCTACACCGAACTCGGTTGTGACGTGCGTCGTAATCCGAATGGGTTCGTCAAGGGAATTGGCGACTCGGTTCGCGTGGTCGACCCGCTGGGCTTCCCTTACGAGTACTTCCACGACACCGAGCACGTCGAGCGCCTCGCGTGGCGTTATGACCTGTACACGCCGGGTGCGCTCGTTCGCCTGGATCACTTCAACCAAGTCACCCCGGATGTGCCCCGCGGCGTCAAGCACATGCAAGACCTCGGCTTCCGGGTGACCGAAGACATTCAGGACGAGGAAGGCACGGTCTACGCGGCCTGGGTACGCCGCAAGTCCACCGTGCACGACACCGCAATGACCGGCGGTGATGGTCCTCGCATGCACCACGTGGCCTTCTCCACACACGAGAAGCACAACATCCTCGCTATCTGTGACAAGCTCGGCAGCCTGCGCATGTCAGACCACATCGAACGCGGACCGGGACGCCACGGCGTATCGAATGCGTTCTACCTCTACCTGCGTGACCCTGACGGACACCGCGTGGAAATCTACACGCAGGACTATTACACGGGTGACCCCGACAACCCGGTGGTCACCTGGGACGTACACGACAACCAACGTCGTGACTGGTGGGGCACCCCGGTTGTTCCGTCGTGGTACACCGAGGCATCCCTCGTGATGGACCTTGATGGAAACCCACAACCGGTGGTCGCACGCGAGGAAGCCTCGGAGATGGCCGTCACCATCGGTGCCGACGGCTTCTCCTACACCCGCCAGGGTGAAGAAATGCCTGATTACAAGAAGGGTGAGTTCAAGCTGGGCAACCAGCTCTGATTCGCCCGCGTTGAGGGAGCGCGTCGACGTCAACGCCACGACCAGGAATCGCCGGCCTACCGCACAAGGTCGGCGATTCCTTCGTTAACCCGGCCACCAGTGCTAGACAAGAGTCAGGAGCGTGATGTCATGCGTATCGGTGTACCCACAGAAATCAAACAGAGCGAGTTTCGGGTAGCGATTACCCCGGAGGGCGTGCGGCACTTGGTCTCGCGCGGACACGACGTCATCGTGCAAAGCGGAGCCGGTGTGGGTTCCAACATCACGGATGCGCACTACGCGTCAGCCGGAGCCACCATCGGCAGCTTTGCCGAAGCCGTGTGGTCGAGCGCGGAACTGCTCCTCAAGGTCAAGGAGCCACTACCCGCGGAGTACCCGTACTTTCGCCCGGACCTCATCCTCTTCACCTACCTGCACCTCGCCGCCCAGCCAGAGCTCACGCGCGCGCTGATCGACTCGGGGATCACCGCATTCGCTTACGAAACGGTTCAGTTACCGAACGGGCGACTACCACTGCTTGCCCCGATGAGCGAAGTGGCCGGTCGACTCTCGGTAGTGGTCGGCGCGAATGCGATGCTCAAGCCGAACGGGGGCTCGGGCATCCTCATTTCCGGCGTGACGGGAACATCGTCCGCCCACGTGGTTATTTTGGGTGCGGGTATTGCCGGAACGAGCGCACTCATCATGGCGGTTGGTCTCGGCGCACGCGTCACGGTGCTTGACACCAACACGGCGCGTCTTGCCGAACTAGCCCAGCAATACGGCGAAACGATCTCGACGCTGGTATCAACACCCGGGTCAATAGAGGAGGCGTGCGTGACTGCAGATCTCGTGATCGGCTCAGTTCTCGTGCCGGGCGCCAAAGCACCGAAGCTGGTCTCGAATGCGCTTGTGGCAAAAATGAAACCAGGCAGTGTGCTCGTCGACATCGCAGTGGACCAGGGCGGTTGCTTTGAGGATACGCATCCCACCACCCATGACGCACCCACGTTCGGCGTGCACAACTCCCTGTTTTACTGTGTGGCGAACATGCCCGGCGCCGTTCCTCAGACCTCGACCGAGGCGCTCACACACGCAACGCTTTCGTACATTGAGACCCTCGCCCAGGGTTGGCGAACCGCGATTGATGCAGACCTCGCACTTCGTGCCGGACTGAACACGACCGGGGGCGCGCTCTTCAACGAGGGCGTAGGGCGGGCTCACGGCATTGCTGTTGCGAGCCTCTGACCTACCAGCCAAAGCTACTGCAAGGCCGAGGTCAACCGGGCAAGGTTGTCGAGCACGGTCGACAAGAGCGACTGCTTGCGCCACTCCTCGAGGGTGAGCCGTCGACTCAGTGCGCGGTACTCGTCTTCTACCTCCCGCATCTGGTCCACAAACGAGCGCCCCCGAACCAGAAGCGATATTTCCTTGTTGAGGCTGAACGAGCGCATATCCATGTTGCTCGAACCGATGACCGCAACGTCATCATCGATGCTGAAGTGCTTCGAGTGCAAAATAGTCGGAGCCTTGTAGAGCCAAATCGTCACACCAGCTTCGAGCAGAGCCTCATAGTAGGAGCGCTGCGCATGAAAGACCAGCGTTTGATCTCCGATTTCCGAGACGAAGAGTTCCACCCGCACGCCGCGCTGAGTCGCCGAGGTGATGGCGTACAACATTGACTCGTCGGGGACGAAGTAGGGGCTGGTGATAATGATCCGCTCACGCGCGTTGTAGAGCAACGTGAGGAACAGCCGCAGGTTGTTCTCGGTGACGTATCCGGGGCCACTGGGCACGAGCTGGCAGACCAGCTTTTGCGAGCCGGGCTCAACCCGGGGAGCGGGAGTTTCGCTCTCGAGCAGGTCGTCCGTTTCGGCATACCAGTCAGTCATGAAGATCGCATTCACCGTGGCGACCACCGGCCCGGTCAGGCGCACCTGAGCGTCTTTCCAGTGCAGTCCGCGCCTGAGGTTCGACCGCTTGAGGTAGCTTGAATCGATCAGGTTTTGCGAGCCCATCCAGGCAACCTTGTCGTCAATGACAACGAGTTTGCGGTGGTTTCGAAGGTCGGGTCGCTCGTACTTTCGTTGCAGCGGAGCGAACGGCAACATGAGCTCCCACTTCACACCGATCTCGGTGAGCTTTCGCCGAGTGGCCCGGTAACTCACGGTGCGAAGACCGGCAACGTGATCGAGAAGCACGCGCACGGTGACCCCGCGGGCAATGGCGGCCTCCATCGCATCAAAAACGGGCTTGGTCACCGAGTCATACGAGAAAATGTAGAACTCCAGGTGCACGAAGTGCTCAGCCAAGGCGATGTCTTCAGCAATATCGAGGATGTTCTTCTCGTAGTCAATCTGGAGTCGTGCGGAATTCTCGCCCACCAACGGCATCGCCCCAAGCTCACGATTGAGGGCGACCACCGAGGGAAACCACTCAGGCGTTTTGGGGATCGCCCGCAGGAATTCCGCAACTTTCGTATCGTCCTTGATCATCTCGCTGATGCGGGCCTGCTTGAGCCGACGCTTTTTACTCAGGCGTGGACTTCCGATGAGCAAGAAGAAGAGAACGCCGATGTACGGGATGAAGAAAATCGCAAGCAACCAGGCCATGGCCGAGCCGGGGCGCCGATTTCTGGGGACGATAATAATCGCGAGAATACGCACGATGAGGTCGACCCCGACCGCGAGGGCAGCAATCCAAAACGAGACTTCGCTCGATGTCATGGCTTACTCTTTCGTCCCGCCGGTTGAGCCGCTTGAGCCGGTTGGAGCCTTCGTTACGCCGCCTGCCGGGGGCATCCCTCGTTTGGCGCGTTCCTCAGCTTCGATGGTGGCGTATGCTTCACGTTCCACGCGATCGGCCTTCATGATCGAACGAATGATGAACCAAAACAACAGACCCAGGAGCACTGTTGGCGTGATAGCCCACAGTGCGGAGAGCCAGAAGTTGTCCATAGTGTGAGGTTACTTGACTAAGGGGAAAAGTATCGTTTCGCGAATACCCAGTCCGGTGAGCGCCATGAGCAGGCGATCCATGCCCATTCCCATTCCACCCGAGGGTGGCATTCCGTGTTCGAGCGCTCGCAAAAACTCCTCGTCAAGCGGCATCGCCTCGTCGTCACCCTTGGCAGATTGAGCCGCTTGATGCACGAAACGCTCCCGCTGGATGACCGGGTCCACGAGTTCGGAGTAGCCGGTGGCCAGTTCGAAGCCACGAACGTAGAGGTCCCACTTCTCCACGACACCGGCAATGGAGCGGTGCTCACGCGTGAGTGGGCTGGTCTCGATGGGGAAGTCCATGACGAAGGTTGGTCGCGTGAGGTCTCCCTTGACGAAGTGTTCCCACAGCTCTTCCACGAGCTTGCCGTGGTTCGGCAGGTGAACCTCGACACCTTCGCGATCGGCGAGCGCCTGCAGTTCATCCACGGATGTTTCTGGCGTGATGTCGATCCCTGCCGCGGCCGAGAGCGAGTGGTACATGCTCAGTCGGTCCCACTCACCGCCCAGGTCATACTCGGTGCCGTCGTGCCACGTCACGACATGCGATCCGGCGACCGCGAGCGCTGCGTTTTGGATGAGCGTCTGCGTCAGGGCTGCAATGGAGGTGTAATCGCCATATGCCTCATAGGCCTCGAGCATGGCGAATTCTGGACTGTGTGTTGAGTCAGCGCCTTCGTTTCTGAAATTGCGATTGATCTCGAACACACGCTCGATGCCGCCGACCACCGCGCGCTTGAGAAAAAGCTCGGGGGCAATTCGCATGTAGAGAGGCATGTCGAAGGCGTTCGAGTGCGTGACGAAGGGACGAGCGGATGCTCCGCCGTGCATCACCTGAAGCATGGGTGTCTCGACCTCGAGGTAGCCAAGCTGCTCGAAGGTGTGTCGAAGCGATGACATCGTCTTGGCGCGGGTGATGACGGTCTCGCGCGCAGCATCGCGCACGATGAGGTCGAGGTACCGGCTGCGAACCCGGGATTCCTCGCTGAGCTCGTTGTGCAAATTGGGCAGTGGGAGGAGGGCCTTGGCGGCGACTTGCCATTCTGTCACCATGATGGACAGCTCCCCACGCTTGCTCGCAATGACTTCGCCGCGAACAAAGAGGTGGTCGCCGAGGTCAACGAGCTCCTTGAACTCGTCGAGTGACTCTTCACCTACTTCGGCTTGAGAGAGCATCGCCTGGAGGCGCGAACCGTCACCGGCTTGAAGGGTGGCAAAGCAGAGTTTTCCGGTGTTTCGTTGGAAGACCACACGGCCAGCGACGCCAACAATCACTCCCGTGGTGGCCTCAGCCTCGAGACCGCCAAAACGCGCGCGAATCGCCGGAATGGTGTCGGTCACCGGGACCGCAACGGGGTAGGCGCCTGCCCCCTCGTTGAGCCGGGCGCGCTTGGCAAGGCGCACCGCTTTCTGCTCAATGACCTCGTCGTCGGTGAGTTCGGTTTCGGCCGGTGTAGCGCTGGCAGATGAAGCAGTCGATTCAGTCATGACGGAGCCGGGCCGGTACTTTCTCGTGAGGGAATCTAGGTGATGACGAGGTTGATGGTATCGATGAGCCGAGTCTGTCCCACCCATGCGGCAACCACGGCAGTCGCTGGACCTCGAAACTGTTGCGTCACCGGAGCGAAGTCCTGCGGGTCAACAATGTCGAGATAGTCAAGTCTAACTTCTGGCTCTGCGGCAACGCTCGCACGTGCTTCATCGATTGCTTCTGCCGCGCTGGTTGCCGACATGAGGCGCAGGGACATGTTCACCAGTGCGCGACTCAGCACGAGGGCGTGGGAACGCTCATCGGCACTGAGGTAGCGATTCCGACTCGAACGTGCCAGGCCATCATCGTCTCTGGAGGTCGGCACGACCTCGAGCACCATGTCGGGGTAGAAGGCCGACATCATCTGGCGCACGAGAAAGACCTGTTGCGCATCCTTTTGTCCGAAGACGGCAATGTCGGGTTGCACCAGATCAAACAGACGCGACACCACCGCGAGCATCCCGTCAAAATGGCCCGGCCGGGTAGCGCCCTCAAATGTCGTGGTGGGTTCGGTGGCCGCGAACGCACGGATTCGTTCCGGCACGCCGGGGCCGTTCGGGTAGACCTCCTCAACGCTCGGTGCAAAGATTTCGGCACCGAGGGGCTCGAGCAGAGCACGGTCCGAATCAAGCGTGCGCGGATATTTGTCGAAGTCTTCGTTGGCACCGAACTGGGTGGGGTTAACAAAAATGGACACCACAACACGATCGGCGAGCTCGCGTGCGCGACGCACCAAGCTCAAATGCCCCTCGTGCAGGGCTCCCATTGTGGGAACAAATGCCGTGGTCACAGGTCGTCCTCGAGGTCAGAAATACCAATCGTTCGCACATCGCCATAACGCATCAGGGCCCGGTCCACACTCGAGCGAATCAGTGGCCCGAGAACGAGACCCGGGTTTTCGACGCCAATGGCTCCCAAAATGCCTGTTGCTTGGGCAACAATCGACGCCGAAAATTCCGACGCGGTAGAGATGGCTTCAGCGTAGTCAACCCGTTTCGCTTCAGGGATGACCAGCGGTTCGCCACCGAGTTCCACCGCCAAAGCCTGACCGATGGGAAGCACCGGGGTCGGGGCGGTCACCGCGATAAAGCACTCGCTCAGCCGCTGCACGTCCATACTCGTTCCGGTAAACGTCATGGCTGGATGCAGCGCCAGGGGTATGACGCCAAGATCGAGCGCGGGCTCGAGAACATTGATGCCGTACATCGGCGATGTGTGCATGACAATCTGGCCAGGTTGAAATGTGTTGGTAGCGACGAGCCCCTGAATGAGTGAGGCGAGTTGCGCATCCGGCACAGCGAGCACGACCAGTTCACTCGAGGCAACCACGGTGGGCACATCCATCACCGGAACATCAGGCAGCATGGCGTGAGCCCGATCGCGACTTTCAGCCGAAATCGCCGAAATACCGAGGATGCGGTGACCCGCCCCCGCAAGCGCCACGCCGATAACCGGCCCGACGTTGCCGGCCCCAACAATTCCAACGGCGAGGCGACCGTCACGCTCGTGTGGCTGAGTCACGGACACCCTCCTTGTCATCGTCATCCGGTGGCAGAGTGCACAGGTGCTCGGTGATGATTCCGGCAGCGAGCAAGAGAGCCGAACCAACGATTTGAGCGACTCCCGGTCCGATCAGGTCCCATCCCGGAGCGTTGGGTCGGGTCACGACAAAGATCGTGATGCCGATACCCAGACCGAGAAGAAGGGCGCCAACCAACGTGGAGGATTTGCCGAGCACGGCAACGCGCACCGCGTAAAACGGGCTGAGCGGTTCTTTGCGCTTGCCGGTGACGCGCCGACGGATGGGAATCGCCAGCGCAACGGCGGCGAACGCGATCGCTCCCAGGGTAAGCGACAGTGAGTATGGCGGAAGTACCAGATGGAAACCCAGGCTCTGCAGAAGCAGTTCAAGCAGGTAGCCAACAATGACGGTCGCTACGCCCATGCCAATAATCGATGTCACACTGGTGCGTTTCACGAGATCACTCCTGAATGATTCGAGCGAGTACGAGCAGCCGGGTGTGCGGAACCGAGGTCACCGGCGAGTTGAGCAATCGACTGTTCACCCAAGTTTGCACCCGGTTCGATATCGAGCCACGGCTCAAGCACAAAGAGTCGCGCGGCCGCCCGAGGGTGCGGCAGAGTGAGGTGTCGTTGGTTCATGGTCAGGTCATCGTACGTGATGATGTCCAGATCGAGCGTTCTGTCTCCCCAGCGCTCATGGCGCTCACGTCCACTCTCGCGCTCAATGCGCATGAGTTCCTCAAGAAGTTGCTCCGCAGAGAGGTCTGTGCGAACGCGGGCAACAGCGTTCAGGTAGGCGGGGGCTGACTCATCGGCACCGTGTGGCTTGATGGCGACACTCTCGTGCAGGGGTGACATCGTCTCAACCACAATCGAGGGATGCGCATCCAATGCCGCGCGGGCCACGCCGATGATCTCGGCGCGATTGCCGAGGTTGCTCCCGAATGCGATAACCGCGGTACTCATGCACTCTCCCGACGGATGGTGACGGACACATCGGCAAACTCGTGAGGCAGCGGGGCAGCCGGCTTGTGCACGGTAACTTCGACGACGACCTTGTCGCCTCCGGTGGCCTGCCCCTCACGCGACGCAGATTCGGACACAAGTTCAAGCGCGTCTTCGGCAATCTGCGCAGCCAGGGTCTCGAGCAGATTTACCGCTTCGCCGCTGACACGAGCGACAACACGGTCAGCCAGCGTGGCGTAGTTGACGGTGTCGCGCAGCTCGTCGGTAGACGCAGCATGTCTCGTATCCACTTCAATGACGACGTCGACGACAAACAGTTGTCCCTCGCGGCGCTCGTGTTCGAACACGCCGTGATGGCCGAAGGCTCGAAGTCCCGTCAGGCAAATCCGATCACGCATCGAGGAGCTGCCTCATCATGAGCGACGCTGACTCTTCTGCGCCGACGCCTGTCGGACTCGGGGCAAGCCGGCCTTCCTCCACCAGCTGAAAAGCTCGCCTGGTTGCCACAACATCGTGAACCCTCACACCCCACGCGCCAGTGGTGGCGGCCCACAGACTCACCGCAGCGGAAGCAATATCGCGCTGTTCGAGGGTCGCGTCAGGAGGCAACAGGCTGGAAAGAAAACGCTTTCGAGATGCGCCAACGAGGATGGGGTAACCCACATTGCCCAAGTCGCTCAGGTGATCGAGGACTTGCCAGTTGTGCTCCTGCGCTTTCGCAAAACCGAGTCCTGGGTCGAGAATCAATCTGTTCGGGGACACACCCGCTGCGACCAGAGCGCGAGCCCGAAGCGTCAATTCTTGGGTTATCTCCTGCGACGCGTCGACATAAGTCGCCGCACTATCCATCTCGAGAGAGTGTGCCCGCCAGTGGCTTGCGATGAAGTACGCATCCGAGGTGCTCGCCACATGCGCCATGGCCTCATCCGATAGGCCACCCGACACGTCATTGATGTACGTCGCGCCGAGGTCTGCCGCGAGACGCGCCGTGGATGCATTCATCGTGTCAACGCTCACCGTCACGCCCGAACGAACCAGTTCCGCGATCACGGGAGCAACGCGTTCATGCTCAGTTTCACGGGAAACACGATGCGCACCTGGTCTGGTCGACTCGCCTCCCACGTCAACGATGTCGGCGCCCTGCTGAGCGAGCAGCAGTCCATGCCGGATCGCGGCAGAGCTGTCGAGAAATCGCCCCCCATCGCTAAAAGAATCGGGGGTCACATTGACCACACCCATGATCAGAGTGCGAAGTGCCATGTCTACGCCTCCGACTCCGACTCCAGAGGATGCGCACTCTCCTGTAGCGCCAGAAGGGCAACAATCTCCGCCCGAGCTGCCGGTTCAGCGAGCTCACCTCGACCTGCAATGGTGAGGATGTGCGACTGCGGATGCTGCAGTGTGCGGGCACTCATGCAGTCGTGAGACATGTCCAGGACCACGAGTGCGCCTCGTGCACCGAGGCTCTCCATGAGCGCATCCGCAATCTCCTCGCCGAGCCGCTCTTGAATCTGTGGTTTAGCGGCGAAGGTTTCGACGATGCGCGCCAGCGAGCCGAGCGTGCACAGGGTCTCCCCCGGCAGGTAGGCCACATGCGCGATACCGGTAAAGGGCATGAGGTGGTGCTCACACAGCGAGCGCACATTTATGCCACTCATGACCACCGCGTCACGAGAGTTGTCGGGGCTGTTCTCCGAGAGTGGCGTGATGAGTTCACGCGGATCAACACCTACGCCCCGGGTCAGTTCGGCGAGCGCATCCACCACAAGTTCCGGGGTTTTCTTCAACCCCGATCGAGTCGGGTCGTCACCTAGCGCCTCGAGCAGCTCGGTCACTGCCCGTGTGGCGCGCTCCCGATCGATTGCCACTCGGGGCTACTTTGCGGTGGTGTCGTTGTCTGGCTGAGACATGGCACGCGTCGAACTCGATCGCGGTTTGGATGCGGCCTTAGTTGCTGGCTTGGCTGCCGAACGACGCTTTGTTCCGGTCGTTGTGGGCTTTGCCACCCCGTAGCGCGCACCGTCACCCTCGCGAGAAGAGCGCGAGCTGGCAGGAACACCAACCGGCGGCGTCTTTTGTCCGGGGCGTTTGTTGCTCGAGAGCCACTGGGTGCGCTCTGGTAACTTTTTGACGCCGGTAAAGATCTCCGCGATCTGGTTTTGGTCGAGTGTCTCTTTTTCGAGGAGTTCGGCTGCAAGTTTGTCCAAAATCTTGCGGTTCGCCGTGAGCACTTTGTACGCCTCATCGTGTGCGTTCTCGATGAACGCACGAACCTCGGCGTCGACCTTCTCGGCCATCTGCTCGGAGTAGTCGCGCTCGTGGCCCATGTTGCGACCGAGGAACATCTCGCCGGATGCACTACCGAGCTTGACCGCACCGACCGACGACGTCATGCCGTACTCGGTGACCATCTTGCGCGCAATGCTGGTCGCCTTTTCGATGTCGTTCGAGGCGCCGGTTGTGGGGTCGTGGAAAACGATTTCTTCAGCAACACGACCACCCATCGCATAGGCGAGCTGATCAAGCAGCTCGTTGCGCGTGACGGAGTACTTGTCTTGGAGAGGGAGGACCATGGTGTATCCGAGAGCGCGACCACGCGGGAGGATGGTGACCTTCGTCACCGGATCCGAGTAGTTCATCGCCGCGGCAGCGAGGGCGTGACCACCCTCGTGGTACGCGGTGATGAGTTTTTCTTTGTCGTTCATCACGCGACTGCGACGCTGCGGGCCCGCAATGACGCGGTCAATCGCCTCATCGAGAGCGCGGTCATCCACCAGATCGGCATCCGATCGTGCGGTGAGCAAGGCGGCTTCGTTGAGAACGTTCGCCAGATCAGCACCGGTGAAGCCGGGGGTCTTGCGCGCGACGATTTCCAGGTCCACACCGGGAGCCATCGGCTTGCCCTGAGCGTGTACTTCGAGAATCTTCTTGCGGCCTTCAAGGTCGGGGGCATCGACACCGATTTGACGGTCGAATCGTCCCGGACGCAAGAGTGCCGGGTCGAGAATATCCGGGCGGTTCGTGGCCGCAATCATGATGACATTCGTCTTCGGGTCGAAGCCGTCCATCTCGACGAGCATCTGGTTGAGCGTCTGTTCGCGTTCATCGTGTCCGCCACCCATGCCGGCGCCACGGTGTCGACCAACCGCATCGATCTCGTCAACGAAGATGATGGCTGGGCTGGCAGCTTTGGCTTGCTCGAACAGGTCGCGCACGCGGCTCGCTCCCACACCAACGAACATCTCGACGAAGTCCGAACCCGAGATGGCGAAGAACGGAACGCCGGCCTCGCCAGCAACAGCACGCGCGAGTAGCGTCTTTCCGGTGCCGGGGGGACCGTAGAGCAAAACACCCTTGGGGATGCGCGCTCCGACGGCCTGGAACTTAGCCGGGTTTTTCAAAAAGTCTTTGATCTCATTGAGCTCTTCGATGGCTTCGTCGGCACCGGCAACATCAGCGAAAGTAACGGTCGGTGTCTCTTTGGTCACGAGCTTGTGACGAGACTTGCCGAACTGCATAACTTTGCTGCCACCGCCCTGCATCGAGCTGAGCATGAACCAGAAGAACGCACCAATCAGGATGATCGGGAGCAAGAAGCCGAGAGTCGAGAGCAGCCAGTTGTCCTTGGGAACGTCGTCGTTGTACCCACCGGATAGTTTGGCGTTGTCGATGGCGGTGATGACCTGCTGACCGCGGGGCGTGACCCAGTAGAACTGAACCTTGTCACCCTTTTCAGCATCCGCGTTGATGAGTGTCATGTCGACGCGTTGATCGCCACCAAAGATGGTTGCTTCTTTGACCTTGCCGTCGGCGAGCATCTGCAAGCCCTGGTCGGTGGTCACCGTCTGATACCCCGACATACCGATGAGGGCGGTGCCAATCCACACGGCGGCAATCGCCAAAATCACATAAATGAAGGGTCCGCGAAAAAGCTTCTTGAAATTCATGGTGGTCCTAGGCTATCGGTTTAGCGAATACGCGAATCTGAGTATTCGCTCACGGCGGACTAGGCGTGCGGGTCTTGCCCCGCGTAGACATGCGGCGAGAGAACGCCCAATCCACGCACATTGCGGTACTTCTCGGCGTAGTCGAGACCATAGCCCACCACAAAGGCCGGTGGAATGTCGAAGCCGACGTATTTCACATCCACCGGAATCTTGACCGCTTCGGGTTTGCGGAACATGGCACACACCTCGACGCTGGCTGCCCCGCGGGCGCGCATGTTGTTGACGAGCCACGAGAGGGTGAGCCCGGAATCCATGATGTCCTCGATGAGGAGCACCTTTTTGCCGTCAACTTCGGTGTCGAGGTCCTTGTTGATTTTGACCACACCGGATGACTGGGTGCTCGCTCCATACGAGCTCACCGCCATGAAGTCGATGTGTGCGTGAAACTTGAGTTCGCGAGCGAGATCAGCCATAACGATGACGGCTCCTTTGAGCACGCCGACGAGCAGCACATCCCCGTCGGGGTAGTCCGCCTCAATCTCGCGAGCAAGCTCAGCGATGCGGGCCCGGATCTGCTCTTCAGTAAAGAGAACTTCGGTCAGGTCAGATTCGATGTCGTTGAGCTCCATTGCACTATCCAACCACTACATGGGGGTTTTGTCCCTTGTCATTCCGCGCGAAATTCGAGCTTTCCGTCCGTTCGAAGCACCGAACCGCCGGGAACAGCCAACGCTTTTTGCCCGTGCCAGTCGGTAACGAGGTGGTCGATGGTGTCGAGGTGCGCAGCGGTCAGCCCGTGCAACCCCGCGCGCTCGGCGGCCAGGCGAAACACGCGCGTGCGCACGGCTCGCGGGTGAGTGGCAATACCGTCAACCACGAGACCCAGCTCGCTGAGGCACTCGCCCCACGCCGCGCGAGCTAGCCGGTCGAGCACCTCGGCGTCGTCCTGCAGGTGCGAGGCGGTTCGGGCAAGGGCTTCGATGACACCCGGACCCAGCTCACTCTCGAGCACGGGCACGATCTGGTGACGGATGCGCACGCGCGTGTAGCGCGCATCCTGATTGTGTGGGTCGTTCCATGGGTCGAGCCCGAGATCTGCGCATGCCTGCTCGGTTTGGGCGCGGGTAATACCGAGGAACGGTCGCAGGTACAGCGTCGGCTGACCCCCCTCCGTCGGTCGAGCCTGTCGAAGCCCTTCAACAACCCCCCGCGTCACCGCCGGCATCCCGGACAGGCTTGTCACCCCAGCGCCACGGGTCAACCCAAGCAGAACCGTTTCAGCCTGATCGTTGAGCGTATGAGCGAGGAGTATGGCCTGTGCACCGGTTTCACGTGCAACCTCGTCCAGCGCGGTGTAGCGTGCAACCCTGGCGTCGGCTTCTGGGCCGTGGGAGTGGATTGCGCGTTTGTGGGTGGTGGTCTCGACAGGCGATTGGGCTTCGACAGGCTCAGCCGGCGAGGTCTCGACAGGCGATTGGGCTTCGACAAGCTCAGCCATCGGAGGGGGCTCAGCCGGCGAGGTCTCGACAGGCGATGGGGCTTCGACAGGCTCAGCCATCGGAGGGGGCTCAGCCGGCGAAAGAGGCTCGACAAGCGACCGCACGACCACCGGCGCGAGGCCCAGGTCGCGCGCTTTGGTCGCCGCGGCCTCAGCCACGAGCGCCGAGCCCTCCTGCAACCTGTGGTCGATGACTACTGCGCCAGCGCGTAATCCGCAGCGTTGCGCTTCGAATGCGGTGGCCGCGGCGAGCGCGAGCGAGTCGGCGCCACCGCTCAGCGCAACGAGAACGAGGGGTGCATCCGGAGCAACCAGATAGCCCGTGCCGCCAACGCACCCGGGCATGCGGGTCACTGCGGCGAGCGCATCCGGAAATTCGGCTCGCAACAACTCGCGCACGGCACGCCGAGTATCGGCCATAGCTGGCGTGAGGCGTGGGCGGGTACTCATCTTCGATAACCTTATTCCGACGTAAAACCAATTAATAAGGAGTGCACGCGTGGGCGCATACGACGTGATCATCGAAATCCCCAAGGGCAGCCGCAATAAGTATGAAGTCGACCACGTCACGGGCCGGGTCTATCTCGACCGGGTGCTCTTCACGACGTTCGTGTACCCCACCGACTACGGCTTCTTCGAGAACACCCTTGGGCTCGATGGCGACCCGGTCGACGCCCTCGTGCTGCTGGAGTACCCAGTTTTCCCGGGTGTCGGCGTCAAGGTTCGCCCTGTCGGCGTACTCAACATGAGCGATGAGGCTGGTTCCGACGCCAAGGTCATTTGCGTGCCCTATAAAGACCCACGCTGGACCCACATTCAAGACATTACGGATGTTCCCGAGCAGACCCGTAATGAAATCGAGCACTTCTTCCGCACGTACAAGGATCTCGAGCCGGGCAAGTTCGTGAACGTCGAGGGCTGGGCGGATGCTGCTGCCGCCGAGCAGATTGTGCTCGACGGCTTCGAGCGCCTGAAAACTGAAGGTCACTAGACCGCACTTGCTCAGCACCCCGACCCGCGAATCGTGGGGTACTGGTTAAGCCGTCGTGACTAGAGGTTTACACCCTTCGACCTGAGGAACGCGGCCGGATCGGTCGTTGAGCCCCAGATGGTGATCATGAAGTGCAAGTGGCATCCGGTCGACTGACCCGTTGAACCGGTGGATGCGATCCGTTGACCGGGGCTCACGAACTGGCCCCAGCTCACCTCGATTCCACCTTCCATGATGTGCGAGTAAGACGATTCGATGCCATCACCGTGATCGATGCGCACGTGGTAGCCAAGTCCGCCGTTCCACCCGGCGTAGGTGACCGTGCCACCCGAGGCCGCGTAGATACCGGCACCGCACCCCTGAGCGAAGTCGGTGCCGCTGTGCCAGCTGTTCGTCCAACCACCACCAGTCCAGATAGGCGTGCGCGGACCATAATTGTCGCTGATCCAGCCGTCGCCCGGTCTGGTCCAGCCGGCATCACTGATGGGAACACCACGCTCTTCGGCGTCTTTGCGCGCTTGCTCAAGCGCTGCCTGCCGAGCAATTTCGACGCCACGCTCGTAGTCGGCCACGGTCGCATCGGCGGCAGCGTTCAAGGCCGCTAGTTGAGCTCGCAACACATCGGCGTGATCTTGATTTTCGGCGACCTGTGCCGCCACGACTTTTTGTGCCTCGACGGCCTGGTTATAGGCATCTTCAGCGATGGTCTTGAGACGTTCACGTTCATCAAGCGCAATCTTGGCTTGCTGCTCAAGCGCTGTCGCTTCGTTTTCGGCTGCAAGCGCGTCGGCATAAATGACGGATGAACGTTCCATGAGCTTCGACATCGAACCCAGTCGCGACAGGAGTGTGCCCGCATCCCCGGCGCCGCTTTCGACCAGCATGTTCAAACCGAGATCACCACCACCGGATCGGTAGAGCTGTGCGCCAAGTCGACCCGCAAGAGTTTTGGCGGCGTCCGCCTTGGCGCGAGCATCCTCGGCCTGTTTAGTGAGTTCCGCAGTTCGCTGGTCAGCAGCTTCAAACTTTTCGCGCGCTGCCGCGTACACCTCACCACGTTTGTTTGCTTCTTCGGTGGCCGTTTGGAGCTGGCTCTCAAGCTGGTTCAGCAAGTCAGTGACGCGCGTGACCTCGGCCTCTTTGTCCGCCTGATTTGCCCGCGCGGCGACCACGTCATCCCACGAGGGATAGCTCGTAGCCGAAGCCGCTTGCGGAACAAGGGCTGCGGTCACGAGTCCGACAATGAAGACAACGCCGGTGATTTTGGTCACGAGTGCACGCACTCAACCACGGTAACAACCGACGTGCCCGAAATCGGTGCAATCCGGCAAGTTTGGATGAATCTTTAACCTTCGAGTTTTTGTCGAAGGTTTTCGCGATCGTTCCAGACTGACCCGTCGAGCGTCTCGGCTGACCAGGTTGGATGTCGATTAGCGCCCAGCCGGCCTCGTCCTTTATGCTTGGGTGTTGCAATTTTCACGATTTGCGAACATCTCTGGCCCCATCGTTTAGTGGCCTAGGACGCCGCCCTTTCACGGCGGTAGCACGGGTTCGAATCCCGTTGGGGTCACCAAAGATGTAAGCTAGTGAAGTTGCCACAAGCAATACGCAAGGCCCTGTAGCGCAGTTGGTTAGCGCGCCGCCCTGTCACGGCGGAGGTCGCGGGTTCAAGTCCCGTCAGGGTCGCGGATGTGGCCCTTCTTCGGAAGGGTTTTTCATCTAGGCGACGAGTCCTCCACGGCTTGCCGCCTCGGCTCTGTAGCTCAGTTGGTAGAGCGCACGACTGAAAATCGTGAGGTCACGGGATCGACGCCCGTCGGAGCCACCACCTGGAATCCCTGCAATAGCAGGGATTTCCTCGTTTTCGGCGGGTTTAAGTTCGACCACGAAAAACGGGATTGCCCACAATTTGCCCACAATTTGTTTCTCGGCAGCGTTATTCAGGGCCACGCCCACAGAGTCGAGGTCATCCTCAAAGAGGTCTGCATACACGTCAAGTGTCATGGCCGCACTCGAGTGGCCAAGCATGCGCTGGAGACTCTTCACGTTCGCTCCCGCGCTGATGGCTAGAGATGCCGCAGTATTTCGAAGCTTGTGCGGATTAATCGTCGGAAATGTCGGATCTACGCGTTGGACCGCCTCTAGAGCGGGGTTGAAGCAGTCGCGGCGGAAGTTGTTGTTTCGGAGAGGGCGACCTAATTCGGTTTGAAAAACGTATTCATCGAGACCCTTTCCTTGGCATCGGTGCTTTAGAGCGCTCAATAAGAATGCGGGGAATGGGACCGATCGCGTGCTGCCGTTCTTAGGGCTTCCCAGTCTCAGGACTCCAGAGATCTCCGAGAGTGTGGAGTCGATGACCAAGCGGTTATTGGCGAAGTCGATGTTGCGAACCTGCAAACCAGCGAGCTCTCCGAACCTAATGCCTGTATAGGCAAGGGTAAGGATGATGTCCGCGTTCGTACCGCACGCCTCTGCGAGCGCGAGCACTTGGTCATGGCCGAGGTAGGTCTTGCTGGTTTCTCGCACCTTAGGCCGACGGATGTTCTTGCAGGGGTTGTTTTGGATGCGCCCGTCGGTAATCGCGAAATCAAAGAGCGATTGAAAGTTGAAAAAGACCTGATTCACCGTCGATGGAGCGAGAGACGAGCTCAGTCCAGCGATCCAAGATTGCACTTCTTGGTGCACGACCTCACTGAGCTTTCTCGTACCCCAGGCGGGAACTATGTGCTTATCGAGATTGCGCCTGTAGCCCTCGCGCGTTGAGGGCTTGATGTCCAGGAGTGAGTCGAACCAAACCTCTGCCCAGACGCTGATTTTGATTTGCGAACGAGAGGGATCGAGCCAGGATCCTTTAGCCTTTTCAATTTCGACACTGGCCAGAAAGAGCTCCGCTGCCTTCTGTGTCTTGAACCCGCGCTTGTCAGTTTGGGAGTGGTCGGGGCGTCGGTAACGGGCGCGGTATCGCTTGCCACCTGCCGTTGAATAGCTCTCTATAGATCCCATGCCAACCTCCCAATGTTCCTCGCCTTTGCAGCTTAACCCAAGCCACCGACGGGGATAAAGAGATTGGCATCAAACTCGGGCACTGAGGATCAGTCGCGCCGACGCCAAACTAATCTTGAGGGAGTCCCGCCATGAGATTGTCGAGTTGCAAAACCAACTTTAGGGACATCCACGTGGCTTCATCGGAAGAATCCTGAGGGAGCAGGTCAGCTATTGCGGACATCTTTACCGACCCAGCGATCTCGAATTTTCCTTGACAAGCAGTGACGAGTACCAGATACCAGTTCGCGTTACGTAGGCCAGTTTCGACCTCATTGCGAGAGAGGAACAGCCGAAATGATGGACCAACCCGTGATGAGGTTTTGACTTCAAGGAGTACCTCATCCTCCGCCCCGTTTACGGACGGTGTCCTGATGTCATATCCCGCGGAGTCGTCTTCCAATGAAACATGAATGATGCGGTCTTGGAATCCTTTTGGGACGCGTTCCTTCAAGCGTTCGATGACATAGAGCTCACCCGCTAACCCAAGCTCCCGAGCCGAAGTGTCATCGGGATCGAACTTCAGCTTCCTCTTCGGGTAGAGATCGCAGAGTTCCCAAGCTTCAGGCTCTCCATCCGCCAGGCCTCGTTCCAGCCATTCGACTCCCTGGGCCATTCCCAGCCGAAGTGTGTTGCCATCGAGGCGAATGAAGCCTTCATCGATGAGTTGGTCCTTGATGCGAATTCTGTCGTAATAGGCCGTTCCTGCCCCGAGCTGGCGTTTACAAAAGTCTGTGTAGTCCTGCACGTGTCGCGCGGCGTAGGCGAACTGAATGCAATCAAGTGCCATTTGGAGGAACAGATCAGACATGAGCGCTATCCGAGATGGCTGAAAAGATCTGTGAAGTCTGCGTCATCCATGCCGAGGACATCCTCAGGGCGTATTTCATCGCCCTGAGGCAATGAGCTCGTCGCCAATCCTGAGTCGTCGAGAAAACTCCCTAGGCGGCGAATCTTCAGGTCTAACCTTGAGGCGACTCGAGTGTCGATGGTGCCCTCGGTGGCCAAGATCTGAATATTCGTCAACGTTCCCTGTTTCAGGCCAAGTCGGTGAATGCGATCCAGGGACTGCAAGTACAAGCCCGCGTTATAAGTTCGATCGATGTAAATGGCATCGTGGCATTCATGATGAAGGCTGATTCCCTCACCGAGCGTCTGAGGGTTTGTAAGTAGGACGCTGCAGGAAGGGTCCTTTCTGAATCTCTCGATTTCCGATTCGCGATCTTCAGCGCCAACGGCACCGTAAACCAGCGCGGGGGAGAACGCTTCCAGAGTTCTCTGCAGGGACAGCAAGTTTCCAACGAAATTGGACCAAATGATCACCTTTTTGCCTTCGTTCGCGAGTTGCTCAACGCGTCGGGCAGCGTACTTGAACTTCCATGGCATCTCGTGTCGGAGGTATTCGCGTGCGAGGTCGAGGAGGCGGTGGTTGTTTTGGATTTCAGTCGGAGGCCACTGAATTCCCAGGGTTAGCTCTTGCATGGAAGGGGAGAGTAGCAAGCCAGGGTTGGTGGCTGCGGCAAGGAGCGACATAATCGCCTTCCCTCGCCTCGCAAACAACGCACTCTCGGGATTTGAAATACCAAAGACACCCGCGTATTGATCCTTTAGTGCGCTGTAAATCTCGCCCTGGAGTTTGTCGGGAGGGCTCACAATGGGCTCCAACAGCATCTCGGGTAGTCCCAGCTCAGTCTTCGTCGTTCGGACGAAAGTAGTATTTCGTCGCATGCTCGTAAGTAGGCCAGTGCTGAGGTAGGAGCTTGGGAGTGTTGGCCAAGAGAGTTTGTACAGGGAGGCCAAGTCGTCTGGGCCCTGGGGCATGGGCGTTCCCGTCAGAAGGTCAACCCGTTTGGCCACGGCGCTTAATTTTTTGCAAGCACGCCATCGCACTGAGGCCCCACCAGCCTTGATCCTGTGGGCCTCGTCGATTACGAGGTGGACGGCGTTCCGTGATGCCCAGTTGGTTAGATACTCCAACCTGTCTGTGGATTCAAGCTTTTCATAGTTGGTCACGACGATTTCAGCGCCTGGATCGATCGGCTGACTGTCGTAGACAAAGACCTTGGGGTGATCGTCGAAGCATTCTCGAGCCTCGACGTCCCAACTTCCGAATGCCGAACGGGGACAAATCACGAGCAATTTGTTCACGTCACCCCGAGCCTTCAGGATGCGCCAGACTGCGAGTGCGGTCATCGTTTTTCCTGCACCAGGCACAGAGAAATTTGCTCCGCTCTTCATCCTCAGCAACAGGCTTATGTTTCGTTCCTGGTGGTCCGTCAGCTCTCGAGATAGGTGCGGGACCTCAAAGCAATCGGCTTCTGCGAGCGCGGTGGAGGAGTGCAACAAGCGCTCGAATTCAGACTTCCCCTGCTGAACGCCCCTGACCACCTCAGGCACCTCGGGCGCTATCTCTACTGAACCGCCTCTTGCACGCCACGAGTCCCGCAACCATGCCATGCGCTGGACAAAGTCAGAGGGTTCGAGTCTGAGCAAACGACTGCGCAGGGCTAAGGCATCCGTTCGCCCCCACGCCGTCGCAACTTGGAGCCAACGTTCTGAAGGCATGCTTGCATCAGGCCGAATTTCGATTTGGCCGTCATCGCTCACGCCAACAAATAGATCACTCATGAAGTGCGAGTTACGATCGTCGCTCTAGCTGACGCCCAAGCTCCTCGTGCAATTGGCTCACTGCCTTGAGCACCTTCTTGGTTTCATACTCGAACTTGCGTGTATCGAATGAACTGTCCTTGAACAACTCGGGCAATCTCTCCGCAATGTCTTCGATTCTCATTCGAGCTTCACCGAGGCGTTCCGCGGGTTCCATGCGGCTATTATTTTGCTTTTCTTGTTCGATAACGGCTTCGGCACCAGCGCGCATCTGCTTGGTCAGTTCATGGAAGTTTTCAAGCTCTTCCTCGTTCATCTGGCCATTAGGTTCAAGAGTTTGTGTCAGCACCTGGGCGACAGCCTCCCTAAAGTCCACCCGAGGCTCATTTGAGCCCTCTGAGTCGAGTAGATCGTCGAGAGGATCACCTTGAGATACGCGCTCAAACTGCTCTAGGAAAGAGCCTGCGGAGTTACCGTCAACGCGTTGCGCCAGATTGTCTTCCATGAAGTCTTCATCGATGGCTCGAACCTGGTCTTTGTTGACTCCGAGCACCATGCCGAGGATTCTCATCCACTTCATGTTTTGAGCTTCTTGGTAGCTCTCGGCACTGAGCGCGTCATATTTTTCGACGAGGTCTTTCAGCATCTGTTCTTTGTTGTCGAAGAACCTATAGTCGAGAGGCGTGGGGCTGGTCTCTCGGATTTCCTCGATCAAGCTCAGCATCTGCCTGTGAAGAGCCAGCTTGCGTTTACCGTTTCGGATCCAGCCCATCTTCTTGATGAGGTCTTCGTCAGAGTGGCCTCCACGCTCTGTGTATCGGGCTACGAGGAGCAATCTGTTGGTCAGGGTGTAGTCCTGGTGCGTCAGCTTGCGAAGCTGAAGTGACATTTCGATTTCGAAACAGTCTTCTGAAGTGGCATCGGTCGGCAAGACAGCAACGTCGAATCCTTCGGCACCGCCTAAGCGGGCTGCGACTAGTCGCGTGTTGCCGTTGACGAGGACGCCCTGACGAGTGATGATTCCAGGGTTGATCTGCCCGAACTGCTTTAGTTCGTCTTTCAGATCTTTGAACTTGTCAGTCTGGGAGAGAATTTCCGCAAGGATTTCCTGCGCTGCCGCAGACGTCGGTTCTTGGTAAACCACATCCCTCTGAGGATGTGTTTTCAACTGGGCGGAGACGCGGCTGTTGTCGTGATTCAGAAGCGGCAACATCGGACTAAGTCGTACAACCTCAAGGCTCAGTGATTTGCCCCGATACTCAATCGTCTCCGTGCGGTTGAGCTTCTGATGTTTATAGTCCTCAAGCGCTCGAATAATGCCTTCGGCGCGTTCGTTTAGGTCCACGATTCCCCCTTTTTTATGCTGATAAAGATAACCGTACTAATTCGCACTGACATCATCGACTGAAAAGCGAAAAACTCCTGTGTCGATGAGCCGCATCGTGACTGTCAGCCGAGAGGCCTATCTTTGAACCAGGCGCAAAACATCAGATGGGTAAACAAAGTGCACTTTAAGTTCGGCGAGCTCTTCAGCGGGCCAGGCGGTATGGCCCTTGGGGCCCACCTAGCGGCGGATCGCGTGCCAGGAACTGAGCTAGAACACGCCTGGGCGAACGATTATGATTCTTCGACCGTCCGCACCTATCTGCGCAACATTCCTGGGGCTAGCGAGGAGAGCGTAATCCACGGCGATGTTCGAGAGCTTGACATCGAATCGCTCGGCGCAATCGATGGCTTTGCATTTGGATTCCCTTGCAACGACTTCAGCCAGGTTGGTGAACAACGAGGCACCAACGGTAAGTTCGGCCCGCTCTACACCTACGGAGTTAGAGTGCTCAACGCCCATTCGCCGCAGTGGTTTGTGGCCGAGAACGTGGGCGGACTTCGTAGCTCGAATGAAGGTAACGCTTTCACTCAGATTCTGCGTGATCTCTCTGAGGCGGGGGCTCATGGCGGCTACACCCTCGTCCCGCACCTTTACAAGTTTGAAAAATACGGTCTCCCTCAAGCACGACACCGCATCATCATTGTTGGCATTAGGAACGATCTGGATCTTGAGTTCAAAGTCCCGTCCACTTCGCCCTACGAAGAAGTCGATAACACAGTCCTGACGAGGCTCACAGTTCCGCCGATCCGTTCGGATGCGCCGAACAACGAGCTGACTAAACAGTCCGCTGTCGTCGTGGAGCGTTTGAAGCACATCGCGCCAGGCCAAAATGCGTTCAACGCCGATCTTCCGCCAGAGCTCCAGCTCAACGTGAAGGGGGCGCGAATAAGCCAAATTTATCGTCGCCTGGATCCAGCCAAGCCTTCCTACACAATCACTGGTTCAGGAGGTGGGGGTACACACGTCTACCACTGGGCCGAACCAAGAGCGCTTACCAACCGTGAGAGGGCCCGCCTGCAAACCTTCCCCGACGATTTCGTCTTTGAGGGATCGAAAGAAAACGTTCGCAAGCAGATCGGCATGGCAGTTCCTGTCGAGGGCGCTCAAATCGTCTTTGAGGCCTTATTCAAGACGTTCTCTGGCATCGAATACCCCACAATCGCGCCCAACATGCAGAAGGCATTCGACGAGGCATTTAAGGGGGACTGATGACTCGAGCGTCACTATCGACCAAGGAACTTTTTCATGAAGTCCTGATCAAACCCGCGCTAGAAGGGGCCACGGAACTTCACGTGGTGTCTGGATATGCGAGTCCGACGATGGTCACTCGCCACATCAATGAATTACGGGCAGCTACGGATCGTCGAGTTGAGCTGGACCTACTTGTTGGAATGACAGGGGTTGATGGATTACCCCAACACTCTCTCAGTGGGTTCAAATCGATACCTAGACAGGCGGCGGGTGCTCGATTCAACTGTGCCTTCACTCTGCCTGGTAAGTCGATCCACTCAAAGGTCTATGTGTGGAGCAACGAGGCTGGGCCCTACCGTGCATGGGCTGGTTCGGCCAACTACACGCAAATGGGCTTTGGCCTTTCGCGGGGTTCAGCTGAACACCATGAGGCGATGGTGGAAATCGACCCAGAGGCCGCCCTGAACTACGTTCTGGACAGCGCCTCTAACTCAATCAGCTACCTCAACCCCGATCTCGCGGACTACCTCGCCATCACGGATGATGTGCCCGTGGGAGAAGCCAAGCAAAGCCTCGTCCTGCCAGACGCCTCCGCGGCACAAGCCGTCGTCCTCCCGCTGGTCCAACTCACGCGCAATGTGGGACAGGTCCACGAGAAATCTGGTCTCAATTGGGGCCAAAGAGAGGGGCGTAACCCTGATCAGGCCTATATTCCGATTCCGTCAGCGATTGCGGCCAAACAGTTTTTTCCGCCCCGAGGTGAGCACTTTCAACTGATCACGGACGACGGTGAGTCTTTTATCGCGACTGTTGCTCAGGACGGCGACAAAGCACTCGAGACGCCACACGACAACGCCCTCTTGGGTAAGTATTTCCGCAAACGGTTGGGCCTGGCTTCAGGAGTCTTCGTGGACACGGAAGACCTAACGCGTTTTGGAAGTACGGGAGTGATGGTCGAATATGTGGGCGATGATCTCTATCGCCTAGTCTTCAAGCCAGGCATTGAAGCCCCAACTGGTCGTTGAGGCTACTACCCAACTCGCATAGGTGACAAGCGTATTTCTCACCTGGCGATTTGTCCCAAACTTTGCACTTAATGGGTGGCCACACCAGGACTGGCCTGGACAATAAAGATTGAACACTGCTCTGGATTCGAACTCCTCATCCGTGGCTATGACCAGGTGTACGGGGGGCGAGATTCCAAATATCAAGTGTCCTGCTAGCCGTACGTCTGTGAGGGTCCAAACTGAAGCTCACTCAGACTCCAATTGATAGGCAGTGGCGACAGGATTCCTATCTTGGCGATCCTCACCAAATCGTTCTTATCAGCTAACTTCACATGGGCATCCAAGGCTGTCATGACTCGAGAATGCTGATGTAGCGGACTAGCTGGTCTTCTGATACTCGTCGGCATCCGCGGATTGCAACGCTCTCCAGATCTCCACCCTTCAGTAAGACGTAGACCTGGCTACGAGAAATATTCAATATCTGGGCCACCTGCTTGGGAGAGAACATCACGGGTACTCCGCGTTCTATTTTCATTACTATTTCCTTCCGTCATCCCCCCTTCCAGGATGACATCGTGACGTTTTTGTGTCTGTCTAAACGTCCAGTAACTCCTAAATGATCGTGCCCTATGTTGCCTTGCCCCCGCCCCCTATAGGGGGGCGTGGGGGCGAGACAAGGGCCTTCAATGAGGGCGAAGTAAGTTAGGCCCCAATCGGTGTCCATTGCGGGATAAATTCCTTACCCACCGTGTGGACATGGGATGTTCCAACTTCACGGGTTACCAAATAGCCACCGTCTTTCAGAGCAGACAGAGCCTTGCGCTTGCGTTCTGTTTTTCCCAGGACATTGCGTTCGATCTCCCCCTTGTTGCACTCGGGGTGTGCCTCCACGTAGTCATAGATGGCTTGCATGAGTTCGACGTCGCCAACGGATACCAAGTCCCCGTCAACTTGGGCCTTGTAGGCAGGTGAAATACGGATTGAAACGGCGCTCTCCTCGGACTCCAGGGTCAAGCGCCCGAAGCGACGTGGCATTGAGCCTGGCTCGCAACGCTCAAGCAACTCACCATGGCGATCTTTAGAGACGAAAATATCCACGTCTTTATTGGACGAGGTGCTCTTGAAGAGAAATGCCGCATCGGCCTGACTCTTCTTCGTCTGTGCTCCAATAGGGAAATCCTCAGTGCCAGAGTCCTTTGGCAAGTGATCGAGCACTATGACTGTGACGCCAACACGTTTCAGGGGGTAAAAGACTTCAGTGAAGGCACGCATCACGTCTGAGTTAGATTCAGGGTTGATGCCCATAACGTCGGCGAAGCCTGAGAAACCATCAATGCACAAGATGTCAGGCTTCGTAGAAACATACTCACGCACACGTGCTGTAACTTCATCAGGCGAGCTGGGAACGGTATATCCATTCGCCGCTTCACGATCCACTCCCAGGGCCTTCAGGCGGCCCAGAGTGCCTGTAATCCCATTCTCAAAGTCCCAGAGGCGGACATTGGCGAACTTGAGCGTCCAAAGGGCCAACCAAGACTTGCACGTCCCAGGCTTGCCGTAAACAAAATGCACCCCTCCACGGTAAAAGAGATGGTTGCCCTCCTGGTCTTGCACAAACTCGAGCTTCGAGGCGTCTAAATCGTGATCGAACGGATTGGAATGGCGAAGCCAACGGCCGTCTACCAATTCACGATCCTTGAGCCAGGCGCTGAAAATCGAGAATTGTGCTTCGAGGTCAATGTTGAACTCGGTGCGGCAGCGGCGGCAATCGTATTTGAAACCAACGGTCCCGTCTTGATTGTTGTGCCAGTAGATATAAGTGCCTTGGAGATGGCTTGGGTCCTCAATACAGCGGACGTTATATCCAGAATCCCCTTGGGGGCCTTCGTACTTGTCGCCGAAAGCTTTGCGAAGCTCGCTCGAATGCCAATGCGTGCCATCGCTCTTCACGATGGTCGGCCAATCAGGGTCGGGTTCGCGTTCAACCCGTGGGCGGTTTTCAATCATGGTTTTTCCTTACTCAGATACGTTCCATCCGCTTGGATGACCGAACGGGATGGCCCCGTCGCGGAGTTTGAGTCTAAATGACTTTAAGTCTGAGATGCGGCGTGTTCGCCGTCAGCCAAAGTAGCAAAGGAGGCTCCTTTAGTTGCCCACGATCTGCCCACGGAGCTGGCCCACGGGTGACCGCACAACCTTGCTGTTTCTCGTCAATTGGAGCGCTCGGCTCTGTAGCTCATTGTTGAGACCGACTGAAAATCGTGAGGTCACGGGATCGACGCCCGTCGGAGCCACCATTTTTTTGCTCCTCAGTTGCCAGGCACGCACAACTGTGCTGGTATCGAAGCAGTGGCGTCTGCACGCCCGCGAAGGAGCAAATGCATGTCTCACGAGTTTGATCCGTTCATGTCGGCCACGAGCATGGCGCGACTCCTGCGCGACAGGCACATCTCAGCTCCCGAAGTCATGCAGGCCTACCTCGACCGGGTTGAACGACTCAATCCGGCAATAAACGCGATCATCTGGCTGGATGAACAGCTCGCACTCGAGGCCGCCACAGACTCGCAGGTCCGGCTCGACTCGGGCGCGAACATCCGCCCGTTTGAAGGAGTGCCCCTGCCGTTCAAGGACTTCGGCAAAGTGCGCGGGAACCCCGACACGATGGGCTCGTGGGCTTTTGGTGATGAGCTCGCAACCGAGGATGGCTTCACCGCTCACCTCTTTCGCTCGGCAGGCTTCGCCTTGATGGGTCGCACCAACACCCCTGAGCTTGCTGCCGTCACCGATACGGTCAACGCGAGATACGGGGCAACGCGCAACCCGTGGAATCTCGAGCGTTCGGTCGCTGGTTCATCCGGGGGCGCGGCGGCCGCGGTTGCGGCCGGTCTCGCCCCGGCGGCACACGCATCCGACGGCGGCGGATCGATTCGCATGCCGGCATCGGCAAACGGTCTGGTCGGGCTCAAGCCCAGTCGGGGGCGCATTCCGACAGACCTCGAAATGTGGAATTACGCCGTCACCGAAGGTGTCGTCACGCGAACCGTTGAAGACACTGCCACCATTCTCGACACCCTGGCGGTCGGTGATTCACTCGGTTGGTTCTTCTCGCGCGCACCCGAACGACCCTTCGCCCTCGCCATGAATGACAACCCGGGCAGGTTGCGCATCGGTGTGCTCCCTCTTGACAAGATTGGCTTGCCCGTCGACGAGGACTGCATCGAAGCGGTCAACGTGACCGCTCGTTCGCTTGAACGGCTCGGGCACACAGTGACCACGGTGACTCCCTTCATGTTTGAGGATGCAACGCTTGGGTCATTCGTTCAAACCGTCATGGCTGCCTACAGCGTGCTGCTCGTTGGCCCCAACGGTGACAAGTGTGAGCCGTTCATCCAGTACAAGATCGCCCAAGCCCACCGGGTCGATGCTGCGGAGTACGTTGCGCTTTTGCGTGACGTCCAGGTTCAAGCTCGCGAGGTTGTCGCACAGTGGGGGCGGGACTTCGACGTACTTCTCACACCAACCATGGCCACCTGCGTACCACCGGTAGATCAGGTTCACGGTGAGGCAAACGACGACCCGGCGAGTGAACGCCTGCTCGAGCGGCGCATGGCTGGACTCACCCTCACCGCAAGCCTGTCCGGGCTCCCGGCGGCCAGCTATCCCGTACACGTCGACCGCGACGGCATGCCGGTCGGGATTCAACTGGTGGGTCGACCCGGCGATGAGGCGACAATTCTGCAGCTTGGTCTCGCACTCGAGCGCGAGTACGCGTGGACGCTGCGGCACCCCGCAGGTTACGAAGCCTAGCGCCTAGCGGCTAAAGACCTAGCCGACGATATCGGCGATACCGCGCACTGAGAATGTCGCGACTGTCGATCGTCGACAGGTGAGCCAGCGTCTGCTCGAGGGCAACGGCCAGGCGGGCACAGAACTCAGCCGGTTCATCGGCAGCGTCCGGAAGTTCGGGCACCACGTGATCAACAATGCCGTTGCCCAGCAGAGCCTGCGACGAGACGCCCTGAGCCTCGGCCATCTCCATGGCGTGATCAAGATTGCGATGGATGATGGCGCTCGCACCCTCGGGTGGCAGCGGCGCAAGCCATCCATTTTGCGACGCGATGGTGTAGTCGGCCGGAAGAAGAGCGATCGCTCCCCCACCGGTTCCCTCCCCGAGGATGACCGAAACCACCGGTGTCTCGATGGTCGTCAAGTCGCTGAGGCAACGGGCAATCTCCTGCGCCAACCCGCCCTCTTCGGCCTCGGGAGTGAGTGCGGCACCGGGCGTATCGATGACCGTGACGAGCGGGAGCTTGAGCTCGACGGCGAGACGCATCCCCCGACGCGCTTCGCGTAGCGCGGCCGGCCCCATCGGCTTGCCCGTGCGTTGTGTGACCCGGTCTTGCCCGAGGATGACACACGACACCCCACCGAACCTGGCGAGCGCGAGCACCATGCCGGGATCGTGTTCCCCCTCACCGGTGCCGTTGAGGGGCAGCACATCGTCGGCAGCCAGACGCAGGAGTGCCTTGATACCCGGCCGGTCTTTGCGCCGCGACCGCGTAATCGCGTCTGCCGTTGAGGTGAATGCGATGTCGCCCTGGCTGGGCAGAGCATCCGCGTAGTTGAGAGTGCGAGGCGTCATGAGGATGCCCAGCACGCGGTCAATGATGGTGGGCAGCTGCTCGGCCGGAAGGACCGCGTCGATGAGTCCGTGACGGAACAGGTTTTCGCTCGTCTGCACACCCTCAGGGAAGGCAAACCCGAAGAGTGCTTCGTGCACTCGAGGACCAAGAAATCCAACGAGAGCTCCAGGCTCAGCAACCGTAAGGTGACCAAGCGACCCCCAGGTCGCCATCACGCCACCGGTCGTGGGATTGCGCAAGTAGACGAGATAGGGCAAGCCAGCCTCTTTGTGCCTGGCGATGGCGGCCGAGATTTTGACCATCGCCATGAAGGCGAGTGTTCCCTCCTGCATGCGCGTTCCGCCCGAGGCTGGTCCGGCAAGCAACGGCAAACCCTCGGCGGTGGCGCGCTCGATTGTGGCCACCAGTCGCTCAGCCGCCGCCATGCCAATCGTGCCCGCCATGAACGAGAACTCGCAGGCAACAAAGGCAACGCGGCGACCTCGGACCAGGGCTTCACCCGAAATAACGGACTCGTCGACACCGCTCTTCTCGGCGGCTCGAGCAAGTTCGGCTGCATACGCCGGGCTGGGGTTGACATCGATGAGTGGAATGGCCCAATCGCGATATGTTCCCTCGTCAGCAACCTGGAGAAAGAGCTCCATCGCTTTCATCGCACAACGCCTTGAGCCCGAAGGTCGGCAATCTGTTCCGGCGACAGACCATAGCTTGCCAGCACGGCATCGGTGTCTTCACCTAGCGCTGGCGGATTCTTGGTGATCGGCGTCGGTTCGTGGTTGATCGAGATCGGCCCGCGCACGAGTGGCAGGTTCGAGCCGTCGGCGCGCGTGGTCTCAACGACCATGTTCAGCGCTTTTACCTGCTCGTCGTCAAACACCTGGTCGTAGGTATAGATGGGTCCGACCGGAATCCCTGCCTCGCGAATAATGTCAGTCCACGCCACAGCCGTTCGGGCCGCGAGCAGGCGTTCGAGTTCAGCCTTGAGTGCCGGACGATTGTCGGTTCGGGCTCGACCAGTGGCGAATCTCTCGTCGGTGCCGAGCGCGGGTGCCCCCAGCAGCGCGCAGAACTGCATCCACTGTTTGTCGTTGCCAACGGCGATGACGAGTGGCCCATCCGATGCGTGGTAAACACCGTATGGAGTGAGCGACGGGTGATCGTTGCCAGTCGGGGTGGGCGCTGAACCGAGCGACAAATAGCGCTGACCTTGAAAAACCGAGAGCGCGATTGCCGACTCGAGCAGCGAAGTGCTGACAATCGCACCCTCTCCGCCGGCGGACGTGACCGCGTCGCGCTGGTAGAGCGCAGCGATGATTCCTACCGCGCTGAAAATCCCCGACACGATATCGATAATCGGGATGCCGAAACGGTAGAACTCACTCGCATTCGGGCCGGTGATCGACATCAACCCGGACATGGCTTGTGCCACTTGATCGAGACCCGCCGAGGATGCGAGCGGACCAACCTCGCCGAATCCTGAGATGGAGGCGATGACGAGTTGAGGTTTCTCCCGCCGCAACTCATCGGGGTCAAGTCCCATCTCAGTCATCACGCCGGAACGAAAATTCTCAACGACGACATCGGACGCGAGCGCCATGTCACGAAGCAACTTCTGGGCATCCGGCTTGTAAAAGTCGAGCGCAATCGAACTTTTACCACGGTTGATCGATTCGAAGTAGAGCGAGTGGTCGCCTTCAAAGGGTGGCCAGGCACGAGTGATGTCCCCGCCGTTCACCGATTCAACCTTGATGATTGTTGCGCCGAGGTCGGCGAGCAGGGCGGTGCAATACGGACCGGCGAGCGCGCGACTAAGGTCGAGCACGCTCACACCGGCAAGTGGAAGCGACATCACGCTAGCCCTTGACTGCGGTGTGACGATAGTCATTGCTCACAATGGGGTTGGAAACCTTACCGATGCGCTCGATGTCGACCTCAACCACGTCACCGGGCTGCAACAGCCAGACAGGGGTGCGGGCGTAGCCGACTCCCTCGGGAGTTCCCGTGGCGATGACGTCGCCAGGACGCAGCGTGATCGTGCGCGAAATGTGCGCCAGGGTCTCACCAAGTTCGTAGATCATGTCGCGCGTGTTGCCGTCTTGCGTCACTTCGCCGTTGACTCGGGTTTGAACGCGCAGACCGTCTCGCAAGTCACCCGCCTCATCGACGGTGACGATGTCGCCCAGCGGTCCCGAGTTGTCGCCGTTTTTACCCAAAATCCACTGCGATGTGACCTTTTGCGCCCAGCGCGAAGTCACGTCGTTGAACGCGGCGTATCCAAAGACGGATGCCCGTGCCGAATCAGCATCCGCATCAACGATCGTCTTGCCCACGAATGCGGCAATCTCGCACTCCCAGTCGATTCCTGCTTCGTTTGCCGGAATCGGGATGGGTGTTCCGTCAACCACAAGCGTCGAGGTGAAACGCGAGAAAATCGTCGGGTACTCGGGGAGGTCTTGGTTTTTGAATGACCCTTCGGCAACGTGGGCGTGGTAGTTCAGACCGATGCAGAACACCTTGGCGCCGGGAAGTACCGGGGGCACGACGGTTGCCGTGTTGAGGTCAACTACCTGCCCCGTAGCTGACCGTTTTTGTGCCGCGAATGGGTCTGCCCAGAACGAATCAACGTCGGTAATGATTTCGGCCTGTGTCGCCGAGAGACGCGTTGCCACGTATACGGTGTTGTCGCCGTGACGACGAATGCCAATGAGTTTCACGTTGTCCTCTTTTCGATAAACCTTCTAAAGGTTACAATGTTTTAGCGCGGTGTGCGCAATGTTCGGTGAGGAGTGCGCATGACGGATCTGTCTGGTCTCGCCGCAGGCCTGCGAAACGCACCCCTGTCGCGCGCCGAAACTCTGGCGAGCCGCCTTGAAGAATCGATGATTGCCGACAACAAGCAACCCGGCGATTTCATCGGCACGCTCGCGGAGCTTCAAGCGTCCACCGGTTTCGCCCGAGCAACCGTGAGCGAGGCTGTGCGTCTCTTGCGCGAACGCGGCGTGATGGAGATTCGTCCCGGGCGCGACGGCGGGCTCTTCGTTGCCGAGACATCACCGGTCATCAAGTTGCGCCACACGTTGCTGACGGTTCGTCACTCTGCGACCTCGGTGGTCGATGCCATCGTCGTTCGCGAAGCTCTCGAAGAGGTACTCGTTCTCGACGCAGCAGCACATCGTCGCGACAGCGACATCGCTGATTTACGCGCGCTCATGGTTGCTTTGCGGGCCACTAAGTCGTCGCCCGAAAAGTTCATGACGACAAACTGGATGCTCCACTCCCGCATTGCCGAAATCACGCCCAACCAGCTTGCCAAGGCGCTGTATCTGGGCATCCTCGATTTCATCGCATCCGAGACGAGCGTGGTGGCGCCCGATGACACCGAGTGGAGCGCAAACTTTGACAACCGCATCGCTGTTCACGAGCAACTCGTTGAGGCAATCGTCTCGGGCAGCATCACTAAAGCTCGCAAGGCTGTCGACGTGCACAACCGAATCACCTGATCCCCTATTCACGCGCTGACTTACCGACAGAGATGTCGAACGAAAGGAACACCAATGGCTGAGTCCGAGTACCGCAAATACCTCTACCCCACCGACGATCCGCGACTGACCGGCATTCGGGGAATAAAGGACGCCTACGAGTATCGCGAAGCGGCGAAGGTTGATGCCTTCACCGGCCAGCTGATCAAGGGGTGGGAACCGCTTTATTTCAACGACTTTAAGGGTGTCACGAGTGACGGGAACATCATCCCCGACCTGTATCACCTGGGAGCGGTGCCGGCGGGGGACGACGCGCCTACTGCCGCCATGGTGGATGCGACAAATGCGTTCTTGGCGAGCCTGACTCCGCAGCAACGGGACAAGGTTCAGTACGAGGTGACCGCTAAAGAGTGGCAGGGCTGGGCTAACCCGGAATTCATGCAGCACGACATCGGGCTTCGTCTCGAGTTTGAGCCGGATTCCACCAAAGAGGGTGCGCTGTCGATCATGAAGGCTAGCCTGTCGCCCGAGGGCTACACGTTCGCCCGCAACCTGATGAAGATCAACGGATTCCTCGGTGGGCTCAACGGCATCCCACAAATCATGAACGAGTTCAGCTACAACTTCGCCATTTACGGTGAGCCGTCGTTGAGCGCCCCATGGGGATGGCATTTTTACGGACACCACGTGGTCATCAACTGCCTTGTCGTGGGCACGCAAATGGTAATGACACCGGTGTTCCTTGCCGCCGAGCCGGACCTCATCGACGAGGGACCAGACAAAGGCGTGGTTGTGTTCGCCGGTCGCATCGAACTCGGTCACCGAATAATGGATGCGCTCACTCCAGCACAGCGGGCCACCGCGGTCATCTACGACGACATGATGAACGACCCGCGCATGCCGAAGGATCGGTATCACCCGGGCGATGGCCTGCATCTGGGTGGCGCGTTTCAGGACAATCGCGTCATCCCCTACGAGGGCATTTGCCTTGCCGAATGCTCAGACGAGGCGAAGCAGGCGGTGAGTGCCTTCGTGGCGGACTTCATCGCGTACATGCCCGAAGGACCGCGTCGAGTTCGTCAACGTGAAATCGAGGACCACTACAACGAGACCTATTTCTCGTGGATCGGTGGAGCCGAGCGCGGTGACGTGTACTACCTGCGTTTGCAGTCACCGGTGTTACTGATGGAAATCGACCACCACTGCGGAGTTTTCTTGAGCAACGACCACCCGGGTCGTTTCCACATGCACACGGATCTGCGCACCCCAAACGGCAACGACTACGGCAAGGCGCTCATCGCCCAGTACTTTGCTGCCCAGGAGAAGTGAACGAACATGAGCCAGAGCCCGACATTCGACCCGGACGCATTCGCTGAGCTGGGGCAATACCGCCACATCGGTGAATCACTGCTGTACGCATACGCGCAAACCAGCGACACCAAGAACCCGGCCGCGGCGCGCGACATCCTGTCGGACGCCGTGGTCGTGTTCGGTGACACGCGACTCGAATCGCCCGAGGCGATCGAGGCTCACTTCACGAAGCTCTGGTCGCCGCCAGAACCACACCGGCACGCCATCACGAACGTGCAGGTGTTTCAGGCCGGCGAGCCAGAGCGGTTCATCCTCACGGCTAATTACGAACGAGACGAATATCGTCCCGACCCCGTGCGCACCACCCTCGGCGTCTACACGGTGACAATCGGGCGGCTGCAGGGGCGGTGGCGCATCCTCGAGCTCAACATCAACCGGGTGTGGCATAAGCCGTAACGGCCTGATTCGCCTGTCTGTGCAACTGTTTGAGAAATCTCTTGCATTAGTTGGTACACCAACGATATAGTCATTCTCATAATTGTTGGTACACCAACTAAATGACCACAGGCAAAGGGTGAGCGATGCAGTTTTATCTCAACGGCTACCAGGTAGGTAACCCCGAAGTAGCCAAACCAGACGCACACAACGTGTGGACCCCAGAACTCCCCGAGACCGTTGACGTTCTCATCGCCGGGTCTGGCCCCGCCGGTGTCATCCTTGCCGCACAGCTTTCGACCGAGCCGTCGATCACCACTCGAGTGATTGAGCTACGCAAGGGTCCGCTCGAAATCGGTCAAGCCGATGGTATCGCCGCGCGCTCCGTAGAACTCCTCGACACTTTCGGCATCGCCGACCGCCTCGTTCGTGAGGCCTACTGGGTGAATGAAACGGTCTTCTGGCGCCCCAGCCAAACCGATCGCCACAAGATTGAGCGCACCGGCCGCATCCAAGACACCGCCGATGACCTCTCCGAGTTTCCCCATGTCATCGTGAACCAAGCCCGGTTGCAGCAATACTTTCTCGATTACATGAAGGAATCCGCCACCAAACTTGAGCCCGACTACGGCTACGAAGTTCTCAACGTCGAGGTCACCGAAACGGGCGAATTCCCCGTCACCGTCACTCTCAAACAGATCGACACGGGAGCAGAGCGCACTATTCGCGCGAAGTACGTGGTCGGATGCGACGGTGCCCGTTCCGTGGTGCGTGAATCCATTGGGCACAAACTCGTGGGTGACTTTGCCAATCACGCGTGGGGCGTCATGGACATCCTCGGCAACACCGATTTCCCCGACATCCGCCTCAAGTCGGTCATTCAAGCCGCCGATGAGGGCAACATCCTCATCATTCCGCGTGAAGGCAGCTACCTGTTCCGGCTCTACGTCGACATGGGCGAAGTCGACCCTGACGACCGCGACAGCATCCGCAACAAAACCCAGGAGGACGTCATTGCCGTCGCGAACCGGGTCATGGCGCCCTACTCGATCGACGTCAAGGAGGTCGCCTGGTTCTCGATTTACGAGGTTGGTCAGCGCGTCGCCGATGGCTTTGATGACGTTCCTGCCGACCTCATCGGAACCCGCTACCCGCGTGTGTTCATCGCAGGTGACGCTTGCCACACGCACAGCGCAAAGGCTGGGCAGGGCATGAACGTCTCGATGCCCGACACTAACAACCTTGCGTGGAAACTCATCTCCGTGCTCAAGGGTCGCGCCACGCCCGAGCTTCTCTACACCTATGCCGCCGAGCGTCGCCCGATCGCGCAGCGACTTATCGACTTTGACAAAGAGTGGTCGGCCATGATGGCGGCTGGCCCGATTGATCCCGAGCACCCCGAACGCGGTGGCGTAGACCCGGATGTTCTCCAGGAGTATTTCGAGCAGTCCGGCAAATTCACCGCAGGCACGGCCACCCACTACCCGCCGTCGACCTACCTCACCCTGCCCGACACGCACCAAGCATTGGCCACCGGATTTACCGTCGGCATGCGGTTTCACTCCGCGCCGGTCATCCGTCTCGCTGACGCCAAGCGCGTCCAGCTGGGTCACGCGCACCGTGCCGATGGGGCGTTCCGGCTGTACGCCTTTGCCGACGCAACGGGTACCGAGTTTGCCAAGCTCATGGACTTCCTCGGTAACTCGCCCGAGTCCCCCGCCACCAAGTACTTGCCTGCTGGCGCTGACCCAGACAGCATCGTCGACGTGCGTGGAATCTACCCCCAGTACCACCGCGATGTTCGCGTGGAGGTTCAGCCCGCGGTGCTTCGTCCCCAAAAAGGCATCTACGGGCTCACCGACAGCCAGAAGGTGTACACCGTGGATCACAAGACGGGCCCCGACATCTATGACTTCCGCGGAATTGATCGCGCTGCGGGCGCCATCGTGCTCGTGCGTCCCGATCAGTACATCGCTGCCGTACTGCCCCTCACGGCTCGCGAAGAACTCACCGCGTACTTCGATCGGTTTTATCTGGCCCGCTAGGTCGCAGAGTTTCGGCATCTGACAGGAATGCCGAATCACCCGGTGCCCGAACCGCCCACACAACGGTTCGGGCACCAACTTTTTCCCACCTAGCGAATAGAGTCAACTCGTGAGCGAAGACAACACCGAGATGGATGCGCAGCTCGAGCCGCAGCGTCACATCGGGTACCTCATCCGACGTGCTCAGCAGCGCCACGTTGCGGTGTGGTTGGAGCAGGTGTCAAGCGACATCACGAGTGTGCAGTACGCCACCCTTGCCGTTCTTGAGCGCAACCCCGGATTGAGCCAGCGCGAGTTGGGCGATGAGCTTGATCTGGATCGCTCAACCATTAACGACCTAGTCTCGCGGCTCGAGAAACGCGGACTCATCGCGCGCACTCAGGCCCCCGACGACAAGCGACGCAAGGTGCTCGTGCTCACCTCCGCCGGTCATACCGAATTCGTGCGACTGCAACCGGCCGTGGCAGAGGTTCAGAACGCCCTGGTGCACGCTCTCGAACCGAAAGATGCCACTGAGCTACGCCGGTTGCTCAGTCGTATGCTCGCGACGTAACTCGCGCCTCGCTGATTCAGAAAACTCACAGCGAACACACATACGTTTGGCTCATGGGATTTCTTGACCGACTCTTTGGCACTAACGACAACGACGAATACGAGCGCGTCAAGCAGCAAGCAACGGTCGTTGCGCAGAACCGATCACAAGATGAAATCGCAGTCGAGCGCTACCGATACCTGCTTCGTAACGCGTCCCCCGACACCATCGAAGCGGTGCACGAGGAGGCCTTTAGCAAGCTCACGGTTGAGCAACGCAAGATTCTCTTCGCGCAACTGAGTGCGGACTCCCGCGCCGGTGATGCTCCCCAGGATGAAACACCCCGCGAGCTCGCTGTCGCAGCCACGCGTAACGAAATCCGCGACCCGGGAAGCGTGGAACGGTCGCTGGCTGCCGTCGATCAACCGGGGCGACTGGGCTTCAACGGAGCCGGGGGTGGTCTCTTCGGGGGTGGCTTTGCCAGTTCCATGATGGGCACCATCGTCGGTTACGTGGTGGCGTCATCACTCGTTCACGCATTTTTCCCGACCGACTTTGGAGCCGCGGGCGGTTCCACCGACGTTTCGGCCGATAATTCAGCCGGTGACACCGCCACCGATGGCGCAGGCGCCTCCGACGCTCAGACCATCGACGCGAGTGGCGGTTACGACAGCGGCATGGATGGAGGTTTCGATGGCGGCGGATTTGACGGCGGCGGGATGGACGGCGGCGGGTTCGGCGATTTCGGCGACTTTGGCTTCTAAGCTGAAGCCATGAACCGACGCACCGCAACACGTATCTCTGGCTCCACCCTCGCTGCCCTTGCGGTAGTGGCTGGCCTGAGTGGCTGCTCGGTCAATCCGATGGATGCGGCGGCGTGCAAGGCGTTCTTCGTTGCACAGTCGGCTTACGACGACACGGCCAACAAGGCCGTGGCTGACAACTCCCCGGTCAACTCAGGGTTGTGGACCGTCGCGTGGAAGGCACTGCCCACCGGAGTGAGTGCGGCCGCACAGCTCGCCGGCACCGATGAGCTCAAGCAGTTGTTTGCGAAGTACACCACGGTGCTAGAAGGAAGCACGAATGCCGCCGAGGTTGCCCGCACCGCGATCTGGAATGAGGGGTACGCGCAGGCAATCGTCACCTACTGTGTGAACACCAAAGCTGCCAGCGATAGCGAATTCACGCCAATTAAGTAAACTAACTCTGCGCTGTTTCCGTGAACGATTGAGGCACTGTTATGCCTCCTAGCTATGAAATGGAAACACCATGAAACTCAGCTTTATCGGTCTTGGCTCAATGGGCCATGAGATGGCTAAGCGCCTCGTGGACGCAGGTCACGACGTGGGCGTGTGGAATCGTTCTTCGGCGCCGGTCGACGCATTGGTTGCCGTGGGCGCTTCGCGACTCGACTCTGTAAAACATGCCTTCGACGCACCCGTAGTGCTGTCGATGCTCTCGAACGACGCGGCAGCGCTGGACCAGTTCACGCCGGATAACCTCGCGTCAGCGGCGCCGGGCACCATCCACGTCAATATGTCGTCACTGAGCCTCGCGGCTGCCGATGAGCTCTCCGCGCGCCACGCGGCAGCCGGAGTGAGCTACATCGCCGCACCCGTGCTGGGGCGCCCCCCGGTTGCCGCTGCCGGCGAGCTGAACATCCTTGCGGCTGGCTCGACAAAAGACCTCGACGCGGTAGCCCCCATCCTCGATGTGTTGGGCAAAAAAACGTGGGTCATGGGCGACAACGCCCGCACGGCAAACTTGGTGAAAATATGCGTCAACTTCAACCTCATTCACGCCATCGAGGCACTGGGCGAGTCGATTGCACTGGTTGAGTCGGGTGGCGTTGACGCTGAACTCTTTGTGGAGCTCCTCACCAGCAGCCTCTTTGGCGGGGTTGCCTACGGAGGTTATGGCAAAGCCATCGCAACCAAGACTTACCGACCGGCCGGCTTCTCCGTAGCGCTCGGCAGTAAAGACCTCGGTCTAGTCGAATCGGCTGCGACTGAGGCTGGCCTTGAACTGCCGACCGTGCCCGCGCTACGCGAAGTGTTCAACGCCACCCTGGCCAATCCCGACCTGGAGGGGGCCGACTGGGCATCCATCGCCGAAATTTCGCGTCAGGCGAGCAAGTAGGTCATTACCCGTCGAACCGACGGTTACTGCTTATCGATTGCCGGCACCACAATCTGCTTGATAATCAGCAGGATTGATGCTGCAACCGGAATCGCGATGAGAGCACCGAGAATACCCATCAGTTCCCCTCCGGCGAGCGCGGCGATGACCACGAGTGAGCCGGGAATGGATACCGCCTTATTCATCACGCGAGGACTAATGACGTATGCCTCAACCTGCATGTAAATGAGGAAGTAGATCAGAATGACCAGCGCAGTAGCTGGGCCAGCGGTGATGAGTTGTGCGAAGGACACCACCACCGTGGAGAGCACGGTACCAATAAGCGGGATCAGCGCGAGCACGAAGGCTACGAAGCCCCACACAATTGCGGCCTTGCCTCCAATAGCGAGAAGCATGACGGTGCACAGAACTCCGTTGAGGGCGGCGAGTGCGAACTGACCGACAATGTACTTGCCGATGCTGCCGGTGATCTGCTCCGAAAGCTCAATAAAGGTGTCGCGCTTGCTTCGCGGCACAAAAGAATAAACCGCTTCTTTGACCAAGTGCAGCGAAGCCACAAAGTACAGGGTCAAGATGATGACGATGATCGAGCCAGAGACGGCTCCGGCGATGCCCACGCCGACTTTGAGCAGGCCGCCCATGACCGCGCTCAGGTTGGCAGGGTTTGTGACCCAGGCGACGGCGTCCACCAGCAGCTTCTTGAGGTCGACAGCGGCGAGCTGCTGCTCGACCCAGCGGAACCACTGCTGCTTCTCGAGGTCGGCAACGGTCTGCGGGAGCGTGTCGATGAAGTGCCTTGCCTCGTCGATGAACGAGGGCACGACCATGGCGACGAGCCCCGCAATGACTGCGAGAAATACGACGACGACGGTGAGAATAGCGAAACCGCGCTTAAACTTGCGCCGCTGCAACCACCGCACTGCCGGATCGAGTCCCAGAGCGATAAAGAACGCAACGCCGATGTACGTGAGGATGGTTGCGAGCGAACCGACCATGGTGATCAATACGAGACCAAGTCCCACCCCGAGAGTACCGATGAGTCCTAGTCGAAACGCCTGCTGAATTTTCACGAAACTGCCTCCAATTGTGTGCACTCTCAGACAACCGCACACGGGTCTAAACTTGACCTAGCAACACTCGGAAGCCTCCAGTTGCGTTTGTGCCGAATCGGCGCCAACTTGCCCGGTATTTTCGGAGGTTTTTCATGAACTCAGTGCGTGTTCGCGCGATTGCATACCTAGCGACGGCGGCGCTTGCGATGTCGAGTCTGGCTGGATGCGCATCCACTGCCACTCCACACAGCAGCCAATCGGGTGACACGTGTACCGGTGTTCGCGTGATTGTCTCGTTCGATGTTTTGAACGCAACCGCCATTGACGCGTGCGCCCCGGCTGACGCGGGCGAGATGACCGTGGCCGACGCCCTTGCAGAAATCGGCGTGACCACAGAAGGAACCGCAGACTATGGCGATGCCGTCGTTTGCCGCGTCAACGGCCTTCCCTCGGCCGATGCGCCAATCACCATTTCCGGACATGAGGCCTACGCCGAAACCTGTGCAAGCATGCCACCCGAGTTCGCTTACTGGGCACTCTGGGTAAAAAGCCCCGCGGGGTCGTGGGACTACGCAAGCGAGGGCGTCTCGACTCAGCTCGTTCATCCCGGTGACAGCGTCGGCCTCATGTTCTCTTCTGATGGTGCGACACCGATGCCGGACGCCCCCTAAGAAAGCACACAGACCGTGATTACCCGAAATTTTTCTCGGTGGGCACCACTGAGGACATCTCTCTGGGCTGCCGGAGCATTCGTGGTGATGCGACTTCTCTACCGGATCGTTTTCCTCGGCGCTTCGGGCGGCGGAATAGTCGTGTACTCCGGTCGACCCATCCACCTCCCGGGACCATTTCGCATTGTGTCCCTGTTCGGGCCCATCACGACCGGTGGATTATGGACCTCACTCGTGGATGCACTGCCTTTCGCCGCACTCATCATTGCGTTCGGCACGGTGTTCAGTGTGGTGGATGTGCGCCGGGTGATTGCCGAATCGTCACGCGTGCCAGTCGGGCGCGGCGTGCTCACCAGCATCGCCATTGGCATCGCGACTTACCCCGCTCTCGTCACGTCGGCCCGCAATATACGTGCCATCCAGAGGCTGCGCCGCGAACGCGGTGGCCTTTCAGTGCTGCCTCCACTGTTTGAACGCACCATTGAACGCGCTCACACGCTTGGCGCGAGCATGGCGGCACGCGGGTTTGCGCGCACGACACGCGCTCCCGAGCTCAACTGCGCCGCGCCGGCATCGTGGACCACACTCGTTCTCACTTTTCCCGCAGAGCCAATCATGCTCCACGGCAACCCGATCACCGTGGAGTCGCTCACTCTGCAGCTCGGAGATGTCGTTCTCCTCACCGGACCAACCGGCTCGGGAAAATCCTCTCTTCTGCGCGCACTCGCCGGACTTCACACCCACGTGGACGCCGGACTACTCGAAGGTGCCATCTCAATCGGTGGAGTCGATCGCGTCACGACACCGGTTGCCGACACGGCATCCTTTCTCAGCTTTGTTCCACAGCGGGTACGCGACAGCTTCGTCGCCGGATTTGTGCGCGACGAGTTGCAGTTTGGGCTGACCATGCAGGGCATGACACGCGCGGAACGGGAGGTGCGCATCCGTGAGGTCGTCGACCTGTTGAAGTGCGAACGCTTACTCGACCAGCGCGTTGAGACACTCTCGTCTGGCGAAGCCGTACTCGTCGCCATCGGCGCGGCTCTCGCCACGCGCCCAACCGTTCTTCTGCTCGACGAGCCATTTGCCGACTTGGATGCTCACCAGTCGCAGTTCGTCGCGTCAACGCTCGCAACTCTCGCCACTCGGTTGCGCATGTGCCTTGTCATCGCTGAACACCGCGAGCAGTTTCTCGCCTCGATTGCCACGCGCAGGCTGGAGATTGGCGCCGGCCACAGCGACGACATCGCGGCTGTGGGCTCGGCGACAGCCGCCCAAGCGAGTGTGTTGAGCGCAGAGAGGGGTCGGGCAACCCCGCGCGTCCAACTCCCCCACCCCATCACGGCACTCACGGGGCCAAACGGGTCCGGCAAGACCACCCGGTTGTTCGCGATGGCTCAGGAGTGTGGTGAACGAGCTGCCCTCATCCCGGAGTCGTTATCTGACTTCTTTTGCCGACCATCGGTTCGGTCCGAAGCAGATCGCTCCGACAAAACCGCGGGCGCCCTGCCTGGAACAACATTTGCCCAGTTTTGCCGACTCAGTCATACCTCGGCGAACGAAGCCGACGTCATCGCGTCACGACATCCTCGTGATCTCTCACATGGGCAACAGATGGCTCTCGCATTGAGCATCGGTCTGGCTGGTCAACCCGACGTCCTCCTCATCGACGAGCCGACCCGCGGACTTGATGCCCGATGTCGCGATGAACTCATCACCGTTTTACGTGAAACCTCGCACTATTCGCGCATCACCATGGCCACGCACGACGCGTCCTTTGTGACGGCACTCGGGGCGGTTGACGGGTCTCTATGCGCCTCGACATCGTTGGTGGGTGTCGCATGACATCCCTGCCACCCCTGCCATCCGTGCCACCCGTGCCACCCCTGTCAGCCCTGCCGGAATCGCGTCGCCATCAGAGCGCCGCACACACCATTGCTCTCGTCGGCGTTCTCGCGGCGATTGCCTCAGCGGTTCGCATCACAACGGTGGGCATCGCCGGGGTCGAGGCCGTGTTCATTGTGATCATCATCGGTGCGCGCGTTCTTGGCCCCCGGCTAGGCATGCTCCTCGGAGTGGCTACCATCATGGTGTCCTCCACCATCACCGGTGGTTTTGGTCCGTGGACACTGTTTCAAATCCTCGGACTAGGCCTAATTGGCCTTGGCGCCGGATTCTTGCCACATCGGATTGCAAAAAAGCCAATTCGTGGCTGGCGAGAACTGGCCCTTCTCGCGGCCTATGGCATCCTCGCTGCCTACTTTTTCGGCGCGTTCATGAACCTGTGGTTCTGGCCAGTCATGGTGGGTCCGGATACCAGCCTCTCGTTCTCCCCCACAGCCACTCTCAGCGAGAATGCCACGCGTTTTGCCGTATTCACGTTCGTGACATCCACCTCAACCTGGGACACGGTCCGGGCCGTCACGACCGCCGTCGGAATTGCGCTTGTCGGCCAATTCATGCTCCGAGCACTGCGCCGGCGCGCGGGACACTGAGCATTTAGCGTCATCAACTAGACTTGCGTAGTTATTGTTTGCGACAAGTTCGCTGAAATTTGAGGTTACGAGTCATGACTAAACGCGCGCTCATCACAGGTATCACCGGCCAAGACGGTTCGTACCTAGCCGAGCTTTTGCTGCGCAAAGGCTACGAAGTGCACGGACTCGTGCGTCGGTCATCGAGCTTCAACACGAGCAGAATTGATCACCTCTACACCGACTCACACGCCAAGGACGCGCGGCTTTTCCTGCACAGCTGCGATTTGAGCGACAGTGCTCGTCTCGCCGGGGTCATCCGCGACATTGCGCCGCACGAGGTCTACAACCTCGCGGCACAGTCTCACGTTCGCGTCTCATTCGATGAGCCCGAGTACACCGCAGACATCACGGGCACCGGAACGGTGCGCCTTCTCGACGCAATCCGTCTCGCGGGCGTCGACACCCGTTTTTATCAGGCCTCGTCGTCTGAGCTCTACGGTGCTACCCCGCCACCTCAAGATGAGAACACCCCGTTCTACCCTCGTTCGCCCTATGGCGTCGCAAAGCTCTACTCCTACTGGATTACCAAGAACTACCGCGAGGCGTACGACATGTTCGCCGTCAACGGCATCCTCTTCAATCACGAGTCTCCTCGCCGTGGCGAGACCTTCGTGACTCGAAAAATCACTCGCGCGGTGGCGGCTATCTCCATGGGACGCCAAAACGAGCTGTGGATGGGTAACCTCGACGCGGTTCGTGACTGGGGCTACGCCGCTGAGTACGTCGAGGGCATGTGGCGCATGCTCCAAAACGACACCCCTGAGGATTTCGTTCTTTCCACCAACACCAGCTACACGGTTCGAGACTTCCTCGAGTTGGCCTTCTCGCACGTCGGCCTGAACTGGCAAGACTACGTGCACTTTGACGAGCGTTACCTGCGTCCCACCGAAGTGGATGCGCTCATCGGTGATTCCACCAAGGCCAAAACCCAGCTTGGTTGGGAGGCCACCGTGCACCCGCCCGAACTCGCCAAAATCATGGTCGAAGCCGACATCAAATACCTCGAAACCGGCGGCACCCACTGGATTGATACACCCAAGCTCGCGAGCTGGAACTAGATCTGACCACAATGACCACTTCGTCATACGACCACGACGCCTACCTCGACGCTCTCGAGGCAGAGGCTATTTGGGCGATTCGCGAGGCAATCGGAGCCTTCAAGAAGCCGGTCATCATGTACAGCATCGGCAAAGACTCGAGCGTGCTTCTGCACCTTGCGCGTAAGGCGACCCACCCCGGTCGTTTACCAATCCCGCTTCTGCACATCGACACCACGTGGAAGTTCCGCGAAATGATCTCCTTCCGAGACCAAACTGTCGCTGACTTAGATGTCGACCTCATTGTGCACACCAACCCCGATGGCACTAACGATCGCATCACCCCGTTTACTCACTCGACCGACGAGTACACGCGACTGATGAAGACCGTCGCACTTCGTCAGGCTCTCGAATCGCACGAGTTCGACATCGCCATCGGTGGTGCCCGCCGAGACGAAGAACGGTCACGAGCCAAGGAACGCATGTTCAGTTTGCGTGAAGCGGGGTACGCGTGGAACCCCCGCACGCAGCGCCCCGAGTTCTGGTCGAGCGTCAACTCGAATTTGCAAGATGGTCAGACCATGCGAGCATTCCCCATGTCGAACTGGACCGAACTCGACGTGTGGCGCTACATCCGCCGCGAAAACATCAACGTGGTTCCGTTGTATTTCACGGATGCTCGGCCGACAGTTCTGCGCCAGGGCAAGCCGATCGTGGTCGACGACGACCGATTCAACCTTCTTGACACCGACTCGGTTGAGATGCGCCGGGTGCGTTTTCGCACCCTCGGGTGTTATCCGCTCTCTGCGGGCGAAGAATCCGAAGCGCTCTCCGTGGATGACATCATCCGTGAACTTGAGACGACACGAGCCTCCGAGCGTGCCGGACGACTCATTGATGGAGAAGGCAGTTCATCCATGGAAGCGAAGAAAGTCGAGGGCTACTTTTGAGCACGGCACTTCGTATCCCTCGCGTGGTCGTGTGTGGAGCCGTTGACGACGGCAAAAGCACACTCATCGGGCGACTGCTTGTTCACACCGGTAGCGTCCCGACCGACGAAATTGCGTCCATCACCAATGCTGACGGCGACGTCGACTTTGCCCGACTCACCGACGGCCTCGCCCTCGAACGCGAACAGGGCATCACCATCGACGTGGCATACCGGTACCTCGCCCTGCCCGGCGGACACCGCGTACTACTCGCGGACTCACCAGGCCACGAGCAGTACACCCGCAACATGGCGGTTGCCGCTTCGGGTGCCGACGTCGCGCTCATTCTCATCGACGTGAACGTCGGAATTCGCGATCAAACGATTCGACACGCAACGGTCTGTCACCTCATGGGCATTCGCTCGTACGTGATTGCTCTCAACAAGATTGACCAGATCGCTGACATCACGGAACGCAACGCACGTATCACCGCGATCCGTGACGAGTTCGAGCGACGGGTCCCTCAGCTTTTTGTTGAGAAACACGACAGTTTTCATGCTCCTGACGCCCCCGCGCACAGCGGATCTGATGTGATCAGCACGGTTCAGTTTGCGCCGATTTCTGCGCTCCACGGCATTAACGTCGCAGAGCTCGACAGCACCGCTGGCCCGGCAGACATCGTGACCCGATCACTCATCGATGCCTTGGGGCACGGATGCGACAGCATCCCTACCCCAGATGACAATCTTGCAACGCGACTCCCCATTCAGTATGTGGTGCGCATCGAAACCGAGCGCTCGTATTGCGGTCGTCTCAGCGGTGGGTCACTCAGCGTTGGAGACACCGTCAACTCGTGGCCCTCGAACGCAACGGCAACTGTGTCTCGCATCTTTGTGGGTGACCGCGAGGTCACCTCGGCTCGGGCGGGCGACGCCGTTGCTGTCTCCTTCCACGAGGAAATCGACCTCGGACGCGGTGACATCTTGTCTCGTGGCAGCTCCGTCTCAACCGAGGATGCCCCGATTAGTCGGGCTCATCTCGTCGACCTCGTCTGGCTTGACACGGATGCGATGGATCCCGATCGCTCGTATCTGTTGCGCGTCGGCCCCACCAGCATGCCGGTGCATGTTTCGGCCATTCGCTACCAGTACGACCTCGAGAATGGCACCCACTCGCGCACGAGTGAGCTCGGTGTGAACGGTGTCGCTCGAGCCGAACTGACCTGTAACGCCCCGCTGTTGCTCGAGCCGTATCTCAATGCTCGCGACACCGGCGGTTTCATTCTGTGCGACCGCATCACGGGTGCAACCGTGGCTGCGGGAATGAGCGTGCACACTCTTCGACGCCAAGGCAACGTCACAAAGCACGGTTTTGCCGTCAACCGGGCCAAGCGCGAAGAGTTCAACGGCATCCGTTCCGGCGTGCTGTGGCTGACCGGTCTCTCTGGCTCTGGCAAGAGCACGATTGCCGATCTCCTCGAATCACAGTTACTCGAGATGGGCATCCGTGCCTTTGTTCTGGATGGTGACTCGATTCGCCAAACCCTTAGCGAAGACCTCGGCTTCTCGCCAGAAGACCGGGCTGAAAACATTCGTCGCGTTGCCCGGGTTGCTCAAATCCTGATGGACGCGGGAATCATCGCGCTCGTTGCGCTGGTTTCACCTTTTGCCAAGGATCGCCTGGCTGCTCGAGAACTCTTTGCCGATGACGACTTTGCTGAAGTATTTGTCGATACCCCGCTTGAGGTGTGTGAGCAGCGTGACCCGAAGGGTCTGTATGTGCAGGCTCGGGCCTCCGAGTCAACGCAGATGACCGGAATTAGCCAGAAATATGAAGCGCCCGAAGAGTGCGAATTCCACCTCGATGGTACCAAGTCCATCGAGGAAAACGCCGCTATCTTGCGGGAATGGGTTCTTCGCCGGCGTTTCTAAACGTCGCGACTTTGCCGGTTTCTGGTGATGAGCCAGAACACGAGAAGAAATATCACCGGGACCAGCAGCATCGCACTCAGCACCCACTCAATGGGTGTGCCGATGGCAACGAGCAACTGACGCGTGTTGAGTAGCACTAGTGCGACGCCCATCACGATGCCGAGAACCCGGGTAGATACGTACTTGACGACGACGTGAACCACTGGCGCCGCGATGACGCCACCGATCAACATCGCAACCACGCTGAGCCACGCAATGTTTTCCGGTCCTAAGCCGATGAGAAAGCCGACCGTTCCGGCGATTGCCACGATGAGACGTGCTGTAGAGGTCGTGCCGGCGGCCTGAGCTGGAGTCATCGTTCGGGACGCGACCAACGTCGACGTCGTCATGACGCCCCACCCGCCTCCTGCCGATGAGTCGACGAAGCCGGAAACTGCTCCCAACGGGATCAGCCATCCTCGATGAGGAATACGTTCTGAGGGCTTGACTGTTCCGCGAACAAACTGAAAAAGGATGAAAAGCCCCAGTGCCAGCAGTAGTGTTGCCGTCCACGGCTTGCTCCAGTTGGAGTTGAAAGTACTCAACAGCATGGCCCCCACAAATGCCGCGATGCCTCCGGGAATTCCGATGAGGAAGACGACGCGCCAATTGATGGTCTTGGCTCGGAAATGCACCGACCCGTTAATCAAGGACGTTCCGATTTCGACAATGTGAATCAGGCTCGAGCTGGCAGCCGGCGAGAAGCCCAGGAGCGCCAGTCCGGTGCTCGAGGAGACGCCGTAGGCCATCCCGAGGGAACCACCAAGTAGCTGCGCGACGAAGCCAATCAACACAACCCAGGCGAGGGCCACAATCGAGTCTGTCGACAGTGCGTTCCAGGTTGTCAGATCCATCAGTGTGGCGCCATCCCGTGAGAAATCGTTATTCCCACCATTCTGGCGGGAAAGAAGGGTTTAGCCCAAATGCGCTAGTCGTCCACGTTAACTCGGCGACGCAAGCCCAAGCCTGCAATCACGGTTACCACGAGTGAAAGAATCAGCATGACCAGTGTTGTCGACCAGGGTGCGCCGTTCGCTCGGAGCACGCCCACGATAAGTGGGCCGATAGCGCCCAAGATATAACCGCCACCGGTAACCATCCCACTGAGGGCTGAGGCGCCCACATCAGTCTTGGTTCGATAGTTTATGGCGACAAGGATGATTGAAAACAGCGATGGTCCGGTGCCAGCGAAGACAACCCACAACCACGGGAGTGTGCCCGGCGCAAGGATGAGCCCGAGATAACCAACCGCTATCAGTGCAACATTCACCGTGAAAATCATGCCGACGTTGGCAAATTTGGCCACCAGTTGCGGGATGAAGAACCCCGCAACGACGCCAACACACGGGTACAGCGACAACAGCGCACCGGCGGATAGCTGATCGGCACCTGCGGTCTCTACCAGAATTGCGGGAAGCCACGCGACCACGATGTAGAAGTTGAACGTAGCCACGGCATAGCCGGCCATCAACGCCCAACTCGCAGGATGAGACCACACCTTGCGCGTGATGGAGGCGGACGACTGGATGTCCGAGTGAGAGACACTCTGTGGTTTGCGAGACCTGATCGCCGTGACGAACCAGGGAATCACCGCAAGGGCCTCGATGAGGAACCACAGGCCAACCGAGAGGCGCCATCCAAAGGCCTGGGCTAGCGGAACCGCGAAGAGCGGCGGATAAATACTCGAGACAACCAGCAACACCACGTAGACGGTGCTGACACTGACCACTCGGTCAGGGAAATACCTCTTGATGAGTGCAGGTAGGAGCATATTTGCCGCACCGATTCCCAACATGGAGACGACTGAAAATACGAAGAATCCCCCCGCCTCACCAGCGAGCGCGCGGAGAAGTTGTCCAGCCGCCATGAGAAACGCGGCGGCGACAATAGTCCACTCGAGTGTCAATCGACGAGCAATGAACGGGGTGATCAGACCCATCACCCCGAGCGTGAATGGGCCGAGCATTCCCAGCGCGCCGTACGTCACCGGCGTTAAGTGAATGTCTCTAGCAATATCTTCGGCGATGGGTGAAAACGACGTCACACCGGTAAGTAAGCCCAGAGAGACGAGCATGATGCCCAGATAAGGCGCAAGGCGCCCGCGAAAGAGTGGCATGCGAGTAAGTGATGACGTCATTTCCTAAGCAAAGCAGGTTGAGGGTGCACGCGCCATGCCAGAGGGCGCACACTACGATTGACATATGAGGATCACGTCCGATCGGCTGATCTCTGTTCACCCCGTTTCACAAGACGACCGTGAGGACATCACGACCGTCTTGAAGGTTCTGAAGCAGTGGACGGCGTCACCGTACATGGGTTTAGGGGATATCGTCGACCCCTCGTGCACCTTCTCGGCCCTCGTGAAAAGCGACTGTGTGATCTCTTCGGTTAACTCTCTTGAGAGCACCCGTGGTGTTCATAACCCGCAGCTGGCATCATCCCGCCTCGCTCGATCGCTCGCTTCCGAAAGACCACTCGCTGATGGCGCGACCACTGAACTTTCCCTCTTCGACGCGTACCTCGTAGGGCCGTACGGGATGCTGACCCGCGAACAGCTTGCCACGTTCGAACGAAGATTGGCTCGTAACGACCAGCCTGAACTTTGCATTCACTTGGCACTCTCAGGTCCGATTCACACCTCGCTGGCCGGGCTGTGCGCCTGGCTTCTTTCCCAGGTTTTACTTTCGCCTTCCCGCACATTTTCGCGCAAGTTTCCTAAGGCGGTTGGGCATGCTCATTCGAGCGCTTCGGGCACATATGCGCAGATAGGCATCCACGCACTATTGCCAACAACTCACGGCCTCGAGGTTCGCGCGCAGTCGGTGTCTCTAGCCCCCAATCTCTGCGTGACACAAACGTTGCTCCCTCACGTGGGTTTGGCACTTCCCGAAGTTCAGCCGTACATGCATCCCATCGCTAACCCCATCACGTCAGGCGATCACGATCAGGATGAAACGGGAATCACCACAGTGAGCATTGCCAAAAATGCGGTCTCCAACTCGGTGCAACCCGCGCTTCGTAGCGCGGGAACGCCACTCAAGCGCGCGGGTTTTGTGGTCAAAGACGCGTGGGCGAAGTCGCTGACAGCCGTCCTCTCACGCATCTATAGAACGCCAGCACTCGTGGAATTAGCGCTCTCGATTGCGCGTACGCAACCACGGCTGACTTCGGTGCTGCGAAAAGTTGTTAAGTCAGGCGAAACACAGTCACACAATCCCTACCTGCGAGCTTCAGAGATTTCGTATCTCTCGGAGGCCTTCGACGTCGAGGAGGTGAAGTGATGCCGCCCAAAAAAAGCAAGAAAGATGGACAGTCATTTCGTCTGATGATGACGTGGGTTCCGCGAGCGGGGCTGGGGGAACTCGACAACGCTCTCGTCTGGCGCGAAAAAGTTAACGACGAAGCCACCACACCCATTGAGGTATGCGTCTGGACGACGAGCGACGAGTCCGTGAACATTCCCGAACGATACCGTCGCGCATTTTGTTGGCATCACCTCGCCCTGCCGGCAACGGTGGATCGCTACATTCGTGGTCCCATTCCGCGCGGGCTGTGGTCACCATGGGGCAACAAATCTGGGCCCAATTACCAATTCTTCTTGCAACTCGACCAGACGGCCGAGCTTCACCCAGAGCAGTGGATTCTTCAGATTGAGGGCGACACCTTTTCGGTCAATGACTCGCCACGGGCATCCATTCAAAAATTGCTGGATGCGCATTCCGACGCCTGGGTTATCGGGGCCGTCAATCACCCCGCTGTCTTGCTCTCGCTTCCCGGTAAGTATCAAGACCACGTGAATGGCGCTGCACTGTACAACGTGGGTTCCCAAGATTTCCGAGAGTTCCGCAAGGGCGTCTGGGTTCCTGCGTTGATTGAGTGTGTCGCGCGCGATCCCGAACTCGCCTATGACGTCATCTCAAGCACTGGTCTCTTCGACGAGATGAGTCCCCGCCTGCGCGGAGCCTGGCAACAGAACAGCCATCGTTTCGTACGCACTCCGGGAATCGTCAATGCGAGCTCACTCAGCTTTGAGGATCCGGCTAACCCCTCAGATACCGATCTCATCGTGGACGACTCACTCGACTTCTCTGTGAAAGACGTTTGGCTTTTCCACGCGAAACAACTGCAACGAACCAAAGGACGAGCCTCGTGACTGATTCCTACAGTGAAATTCTTCCGGAGTATCGCGATGACCTCGAAAAAATAGGGGCAAGTGGCGCGGACATTGTCTTTTTCTTGCATACTCCGAAAACTGGAGGCTCAAGTGTAGTTTCCTCCGTTCGGCGAAACGGCCTAGTTCCCGCGATTTCACTACCCGAACTTTCAAAGCCCAAGGCGGAAACCTGCCGCTGCGGCGCAACCGATTGTGGGCACCAACAGGTCCGTACACGCCAGCTAATAAACTTCGCTATCAAACCCGAGCAAACCGGTTTCCCGATTTATTTGTTCACAGGAAATCACACGAACTTCGCTAATGCTGAACGAATAATGAATTCGCTCAAAGCGACGGGATCGCTGTCCTATCTGACCACTGTGCGGCCGGCTCGTCAGAGAATAATTTCCGTATTTCGAGATTACTGGACTCAAGTCGACACAATCACAAAGCTCATGAGCCAAGAAAACCTTCAGTTACCCGACATTGACGGCAACCCCTCGGCTCCGCATGTACGAGCCGTCCGCGAGGGTTACCTAGAAGACAGCAAACATTACATCGACGATAACGGTGTCATAAACGGGCGAGCTTGGTTCTCGGCATTTGGAGAGCACGGCGCCGGAGTCCCCTTTTATCTGTCCGAGGTCTTCAATGACGACCCAAAGCGTTTTCGCAAACTCGTCAAATCAGGAACTCTTCGTGTCGTTGCAACGAGAGATGTCGACTCACTGACCAAGGAGCTAACTGGTGAAGTGCGACCGCGAAAGCGCAAAAGCATCGATAGAAATCCCGCAGTTGAACAAGCGATAATTGACGCGAGCGACATCATCGATGAACTGGCACTCCGCGACGCTGAGTTCGACCGATTCCTCGCTCGATACCTCCACCGACCTGAATTCAAACCACCTCGTCGGAAGCTGTCGAGAATTTTGGCGAAAAAGCGCTAAGCCCCCGAGGTTTTATCGCTAACACACGCTCAACCCACCGAAAGTACTCGTCAGCGATGCATACGAAATTCGAAGCCCTGCCTGAACACACAGAGACACTTCGTCGAATCGCCGCCTCAGGAGCAGAACTCAAGATATTCCTGCACATCGCGAAGACGGGCGGAACCACCTTAGGTCTGGCGTTTCACAACTCTCCGCTGGCAATTCGACTGGGAATCTACGATCTCAGTGTTTCGAAAGCAGAACTCGAGGGCCGAAACGATGACATGGCTAAATGGGAGCTCAAGCGAATCAACAGGATGATGTGGCTTGCCGATCGAGACAACACCGGACAAGAGGTGTACTTACAGGCAATCGATCACAAGACGATCTCTTACGCAGACGAACTTTGCGTGGCGCTCAACTCTGCGCATCCCGTTCCCATTGTGACGACAGTACGTCCTGCACGACAACGCCTTATCTCCGCGTTTCGTGATTATTGGACACAGGTCCACAAAGCTCACGCAATGCTCGCCGGTGAAGAGATATCCACCAACTTTCTAGGTTCCGACTCGCCTGACTTGTTTGATGTCCCCGCCCTCATGAACTATCTCGACGACAGTAAGCACTACGTTGATGCCGACGGCCAAATCGACGGTGTCGCGTGGTTTTCCTCGTTCGCGGAACACGGATCCGGCATCCCTTTTTTCATGGACGATATTTTTGAACACGATGTTCACGGGTTTGCCGAACGCGTGAAGTCGGGGAAACTGCGATTAATTCCCTCGCATCGCTTGGACAGGTACATAAAGAAAAACTTACAAGTCGCCCCCCAACGACACAGAGCGAGCGCCGCTCCATCCAGCAACATCGTGGCCGCACTCAAAGCATCAGCCTCGATTCTTACCGAGGTTGCACTTCGTGATGCCGACTATGACCGCATCATTGCCAGGAACGTGCTCAGCCCGCACTTTCTGCCGAGGAAGAAATGACGCAGTAAACATCTGCTAGGCCATAACACGCGACACAACCTTGGATAGGTTGCGTGAAATGTCTCCTCATTTACGAAGGCATCAGCGCCCTAGGCTGAGGCTGCGCTTGTCCAAGCTCAGCAAATAAGCGAAGATCTAGACACCCGCGATGCTCATTTCGATCAAGTTATTGCCAGGGCGATAAAAGACCGAAGTTTCATAGCCCCACTCCGCCGAAAGTAGGTCTATTCCACCATATTGACGTCACCGGCGGCTCCACGTTTGCTGGCGGTGGAGGCGGCCAAGAATGTCCATACCGTGCGTCCCAGGGTGCTCACGAATTCAAGTGCATTTTGACGCCAGAGAAACGCGACGAGCAAAACCGTCGTGAGTGTTCCTGAGTTCAAGGTGGTGACTGCCGGCAACAATATTGCGCCCAGAGCTAACGCTGAAATCGCAACGTTTTGCAAAAACGGCATTCGTAACACCGTGGTGTCACGACGGTAGATGGCCTCACGCACGCGATCAAGAGCACGAACACGTTCTTGTTTGAATTTCGCGTTGTCTGGGTTTCGCTTGGCACGACCTTCGAGTTTGTTGGCTTCCTGTTGTGCCTCAAAAAATTCGTGCGACACTTTGAGCGCTCTAAGGCGGAACAGCCACGCGGTTCCGAACAAAATGACGAATGCTACGAGCAGCCCGAGCACAAGACCCCATCCCCCAAAAAAGATCAGGGCGGCCGAAAACACGAGGAGCTGCACTGTAGAACCGAGAAAGCCGGTCCACGATTCGAGAAGAAAGCGCTCAGCGATAACGCGCCCAGCTAAAGCCGGCTCATGCTCGGCACGTTCATGCATAACCCGCTGGATGTAGGCACGCACGATCATCGAATCGACCTGGCTGATACCTGACTGCACAATTGAGGCGACGAGTACCAGCAGAATGACCATGGCAAGCACCACGGTGACGTTATTCGTCTGTGTACCGAAAATGTCCGAAATCCACTGGGGTTGCTCTTGGGTGTTGAATGCCTGATGTGCCACATCAAGTGCACCGAGCATGACTCCAGCACCAATTGTGCCGACTATCACCGATTGCACACTGGGAATGGCGACCGACTTTGCCCACGCGGTAAAACCCTCAGTCAAGGAGACGGTCGTGGGTTTTGGCATGCCTCCAGTCAAGCACTTTTCCGTGACAAGTCTGTCTCCCCGCACTGAAATAGGTGACGTGTTTTAACACCTCTAGAGATGCTCACTCGGGAACGTCCACTAGCCTTGAAATGCACAAATCTCGTTCGGAGGCCACTGTTGTCTGAAATTCCCCGGTCACTCGTCAAAGAGGCCAACATCTGGAATACCTACGACAGACGGGAATACGCTCAGCTCAGCCCCAGGAGACGTCGCTGGGTGAGTCGTGAATTTCGGCGCAGAGCCCGACTCGTCCCGGATGAATACTGCACCAACTCGTTGCTGAGCTATCCCCGCTCGGGCAACCATCTCCTCAGATTTCTCATTGAGTCTTCGACTGGTCGGCCAACTCTGGGCGCGATTGACCGAGAGTCTTTCGCATTGCCGGTTGGCCTTCACGATTTGCCGGTCTACCTAGCAATCCGCGGCATGCGTGTGAAAGATGTTCGTCCCATCATCGTGAAGCGACACTGGGTCAACGACGACGAGGCTTTTGACAAGACTATTTTTCTCGTTCGCGAACCCGTGGAGGCAATCCTCAGCCATCTGCGGGACTGCACTGAGGACGAGTTTAGGGAACAAGCCCCGATTGAGTTAGCGCTCTTTCGCAACAACGAAAACCACTTCGAAAAACTGCCTGAAGAATCTAAATTAGGTGTGCACTACGAGGATCTAGTCACCGACGGGGCGAGTACGATGCGATCCGTCCTGTCATTTTTGATTCCATCAGCCCAAATTTCCGAAAAAGCAACTAATTCCGCCCTCGCACGGGTGCCCAATGCATACGCTGCCCTGCAACGCGCTGCGTCAGAAGACCCTCGCAGGTATCGAGAGATATTTCCCGGGCGTGCCACATTTTTAGAATCGCTGTAGTCGCGTGGACAACTCTCGGCAGCCCAGTCAGCGATGAACAAAAGAGCGAGCTCGATAGTGCAAACTGAGGTGGTGCCTCGGATCGTTATTTGCTTTGGAATGCCCAAGTCGGCGTCAAGCTTTCTGACCCAGCTCACGCTGGGTGTCATGCGACAACAAGCTGCAGTGCACGAGACTCCAATCTTCGACCAGTATCTCCTCGGTCTCAAAGTGCCGCCAGGGACACCCGACTTGATTGATGCCGAGAAGGTGCTCAAACACCGGAACTTATCGCTTGATGCAACGAGCCTCGATCAGCTGGTTCTCGAAACGTTAGGACTCGCTGAGGAATCTCAGTCCTATATCGTCATCAAAAGCCATTTGCCTGCCGGCCCAATAGTGAGAGGGCTGGTTGCCGACGGGAGGGTCGCTGCGGTTGCGAGTTTTCGCTATCCCCCAGACGCACTGCTGTCATGGAGCGACCACCTTCGACGGGATGGTTTCGCGGATTGGTCTCTCGAGGATGTATTCGTCGATACCCGAATCGAAAAGGTTGAAACGGGCATCGCGTCATGGCGGAATATTCCAGGCTTGACCTTCTTCAATTTCGTGGACCTCGTTCAGACGCCCGTTCTCGTGGCTGACCGTGTCGCCCAGGTTGTTGGCTTCGAGGGACCCACTCGACACATTGTTGAGGGGCTACTGTTCGACACGCGCACCATCTGGCAGTTCAACAAGGGCGTATTGAACAGAAGCTTCACCGAACTCGAGCCTGACCAGCGAGATGCGATAGAGCAGCGCTTTCCGGCTCTCATGGAACTCATCAGAACCCAGGCTCCATTGCGTTCGACTACGACATTTGCGGTGGTCATCCCTACTTTTAATTCAGAAGTGTGGATTGATGAGGCAATCGCGAGCGTCGTGACCCAGGCGGGTGACTTTCGGATACATCTGCACGTCCAGGACGGTGCTTCCACCGACGGTACTGTTGCTCGTCTCGAGCAATGGCATGCCTTCTTTGAATCTGAGCACGTCCCAATGCATCATCGGATTTCCCGATTCACTTTTGAGTCGAAGCCAGACTCCGGAATGTATGACGCGATCCTCTCCGGCTTCGCGCACACTCCCGATGGCGAGTGGATGTGTTGGCTCGGCTCAGACAACATTTTCATGCCGGGGGCTTTTCAGTCGGTAAGCACTCTCGGCGATGTTGCAACCGAGTGCGACTGGGTCATCGGTGGTAGCGCTCATCAGCGGGAAGACGGGGTCTTCTACCCACGCGACGACACCAGTGCGTTTCGCTCAACATCACAGCGATCAATCGCCCTCGGTCGACACGATGGTGTTTCGCTTTCCTTCTTGCAACAGGAAGGAATCTTTTGGCGACGTCAGCTCTGGCAGCAATCTGACGTTCCATTGAGTGACTACCAACTAGCCGGTGACTTTGCCTTATGGGTGGAATTCGCCCGGCATTCAGAACCCATTCTCCTGGAGTCCCCCCTTTCATCATTCCGACGTCGCTCCGGCCAGTTGTCAGCGAATACGGATGATTACATGCGTGAAGTTGAACTCGTGCAGAAGTCGGTCAGCGTAGATGTGTCCGCTCTGCGTGCAGATCCCCTAGAAGTCGCCTCGCTAGCTTTTCCCAGCGGTCGCTGGATTGTGCGTCGCCCCCGCCTGTCTGAGTCCAGCGGAGACGCATCCTTGTCTTCGGCCTCCGCCGATTGGTCGCTCACCGGTTCAGGTACGTGGGAGAAGCCACTTCCAGAAATTGGTTTGGTCGATCCTTTCTGCTGGATTCTCGGACAGGGCGGCCACTTCAATATGCATCCCCGAATTCCGGGCAGTTATCGAGTCACGCTCCACATTGCGAATGCGCATGAGAATCAAGCTGTTCATATCAGCGGCCCCGATGTTGAACTCGACGTTCCGATTCCTTCAACCGGTTTCACGGAAGAGCCCTACAACGTCAACTTTGAATGTTCGGTCTTGGCAAAGGGTGCGGAGTACAGGCTTACTCCCGCAGTTGCCGCATCAACTCCCGACGACCCGCGAACACTCGCATTCATCGTGATGGGCGTCACGCTGGAGCGCATCGCTCTCGTGGAAGCAATCTGAACGTGCCCACTGGGGGCTAAACGGGGAGACTCCTGCGCGAGTCCTAGGGCGTTCGCGCTAGCCAACGTCGCAGGACGAATCGTGTCCCTGGCTCACGGCAAGATGAAAGTGTAGGTAAAGAGGAGGGGAGCCACGTGAACGAGATTAATGCGAATTATTTTGTCACGGCTGAGACGATTGCACGACAAGCGCACACCGGTCAGAAGGATCAAGCCGGCATGGACTACATCGATCATCCACGGCGTGTGGCGGCGCATTTTGACCCAGTTACCCAACCCGACGAGACAGCAGTGGCTTGGTTACACGACGTGCTGGAAGACACGTCGATTTCCGCCGAAGATTTGCTGGCATCCGGTATCCCTCTGAACGTTGTGGACGCTGTCCAACTGCTGACGAAGGATGCTCGCGAAACTGACCTGGGCGCGTACTACGCTCGCATCCGCACACATCCTCTTGCCCTTGCGGTCAAAGCTGCGGACATCGACGACAACACTGACCCGTCACGAAGCGCGCTGCTCGATCCGGAGGTGCGTAATCGACTCGCGAAAAAGTACGCGAAAGCTCGCGAGGCTCTCGGGCTCGTGTCGTGAATTGCTATTGAGAATTGCCCACGAGCTCGGCGTGATTCTTCACGCTGTGCATGTTGTCGCAATTGTCATCGAGTAGTGAACTTTGTCATGGTTGAGAAAGCACGCCCCTATACTCAGAGACGTGATTGTTCACTATGACATTCCGCTCATTTTTGTGAAGTCATTCAAGACTGCGAGCACCTCAACCGAGGCCTATCTCGAAGCGGCACTGTGGGGTGGAGCGCCAATTCACGAGCGAGACTGGCACATTGAGGAGAATGGTTTTTGCAGCGCGCGAGGCGCGGGCACTCATTCACTCACGAGGTCTCAAGCCCTGTCCATATTAGTTCGAGGCAAATTTCCTGCGACGTCGATTTCACGCATTAGGCACCTCCGGCATCACTCAATGCCTGATGAAATCATCCCAGCCCTGGGACAAAAATTTTGGAATCGGTCGCAAAAAATCGTTAATGTCCGAAACCCCTTTGACATCGCGGTGTCTTTTTATTTCTTTCAGTTTCGCGACACTCCGCGAGCCGAAGTTCCCTCATTTGACGATTGGGTCTTTACCTTTGGTTTCGCGCCAACTCTGCGGTGGATTACCGAACCCGACGACAGACTGAACATCATTCGCTACGAGTCTTTGGAAGCAGACCTGACCAAGTTACTGAAAAGCCTTGATCTTCGCCCCCCTGCATCGGTGCCTACCTTTAAGACGGGAATTCGCCCGAACGATGTTCCGGATTACCGCAGCATGTACACCAAGGAAAGCAGAGCGTTCATGGAAGAGTGTTTTAAGGACTACCTTGACAGGTTCGAGTACGAGTTTTAGCTCGAACCCCAGAACAGAGAACAGCAGGGCTCACCAAGAATGGACAACCTATGAGAAAACTTGCGGTTATGGCGGCCTCGTCACTCGTTGCGGCACTCGCACTTTTCGGCTCGGTTTCACCGGCCCAGGCAGCGCCGGTGGCTGACACACCCATCCCGACGATTGGTGGCAATATTTTTGTGTCCACCTCTGCCGATGGAAAGATCACGGCTGGTTACTCGGGAACCACGGGTCTGAGCATTTACAACAGCACTACCGAGTCCGTCATGTCGTACACAGCCTTGTCGTTAGGCATGACCAGCGTTGGCGAAGCCGTTGTCTCACCTGACGGATCAACCGTCTACATTCTCGGAGATACCCCCCAGGTCGTGGCAGTTTTTGATGTCTCCACCGCGAGTGTGACATCCACCATCCTGTTGCCGTTCTCGGCGTGGATGGGCGCCATCACTCCCGACGGCTCGACACTACTTGTGTACGCTAAATCGACCCAAGAAATCCTCAAAATTGACTTGGGCACGTCGACCGTGAGTGCACCCCTCTTCATGGGATTCGATTACCCGTACCAGCTCTGCGTCACCTCAGACTCATCCACGATCTACCTTCCCGGGTACGACGCGGGATACACCTCGATCGTGGACATCGCGTCACTCACCGAGACCGGTCAACTGATTGACACCGACGGTCCGCTCAACTGCGTCCTTGACGCGCATGACACCCTCTACATCGGAGACTACGACTCTGGAGCGGTGCGCAAATATGCCTCCGACGGATCCAACACGGTCAGCGCTTCGGGTCTCGTCCAGGAAATGTTCGGCATGGGTCTCACCTGCAACAGCGTCATTCTCGGGGACTACCAGAACACTGGATACGTCACCCTGGACCGCACCAGCTTGGCCACCACCGGGTCCATTACCTCACCGGTCTACACCTACATGATGACCGTGGATGCGGCAGCGAGCATGACCTGGGTTGGCGGCTACGACGCTGCTACCGGCTTACAGCGGATAACGGAGACGGCTTGCCCAGAGGTAGGTCCAACCCCACTGCCGAACACGGGAATTGACAACACACTGGTGACATCGACCATTGCGTTCGCGTCGGCACTTGTGCTTGTCGGTGGAGTCGCTTTGCTGATTCGCCGTCGGCGCGCGAACTAATCCGCTGAGGGAATGACTCTGGCTCGTTTTTGGGCCGCCACTAGCGCGTGGGCTGGAGACGGCGTTGGGCTCGTTCAAGAACGAGTACTACGACCATCGGCCAGAGCGACTCGAGGGCAGCGGCAATGCGTTCCATCGTGCCCACGTAGCCCAATTGCGGGTTAGCCCAGACGGCGAGAAACCAGAAGCAGAAGACTGCCATGACGCCGGTCATCACGATTGAGGGAAGTGGTCGCACGACCCATGGCAGGCTCTTGTCGCGACGCCAACCAACAAGTGGCCACGCTGCCAGCGCAATGAAGCCGATCATCGCAGAGATCTTGTGCCCGGGTGACGACGGAAGCGCCATCACCTCAAGAGGAAATGCCGCGACTCCAAAGAAGGCCAGACCCCCAATAAAGATGAGGGCACGGCCCGCTTTGCTGATGACGGGTGTGAAGAGTGCGGTGAGGAGAAAACCCACACCGGTGAGGCAAAAGATGAGTTCCACCCAGAACTGCGTGGGCGCATCCCCAGCGGCGAGTTCCGAGATGGTTTGGGTAAAGGGGTTGTACGCAGGCCACGTGAGCATGGCGATGAGTTGCCCAAAGATGGAAATGATCGGAGCAGCGATTGCCCCAACAACGGCTGGCCAACGAACCCACGGCATGTCATCGCCTCCAACGTCAACGGTGGTGTGCCTACTTATTCGCGGCAAAACCTACTACGTACCATTGAATCATGCACAAAATCTTTTCGATGCCGGTCTCCACGGTGTACCCGTTGTACATCGCCAAGCTGGCTCGCAAGGGGCGCACGTCGAACGAACTCGACGAAGTGATGCGTTGGTTGACTGGTTTTAGCGACGTGCAACTCAGGCACCACATCGACAATGACTCAACCTTTCGGGAGTTCTTTGAGGATGCACGTATCAACCCGAACGCAACTCTCATCACGGGTCTGATTTGTGGCGTTCGCATCGAAGAGATTGACGACCCACTCATGAAGAAGATCAGGTACATGGACAAATTGGTTGATGAACTCGCCAAGGGACGTCCGATGGAAAAGGTGTTGCGCCACTAATTGAGGGTGCGCGTGAAAGCGAAAAAGTTGTGTATGCTATTCCTATCGGTTCTATAGGAGTAGGAGTTATTTTGTCTCGTCGTCCACTCATAGCGGTGGTTTCATCGCTCGCCCTCGCGGCCGTCGCCCTAACGGGTTGCGCCCCAGCAGCTGCGCCTCAAAACACCACGCCAGCAGCCTCACTCACACTTGGATATTTCGACAATGTGACCCACGCGCCAGCTCTTGTGGGATTGCACGAGAACCTCTTCACCGATGCCCTCGGCACGACTGCGTTCTCAACCCAGATCTTCAACGCGGGTCCAGCCGAAATTGAAGCCCTCGCAGCCGGCGCCATTGATGCCGGGTACATCGGCTCAAGCCCGGCAATCAACTCCTACCTCGCGAGCAAAGGCGAGTCGCTCGTCGTTGTCTCGGGCGTAACCTCCGGCGGTGCGGCGCTAGTCGTGCGCGACGGAATCACCACTGCTGCTGACCTCACGGGTAAGACCCTTGCAACCCCGCAGCTTGGAAACACTCAAGACGTGGCCCTGCGCACCTGGCTCACCGAACAGGGCTACAAGGTGAACCTCGATGGCACCGGCGATGTGAGCATCTCGCCGTCAGAAAATGCTGACACGCTGACTCTGTTCAAAGATGGAAAAATTGATGGTGCGTGGGTTCCCGAGCCCTGGGCCTCACGCCTCGCCATCGAGGCGGGCGGACACGTCCTAGTCAACGAGGCCGACCTCTGGCCAAACGGTGCCTTCCCGACGACTCTGCTCGTCGTCTCGAAAAAGTACTACGACTCGTACCCGGCAACCGTTGCTGCGTTGGTGGCTGCGAACGTCTCGGCCATTCAGTGGATTACTGACAACCCGACCACAGCACCAGCTGTCATCAACGATGTCTTGAACAAAGACACCGGAAAAACACTCAAAGATAATGTCTTGGCTTCAGCGCTTTCAAATGTGACGTTTACCTGGGACCCGATTGCGTCCGCCATTCCAACCCTGCTTGAGCACGCTGTGACAACCGAAATCTCCAAAGGCGGTTCACTCAGCGGCCTGCTCCAGTTGAGCATCCTCAACGCTCACCTCAAGAGCCTCGGTCTTCCCGAGGTCAGCGAAGGGGATCTGAAATAGCGGCCTCGGCGGTGATGGCGGCGCAAGCCGCCATCACCCTGTCGCACGTCACCAAGGAATTCACAGGTGGCGTACGCGTCCTTGATGACATCAACTTCACGGTCTCACCCGGGGAGTTCATTTGCATTGTTGGCGTGTCCGGTTGCGGAAAATCCACCCTGCTTAACATCATTGCGGGCCTCGAGTCGGCATCCTCGGGAAGTGTCGAGGTGCCTTCGGGCCGTGCATCCGTCATGTTCCAAGATCCGTCGCTCATGCCGTGGCTGACTGCGCGACAGAACGTTGAACTTGCTCTGCGTCTTCGCGGGATCGGGCGCGAGGAGCGCAAAGCCGAAGCCCTGCGATTGCTTGACTTGGTGAACCTGCGCGATGCCACGGAAAAGTTGCCACACCAGCTATCCGGTGGCATGAAGCAACGCGTGGCACTAGCCCGCGCGCTTGCTCAAGACCGTGCCGTCTTGCTCATGGATGAGCCGTTCGCCGCTCTCGATGCCGTCACGCGCGACCTCCTCCACGATGAGCTCGAACGGGTGTGGCGCGAAACGGGAAGAACCATCATTTTCGTTACGCACAACGTTCGTGAGGCGGCGCGTCTTGGCGATCGGGTCGTCTTGATGACAGCACGCGGTGGACACATTGCGCACGAATGGTCAGTCACGGTCGAACGCCCCAGACAGATTGAAGAGCCTTCCGTGAGCACCATAGCGGGCAGTATTTCAGGCGCCCTGCGCGCGGAATTGGCTAAGGTGCACAATGTCTAACCCCGCCGCCGAATCAGACACCCGGTCGCTTGAGCATCGTCTGGATGCACTCCAGGCCGGCCCCGCCGCCGCAAAGCCACGCCGTCTGAACTGGTTATCGAGCGTCTGGCCTCCCGTAGTCGCCATCGCTGTGCTTTTGCTCATCTGGCAGTCGTACTGCTGGATTGCCCAGCCGAGACCAGACCTCTATCCGAGTGTCATCGATGTTTGGTCAGCTATTGTGGCCAACTGGCAATCTGGTCGGCTACCCATGGCCCTAGGAACCTCACTCTCTCGGGGTGCCCTCGGCTTTGTCTATGCCATCATTCTGGGCACTCTGGTTGGGTTCCTCCTGGTTGAGGTTCCCCTACTTCGACGTGCGTTTGGACCCATCATTTCCGGTCTGCAAGTTTTGCCCTCGGTGGCATGGGTTCCGGCTGCGATTCTCTGGTTCGGCCTTTCCGACGCAACCGTGTATTTCGTCATCCTGATGGGTGCCGTTCCGTCAATCGCCAACGGTCTCATCGACGGGATTCGTCAGGTGCCGGCGCACATTCGGCGCGTGGGACTCGTGCTCGGCGCTGGACCAGTAGCCCTGCACCGGTTCGTGTTGTTTCCGGCTGCCCTGCCGGGCTACCTCGCCGGACTACGACAGGGATGGGCCTTCGCGTGGCGCTCGTTGATGGCAGCCGAAATCATCGCGACCGGTGGCAAGCTCGGCTTCGGCCTCGGTTCTCTCCTGCAGCAGAACCGCGAGCTAGCCGACCTTCCTGGCGTCTTGGCGACAGTTCTCACGATTTTGCTGCTTGGCATTCTCATCGAGGTCGGCGTTTTCACGCCAATTCAGCGACGAGTGCTGCAACGGCGCGGGCTAACTGAAGCGCGATAAGCATCCGCCCCACGCTCCCGACAGATAGAGTCGGGAGCGTGGGGTCACAACGAAATCTCGCGATTGACCGATTCAGGGGATCGCTGGTCATCCTCATGGTTATTGGGGACTATCTCAGCGGCGTTGCGTTTGTCCCCGATTATTTCAAGCACGCGCCGGATGTCGGTTTTACGATTGCCGACACTGTCGCGCCGGCGTTCGTTTTCGTTATCGGGCTGAATTACGGAACGTCATTTGCCAGACGACGAACGTCAGGTCTTGGCGCCGCCTACCGATACTTCGGATTGCGATACCTTGCGATCATCGGAATTGGCGCCATCATTGCAGCCGGGGCAAACGCGGTTGGTCAACCCACTGATTGGGGTGTCCTGCAGGCAATTGGTGTTGCTGGGCTGATCACTCTGCTCGTCATTCGATTTCCTACATGGGCGCGCTTTCTCGTTGGCGCGCTTCTACTGGCGGCGTACCAATGGCTCCTCGATGCGTTCATGCTTGACACTGTGCTTGGCTCGGTGCACGGTGGCCTCTTCGGATCACTCTCATGGGCGGCACTACTCATCCTTTCGACAGCGGTGGCAGATGTGTGGCGACGGGGTCAACTCCGTTACCTGATCTGCATCGCGCTCCTCATCGGTGCAGCAGCCCTATCCGTTGTCTTCGTACCAGTGAGCAAGAACCGGGTTTCGCTCAGCTTCATCCTCATCACCTTGGCGCTCAGCGCGGTCGTCTTTCTCGCCATCGAGGCACTCTCACGAATCGCCCCGCGGCGCGCAGGGCTACTGTGCTGGTGGGGCGAGAACGCGCTGTTGCTATATGTTCTCCACCTCGTTGTTTTGGGTATCTTCGTGTCTCCACCGATCAGCTGGTGGTATGTCGCTGCGCCGGTATGGCTCGCGACACTGCAACTCGTGGTGATACTCGCGATGCTGTCGATGGTTGCGTGGTGGATGCACTTACGCCGTAGTCGCAATCACGTCAAGCTCGACTAACAGCTCAGGCAACGCCAGGCACTCAACACCCACGGTAGTGTCCGCTGGCCAGGGAGCAGTGAAGTATCTCTCACGCATCGCCAAAACGCGGTCGAAGTGCGTCATATCGGTGAGGTAAATCGTGATTTTAAAAATTCGATCGATGCTCGACCCAGCCGCAGCAAGGGCTCGTTCGATGTTCGCCATGGCCTGCGTGATTTGAGCGTCAATGTCGTCTACGCCGACAATGTTTCCATCGTTGCTGATGCTCGCTTGCCCCGAGAGAAAGACCATATTGCCGACAACGTGACCTTGGCCGATCATGTAGGGCGGAAAGGGGTCGGGAGAAACATGAATGGGTTTCGTTCCAATAGTCATGTCCCGATGCTATGGGCACGTCGCAACATATGCCAGATAGGACTCATGGCCACGTGCATCAAGCCGATTAGACTCCGAACATGAGTGAGGTGCCTTCGTTTCCGCAACGTGTGATTGGTGATTTGCGCGTCTCGCAAATTGGGCTGGGCTGCATGCCCGCGTCGTGGTCAACAGAACGCGAGGTTCACGAGCAGGCAATTTCCGCAATTCATACTGCCTTAGATGCCGGGATTACCCTGCTCGATACAGCCGACATTTACGCGCCCAGTTGGAACAGTGTCGGCCACAATGAACGTCTGGTCGCCGAGGCTGTGCGAACGTGGCACGGTTCGAGAGATGACAAGGCACGCGTCATCGTTGCGACCAAAGGCGGAATTACCCGAAAGCCAGGCGAGGTGTGGGGCCGGAACGCACATCTCGACTACCTGCTCCGCGCTGTCGAGGCTAGTGCCGGACGGCTGGGAGTAGACCACATTGATCTGTGGCAACACCACCGGACAGACCCGTCCCTCACGTACGAAGAGCAGTTCCACAACCTGATGGCGCTGAAAGACCAGGGCATCGTGCGACGCATCGGACTGTCCAACGTCAACGCCGAGATGTTGCGGCACGCCATCGCAATCGGTGGAACACCTCGCGAGGGTGGTGTCGTCTCGGTGCAGAATGAGTGGTCTCCTCGTTATCGTCAGTGGGCGGACGTACTCGACATCTGTCAAGAGCACGGGATCGCCTTTTTGCCGTGGTCGCCGCTGGGTGGTAAGTCTTTCTTCGCTCAACTCCCCACTCGATTCTCAGAGATTTCGGCCATCGCCCGGGAACGCTCCGTCTCCCCGTTTGTGGTTACCCTCGCCTGGCATCTCGCTCAGTCGCCCGTCATCATCCCCATTCCTGGGGCGAGCAAAGTGGCTTCAGCGGCCTCAAGTGCATCCGCAGCCACATTTGAGCTCTCACCGGCTGAGTTTGAGCGAATCCAACTGTCGCTGGATGACAGCGACCCGCTGGACGACGAACTCGTGGACTTACCCCGCTTGCGCGGTTAGGTCGCGGGAGAAATCGAGTGCGGGCGTCTAGCCACGGTTTATGACGTTGACCGGGTCGTCCCCGGCGAGCATCCGGTCAATTTGTGTGTTGAGAAGTCGCACTATCCGAGGCTTCATTGCTCCGGAATCACCGCCCACATGCGGTGAAATCAAGACATTCGGCAGTTGCCACAAGGGGCTGCGTGAAGGTAGCGGCTCGGGTTCGACGACGTCAATGGCGGCGCGAAGCCTCCCCGAGCTCACCTCATCCACGAGGGCGTCGGTATCCACAATGCTCCCGCGCGCGACGTTAACCAGCAGCGCTCCGTCGGCCATCGCCGCGAGCGCTCTCGCGTCAATCAGCCCGACCGTGTCTGGTGTCAGGGGTAGCGCAAGAACAACGATCTCGGCGAGGGCCAATTGCGCCGCGAGATCAGCAATCCCGTAAACCTCAGCGCGTGAGCCATCGGCAAGCTCCACTTCTCGAGCGGTACGTGCCACCCGCGAAATGTGTGTACCGAAAGGAATCAGACGAGATTCGATGGCTTTCGC
>CANFSP010000001.1 GCA_947449765.1 Actinomycetota bacterium | reverse complement strand
GGAGTCTGGGCCGTGTCTCAGTCCCAGTGTGGCCGGTCACCCTCTCAGGCCGGCTACCCGTCGTCGCCTTGGTGAGCCTTTACCTCACCAACTAGCTGATAGGCCGCGAGTCCATCCTTGACCGAAATTCTTTCCACCCTCAGGAGATGCCTCCGAGGGTCGTATCCGGTATTAGCTACAGTTTCCCGCAGTTATCCCAGAGTCAAGGGCAGGTTACTCACGTGTTACTCACCCGTTCGCCACTAATCCACCGGAGCAAGCTCCAGCTTCATCGTTCGACTTGCATGTGTTAAGCACGCCGCCAGCGTTCGTCCTGAGCCAGGATCAAACTCTCCGTAGAAATCGATCGTCACCGGCGAACCGGGACAAATCTTAAGCACCGGTCAACCGGAATAGGTTGATCGGTGCGAGTTTGATTCTGACAAAACAGAACAGTCATTGCTGACATGTTTTGTTGTCTAAATAATTTATTCCAAAGGAATCTCTTACCTAACCGAAGTTAGGTACGAGGTTTTTGGCATTTGACAATGTGCACGCTGTTGAGTTCTCAAGGATCGGACGCTCCTGATTAGGAAGCTGGTGGCTTCGAATTCAGGGCAACTGTCCTAGCTTACGTGTTCAGGCGTGCTGATGCAAACCGGCAATCTCCTCGATGAGGAGGGATAAACCGGGCTGCTTCGTTGCGCCTGGTAAGCGGTGCTCGTTCAGTCTTGCGACTTACTTGAGCTGATGTCTCACTTGAGGCCGACCCGCTTTTCGCGGGATTCGCACCTTTGGGCGACAAGAGTCAAACTTACGGTGAATTCTGCGTGCATGCAAATCGAGAACCGTTCCCGGGCGTGTCGCCTCAAAACGGCGTATCTTCGGCTTCATGGGGAACAAAATTTTGTGGAGCATTGCCTTACTCATCGCCGCGATTGCCGGCATCTCCGGAACGGCGGTGGCGATCGCCAACCCCGTTCCGACGAGCATTGTCTACTTCGAAACCGAAGACTTCTCGCTCTCCCAGACGCAGAAAGACGCACTGGATGCTCTGCTCCCCCAACTCGAAACGGCATCCTCTGTCACGGTCGATGGGTTCGTGCAACGCTCGAGTGCGGAGAACAAAAACAAGGGACCTGCGAACTTGAGCTTCAAGCGCGCGGATGCCGTCACCAAGTATCTACAGGATCTGGTCAAACAGCGTTCCACGAACAAACAAAAAATCACGTGGACCGAAAATGGTCAGGGTCAACCCATCACGGGCTTCTGGTCGCCCGACGCCAGGCGAGCAGAAGTCTTCATCCGCTAGCCGCGAGCTACTCGGCGAAGACGCCGGCGAGCGTCTTCTTGCCGCGTCGGAGCACGGCCATACGCGAGGGCAGAATGTGCGACTCGAGCACGGCATCGGCCTGCTCGATCTTGACGTTATTCACGTAGACACCGCCCTCGCCGATGGCACGCCGGGCAGCCGAGGTGCTGTCACACAGTCCCGTGTCGACGAGCAGCTGAGCGATCTGCGTGCTGCCCGGTGCGGTCGTGTGGGGAAGCTCGCGCAGAGCCGATTCGAGCGTGGGAGCATCCAAGTCGTTGATCTCCCCCTGACCGAACAGCGCGGCGGCAGCCGCAATCGCTGCCTCGGTAGCGGCTACACCGTGCACGAGCGAGGTGACCTCGAACGCGAGAGTGCGCTGAGCGACGCGCTTGAAGGGTTCAGTTGCCACCGCCTCGGCCATCGACTCGATTTCAGCGCGCGACAAGAAGGTGAACACCTTGAGTCGGTCTATGACATCGGCATCATCGGTGTTGAGCCAGAACTGGTAGAAGGCGTAGGGGCTAGTCATCGAAGCGTCGAGCCACACGGCGTTGCCCTCAGACTTGCCAAACTTGGTGCCATCCGAGTTGGTGATCAGCGGGGTGCCGATGGCGTGCACGCTGGCACCCTCAGCGCGGTGGATGAGGTCAATCCCCGAGGTGAGGTTTCCCCACTGATCGCTTCCGCCGGTCTGCAGCACGCAGTCGTAGCTGCGCCACAGCTCGAGAAAGTCGAGCCCCTGAAGAATTTGGTACGAGAACTCGGTGTACGAGATTCCGGCGTCGGAGTTGAGCCTTGCCGAAACGGCATCCTTTTTGAGCATTGCTCCGACGCGGTAATACTTTCCGATGTCGCGCAAGAAATCGATCGCGGACATGGGCTCAGTCCAGTCGAGGTTGTTCACCATGCGCGCCGCGCTAGCACCCTCGAACGACAAGAACTTCTCGATCTGGGAGCGAAGGTAACCCACCCACTCGGCCACGGTCTCTTTCGTGTTGAGCGTGCGCTCCGCCGTTGGCCGAGGGTCACCGACCAGCCCAGTGGAACCGCCCACCAACCCGAGAGGCTTGTGGCCCGCGAGCTGCAGTCGTCGCAGCAGCAGAATCTGCACGAGGTTACCCAAGTGCAGGCTCGGCGCGGTCGGGTCGAATCCGCAGTAGTACGTGATCGGCTCGCCGGCGAGAAGCGCCTTCAGCTCATCAGCGTCAGTTGACACGTGGATGAGGCCGCGCCACACCAACTCATCCCACAGCGAGGCGAAAGATGCGTCGTTGGATTGCTCCTCGATACGCGACGTCGTCACTGCTCGAGCGGCATCGGTCATCAGCGGTCCTCCAGGTTGAGCGCGCGAGTGAGCTCGGTCACCGCATTCGTCAGGTCAGCAAGTTGACGGGCTACGGCTTCAGGGGCGGTGCCACCCACTCCGGCTCGAGACTCAACCGAGCCCCGCACGGTGAGCACCTCGCGCACCTCAGGCGTGAGATGTTCCGAAATGGATGCGTATTGGGCGTCGCTGGCCTCGTGCAACTCAAGGTCGTGCGCTTCACACAGCGCGACCAGCTCACCTGAGATTTCGTGAGCATCACGGAACGGCACGCCGCGCTTGACCAACCACTCGGCGACGTCGGTCGCGAGAGAGAAACCTTGCGGAGCGAGCTGCGCCATCCTCTCGGTGTTGAACGTCAACGTGGCGACCATCCCGGTGAATGCCGGCAGCAGAACTTCGAGGGTGTTCACCGAGTCGAACACCGGCTCTTTGTCCTCTTGCAGGTCACGGTTGTAGGCGAGCGGCAAACCCTTGAGCGTGGTCAGCAGCCCGGCGAGATTACCGATGAGGCGACCGGACTTTCCGCGCGCAAGTTCGGCAATGTCAGGGTTCTTCTTCTGCGGCATGATCGACGAGCCGGTCGAGTATGAGTCGTGCAACCGCACAAACCCGAACTCGGCGGTCGACCAAATGATGATCTCTTCAGCGAGACGCGACACGTCGATGCCGATTTGCGCGGCGATGTAGGCGAACTCGGCAACGACGTCGCGCGAGGACGTGGAGTCAATCGAGTTTGCCGCCGGGCCACTGAGCCCCAGCTCACGAGCGACCAGCGCCGGGTCGAGACCCAGCGAGTTACCGGCTAGCGCTCCCCCACCATACGGCGAAACGGATGCGCGCACGCTCCAATCCCGAATACGCTCGAGATCGCGCACCAGGGGCCAAGCATGCGCCAAGAGGTGATGCGCGAGGAGAACCGGCTGGGCGTGCTGCAGGTGTGTGCGGCCGGGCATGATCGCACCCGGATGATCGTTGGCCTGCGCCACGAGCGCGTCGATCAGCCCGAGGAGTTCGTGGGCGATCACGCGCGAGTGATCCAGCAGGTAGAGACGCACCAGCGTCGCGATTTGGTCGTTACGGCTGCGGCCGGCGCGGAGCTTTCCGCCGAGAGCAGTTCCGCAGATGTCGACGAGTCCGCGTTCAAGTGCGGAATGAACATCCTCGTCGGTCTCGAGCGCGACGAATTCACCCGAGGCGACCCGAGCACGCAGGGTGTCCAGCGCGGCGCTCATTTCGGCGAGTTCGGTCGAGGTGAGATAACCCGCGGCGGCTAGTGCGGTGGCGTGCGCCTGTGATCCCGCGATGTCGTACTCGGCAAGCACCCAGTCGAAGTGGGTTGACTTGCTCAGCCGAGCAAGCTCGGGTGACGGACCAGAAGCAAACCGACCACCCCAGAGCGCGCCGGCTTCGCCAGCGCGGTTGCCGGTGTTCTCTGTGTCCATCGTCATGATCTTTCAGTTGCCATCACATTGTGGGTTTCGATACGGCCAGTCGGGCCACTCAACCATCGACTGCGCCTAGGCGAGGTCGCGGCGGGCAGAAATCTTGCTGGGCAGCGACCAAATCTCGATGAAGCCCTTGGCTTGGGACTGGTCGAACGTATCACCCGTGTCGTACGTTGCCAGATTGAAATCGTAGAGGCTCTGCTCGGAGCGACGACCGGTGACGACCGCCTGACCCGCGTGCAGGTTGATGCGCACCTCACCCGACACGTACCGCTGGGTGTCATTGATGAACACGTCCAGCGCGCGTTTGAGGCCGGAGAACCAGAGGCCGTCGTAGACCAGCTCCGCCCACTCTGCTTCGACGCGTCGCTTGTAGCGCGCGAGGTCGCGTTCGATGGTGAGGTTCTCGAGTTCTTCGTGCGCGTTGATGAGCGTGATGCCGGCGGGCGACTCGTACACCTCACGGCTCTTGATGCCGACGAGGCGGTCCTCAACGATGTCGATGCGACCAACACCCTGAGCCCCGGCGAGCTCGTTGAGCTGCATGACCGCCTGCAGCGGAGTAACCGCTTTGCCATCGATGGCAACCGGGATGCCCTGCTCAAACTTGATCGTCACCTCAGTGGCCGCCCGCTCGAGGGCTGGGTCTTGCGTGTAGGTGTAGATATCCTCAATCGGCGCGTTCCACGGGTCTTCCAAGAAGCCGGTCTCAACCGCACGACCCCACACGTTCTGGTCGACCGAGTACGGACTCTTCTTCGACTGCGCGATCGGCAGATTGTTCTTTTCGGCGTACTCGATGGCCTTGTCGCGAGTCAGTGCGAGGTCACGAATCGGGGCGATGGAGGTGAGGTCCGGTGCGAGGGCAGCAACGGCTGCCTCAAAGCGCACCTGGTCATTACCTTTGCCCGTGCATCCGTGTGCAATTGAGTTGGCACCGAGTTCTTTGGCGGTCTGGGCCAGGTACTTAGCGATAATCGGACGGCTCAGCGCCGAGACGAGTGGGTAACGCTTTTGGTAAAGCGCGTTGGCCTTGAGCGCAGGCATCAGGTAGTCGGAGGCGAACTCTTCTTTTGCGTCGATGACGACCGACTCCACGGCACCACAGTCCAGTGCGCGCTGACGGATCTGCTCCATGTCTTCGCCGCCCTGGCCGACATCAATAGCCATCGCCACGACCTCTTTACCGGTGGCATCTTTCAGCCAACCGATACCTACGGATGTGTCGAGTCCACCAGAATATGCGAGTACAACGCGTTCAGACATGCGTTAAGTCTATGGGCGACCGCCACCCGGAAATTAACCGGCGCAACACACAGGCAGGAGGCGTAGCCTCAGCCCTATGAAGATAGAAAACAAAGTCATTGTGGTCACTGGTGCCGGCTCAGGCATCGGACGCGCCGTCGCCCTCGAAATGCTCACCCGCGGAGCAAAAGGCATCGCCGCCGTCGACATGAATCCGGATGCACTTGCCGAAACGGTCTCGCTCGCCGGCGACAATGCGGCCAAGGTCAGCACTCACGTGGTCAACCTCACCGACCGCGCAGCGGTAGCCAAGCTGCCGGCACAGGTTGGCAAGCGGCACGGGCAGGTGGACGGGTACGCGAATGTGGCGGGGATCATCCAACACTTTGTCACGATTTCGGAGCTGAGCTACGAAGAGTTCGAGAAGGTGATGAACGTCAACTTCTGGGGGACGGTGGCGATGTACAAGGAGTTCATCCCGGTACTGCTTTCGCGGCCTGAGGCGCAGATTCTCAACGTGTCGAGCATGGGCGCGTACGCACCGGTTCCCGGTCAGACGGCGTACGGTGCCACGAAGGCAGCGGTGCGACTGTTCACCGAGGGCGTGCGCAGCGAGCTTGCCGGCACGAAAGTGGGTGCGACGGTCGTCTTTCCCGGCGCCACCGCAACGAACATCGCCACCAACTCGGGAGCGATGGATGCGGCCGCCAGCGCCGACATGGAAGCACAGTCGTCAAAAATTAAGATGGCGACCCCGCAGCACGCGGCCGCGCAGATTGTGAACGCGTTCGAGAAGAATAAGTTCAATGCGCCGATTGGCTCGGATGCGACGACGATGTACCGCCTCATTCGCCTCGCGCCCGAGTGGGCGGCGAACCTCATCCAGAAACAAATGGCGAGCCTGCTCAAGTAGCGTGGGGGCATGGCTGAGCTACCCGATGATCCCGAGTTGACTCCGACCCGCTACGACGAGCTTTCGAGCCACGACCCGGTCGTGCTTTTTGATGTGCTCGGGTCGGGTGTGGTGGCGCACGTGGCGCTCGTGCGCGACGGCGAACCGATCGTGCTCGGCACGGCGTACGGTTTTGACGACGATTTTCTCTACCTGCACGGCTCGACCGGCTCGCGTCTGAGCCGAGACATGGCGGATGGTCGGCCTCTGTGCATTAGCATCGCCACGCTCGACGGTTTTCTTTTTGCGCGCACGGGCTTTGACTCGGCGGTGTCGTATCGTTCCGCGGTGATTCGCGGCTCGGCCACCGAGTGTGTCGACGACGAGAAAGTGCGCGCGTTGCGGCTGATCAACGAAAACCTCATGCCGGGTCGGTGGGATGAACTTCCCGCACCCACCCGCAAGGAGCTGGCCGCCACACTCGTGCTGCGCGTGCCGCTCGACCGGGTGAGCGTGAAGGTGCTCCCCCACCACGACCCGGAAGATGACTTTGACGATGGCAGTGGGGCCGATGCGCTCGATCCGCGGCTGTGGGTTGGGTCACTGCGGGTGGGGCTTGCGGCTGGTGAGCCGGTGGCTTCGCGGGGGATGTCGGGTGAGGTGCCGGTGCCGGAGTCGGTGAAGCGGCAGATGACGAGGTTTGTGCTGCCGGAGTAGGCGTCGGTTTCGATACGCCGCTTCGCGGCTACTCAACCAGCGGGATTTCGACAAGCTCAATCCGCGGAGGGCTTGCGGCTACTCAACCAGCGGGATTTCGACAAGCTCAATCCGCGGGGACAGCGCGACGCTGGAACAACCAGACGAGCAGCGCCTTCTGCGCGTGCAGACGGTTCTCCGCCTCATCCCAGATGACCGACTGGGGCCCGTCGAGAACTTCGGCCGAGACCTCGTAACCGCGGTATGCGGGCAAGCAGTGCATGAAGATGGCATCAGAGGCGGCGAGGCTCATGAGCCCAGAGTCGACCTGATACCCCGCGAATTGCGCGACACGCTCGGCCTTCTGATCCTCCTGCCCCATCGACACCCACGTGTCGGTAACCACAACGTCGGCGGCCGCACACGCGAGGTGGGCATCCTCTGTCACGGTCACCGAGCCACCGGTATCACTCGCGATGCGCGTGGCATCAGCCACGACGTCGGCGCGCGGGGCGAACGCCGCCGGAGCAGCGATGCGGATGTTCATGCCGGCAGTCGCGCACGCCAACAGGTACGAGTGCGCCATGTTGGATGAACCGTCACCCACGAAGGCGACGTTGAGGCCGGCGAGGTCGCCCTTGTGCTCACGGATGGTGAGCAGGTCGGCGAGCAGCTGACAGGGGTGGAAGTCGTCACTGAGTGCATTGACCACGGGCACGGTGGTGTCGGCAGCCATCTCTTCGAGCCCGGACTGGGCGTAGGTGCGCCACACGATGGCGGCCACTTGGCGCTCGAGTACGCGCGCGGTGTCCGCGATGGATTCCTTGCCACCCATCTGGCTTCCGGCTGCGTCAATGACTAGGGGCACGCCGCCGAGGTCTGCGATGCCCACAGCAAACGAGACACGAGTGCGCGTGGAAGTCTTATCGAAGATGACAGCGACCGTTTGCGGACCCATGAGTGGCTTCGCGAGGTAGCGGTCTTCTTTGAGGCGCAGCGCCAAATCGAGCACCTGAGCTTGTTCAGCCGGGCTCAGATCATCATCGCGAAGCAGGTGGCGGGTCATGCGACCAGCCTACCTAGCCCACGAGTGAGGCGCCCTCATCCCCTGTTCCGGTGCCACCGACAGCCGTCGGCTCGTGCGTAAATCCGCGGCATCCGAGCCCATAGAGGATGTCGTTGAGCTGCGGATTGGCGTCGTCGGGAAAGGCGATGGTTGCGAGCTCCACAGGTGCCGGAGATTCCGATACAGCCGGATCGGGGGTCGACGATGCCTCGCTCGTCGATCCGGGTTCGGGCGTGGCCGTCGGCGAGAGAAGCCCAGGCAGCATCGTCGCTGGCGGGGTGATCCACAGCCGCACATCGACATCATTGAGCTTCGGTGTGTAGGTCATCGCGAACGGGGCAACTCCCGTGTTGAGCGGGTCGAGCTGCCAGTTCGCGGCGGCGGACATGTTTTCGTCGAGGGCACATCCGGCACCTCGCAGTGCATCCATCGTGATCGTGCTCAGTTCACTCGGGCTAAAGGTCGCTTGGGCGATGGGATGCGTGCGCTTCGAATGCGGCGTCCAATCGCCGGTGAAGATGTAGCACCCGCTCAGACTGACCGAGAGAGCGAGGGCGAGGCTACTGGCCACGACGAGTTTGGTGTACTGCACGATGATCCTTGGGGTGTTGCGCTGCGACAGCTAAGTCGACGGTTAGTGCCAGAGACCGAGAATCACACCGGCGAGGGTGAGGTTCACGACGTCGCTGCCACACTCAATAATCCACACCTTAAATCCCTGTCCTGCGAAAAGTCGGTGAGAGAGGGATGCGCCTGCCGCGATGAAGATCCCCACAGCCAAACCGGTCAGCGCACCGTCCAGTGCACCGAACGCGGGGTTGCTCAGGCGAACGAAGTAGATGATGGATGCCAGCGCCACGACCTGCAAGAAGTTGGCTACCGCAGTGGAACCGAACACGACCGCCATGTTCTGACCGCCGCCGGGTTGCTCGTCGCCACGACCCATGGCCTTCCACCAGATTGGGAAGAACGTTTTTGGTCCGAACCAGATTGCTCCGGCGGCAAACACGACGATGAAGCTCACAACAATGGCGAGCCAGTTGAGTTGGGCAAGAAACATGTCATTCCTTATTAATCGGCGAAGAGTGACGTCATCTTCGGGGCACAAACGCTCAGTAGTCTAGTTTGCGAAAGGGGAACCATGGGTTTCAGTGTTCGCCTCGCACCCGGCGTCAGAGTGCGCATGTCAAGTCGTGGAGTTCGCACGAGTCTTGGTCCGCGGATTGCGCGCGTTCACGTCGGTGCCGGACGCCCCGGTATTTCAACCGGCGTGGGGCCATTCGGGTACTACACCTCGCTCGGCGGGTCCTCGGGGAGTCGGTCATCTGGTGGGTCTCGTGGCGGTGGCTCTTCGTATGCGGGCTCCTACGGCATCACACCGGCTCAGCACTCCAAGCTCCTCGCCGCCAACGAAATCACCGCGCGTCTCAACGAACTGACGAACGCGCACAAGGTCGTTTTTCCGGTGCCTGCGCCCGCGACGGCAACCGTTGCGGAGGTTGAGTCGATCGAGGTGCTCGAGAAGCGCATCCGCAAGCAGTTATTGACCGGAGTGTCGATATTCGCGGTGAGTGAGCGAAAAGCCCGCAAAGCTCAGGCGAAAGTGGATGCCCTCGCGGAACAGACTCGACTGCAACAGCAGGCTCTGACTGAAGCTCGGGTGCGCCAAGCGGAACTTGATCTCTACTGGTCGCAGCTGAACGCGAATGACCCATCCGTCGTGATCGAAGAAATAACGCGCGCGTTTGGTGACAACGAGGCGAAGGCTGCCGTGCTCTCGGTGACCGGCGACAGTGCAACGATTCTCATGATGGCTCCCGGAACCGACATTCTGCCCGGCAAAAAGGTGGGCGTGACCGATAGCGGAAATGTGAGCATCCGGCAGATGTCGTCCAAGGAGAGTCGCGTGCTCTATGCGGAGATGATCAGCTCGCACGCGCTGGCAACCGCATCCGAAGCGTTCGCGTCGGCGCCCGGACTGAAGACGGTGAGGCTGGTCATCTCGCGTCGCGACCCACTCGGTCGCAACGAGTTCATCGGCGCGGGCACACTCTCGCGCGAGCGAACGCGAACCGTCATCGCGGAGGCCGAGTCGGCGTACTCCGGTCTCCAACTCGCTGGGGACGAACCGTGGCTGGCGAACATCGACAATGCTCTCGTGATTCGCGCACTCGATCTTCGGAGCGAGCCGGAGCTGGCTGCGTTGCTGAGCGAAATCTCGCGAACGGATGTGGATGCTGAGCCGGGTGCAGGAGCGGTTGCTGGTGCTGATCTCGTTGCGGGCGTCGAGCCGGGTTCGGGCGCTGAGCCGGTGGCGATTGCCCCACCTGCCAACCGTCCGACTTTTTGTCGGCAGTGCGGAACGCGTTTTGCCGACTCCGATAATTTCTGTGGCGAGTGCGGCGGCGCTCGGGTGTAGTGCGAGCTAGGCGCCTGGTCAGGCGACTTGCTAGGCGACGACCCCAGCCACGACCTCAGTACCCGAACCGGTCTGTGTGAAAACCTCGAGCAGGATCGAGTGCGGCACCCGACCGTCGATGATGGCCGCTTTCGGCACGCCGCCGTCGACCGCGTCGAGACAGGCGTTCATCTTGGGGATCATTCCCGACTCGAGCGTGGGGATGAGGGCGCGCAGTTCATCCGCTGTGATTTGCGACACGAGTGAGTCGGTGTTCGGCCAGTCGCTGTAGAGGCCAGCAACGTCGGTGAGGATGACGAGTTTCGCGGCACCGAGGGCAACCGCGAGCGACGCGGCAGCGGCGTCGGCGTTCACGTTGAGCGATTGACCGGGCACGTGGCGATCGGGGGCGATGGAGGAAACCACCGGGATGCGACCCGCACTGATTTGCGCCAGCACCGAGTCGGGGTTGACCTCGACCACATCGCCGACGAGCCCGAGGTCGACCTCTTCGCCGTCGACGATCACGCCGCGGCGTTCGCCGACGAATAATCCTGCGTCTTCGCCACTGATTGCGGCAGCAAGTGGCCCGTGCTCGTTGATGTCTTGCACCAGTTCACGGCTGACCTGGCCGGTGAGCACCATGCGCACTACATCCATCGCTTCGGGCGTGGTGACGCGGTACCCGCCGCGGAATTCGGACTCGATACCGAGGCGTTCGAGCATCGCGCTGATCTGCGGACCACCACCGTGCACGACGACGGGCTTGATGCCGACCGTGCGCAGGTAGACCATGTCTTCGGCGAAAGCCCGAGTAAGTTCGTCGCTAACCATCGCGTTGCCACCAAACTTGACGACGATGATTTCGTCGCTGAAGCGCTTGAGCCACGGCAGCGATTCGATGAGCGTGGCCGCTTTGATGGCCGCTTCACTCGAGGCGGTCTCGTCGCTCGGGCGCAGTTCGGTCATGGGTTAAGCCTAGGGCTTGATAAGTCGACCCTGTTTATCGCGGAAGCCGCCCGCGGCAACGAGAATCATGTCAATGATCCACCAGATGCCGCCGAGCCCAAACGTGAGAAACATGAGCACACCCGTTCCGGCCTTGCCCGCATAAAAACGGTGCACGCCAAAATAACCGAGCAGGATGCAGAGCAAGAGCGTGGTGATGTAGTTACAGTCGCTCTGATTTTCGTTAAACATGGTTCTCATTTCTCTCACGGATTGGTGACACACGGTCACTCTGGTTGCTGCTGCTCGTGAACTCCCCGCGGAACTCGAAAGCAGTGCGAGTCTAATTGCGCACTAGGACACCGCCGAGGGTGGCGACAACCTGCGGCGAATCAACCGCGTTGAGCACCCAGTTGTCACCGTAGGAAACCTGGTCGCCGGTGTCGTCGGGGATGCTCGCCGCAAGTGTGCGCGCATCCGCGGCATTCTCAGTCAGCATGAGCACCGAGTACCCGGCCGTGCAGGTTCCCGAGGCGAGTGCAGCGGCGACGGGATTCGACGGGTCCCAGTTATCGCATCTACCACCGGCGGCCACGTAGGCGTTCTTGAAGTCATCGAGGGTCGCGAAGTGGGAAAGCTCGGGTGTTGGAGCTGGCGTCGGAGTGGGGGTCGGGCTTGGCGAGTCAGTCGGGCTTGGGGAGGGCGCTGGAGACACTGTCGAGGTGCCGGTTGGGTGCGGACCTCCCCCGGAGCCAACAAACCAGCCCAGTGTGACGGCCGCGATAGCCACACCCATGAGCGCGAGCACACCGACAAGCCCGAGCACGAAGGCGGCGAGTGGCAGACCAAGGATGCGCCTAGCGCGCGCAGCACGAGGCATCTGATTGCTAATATCGCGACGCGGATGCGGCCACGGCGATGACCCAGATGACCCAGATGACCATGAAGATCCAGCCCAAGACCACGGCAGCATTGGCCACACCGGCGCCACCTTTGGTGCCTTGAGAGTTGCGAATCTCATTTTTGGCGACATAGCCAAGAATCAGGCCGATCAGTGGCGCGAAGAAGACAATCACGAGTGAGGCAACAGCCATACCGGATGCGGGTGGCGCGAGGGCGTACGAGGGAGCCATGCCCGGTGCCGTCGGTCCGGGCCGCGAAGACTCCACGAAAACCGGGCGAGCGGGAGCGGCCGATGGCGATTGGGCTGGTGATGCCGGTGCAACTGGCGCAATCGGCCGCACTGGTGCAGAAGGAGAAGACGCAGCGGGCGCTGGTGAGGCCGAACCGGGCGCAGCCGCACCTAGCGCACTACCGCAGGACCCGCAGAACCGTGCTCCATCATCTTGTTGAGTACCGCATTCCGTGCAGAACATCGCTTTCCTTCCCCCTAGGTCTTTGACAACATCCTAGGACGAATAGGCGCTGTTCTCGTGAACGTAGTCGTGCGTGAGGTCGTTCGTCCAGATGGTCGCCTGGGCCGGACCCGACTTGAGATCGATGACAATGTCGACGGCGCGTGGACTCAGGTCGACGAGGTCGCGCGGCTGGTCGGGCTGCCCACCCTGGCAGACGCGCACACCGTTGAACGAGACGTCGATGTTGTAGGGGTCGAAGGCGGCAGAGGTGGTTCCGACCGCGGCCAGTACACGGCCCCAGTTGGCGTCGTTGCCGAAGATCGCCGCCTTGAAGAGATTGTTGCGAGCGACGGAGCGGCCGACCGCCACGGCGTCGTCTTCGCTGGCGGCGCTGAGCACCGTGATGGCGATATCGTGTGAGGCTCCCTCAGCATCGGCCTGCAATTGCAGCGCCAGCGAAGCACACGCTTCGGTGAGGCGGTCGGTGAATTCCGCGACATCCGGGACAACCCCACTCGCGCCACTGGCCATGAGTGTGACCTGATCGTTGGTGGACATACATCCATCCGAATCGAGCCGGTCGAACGTCACGCGGGTGGCGGCACGAAGAGCGGTGTCCAGTTGCGCGGGCGTGAGCTGCGCATCCGTCGTCAGCACCACGAGCATGGTGGCCAGACCCGGTGCGAGCATGCCCGCTCCCTTCGCCATGCCGCCGATGGAATAAGCGGATGCCGCCTCAGCCTCAACCGACTCGCCCTGACCCCCTCCGGCAATCACCACGGTCTTCGGCTTTGAGTCGGTGGTCATGATGGCTTCGGCTGCGTCCATGCCGCCTTCGAGCGCACTCGCCCGCGACTGGCCGAGCTCCCCCGCAGCCAGGCTCACGCCGAGCTGCAGTTTTTCGAGCGGAAGCTGCTCGCCAATGATCCCGGTCGAACACACGAGTACGTCACCCGCTGAGGTGCCGAGCGCCTCGGCAACCGCCTCTGCCGTTGAGTGGGTGACCTGAAAACCTTGCGGTCCGGTGTAGCAGTTGGCTCCCCCGGAGTTCAGCACGATGGCGTCGACCACACCGTCGGCGATGACCTGCTGACTCCACAGGATCGGGTTCGCCTTACAGCGGTTCGACGTGAACACCGCGGCGGCGGCCTTGAGCGGCCCGAGGTTCTGCACGATGGCGAGGTCTTTGTTGCCGGACTTCTTGAGTCCGCAGGTGACTCCGGCGGCGGCGAATCCAGCGGGCGAGGTGACGGTCATGCCCTCAAATTTACCGGTCGTACCAGTAGTGCCCGCGCATCGAGAGAAACTCGATAGTGTCATCTGTCACCCGGTACAGGATGCGATGCCTGAGGTCGAGTCGTCTGGCCCAGAGATTTTCTGCGTAGCGCAGTGGCTTGGGGGAACCGGATCCGGCGAAGGGGTCTCGAACGATGTCTGCGATTGCTCGACGCAAACGCGTGAACATCACCTTGTCGGTGGTTCGCCAGTATTCGTAGTCGTCCCAGGCGTCCGGTTGGAACGCTATTTTCATTCGGACTCGTTGGCGTGAAAGTCGTCGCGCAGAAAGTCAGCCGCGTCAAAAACACGAGCGTGCTCGCCGGCTTTGGCTGACCCCAGAGCACGCGCTAGCTTCTTGGCCATCTCGGGGTCGCGAAGAATCTCGATGGTTTCGAGAAGCGACTCGAACTCGAACTCGCTCAACATGACGATGGTGCCACGGCGAGAGGTCACCTTGTAGATATTTTGCAATTCGAGGATGTCTTCGACGATCGGGAAGAAGCGCTGGCGGGCATCGCTCGCGGTAACGGCGTACATGTGTGACTCCTCGTAAGTTGTACGAGTAATTGTACGGTTAAGTGTGTGGTTCATGTGAGTTATTTACTCACGCAAAAGCAGGCGATCACACTGGCCGTGAGTACCTTGTGGAAAGTCTGTTAGCCACAACCAACCGGGGTGGATGGGCACCCCTTACTTGATGGCAGCGAGCGCCGCACGATACTGACTCATCAGCCCGTTCGCCTCGGTCATCAGCGCGTTGGCCTGGGTGACGAGGTCGGCGCTCTGCTCGCTCAACGCCTGCGCCATGACACCGAACGCTTCGCGCTGTTTCTTCCAGCCCGCGATGCACAGGGCGTGCGCATCCTTCACCGGGGTCGTCGTAGGTGCGACGGCCTCGAGCTCAGCGATGTACGCGTCCATGTCGGGCAGCATGCCCTGCACGGCGGCGAGCATGGTGGCGTCATCTTTATAGTTGACCCCGGTGACCGCTTCATACCGCGCACGTAGGTCGGCCTCGGTTTTGCCCAGGCGGGCCATGTTCGGCGCGTACGCGTTGAGGTCGCCCAGCACCTCGGCCGTGATCGCCGACGATGAGGATGCCGCACCGCCGCCACCGGCAGCCCCGGTCGCGCATCCCGAAAGCCCTATCGTCACACCCGCCACGAGTGCGAGAGCGCCAGCTGCGAGAAGGGTGCGGGAGAGGCGGGAGCGGTGCTGAGTCATGCGATAAACCTATCTATCTCTGCTGAACGTCGCGCAACAGGTTGCTCACGTCGATGGCCATCCCCTCATAATCAACGGCCGGAACATGGTCGTCACCGAAATATTCTCGGGCAATCGCCACAGCCTGCTCAGCGGATCGAATGTCGAGCCGTTTCATCAGCTCGACGATGTCGCCAACATCTTTGGCTCGAAAGGCCGACAATTTATGCGCGAGCAGCACTCGTGGCGACGCGAATCGTGCGACAAGAGAATCAAAGATCATCTCTTCGGCCTCGGTGTCGATTGCAGGCCCAAAGACAAAACCTCGTCCGCGTGAATCGACGGGGTTATTTTCAAACCCAAACTCTTGCTGCAAACGAGAGCCGATTTGACCTAAGACTGCCGAATCATGCGTCCACATATCAATGTCGACAGTCACATCATTTCGAAGCCCTTGAACGATGAGCGCCGAGCCACCAAAGATGTATACCGAGGCACTGAGCCCTCGCCGGCTCAGGTCTGCACCGATGCGGGCAAGGAGCTCAAGAATCTCTGGTTTTCCAAGATGAAGCATCATGAACCCCTGACTTGCGGCGCATCATCACGGCTGATCACAATGTTTCGCTCCTCAAAAAAGGGGTGTCTTTTTTCGGGCCGAATGAATCCCACCGCGATTGGTGACCACGAGATCTGGCAGTGACTCCGTGCCGTCCAGCGCGGTGGCGTGATCCCCACCTGAGCACACGACCATTCGACGCAGGCACACAGGAACGCATCCCACTCGGGTCGAGGCACGCGCTGGGGTTCGCGCCTAAACAGCGCGGGAAGTTGTGTCGCGGACTCGTGACTCCAGTTCGCGGTGGCGTGAAGAAGGTGCCGCAACATGTACTCGGTGTCGGAATCACTCAGAGCCTCGATGAGTTCACGAGCCAGACCGGATGCGGTACGCGCACCGGAGCGAATTCGACTTGTGTCACCAACTCGGGCGTCGGGGTGAAGCGCTTCCCACGCTTCTTGACGCTTGGCCAATTCAGCCAGGGTTTTTCGTTGCTCGAGCCAGTTCTCAGATGCCAGAGCTTTGCGAGCAAGCTCACCTGAGGGAGAATCACGAACGGGCGCGAGGAGCTGTGCAATCTCATAAGAATCTGCGAGTCGAATCGTGCCTTTAAGGCGAGAAAGTGTGCGCGGGGGAACATCGTTGGTGGGACGAAAATCGAGCAAATCAGCCAGCGCCTGAAGTGAATCCCGCGCCGTCTTGCGACCGACCTTGGTTTCACGCCGTGCCAGACGCGCCAGCTCATCGCGGGTGAGACTCCCCGTCGGCACGAGTTGCCGCACGCGACGCTCGGTGACGCCCAGCTCACCAGCCGCCTCACGAATCGAAATGGAATCTCTCACAGAAACATTATGGCACAAGTAAAGAAATATTATGGCACAAAATACGGCCGCTCGACGGTGCCGAATGCCTCAGAACAGTCACGCTCCGGGTTTACCCGTCGAACCAGTAGTGCCCGCGCAGCTGAGTAAAAGTGATCACGTCGTCGCGAATTTCGTAGACCATCCGATGTCGTGGGGTGATCCGTTTCGACCAAGTCTCATCCGACAAGTGTTTGAGTCGCTCGGGCTTGCCCAGGCCACCGCGTGGTTCGCGACACGTTTCTTCGATGAGGCGAAGCAGGCGATCGAAGGTCTTGCGGTCGTCGCCCAACCACTCCTGAAGGTGAGCCCAGGCCACCGGAGTGAACTCAATTCTCACATGCCCTCGATGCGTTCGCGGAGCTCATCCATTGTCATAGGACCAATGACATTGCGCTCACGCGATTGCTTCATCGACTCGAGCAACTGCAGACCGCCGACCGGATCCCTGAAGAGCTCAACGGCAATTTTCAATCCTCGATACTCCGACTCGCTGATGAGCACCGCCGTGCCCTTGCGGGACGTGATGTAAATCTCTTCTTCCAGCTCGACCACTTCTTCGATCAGAGTGAACAGCGTTCGGCGGGCTTCACTTGCGGTAAGAGCTTTCATCGGTCTCGTCCAATCGGGACTGGTACGAGATATGGTACTAGTCGGCGTAATCGTCATGCAACGGTTTTAGCCGGCTCGAAATCGGGTTTTTAGGCGCCACAGTTCATCTGTGGATTACTGAAAACGCCATGAAACCGGGGACGCCTTGCGGGCTTGCGGGCTTGCGGGCTTGCGGGCTTGCGGGCTTGCGAACAAGCCGTCACCCGCACGACGCGCAGCGCACGCCTTGCGCAGAAGCGCGACCACAGTTCGGGCAACACCGAGATGCGTCGAAGGCGTCACCATACACAAGCCCGGGATAGAGCGACACCGTCGCTGCGTGCACATCCGTCGAAGGGAAGGCCGACGGGACGGTTGACGGATAAGCCGGCGAGCCAGCCTGCGAGATTGCTGGCGTAGCAGTAGACGACTCAGCAGGAGAAAGATACGGCGAAAAGCCGGGCGCAGCGGCGGGTGTGGTCGCAGTGGCACCAGCGGTCACACCATCCAACGGGAAGGCGAAGCCGCATCCGGCACAAAATTTGCCAAGGCGGGGGGTGCCGCAGTTGGGGCAAAATTTCATCGCGGATCCTCGGCTGCTGCGACCACGGCAGGAGTGGCCAACGGGTCGAGCGGTGCATCGACCGCTGGCGTCACTTGCGTCGTCGGCAGGGTCGTCGGCTCAGGCGTCGGCTCCGGCGTCGGCTCAGGCACCGGAGCGGGGGTCGGCGCCAGATCCGGCCAGGTCGCCGCCGCGTCACCGCCGGTCACACCCAGGCCGGGAACAAACGCGACGGCAATGCTCTGCCCGACCGCTGGTTCAGCGCCCTCAGCAATGCCGTTGAGCGTTCGAATGAGGCTTGCCTTGGCAGCATCGGCATAGAACCGCACCGCGAGAGACTCGCACGTGTCACCTTCGGCAACCACGACGGTGAAGATTGGGCTCTGCACTGAGCCCTCGTACTGAGCCTGAAGCGCGCGGAACGGGCCACTCACATCGGCGGGGGCCATCGCTGCAGCAACACCCCATCCGATTCCCCCGCCGACGAGCAGCGACGCGACTACCGCGAGCACTACAGGCAGGCGTCGTGCGGGCTGTCGGCTAGTCGGCGCAATCACGACGCGCTCGCGCGGACCGAGCGCCGTCTTTTGCTTCGCAAAAACCTGAGTTGAACCGTTCGCCGCCAGTGCAAACCAGCCGAGCTGACCGGCAATCGGGTCGACTACGAGTGCCACGTGCTTCGCATCGGGAAAGAAGTTCTTGTGAATGAACTGGTCATACTCGGAGAGAAAAATTCCGTGACTGGGATGCGTGTGATACCAACCCACGATTTTCTTATTCGGAAAGTCTTCGTCGACGCGCACCAAAATGTCCTGCCACACGTCATGCGAAAACGTCAGTGACACCTGGTTGCCCACAGCCTTGAGCGCAGGAATGAATGCGCTGATTTCCACACCCGCGTCGGTGAAGTTACCGATGAGCATGCCGCCGACCTCGTTGGTAAGGTCGCTGTATCCGTGCTCTTCGATGCCGCTCATCACGATCGGGTCAACGGTGAGCGTCGGCCCGGTGAATCGTCGAGAGCTCTCGGTCGACTTCGGCCTGCGCGAGGCCGAGCTCGGCGTGACTGGCTTGCGTGTTGCCATGGTTATGCCTGCACTTTCAGGTGGGTGCGCTGTGCACCCTGACGAACGGTGATGAAATCGTGAAGTCCGAGACCGAGCTCGGCAAAGGTGAGGTCGAGGCGGTCATCCGTTACCGACCATTGGCTCGACGTGGAGCCCAGTCGCGACTGCCCGCAGGTGTCGCAGACACCCTCACCGAGACGAAGGGATGACCTCGTCCGCGAGATGCTGTGACCCCCGCAGGTCTCACACGGCTTGAGCTCGATGACGTCTTCCTCGAAGTGGAGTGCGGTGGTAGCCGCATCCACGTCACCATTCTCGCCACAGACCATCGCGAGGGCTTGCCGCGGCGTGGTCACCAGTGGCGCGTCAACAATCACGTCGTAGCTGTCGTGCGCCAGGCAGAACTCGTCGGGCCGGTATGCCATGACATACGACTCCATCGAGTCGCCGGTGAACACCCAACACTTGCCGACCACGCTGAGCAGGTCGTGATTGCCCGTGAGGAACTTGATCGCCTCTTGCACTTGAACCCCGGCGATGATGCCTGCGGTCGTCGCGTTGGTCGGCGTCTTTCCGGTGAGGATTTCTTCGGGCGCAAGCAGTGAGCAGGAGCGCCGGTGGCTCATCTGTTTGTAGTCCGCTTCGGAGAGCGTGCACTCGTAGCAGGCACCCTCGGGTGCGAACATGCGCGCCAATCCGCGCAGTCCTTCGATGGCGCCATCGATCCAGAACCTGCCCAGCTTGCGGCACGCCTGGTTGACCCAGACACGCGCCTCTCGGTTGTCGAGCGCGCCGATGACGAGGTCGAACCGATCGAGATACGCCGCACCCAAGCGCTGCACCGCCACGGGATGACTCACGCAGGTGACGTCGGGGTTCATGTCGTGAGCGGCCGCGGCGAGAACATCCGACTTAAATTGACCTTCGTGCGCTTCGCGAAAAAACACGCAGCGTGCGAGATTCGTGTGCTCGATGGTGTCCATGTCGACGATTTCGATGTGACCGACACCGACCAGCGTGAGGTTTTTGACCACCTCGTTACCGAGCGCACCGGCCCCCACCACGAGCACACGCGAGCGGGCGAGCGCAGCTTGATCCCACCACGTGATGAGCTCCTGACGCGCGTAACGCGACTCGTCGAGATCAACGCTTGTCATGTGGCGCGATTACCCCGCGGTGATTTCGGGAACTAAGCGCAAGGTGTCGCCCTTCTTCACGCCCGCAGCCGAGAAGGTGTCGTTGTCGCGCAACTGCGACTGCGACTCGACGTGGTGAAAACGGTAGGACATGGGCTGCCCGTCCGGTCCGGCAAGCGGTAGTCCGAGCTTCTGCACGAGGGCAGCAAGAATGCGGATGATCGGCTGGTCATCCGGCATGTCGACCTGGTCGCGCCGACTGCCTGTGGCATCGGTGACGGTTACTGAAATTGTTGCCATGGTTATCTCCTCACACCGGCGGTGACTTGGTTTTTGCCGCGCTCACGGTAACGCACGCGCGTTGCCCCGAGCCCGATGACGGCACCTTCTTCAAGGCGAATGGTTTGTGCCGCTTGCCCGTTGACGCTGATCGGGTTCTGCGGTTCCAGAGACGTGATGGTGACACTCGACCCGCGACGCGAGATGCGCGCAGCAACCCCGGGAATGGCCGGGTCTTTGATGAGTGTGACATCGGCAGCCGGTGACGAGCCGAGCGTGATTTGCGGTTTGAAGAGGATGAACTGCTTGCCAGCCATTCCACCCTGCACAATTTCAAGCCAGCTCGTCTTGGTGGCCTGCTCCATGAGGCCGATTCCCACACCGACGGCCAGTCCGGTCACGATGAGACCCACGACCTGAGCGGCTGCTTCGCCGGTGAAAAAGTCGAACAAAAAGCCTCCGAGGAATCCGCCGACCAAGCCACCTGCTCCAGCAACGAGGATGCGCTTCCAGGCGAGCGAGCTGATACCCACGGCGAGACCGGCTCCGAGACCGATAAGCATCCAGGCGAGTCCTCGGTTTAGGTGGTTTTGGTTGGCGAAGGCCGTCCAGAACGCGTCCTGGTTCGGGCTGAGTCCCTGATTGACGAGTCGCTCATACAGGCTCTCCACCATGGCGCCATAAATCGCGTTGGCGATGAGACCCATGATGAGCGAAATGACGATAGCCGAGGGAAGACCGATGAGTAGCGCCTTACCCACTTTGGAGAAGGTGCCGCTTTGCAGTGCATCCGTCATGATGATTGCGAACGCGACAAACGCGCCGATGGTGAACGCGGCGAGCAGGTTCGAAGCGAACGAGTCGAGGTCGGAGGGCATGATCTGCCAGCTCAACCATGCGAGCAGTCCGCCGGCGATGCCACCGAGGCTTAGCCACATCAGGGTGAGCAAGGCGCCGTAGTTGCGGGTTTCGACACCAACTTCGCGCACGAGTGGAACGTCCTGCGCGCGTTTGATGTGATCGACCACCTGAGCGGTTTCGGCCGACTCGAGGTCAGACATCTCGATCGAGAACTTACGATCGTGATTCTTGGGAGTTTCTGCTGCCATGACGATTAGGCCTCTCCTGTGATGCGAATGTCGATGAGGCCGGTGCCCGCATCGAGTTGTGCGTGTCCGATGGGAAGTTCGTGTGCGTGCTTAACCGCCCAGTCAGCAGCGATGGCGTTCAACGGCGATTGGATGTTGTACTTCTGCCACTGCAGCATCTCACCCACCTCAATCACGATGTCGGCCAGTGACTGCGCCGGGCTCCAAAAGTCAGCGATGCACACGTACTCGCCGAAGTTCGGGTGAAAGACTGTGCCGTGTGACACCGCGAGTGGCTTCTCGCGCGGGTAGCCCATCGGCAGTTCGAAATCGACCACGGTGGTGTTCACGACCGTGGGCACGTTCGACTGGTCGAGACGCAGCGAGGGCACCTGGTACGTGACACGGTAATTCTCAGGCGGAACGGTGCCGAGCGCCTCAACGAGAATGTTCGGATGCCCGTCAAACCGTGAGCGCAACAGCTCGTAGTCACTCTCAAGTCGCCGCAGGCGCGGACTGGTCATATCGCTCCCCCTTGAAACTTCTTCATGTCGGGCGAGTTCGAGCACCCGTACGTGACGCATCCGGTGAATTCATTCCAGCAATCAACGTGGTGGAACACCGCGCACTGATCGCAGCGTGGCCCTGCCGTGCGACTGACATCACCCGTGCAGTAGCCGCACTGGGCGATCTCGTCTGCGGTTTCGGTGACTTCAGGCATTCGTCGGGGTTCCATGTTTCTGGCCACAGTTCAGGCAAAACAGGCCGGAGGCGTTTGCCTGCCCACAGTTGGCACACGTCCACTCGGCGGGTGCTGCCGGACGCGCGGTGCTGGCTGGGATGATGCCGGCTGTCATGGTGCCGGCTGTCATGGTGCCGGCTGTCGCACCTGAACCGGCTCCTGCACCCATCGCGAGAGCATCACGCCGCCGCACGCGCGATCGCGTGACAAAGAATGCCACCCCGAGGCCGATGGTCGCGGCAAGCCCAGCACCGGTGCCGGCATAGAAGATGACCTGCATTCGATTCGCTGTGGCGCGATACTCAATCTCCGACTCGACAAAGGACTCGTAGACTGCCTCGGCAATTTTTGTTTTTTGAACGGCATCCGCGTAGTCACTTATCGGATAGCCGTCGTAGATGAGGTCGCAGATCCAGCCGTAGCACGAGAGATAGGCGGCTGCGTAAGCGCGCGCGGATTCTTCTTCGGCTTGGCGGTCGAGCCAACTTTGGTAGGCGAGATCCACCAAGTCGCTCTCCTTATCAGCGGTGGTCACTGATGCCTTGTAGAGCAGTCCCAGCGTGACACCGCCACCCACCGTGAGAACCCCGAATGCGATAAAGAGCGCGAGAAGGCTCGTGAGCATCGGACTGCGACGCTTCTTCACCCGTGCTCGCGTCACTGGCGCGTTGTACTCAGGACTATTCGTCATGTTTTCCCCCATGAGCGAATATATACCCTTTGTGGGACGTTCAGACCGCGCCCTCTAGATAGCACCCGCGCGGGCTTGACTGCAGGCGCTACGGCGCAACCTCGCAGACTTAATAGCGAGAGCTAAGGCGCAACCCCGTCGACGCTCAGGCCCATCCCCTCGGGCAGTCCGAGCGCGATGTTGGCGCACTGCACGGCGGCACCGGCGGTTCCCTTGACGAGGTTGTCGAGCGCGCTCACCACCACGAGGCGCCCCACGTTCGGGTCAATGGTCAGGCCGATCAGGCACGTGTTCGCGCCGAGCGTGTCAGCCGTGCGCGGGAACGACCCCTGCGGCAACAGCTGCACAAACTGCTCGTCGCCATACGCCGCCTCGTAGGCCGCGCGCACGTCGGCCAAGGTCACGCCCGGCTTGAGCGTGGCACTGCACGTGGCGAGGATGCCGCGGGCCATCGGTACGAGCACTGGTGTCATCGAGATGGTTACGGCCGCGTCGGTCGAGCTTTCGCCGGTCGAGCCCCCGTCGGTCGAGCTTGTCGAGACCTCGCTGATTTCGACAGGCTCAATCAACGATTGCCCGCCGGTCGAGCTTGTCGAGAGCCCACCGATTTCGACAGGCTCAATCAACGATTTCGCGCCGGTCGAGTAGTCGGCGCCAGCCGACGTATCGAGACCCATCCCCTTGCGCAGGTTCTGCACGATCTCGGGCGTGTGCCGGTGAACTCCCCCAACCGCGTACGGGTTGGCCGAGCCCATGAGTTCGGCACCGAGCAGATCGACGCGCAAGGATTTTCCGGCCCCCGAAGGGCCGACCGCCAAGACAGCGCTGAGGTCGGTGGGCTCAACCAGCCCGGATGCCACGGCCGGCGCGAGCGCCAGCGTCACCGCCGAGGCGTTGCAGCCGGGTGCGGCGATGCGGGTGGCTGTGGCGAGGGCATCCCGCTGTTTCGATGTGGTGATTGAGCTTGTCGAAATCGGCGAAACCAGCAGCTCCGGCATGCCATACGTCCACGCCCCGTAATACTCGCCGCCGTAGTAGGCGGCCCAGTCGGCGGGTTTGTCGAGCCGGTGGTCGGCGCCGCAGTCGATGACGAGCACGTCATTCGGCAGCTGGGCCGTGATCGCGCCGGATGCCCCGTGCGGCAGCGCCAGGAACACCACGTCGTGTCCGGCGAGGGTCGCGGGCGTGGTCTCGGCGAGAGTTAGGTGCGCGAGCGAGCGCAGGTGCGGGTGCAACTCGGCGAGCGCAGCACCCGCGTTGGTGTGCGCGGTGACGGTGCGCACCTCAAACTCGGCATGCCCACTGAGGATGCGCAACAGCTCACCCCCGGCATACCCACTTGCCCCGGCCACCGCCACAGAAAACGTCATGGGTTAAGGCTATCTGTTTGACTCAGCGAGGGCGTGTGGCGGTAACGTTTCAGGCATGGGGACAAACGAGGCAATAGAACGCCTGCGCATATTCGTCGCCGAACGCGATTGGTCACAATTTCACACCCCCACCAACCTCGCCAAGAGCATCAGCATTGAAGCGGCCGAATTGCTCGAGTGCTTCCAGTGGAGTGATGAGGTCACCGAGGTAAACCAGGAAGCAATAAAAGGAGAACTCGCAGACGTTCTCACTTACTGCTACCTTCTCGCCGACAAGCTCGGCGAAAGCCCAGAACAGCTCATCCTCACCAAACTTGAACAAACCCGCGCGAAGTACCCGACTGACAAGGCTCGCGGAAAGAGCACCAAATATGACCGACTTTAGGATCGAGCATTTACCGTTCGACAAGGGCGCGGTCAAGGTGTGGTCTGAAGCCGACCCGCTTCACGCGAACTGGCCCGTCGTCTACACGATCGAAAACGAGCGACTCATCTACATTGGCGAGACCACAAACGCGGGCGTGAGGATGCAACAGCACCTCGAATCGTCCGCGAAGCAAGGCCTCAAGCATGTTCGCGTGATTGTGAACGACGAGTTCAACAAATCCGTCTGCCTCGACCTCGAATCGCACCTCATTCGGTATCTTGCCGCTGACGAAAAATACGAGGTCATCAACGGCAATCACGGGATTACCGACGCCAACTATTTCGAACGCGACCGGTACCGCAAAGACTTCGACGGGATATTTGACCAGCTGTTCAAAGAAGGGGTGCTCACAAGGAGCATCCCGGATATTGTCAACAGCAACCTGTTTAAGTACTCCCCGTACAAGGCACTAAATAGTGACCAGGCAGTAGCGGTCGAAGCGATTCTCGAGAAACTGTTTGACTCGTGGTCGACGCCTGCTGCAGCCCCGATGGTTGTGCAGGGTGATCCGGGAACGGGCAAAACGATTGTCGCAATCTACTTGGTGAAGCTGCTCATCGACATCGCCAAAAGCAATCCTGAGGATGCTCTTGAGAGCGACTCTCTGTTCGCCGACTTCTTCCAGCCGGGGTATCGCGAGATGCTCGGGCAACCGAGGGTGGGACTCGTCATCCCTCAGCAGTCCCTGCGAAAGACGGTGCAGAAGGTTTTCGCGCGAACCCCGGGGCTCGATAAAAACATGGTGATCAGTCCATTCGACCTGCATACGCGTAACGAGTTCGACCTTCTCATCGTCGACGAGGCGCATCGACTCGGACAGCGCGCGAACCAACCGTCTGCCGCTCAAAACAAGAAGTTCACCGAGAACAATTTGGCCATGTTTGGCGATGACGAATCCTCGTGGACTCAGCTCGACTGGGTCGCTGCGGCTAGCCGCCACCAGCTGCTCCTCATCGACACAGCACAAAGCATTCGGCCAGGCGACTTGCCGATCGAGAAACTCGAGGATTTGCTCACCGAGAGCCGGGCTCAGAACATCCACTTTCGCCTCGCCTCACAGATGCGGGTCACTGGCGGAAATGACTACATCGACTTCGTGCGCAAACTCATCAACCTTGAGCCGGTCGACGCGCTTGATTTTGGTGACTACGACTTTCGCATTTTCGAGAGTTTCGCTGAGATGCGCGAGGCGATTCTCGAGAAGGATGCCGCCGTTGGACTCTCGCGACTCGTCGCCGGCTACGCCTGGCCGTGGGCGAGCCGCAATGACAAGACTGCCACCGACATCGAAATCGAAGGCGTCGAGTTGCAATGGAACCAAACGCCGGTGGACTGGATCAATTCACCCAACTCGGTGAACGAGGTCGGTTCAATCCACACGGTGCAAGGCTACGACTTGAACTACGCGGGAGTTGTCATAGGGCCGGACCTCGGTTTCGATGCGTCTAGCGGGCGCCTCGTCTTCAATCGCGACAGCTACTTCGACACCAAAGGCAAAGAAAATAACCCGCGCCTCGGTCTCACCTACTCAGACGATGACCTACTCGAATACGTGAAAAACATTTACCGAGTGCTGTTGACTCGAGGAATTCGTGGAACTTATGTCTATGTTTGGAATCCAACCTTGCGTCAGAGGATTTTCAACCTTTCGCGACCCTCATAGATCAAACTCAAAATTTCAGAAGTCCCCAAAGTTACGATCATTACGCTGACAACTTGAAGTTCCAACATAAGACCTCTCAGGGCGCAAAAGTGAGTTGGAGAAAAAGCGGAAACAAGGGCCTGGGCCTGCCACCAGTTCGGTAAAAAACGAACGAGGGCCCCGCGCATTCATCGTCGTCGGCGGCAGACCTCGCGCAAACTCGCCCGGCTTCATGGCGTCAACGATAAGTCGTCTCCGTAGCCCAAAGCCAGTTTCGTCCGTTTCCAATGGTCGAGTCGGAAGCGCGACAAATCAAGGGAATTGGTAACGAGGTTTTTTCGACTATTTCGAACCTTTCTGTCCATTTCTCGGGATCTAGAGGGTATCTCTGCCCGTTCGGATGGCATCATTCTCGCTGGTGGTCTCCCTTGTTAGGCTCAATGAAGTGATTCTCAACTGAGGGGGCAAAGTGATTAGGTCCGTCGATAGATCGCCAGTGCATGAACTACTCAGCTCCGAGAACAATGTTGTTTATGAGATCCCCGCGTACCAGCGCGAATACTCATGGGGTAAAGAACAATGGGACGCACTTTTCGATGATCTTCTCGAAGACAACATGGGCCACTTTCTGGGCACCATTATCTGCGTCAACCAGTCGATTGACACCACCAAGCAAAGCGTTTTGGAACTGATCGACGGCCAGCAACGCATGACGACTATCTCGCTCCTACTTCTCGCTGTCTACAAAGAACTTAGTTGCAGGAAGGATGAGCTGGACGAGTACGGCCTCTCTGACCTGAACAACCTCCGGCGGATGCTAGTCCTTCGCAATCCTGTAAAGCAGCGGCTCCTGCTTCAACGACAGAATCACAATTCAAGCGACTTCCAGTACGTTCTTAACGAAGCAGGGTTTGACTTGGATAAGCCACGTGTTTCGCATGTTGGCCTCCGCAGAATCGGCAGAGGACTTGCTCACTTTACGCGGCGACTTCACAACTACCTCGATGCTGACATCACGTTGGATTCAGAATTACCTGAAGGTCCAATCGCCAAGCTTTTTGACCTCCTCGAACGCGTGAAGCAATCGATGATTGTAAAGCTTGAAGTTGAGAATCACACAGACGCATTCGTTTTGTTCGAGTCATTGAATAACCGAGGACTTCCGCTCACACCAATCGATCTCATCAAGACGACCCTTCTCTCTGCTGCCGACAAGCATGGCGGCCCTGGCCTCGACTCCGCCTACAGCTCATGGTCGACGTGGCTCGACGAGCTTGGCGACGACTACGGAACTCAAGAGCGATTCTTCCGACACTTCTACAACGCCTTCAAATCTCAATGGCAGATAAGCGTTCCAAATGTTCCAATCGCCACGCGCACCAAACTCATAAAAATTTACGAGGAACTGATCCGACGAGACCTCACTGGATTGATAGAGAAACTTGATAGCACCACAAGTGTGTACTCACGACTTCTAGGTCGCCGAAGGGATGATACGCAATTCTCGGAGTGGGACAAGGCACTAGCAGACCTCACTCGAGCACAAGGCGCGCCAGGTTTTATGTTGCTGCTCTTCCTAGGCACGAACCAAGCGCGATATGGGTTCAGCGACATCGCGCTTGCCGAAGTTACTCGCTTTCTTACGAATTTCTTCGTCCGACGCAACCTCACGAATACGCCCCCGACGCAAGACTTGGACCGCATGTTTGCTCGGATTATCGAACGCATTCTCGACTTGGAAGCGACGGAAGTGCCCGGCGTCATCAGGAGGGAACTGACCGCGGTTTCCGCGTCGGACGAGCAATTCACTCAACAACTTGTTGGCCCAATCTACGAAGAGAACGCGGGCGTCACTCGCTTCATACTTGTCGCTCTTGCCAAGAAATACATGACGCGGGAAACAGAAATCGACCTGTGGCGACAAATTCCGGCGGGTGAGTCCAAAGAAATCTATGTATGGACTATCGAGCACATCCTCCCTCAGGGCGAGAATCTCCCCGCGGAATGGATTCAGATGTTGGGTGGAAAAGAGGAAGCTCGTCGGATCCAAAGTGAACAAGTGCACCGACTTGGAAACCTCACTATCTCGGGCTTCAATAGCGCTCTAGGTAACAAATCCTTCCAAGAAAAACGCGACCGCGTGGATAAAGAAGGCAGACCAATTGGTTATAGAAATAACCTGCACATGAACGCGACTCTTGCAAATAAAGACGCATGGTCCGAGAGCAACATTCAGGTTCGGACTGACGAACTCGCATCGGAAGCACTCACCCTGTTCAGTCTGGATTAGCCCGCTGCTAGGCATACCGGTATGCCAAGTTGGACGGGTAAAGTCCTGAGACTGAAATCGTGTCGTTCCGACTCGCATGGCATATTTCAGCATGCTTCATCTAGAGCACTTCCCCGCCACCTTCGTTGGTGACGGAATCTTCAGGGTGAAATGCATCACCGAAATGCTCATCAATGTTCGCAATGCCTTTCAAAGGGATTGTGGTTTGTGACGGTTCGTCCGACAGGAGGGATAATCGGCTCAAGTGGCGGAGGGGAACCGCCACACTCCCGCGCGTAAGTTCGACGACCTGCGCCGGATGCGCGGGCTACAGCTCTCGCGCTTTACCCGTTATGCGGCCAGCGCAAACTCGCGTGACGAGAAGGTGCGCACGTTCTTGCACGAGGCCCAGAGTGCGGCGCTCAGGCAGGTGGCACGGGCGAACACGTGAACGCTCATGCCGAACTGCTGAAGCAATTGAACGGCTTGAATGAAGCAGTGATCACCGGATGCGATGACGAGCTTCTCGTAGCGATCTTCGACATGCTCTTCGAGGGCAACGGCCATGAGGGCGCGGTCGGCTCCATCGCGGCCAGAAAGGAACGCAACGCGGGCGCCCGGCCACCCGTAGCTGGCGACCAGAAGTGCCTGCTGCGAACTTACGCCGATGACGATGTGGGCGTCTGCGGCTACCTTGTTCGAAGCGATGTGGAACTCGCGATAGCGCTCGACATCGCGCACGGTGAAGTGGGATGTGCCGAGCACGTTTTCGATGTCGATCAGGTTGATTTCTCGGTGTGCCGCGAGTGAACGACGATCTTTGCGTGAGAGTTTCATGATTCCTCCTGATCGTTGATTTCCTGTGTCTGAGAACTCTAAGGGGACCCACGGACAATGAAGCTGGGTGAGGCGTGGACCTCACCCAGCCGGTCACTGCGTGTTGAGAAGGAGTGCCCTGTTACACGGTTCGCCCGTCTAGCAGGACTCGATTTCGATTCGGGCCACGAGTTCGATTTCACCGTCGAAGCTTGGCCTGGTGAGTCGAATTTCCCGCACGGGCCATCCGTGTTCACGCCAGTGAACCCGCATGAAGAAGTCGTCGAACTGCTCGAGAGCAATTTCGCGTTCCACTTCTTGCGCATTTTCACCGAACGCGAGCGCGGCTACCGTGTAGTAAACCGTGGCATCATCCCGTTCGATTTCGATCTGGAATGGTTCGGGGTAACCGGCGCGTGCGCTGCGACGGTATGCGAGGAACGTATCCATATCGCAATCCTTGGTATGAAATGTGAAGTCATCCGCACCGGGACAGTCCAGCCGAGGGCAAATGTGATCCGTGCGATCCGGGTTATCGGCGTAGTACTCGTCATCCGAGGGGATGGGTCTCTTTTCATGGGCGTTTTCAGTCAAACTAATTCCTAACTGGCCGCGGTGAGCGGCGAGATGAGCGGATGTTTTCTTTGGTTGACGAGAAACGGACCATGAACACTATTGAATTGGCGTTGCTAGATATGTAACAGGGCAAGGGGCATTTTTATTCCCCCGATAGTTCAGATTTTTGGACGAAATACGCACTTTTTGCGTGTATCCGAGCAGACACGTGACGGTACTCGGGTGTCCCACGCGCGCCCCCATCGGCGCCTTGGCAGATAAGTTAGAGACGTGAGGCGATGCGCGAAGTGTCTGAATGCTCTCGCACCCGGGGACAAGTTCTGTGCGGTGTGCGGAAGTAGCGACTCCGTCGCGGATTCCGGTTCGAGCAGCCTCCCGCCTCCTCTGCCGACGGCCACGCCGCAATCGCCAAAAACACCGGCGCCTCGCGAGCGCTTGCCCCGCGCATCCCTCATGCTGATTGTCGGCATCGTGGTCGCGTCGGTGCTCGTCATTGCCGGCGGAATTTTCGCTGTGACTTCTCTCGGACGCACGTTGACATCCGCGGCCTCTGGGTCTAACTCGGGAATAAACGCCCGCTCAGAAATTCGCGTTGATGAAGGGATCGTCCCCGACACGGTCGGATTCGCAGCCTTCGAGGCCTATCAGAAACTGGCGAATGTCGAGTTGCGCACGGTGTTCATCACACCCGAGGGTGACACTGTGTGGACCGAGACGGACAGTGCAGAGACAGACCTCGCTGGCCTCTTTGTCTGCAAGCAAACCTTGCTTGCCGGCTCTGCGCTCACACCTCACTCAGACTTTCTCGTCACCGTCGATGCCGATTGTCGAGGGATAACGAACCCGATGCTCGTCGACGACTACGCGACCGCGGCCAACGTGTGGAGTCCGGGGTCATCCTCTGGCACTACTTGGACAGATAACGCCTATCTCGACGGTTGGGTTTTTGGCTATGCCGACAGGTACCGCCCTGCAGACATGCAAGTGATGACCCGGTACGGTTTAGCTGACGTCACTCTGGCGATGATTACACCCATCGATTACTGGTGCGATGACGACTCCCGTACCGAAGACGAGCTCAAGAACCTTGCTCTCGGCGCGCGAGACCGACTGTTGCCGATTGGTCTTCCGGTTCGACTTATGCTCGCTGCGAAGAACACGAACGACGTGTTTATGCACCGACTCACGTCGAGCGGTGAACTGGCCGACGGCGCGGCTCCCCAAGGCTCCGCGAACGAGCAACTCATCCGGACCGGTTATTGGATTCCGGATATTTTTGGCGTGTCAGACTACGACCTCACCGTGGACCCATCCACACGAACCTGGAAAGTGACCGACACACTCACCCCGACAACCCTCGAGGTTGAGTACCGCGATCTCATCATTACCGCGGCGAACGAGACACGCGTGAACACCGCGAACCCGATAGCGGCGTGCATCACCGCCCAGTCGGCGTACTGGCTCAAGGTCTACGAACCTTATGTAAATGCTGACGTTGACGCGGGAGGGTCCGGCGGAGTCGACGTAGGTGGCTCCGGTGGCGGAGGCTGCTGGGTAAACGGCTACTGGCGCGGCAGCACGTGGGTAAACGGCTACTACCGGAGTTGCTGAGCAACGGTCACTGCTCATCACCTTCGAGCTCGGCAGCCTCGCGGTCAGCGCTCTCACGGTTATCGCGATCCTCATGGTCGTCATGGTTGTCGTGATCGTCTCGGCCGTCGCGATTCCAGTCCGCATCCGGATTGAACAGTGACCCGTACTGTGTTTGCGGGTATGCGGTCGCTCCGCTGTATCCGTATGGTCCGCTGTGCGCGTTGCCCTCTTCTTCGGCAGACATGGCGCGAGGGGTGGTTCGTTGCTGACTGGCTGGCTGCTGTGGCGAGGGCGAGCCAGAGACGACTCGGAACAGCGATCGAATGAGCAGGGCGAGCAGCGCGAGCGCGCCGACGATGAGGCCAAGAACAACCAGTGTCGCAAGGACGCCGACGATGATTTCCATTTGCCTTCTCCTCTAGCTGAGATTCAGCCCGTAGGCGGTGCGAACCCGTTCCTCAGTCCAGAACTCGTCATCCGGCTCGACGCCGTTTGCGCGGCGGAACTCCTCGAGCGCGAGGGTGATTCCCGAGATGGGCGGGCGGGGAGCGTATCGGGCGTGCAACTCGGCGACGCGCATCCTCAATTCCGCTTCGGCTGGATGCGCAGCACAATCCTCCTCGGGGACCCCGAATGAGCGGCGGATGGCCTCGGCCTCGTCAGCGATAAGCATCTCGACCGAGCGCACAGTCGAGGCAGGCACGTGGAACGTTCCGGCGGGATTGGGATGGTGAAGCACAAACCACACCCACACATCGGTCAAGAGCTCATCGTCGCAGTGCATGAGCATCTCGTAAATGCCACCGGGGTCGGGCTCGCCGTCGAGTTCATCAACGCCGGTGAACCGAATCAGGAAATCGTGCACGCGAATGACGCGAAGCCAGATCCGGGCGAGCGTGTCCTCCTCGATGCCGGCATTCGAGATGACATGACCGGGCAGCATGGTGTCGCCCCGCACACCGAGCTCATCCCAGTGTGCGAAAGTACGGACGCGATGCTCGGCCCAATACTCGTCGTCGGGGTCATTCTCCTCCTCGATTCGAACGGCGTAGTCAGCGCATGGCACGCACGGCTCAGTGTGGTTGACTCCGAGGTGGTTGTAATGCCATCTCAGCGACAGAATCGACCAGGTGTGGTCACTGTCGAGCCACGTCGGCACGTTCAAATGCCCGAGCGCCCAGCCGAGCACTGTCGCGATGAGCTGCTCATCGGTCGACTCTTCGATGGGGAGGTAGAACCGCTCGGAGACCAACAAGTGGCTGTTTAATGCTGCGTCAGAATCAAACGGATTATCGAGCGCGGTGATCCGTTGGGGCTGAAAGCCGTTGTGTGCGTCGGTCTGGCGCGAACCACTCTCCGACACTACGACGCTTCCGAACCGTCGGCAGCTACTGCGTCCGGCTCGGGCACACCCGGCACCTCCTTTTCAGGACGCAACGCCGAAGCCATGCGCGGGCCTTTTTCAGGCAGAATCGTCAGGGCAAGTTCCCGGGCCTGGTTGTCGTAACCCTCGGCGACAAAGATGGCAATGGCGTGGTGCGTGAGCCGTGCGGCTTCATCCTCATTGCCTCGTCGTTTTTCGGCTTTGGCGAGCGTGCTGTAGGCCTCGCCAGCGAACCACCGACTGCCGACCTCAGAGTCCACATCGAGGATGCTCTGTGCAGCGCGCTCTGCGTCGTCATCGCGCCCCAACCACTCGTACACCTTTCGGTAGACGTCGAGGTTTCGCACCTTGTCGAGATGTGAGTCACCCCAGTTTTCGATCGGCGAGGCCTCGAGAACAGTCAGGGCTTCTTCGGCGGCATCGAACGTGTTGAGCTCGAGCAGTGTGTCCGCGAGCCGCATCGAAATCGATCGGATGAGATAGTCATCTTCGATGAGGCGCGACTGCTCCAGGTTGCGGCGCAGAAGCGCGACTGCTTTATCAAACTCCCGCGTTCGCGCCATGCTCTCCGCGATGTTGCACTCGATGATGATGGTTTGATCTCGGTTGCCGAGACCGGCATACACCGCCCGAACCTGCTCGTACAGTGCGCGCGCTTTGGCCTCTTGACCATCGGATGTCAGGGCGTGGGCAATTTGGTGATCGACGTCAGCCGCGTCACCCCAGCGCGAAGCCGCCTTGTACCATTGAGATGCCTGTTCGAGGAGCGGCATTGCTTCGATGTGCTCGCCATTCGAAACGAGAGTCCACCCCAGACGGTACTGCGCGTAGGCGATACGCGACTCCTCGTTGATGAATTCGAAGGTGTGCAGCGATTCGCGCAGATGCACGATTGCTTCGTCGAAATTGCCCATGCTGATGAGGGCGGATGCGATGCGGTCGTGCGCGCGGCCGGTCCCCACCAAATCACCCTCGGCGATGAACAGTTCGAGGGCCTTCTCAAACGTTTCGAGGGCCTCGCGCAAGCGATCTGCGCTTCCGTGAATCTCACCGATGTCTAACGCGCAAATCCCGGCCATCGATTTGAGATCATTGCTCTCAAAAAGCTCCATGGCGTTGCGCAAGGTTATTGCCGCTTCGTCGCGGCGTTTGAGTGATTGCAAAACCTGGGAACGTAAGCGGAGCGCAAAAGCGATGTCAACCTCATTGAGCAGACTGTTCATCAACTCGAGGGCCGAATCGACGGCGGCAAGTGCCTCGTCGTTGTCATCTTTTCGGTACAAACCGGTCGCCTCAATGTAGCCGGACCGAGCTTCGTTGAAGGTGTCCCCCACCTCGTTGAAGAGCTGTCGCGCTGAGCCAGCATCCACCACCGAGAGAAAATAATCGGAATCTCGATCGTGGCGAATCGCCATCTCAAGCAACGCCCCCGCGCGCTCTGCTTTGTCGGCGCTCGTGGTCAACTCTTCGAGTTCTTCGACCGACATTTCATCAAAATCTGGCATGCTGCTCCCCTCAGCTCGGACAACTAGTGTGACACGACCTCAGGACAGTGACCACCGCGACACCCGTCCCGAAATTAATTGTCCGCGGGTCGGCACAGAATGAATCGTGAATGAATCAGCAAAAGACATTGAGTGGCCTCCTCCCGGCTGGAGATTTGTTAACGACGAACTCCACATCAGTGGCAGTGGCAACGGTTACGACGAAGCAATCAAAATCCCGGCGAGCAAAATGGATGAGTTTCGCGCACTGCTCGAGTCGGGCATGCCACTCGACCAGGCAGTTCGCGCATGCTCGGTGATCGCGTTCGTCTGGCACGATTGGGACTCGCCGTTCTATAACTAAATTCCGGTTTCGCCCGATTGCTACGCTGCTTTCAGCCGCGGCCCGACAACCAGCACAAACACCGCCGTGATCAACCCGACGGCGGAGGAAACGAGCAGCGGAATCGTGCCCAGGCCTGGGCCGAGCATCCATGTGGCACCAGCCCATAAGCCGGCGATGAGGATGCCGAACCCCGCGAAACCCTGCAGTCGCGCCTGCGCGACGAGCTGTAGTTTCTCGGGTGCGAGCTTCGCCGCCCAGGACTTACCGACCGTGTCGTTGGCGGCCGCGAAACCGCCGTAGATCACGATGAGCAGCAGCGAGATGACGTGATCGCCGGTGAACGCAAGACCGCCATAGGCAATCACGAAGCACAGGAGGCCGATGGCATAAATGTGCGCCGGATGCATGCGATCCGTCAGATACCCGGCCGGAAAACTCAGCAGCGCATACGACACGTTGAACAGCAGGTAGGCGCCAACCACTGCACCGGCGCTCCAGCCCTCCTGAGTGAGGTGGAGCAGGAGGAGTGCATCGGGAAAATTGACCACCGCAAAAATACTCAGCACGATGATGAGGCGATCGAGTGAGCGAGGCAGCTTGCCGCCGAACCTCTGACGCCGTGGCACTATCTCGGTGTTGGGCACGTGCATCGGGTTGACTTCGGCCTCGGCGATGTCTTCGCGAGCGGCTACTTTCCGGGCATCCCACGCCGCTTTGCGTTTCGCCTTCGTCTTGCCACGCGGTTCGGCGTCGCGCACGAGCAACACCATCAAGGTGGCGATGACGCCCGGGATGACGGCAATCCACAGCACGGCTCGCACGTCACCGTCGAAAATCGCGAGCAGTCCGAGCGCCAGCGCCGGACCAACCACGGCACCGAGTGTGTCAGCTGTGCGGTGAAAACCGATGACCTTGCCGCGGTCGCGCTTATCACTGCCCACAAACAGGATGGCGTCTCGCGGAGCCGAACGCAGTCCCTTACCGAGACGGTCGACAACCCGACCGACCAAAACGATGGGCCACACCCCGGCGAGCGCGATGATCACCTTGCCGAGCGTCGCGGCCGCGTAGCCAAAAAAGACCATCACCTTACGCGGCATGTACTTGTTGAGGTGCGCGCTTGCCAGCTTCATGGCCGCGGCAGCACCCTCCGCCATCGACTCGACGAGGCCGACGACAATCGCGGGCGCTCCGAGCACGGTATTCAAGAGGATGGGCAACAGCGGGTAGAGCATTTCGCCGGCGGCATCCTGCAGAAAAGAGACCCAGCTCAGAGTCCACACGTTGCGGGTGAGCCAGCGAGGTCGGCGACGCAACGCCTTGCGCTCGAGATCCTCAACCAGATCGAGCCGCGAGAGTTCAGGGGTCTCGCCTGCCGCCTCGCCGGGCTTTTCGCCGGGGGTCTCATCGTGGCTCATGTTTTCAGCCTATGGGGCGCAGGACTGGACCTTATCCCCATTGTGTCGCGCGTGCATGTCAGAACGGCAACTTTCGCCTAGTCTTCGCAGATGGCAAACGAGGCAGATCTAGAGCATGTTGAGCCCGCAAAGCCAATCTGGATTTTTCTCGATGAATCAGGCAATTTCGACTTTTCCGAGCGCGGCACAAAATTCTTTGTCATGACCGCGATAGTCACATGCGACCCCGTCCTGAGCGGCTCGGAGATTCTCGCCCTGAAATACGAGCAGATGCTCCGCGGATCTCAGCAGCTCGATTTTCACGCCTCGCACAATTCCAAGGGGACGCGAGCCCGAGTTCTCGAAACTATTGGTTCTATACGCGCGATCACATCACTGACCGTTGTCTTTGAGAAAAATTCGCTTGCGAGCGACTACCGATCGTCCAACTCACTGATGGTTCTGGCGGCAAAAGTAATTTTTGGTTTCCTCAAGAAGGGAATCGAGAATGAGCATCACCAAGTCACGGTTACTTTTGACAGCGTTCTTGGCAAGAATGCACAATCCGACATAACCGGAGCAACCAAGAAAACCCTGAGCCCTCATCGCACCAGGGTCTATTTTCATCGCGTAGCAAACGACCCCAATGGTCAAATTGCCGACTTCATCGCTTGGGCTCACCACAGATTCGTGACCGTGAATGACGACGAAGGAACAAAATTTCTGCCGGCGGATACCCACAAGCTGGTCTATTTCGACCACAACGGTCGTACTTAAATGAGTGACCCCCCCGGCTATCTCGATGGAAGAGGCCAAGGGCCTCTTATCGCCGGGGAGGAACGTTTGACCCAAGTATGACACAGTCCGTGATGAGGAAAAAAGACCGGTGCATGTGGCTGTGGAAGTGACGCGCGAGGTTCAGTATGTTGAGACCATGACCTCCACGCGAACCATTACCCCCATCCGTCGTGGCGAGCTGATCACCCTGTGGGTGCTTCTCGCCGTCTCATTCGGTGCCGCGTTTGCGCCAGCGAATACGCCGGGTGCACTCTCGCTCCTGCTCGGCTGGGTACCGGTGGTGTTCGCGTTCTGGCACTTCATCCGCTGGGCTGGTGCGCGCACCGCAATCTTGTCCTTCGTCGCGGTGGTCGTAGTCAGTTTCGCCGGCGAAGCCTTAGGCGTTGCCACCGGGCTCGTGTTCGGCACCTACTACTACCCGGATGGACCGCTCGGCCCGCTGGTTCTCGGAGTTCCGCCGCTCATCCAGCTGCAGTATTTCACGATGGCGTATGCCGCACTCATGATTGCTCGTGCCGTGAGCGGATCGCTCACCTCGGCGGTTCGTGGCTGGGGCGTGGTGTGGGTCTCGGCAATGGCCGCGTTCGCGCAAACCCTGCTGGACCTCTCGAGTGACCCGTGGCACTCCACCGTACTTGGTCAGTGGGTCTGGCCCGATGGCGGCGCGTACTTCGGAGTCCCCTTCCACAACTTCGTGGGATGGTTCGTCGAAACCCTCGTCTTCTTGCTCATCATCCAGTGGCTGCTCAGCCGACCGGCCGCGCTGGCGCACCTCGAAATCCGCCAGCCGCGCAGCTTCGCCCTGCAGGGAATTCTGCTTTACGGCACGTTTATCGTGACAATGTGCGCCGTGCCATTCGTGCAGAGCGTGAGTGGCGAGGCGAAAACGATTGCGGATGCGCTCGTCACCGTCACGGTATTCGCGGTGACTCCCCTGTGGGTTGCCGCTTTGCTCGCGCTGCGGGCGTCGCGCCGAGGTGCGCACCGCGATTAGCTCGCGAACACTCCGCGACTAATCCGCGACAAGCTCGCGACTATTTCACAACCGCCCAGGTGAAACTGCCCGTCTCCGTGATGGTGACGAGTGCCGACCGCACCGTCGTGCCGAGATTCACCTCGCACGAGACCGTCGCGCCCGGGGTGCCGCGCATCGTTGGCGGGCAGACCACGATCGGGTCAAGTTGCGTGTTTTCATGAAAACCGACGACGATGGATGCTTCGACCTCGCGCGGATTGAGTGAATACTCGCCGATCACATTCCCGTTGTTGAACCACATCGGTACGAGCACAAACTGAATGACGAGCCAGATGGCAATGACGGCGATACCGACAATGGCGATGACTCCGGCGACACCCATGCCCCCGTGTCGGATGACAATTTCGCCATCGTCATCGGTAGGCGTGAGGTCGGCACCGCATTCGATGCACGCAAGCGCCTTTTCATCGTTGAGTGTCTGACAGACCGGGCAGATCATGAGACCTCTCTCGCCGTGAGTTGGATGCGGCTTCGCGCCTTATGCCCAGACTATGCGACCGGAAACTTATTTCCGCAGCTTGTGCAGAATTTTGACTCTCCCGCGCGTGGCGTGCCGCACGAGGTGCAAAACTTCGGGCCGGTTGCGGCGGGGGCCGGTGCCGGGGTCGACACCGGGGCAGGTGCCGGAGCGGGTGCCGGCGGAATGTAGGCCGTCGGCGGTGTCTGACGCGTTGGCGGGGCAGCGACCGGCGCAGCGACCGGCGCAGCGACCGGAGCGACGCCTGGCGCGGGCCAGTTCATCCACGCCAATTTCGGCTCAGTGTAACCGCGCGTCACGAGGGCACGTCGGGCACGCATCTCGTCGGGTCGCGGGAACCCATGAATCGCCGCAAAGCTCTGCTCATCGGGGTTGACCTCGGCGAGTTGCAACAGCCACGACAAACGCCGTTCGGCATCGGGTTCGTTATCGAAGTTGCGACGAATGAGGCCCGGAACAACATCCGCTTTGTGTTCCACGCATCGAATCGACGGATCAAGAATGGTTTCATGGTGCACCATCGTGATTTCGGCAGGGGTGAGACGCGGCGTCTTCAGTCGAATCACGTCGGCGAGGGTTCCGCGCAGCACACCGAACGCGAGTGGTCGCAGCGTGTCATCGCCCTCATCGCTCGGCAAGCTCATCCAGACAATAACGTCGTACTCACCGGCCGGAAGGGGAACATCGACCGCAATGTCACGACCGTCAGCGACACGAAGGGCATCCGCAAAAAAGACCCGGTCGGCCACCACGATTTTGCCCACGACGAGCGGGGCAGCACTCTCCAACAGGGTGCCGAGAAGCCTGCCCTCGCCCGTTGCCGAAACCGGGGCGTAGTCGTCGGGAATGGTTGCCGATGCGGCCTTGAGCTCAGTGAGCAGGTTCTTGAAAAGTGTGATGGCACCAACAGAACCAGAGCCGTCATCGAGGATGACCACCGGGTAGGTTCCGTCTCCGAGACCGGCGAGGGTTGACACGAAAGCGTCTGCCGAGCGTCCGCAGACGCCACACGGCGTGCTCAGCGGAAGTGCCTGGCAGCAGCCCTGCGCGGTCGGAAAAACTCGAGTCGACACCGCGGCAAAGCGATTCTCCACGTTGTACATGGCACTGTCGACCAGGTACGACGAGATGGATGACCAGTCTTCCGCGCCGACGCGACCCTGCGCCTGGGTAAACCACTCGCGCAGCGGAGCACTCGATTCACGAAGCACGTGCGGTGCGATGCCGACTTCGGCTACCGTGCTGGCGCGTCGCAGTCGCGAAACTGATCCGCGAATGAATTGGAACGACTCGAGCGACACGCTGTCGCGCTCATCCTCGGGGATCGACGCCAGCACGCGCTCGAGAGCCAGCGGGTCGCCGAGATCGTGCGCAAGCCAGACATACCCGTTGGCGTCTTCAAAGCGATCGGAGTACTGCAAAAGTTGTGCCACGTTGAAACAGGCAGCGCCTGCGATGTCAGCGTAGGGAGCGGTGATCGCCTCCATCAGCAGACCCAAGCCCTCGCGCGTGTTTGACGTTTCCGCACGCCCCACATTGACCATCGTGAGCAACACGCCGAGCTCAAGCACAGCGCTCCAGGCGACTACCGGGTCGGATGATTCCGTCGCGGCCTCAAGTAATTTTTGTGCACCGGTGCGATCGCCCTGATCCTCGGAAACACGAGCCTCCCAGACCTGGCGCGGGGCACCGAGCAACCACGCGCAGGGGTTACGTTGACCGGGAACGACGACAGCGGGCGCGATTTTGGGAATGTCCGCGCGTGACAGGGGACTCGTCTTGCGCGGAAGTCGCACATCGTTCCGTGTCGTCATCTCGTTACCCCCAGGTTGAGTTCTCGGTTACAGGCTACTCGCGAATCGTTGCGCCGAAAGCGGCAGCCGCGGCTTCGACACCGGCCTGCTTGGCCTCGGTGGCTTCGGCCTGAGTGAGCGTGCGGTCATCCGCGCGGAAACGCAGCGCGAAGGTGAGCGAACGCTGACCAGCCGGAACCCCGTCACCGGCGTACACGTCAACCAATCGTGCATCCTCGAGCAGGTCACCAGCACCAGCGAGAATGGATGCGCGCAGCGCCTGCGCGGGAACCGACGCATCCACCACCAACGACACGTCCTGCGTCGCCGCTGGCATGGTGCCCACCGGTTGTGCGACGACCGGTTGCCCGGCGGCAGCGCAGACGGCGTCGAGGTCGAGCTCGAGGGCGGCCACGCGCCGCGGCAGGTTGAACGACTCGGCGACGCTCGGGTGGATTTCGCCGACATAGCCGACGACCAGCTCTAGGTCCGAGTCGGTTGCTGAGGAGCCGCTCGATTTATCAAGGGCACTCGACGCGGTGAGCACAATCTCGGCGCAGCGGCCCGGGTGGAAGTTGGTGTGCGTAGCCTGGCGCACCTCGAGGGTGACGCCCGCGGCCAGCTCGATGGTACGCAGTGCGTCGAGGGCGTGCGTGTAATCGAACTCGTGGGCGGGCGTGCCGGGCTGCTTGAGCACGGCGTCACCGGCGAGAACCACCGCGAGGTGACGCGGCTGCGGGGGAAGACCTGCGGCCACCTCGTCGAGCTGCGCGTCGCTCGGACGCACGGCGCCCGGAAACATGGCGTGACCGTAGGTCACTCCGGCAACGGGACGAAACACGCGACCGAGCTCGAAGATCGCCGGGCTGGTGAGGCCGCGCGAGCGGTTGCGCGCCGCCGTCTGGAGCAGTCCGGGCAGCAGCGAGGTGCGCATCCACCCCTGGCTGGCATCGAGCGCGTTCGACAGGCGCACCTGGGCAACACTCTCGCCACTCGGTGACCCAAACAGATTGTTGGTCGCCTCGTCAAGGAACGGGTAGCTGAGCGTTTCGGTGAGGCCGGCTGCGGCCAGCGAATCGCTCACTCGGCGTCGCACCCGCTGAGCCGTGGTGTAGCCGCGGCCGGGAGGCGCGACCGGCAGCACGGTCGGGATGACATCGAACCCAAAGATGCGCGCGACCTCTTCGGCGAGCGTCCACTTGTCGGTGAGGTCGGGTCGCCAGCTCGGCGGGGTAACTTCGAGCGCACTGCCATCAGCGGATTCGGCAACGACACAGCCGATCTCGGCGAGCGCCGAACGCACCTGTTCAGCCGTGTAGTCATAACCGATGAGTTCGCCCACGAAGTGTGCTGGCAACGCGATTGTCTCGCGAGCGGCACCCGCAGCCTCGGCAAACATGCCGCCCACAGTGTCGGCGGTACCCCCGGCCAGATCGACCAGCAACTGCACCACTCGTCCGGCGGCCACCTCGGCTACCTCGGGGTCGACTCCGCGTTCGAAACGCTTGCTCGCCTCACTCGGCAGCTTGTGCCGGCGAGCCGTGCGGGCGACGGACACCGGATCAAAATTGGCCGCCTCGACGAGCACGTTCACCGTCGAGGTGCTCAGTTCGGTTTCCGCACCGCCCATCACGCCGGCGAGACCGATTGGTCCGCGGTCGTCGGTGATGAGCAGGTCTTCGGCGTTGAGCGTGCGCTCGACGCCATCCAGCGTGGTGAGTTTTTCTCCGGCCGTGGCGCGACGAACTCCGAGACCGCCGCGCAGGGTGTCGAGGTCGTAGCCGTGGATGGGTTGACCCAGCTCGAGCATGACGTAGTTGGTGATGTCCACCGCGAGTGAGATCGGGCGGATGCCGGCCAAGCGCAGGCGACTGGTCATCCACTGCGGGGTGGGCTTCGTGGCATCGATGCCGCGCACCACGCGCGTGATGAACACGTTCACCGGAACGCGTTCACGAATCAGCTGTGTGTTGTCGATACTGACCGGATACTCCGACGAGAACTCGGCAATGAGGTGCGCGCCACCGGTTTCGGGCAAGTGTTGTGCGGGGTCGCGGAAAGTTGCTCCCGTTGAGTGCGCATACTCGCGGGCAACCCCACGAATCGAGAACGCGTAGCCGCGGTCTGGCGTCACGTTGATTTCGACCGCGGAATCGTCGAGTCCCAGCAGCGCCTTGGCGTCGGTGCCCACCTCGGGGTCGATGCCCAGCGTGCCCAGTCGGATGATGCCACTGTGGTCGTCGCCGAGGCCGAGCTCCTTGAAGCTCGCCATCATGCCGTCACTCACGTGTCCGTAGGTTTTGCGCGCCGCGATCTCAAACCCGCCGGGGAGCACCGCGCCGGGGAGGCTCACGACGACCTTGTCACCGACTTCGAAATTGGATGCGCCACAGACGATGCCCCGAACATCCTCTCCCCCATCCGCAGCTTTCGCACCAGCGGGTGCAACGCGCACCTGACACCAGCGGATGGTCTTACCATTCGACTGCTCTTCGGGCGTGAACTCGAGCACCTCACCCACGACCAGCGGACCGCTCACGTCGGAGGTGTGGATGTCTTCTTCTTCGAAACCGACTTTGACGAGGGCGGCGTGCACATCTTCAGGCGTCGTCCCCGGAGCGAGGTCGACGTACTCAGCAAGCCACGACAGCGGAACGCGCATCAGACAACCATTCCAAACTGCTGCGAGAAGCGAATGTCGCCCTCGACCATGTCGTGCATGTCTTGCACCTGATTGCGGAACATGAGCGTGCGCTCGACACCCATGCCGAACGCGAAACCGGTGTACACCTCGGGGTCGATACCGGCCGAGCGAAGCACGTTGGCGTTGACCATGCCGCATCCACCCCACTCGATCCAGCGGGCGCCGCCGACGAAGGTGGGGTGCCACACGTCCAGTTCGGCGCTCGGCTCGGTGAACGGAAAGTAATTGGGGCGCAGTCGGATGCGGGCATCGTCACCGAACATCAGACGGGCAGCGTGTTCGAGGGTGCCGCGCAGGTGGGCCATGGTGAGGCCCTTGTCGATGGCGAGACCCTCGATCTGGGTGAAGACCGGAGTGTGCGTGGCGTCGAGCTCATCAGTGCGGTACACGCGTCCCGGGGCGAGCACATAAATCGGTAACTCGCGCTCGAGCATGGCGCGCAACTGCACCGGGCTGGTGTGCGTGCGCAGCACGAGGTGGGCATCGACCGGCTCGACGAAGAACGTGTCCTGCATGGCGCGTGCCGGGTGATCCTCGTCGAAGTTCAACGCGTCGAAGTTGTACCACTCGCTCTCAAGCTCCGGACCCTCGGCAATTTCCCACCCCATGCCCACGAATGCGTCACAGAATTCTTCTTGCAACAGCATGAGCGGATGGCGCCCTCCGGCACGAAAGTGACTCGGCGCTGCCGTGATGTCCACGCGCTCGGCGTCGAGTTTCGCGTTCTGTTCCGCCACCACGATGCGCTCTTCAGCCTGCGCGTAGGCCTGGTTCGCCTCGGCGCGAGCCTGCCCGACAAGTTTTCCGGCCGATGCCTTCTGGTCGTTCGGCACGTCTTTGAGCGAAGCATTCAGCGCGGCAAGTGGCGAATTCTCACCCAGAAACGAACTGCGGGCCGCCTTCAGGGATGAACTATCCGTCGCCTGCGCGATGGCCTCGAGTGCGGCCGCCAACGCCGACGCGACGCTCGACTCGGTGATTTCAACAGACACGAGACTCAAGTTTACTTGGGCTCAGGAAGCCCGAGAAACACGCTTGCCCACCACGTGACCGCACTAAAACTTTCGGGAGAGAGCGACCCCGCGTGCTGTTTCAGCCGCTGCCGAGAAATGGTGCGAACCTGTTCGGTCATGATCCACGATTCCCGGCGAATGCCGGTCTCGCCCACAGCCAGAACGTGATTCGGCCACCCGCGCCTGACCTTTGTCAGAGGCATGACGACCGCGAGCGCATCGACGGGTTCGAGGTAGTCGTAGTCGGCGACGATGAGCACCGGCCTGCGTCCGCTTTGCTCGCGACCGACTCCGTCACCGAGATTGGCCCACCAGATTTGCCCCGGAGCAAGTCCAGTGGTCACTTTGCGTCCCACTCGTCGGGCCGGTCGTCAGGCCGGTCGCCGGGCCGGTCGCCGGGCCAGTCGTCATCCCAATTTTCGGCAGGGCTGAGTCCGTCGGTGAGACTCGCATCCATCGTCGAAACTTCGGACATGTAGCTCGCCCATTCGTCGGGTGTCACGCGAGCCATCACTGCCCGAAACTCGGAGAGTTTTTCTGCGCGCTCGGCCGCATCGACAAGTGCGTTGAGATAGGAATCGAGACTGGGTGAGCCCGATTTTTCGGTCCGAGCCTTGAGACGGTTTCGGGTGGCCATCGTGACCTTGATTGTCGTTGGTGAATCAGTGGCGGGCCGAGTAGTCATACTTTGAGTATACGAATGCTCATACTTCTCATCAACGGATGTCATCTCGCAAAACGAGACGTTTCCCACGGCACCATCGAACATTCGGCCGCCGGTGGGGAAAGGTCAACGCCCAAGTTTGCCGGGTAAGACCGGCTAGCAACGCCTACTTCTTGCCGCGGCGACGAACAATGATCATCGCGCCGACGCCCAGCACAATGACGAGAGCACTAATGCCGCCGATCCAATAAATGAGGATGAGGTTTTGGCCGGTATCGGGAAGGTAGCCGGGAACCAAGTCTGGGCATTCTTCTCGAGTGCAGACGTGGATCGACTGTGTGGCCGCGTGCAACCCGCCAAACTCGTCCTGCACCTGGATGGTCATGGCGTAATCGCCCGTGGCCGAGAATGTGCCACGCAAACCGTAGTGCGAGCCGTTCATCACCTCGGCGGTGGTGATTTCCCAGTCACCCGGCGCAAAACCGTTGCTGTTGCTCGGTGGTGAAAAAACCACCGTGTCCGAGTTGGCGTTCCAATCCTCATTGAACACGTAGGTGCCCTGAGTTTGCGTGCCAAGTTCTTCGTTGACCAAGTAGCGCAGAGGCTCGGGGCTGGCCGTGAACCAGAACCTCGGGCTGCAGGCACCGTCACACACGGTGACCGGCACCACCCAGTGGTGGATGTCGCCGGCAAGCGTTCTGATGCTCGCTTCGAACGTGTACTCACCGGGAACTGGAGTTCCGAGTCCCTCACAGGAGAAGGTCATGGGACTCACCGGTGCACCAGCGAGACAGTGCGTGACTCCGGTCGTGAAGACCGGCGCGGTGCCGTGTGACACGGCGTGCTCAGTGATCGGCGGGAAGGTGAACGTTACAGAGAAGCCAAAGTTTCCACCAGACAACGGGACAGTGGGATCCACCCACGCGTGCTTCGGGCTAGTGGTCGTATCGTCGATGGCCACTGCGGGTGATGCCCCGAGCGCCGAGGAGACAAGCCCCACAATCATGACGACGATGGCGGCGTGGCGCACGCGAAACCGACGCGTTCTCGGGTGACGAAGGCTTGGGTTGCGAAGGCTTGGGTTGCGAAGGCTTGAGTTGTGAAGCACAGGCATGCTCACAGCTTAGAAGAGCCGCGTTGCGCGAAGGCGCTTTGATAGACCAACACGCTCGCCGCGGTCGCGAGGTTCATCGACTCTGCTTCACCATAGATGGGCACGCGAACCGACGAGTCAGCCAGCGCGAGATGCGCATCCTCAAGGCCACGCGCCTCATTGCCAAACAACCAGGCGGTCGGCTTGGCGAGTAGCTCGTGAGCTACCTCGGGCAGGTCGACGCCCTTAACGTCGGCGGCGAGAATCTGCAGACCGGCCGCGCGGGCTGCGGCAAGCGCATCCGTCAATTCCACACCGACCGTGACGGGCAGGTGGAACAGCGACCCCGTGGTCGAACGCACAACCTTCGGGTTGTACAGATCGACACTGCGTCCGGTGAGAATGACCGCATCGGCACCCGCCGAGTCAGCCACGCGGATGATCGTGCCGAGGTTGCCCGGGTCGCGCACCTCTTCGAGGATGGCGACCAGTTTCGGCGCACCACCGTCACGGCCCTCGCGCAGTACGTCTTTGAGTGCCGTCGGGAATTGGCGACACACGGCGATGAAACCCTGAGGGGTGACCGTGTCACCCATCGCGTCAATGACCTCTTCGGTGGCGAACTCGACGTCAACGCCCGCATCAACGGCGGTGGCAGCGATGTCACTGTAACGCTCAAGAGCGGTGGGGGTCGCAAAAAGCTCGACGATCAATTCAGATCGGTAAGCCAATGCCTCGGAGACAGCCTGCGGTCCCTCCAACAGGAAGAGCCCGGTGTCTAACCGGGCTCCTCGCTGGGAGAGCTTCGCAACCTGCTTGACGCGAGACGCGCGCGGGTTGTCGAGCATAGTGTTGCCTTTCGGCAGGCTCGTTAGGCCTGAGCCTTCGGTGCCGAGGTGTCTGCCGGAAGAGCCTTCTTCGCGGTAGCCACAAGCTGAGCGAACACGGTGGGCTCGTTCACGGCAAGCTCGGCGAGCATGCGACGGTCGACCTCAATGCCAGCCAGGTCAAGGCCCTGGATGAAGCGGTTGTAGGTCAGGCCATTCGCGCGCGATGCCGCGTTGATGCGCTGAATCCACAGACGACGGAACTCACCCTTGCGGGCGCGACGGTCGCGGAACGAGTAAACGAGCGAGTGCGTGACCTGCTCTTTGGCCTTGCGGTAGAGGCGCGAACGCTGACCGCGGTAGCCCTCAGCGCGCTCGAGAACAACGCGACGCTTCTTAGCGGCGTTGACGGCGTTTTTGACACGTGCCATTTCTTTTTATCCTTGCGATCGGTCGGCGACTAGTGGCCGAGAAGCTTCTTGACGTTCTTGGCGTCTGCCGGCGACAGCACCTGTTCTGCGTTGAGCGTGCGCTTGCGCTTTCCGCTCTTCACCTCGAGGTTGTGGCGCATGCCAGCCTGCTGCTTCATGATCTTTCCGCTACCGGTGACCTTGAAGCGCTTCTTCGAACCCGAGTGGGTCTTCTGCTTAGGCATCTTTCTCTCCTTGTTGTGTGGTTTTCTTCGCGGATGCGGCAGGCGCATCCGAAGTTTCTGTTTCGCCCTCGGCCTTGGTTACCCGACCGGCCTTGGCCACAGCCTTAGCGGCGTCGCGCTTGGCGTTCTGCTCGGCCTTGACCTCGGACTTGCTCTTGAGTGGCCCGATGACCATGACCATGTTGCGGCCGTCAATGGTAGGGGTGTGCTCAACCGTGCCGAACTCAGCGATGTCTTCGGCGAACTTCTGCAGCAGACGAACGCCCTGCTCGGGACGCGACTGCTCACGACCGCGGAACAAGATCATCGCCTTGACCTTGTCGCCACCGTTCAAGAAGGAGACGGCCTGCTTCTTCTTGGTTTCGTAGTCGTGGTCGTCAATCTTCAAGCGGAAACGCACCTCTTTGAGCACGGTGTTTGCCTGGTTGCGACGAGCCTCTTTGGCCTTCTGTGCGGCTTCGTACTTGTACTTGCCGAAATCCATGATCTTTGCCACAGGAGGCTTCGACTGCGGAGCCACCTCAACAAGGTCAAGATCTGCCTCGGCGGCCAGACGCAGGGCAGCGTCAATCGACACCACTCCCACCTGCTCGCCGTTGGGGCCAATCAGTCGAACTTCGGGAACGCGGATGCGGTCGTTAGTACGTGGATCGCTAATGCGGGACTCCTTCGATTTTCCGTCACAGGTAAAGTGCTGCTTTTCGGAAAAGAGGAGTTCGGGCACACGTTCACGCGCGAGAGCGCAAACCCGTACTTTGCGATGGCGCGCGATGCGCATCCATCAACACCCTGACCTACCCGCGAGAACCAGAGGCTCGAGCGAGCGGAGTGTAAGAACCCGGTAACCTTGAGGCTGCGGGTGGGAGCTTTCGCTCCTCTTTACCGTGTCGACTTTGGCACGAGACCGCAGACAACTTTGTAAGACTACCAGAGAAGGCGTGATGAGCGAAAATCAGGATGTGCAACAGCAGACCCTCGACATAGCCGAGGTGCCCGCCGTCGAGGTGATTGTCGAAGTTGCCGTGAACCTGATGAGCGCCGCCGCCGTAAAGTGCGGACTCGCCGATGAAGAAGGCCAGCCGTCGATGGTCGATCTCGACGAAGCCCGCAAGCTGATCAATGCACTCGCCGGACTCATTACGGCAGCTGCCGCTGACCTTTCCGACTCACACGCCAGGCCGTTGCGTGATGGGCTGCGCTCGGTGCAGCTCGCGTTTCGCGAAGCGTCGGCTTTTCCCGACGAGATCGGCATGGGTCCGGGCGAGAAGTGGACCGGGCCGGTCAACTAGCGACTATTCAGCCGCAACCACGCGCACCAGCATCGAGGAGATGCGCTGGTTCAGGGTGGTAACTTCGCCCCAAGCGCCGGTGAGCTTGCCCATCACTTTTTCGACCTCCGCCTGCGACAGGCCCGAGACCATCTGAACTTCGACCACGAGTTCCGGTCCCATCCCCCGCGCATCGGGGTCGCCCGCACTGAGTGTCACGCGACGCACGAACGGGTCACCCTCGGCTGGTGCGTTGAACGCGCGCGCGAGATCAGAATCGAGAAACGGCGGAATCCAGAGGCGCTCATCCGCGATCGCCTCGAAGGTTCGGGCGCGCAAGACCAGCTCGGACTCGCTAGTCGGGTCAATGACGATGAGGTCGACGGCGTCATCGACGGCGGCGCGGGCCACCTGAAGACCGCTGGTCGGCACCGGGCGCGCCTCGGCACGCCACGCCTGCATGGCCGCGACGCTCGAGAAAACGGGGAGAGCACGCGTGTTGTCGGGGCCTTCGAGGTGCACAATGGAGAGCTCTTGGGTTTTATCGACGGCGAGTCCGTTGGCGGTGGTGCCTACCTCACCCGCTTGCGGAACAAGCGGGACGAGAAAACGCGTGATGCGCACCACGTCAACCGCTTTGCGCAGGGCGTGAGCGCGTTCCTCGCTGAAGAGCTCGGTCGCGCGAAAAGCGGCGACGGCGTCCAGGAACATGGCGGATGCCGTGCCGTCATCCTCGGCGAAGTTGTTCGACGCAAATTCACGCCCGGCCCAGGGCTGCCCTGCCGAATCGTGCTCGTCGCTCGAGCCGAATTGATGCTTGTCGGTCATCAGTTATACGCCACCGCGATCGCCTGCTCGAGCGTGAACTTGCCCGCGTAGAGCGCCTTGCCCACGATTGCGCCCTCGACGCCCTTGCCGACAAGTGCGCGCAGGGCGACTAGGTCATCGAGGCTTGAGATTCCGCCCGAGGCGACAACCGGTTTACCGGTGCGCTCGGTGATGCTCACGAGAAGCTCCAAGTTGGGGCCGTTGAGCATGCCGTCGCGCGTCACGTCGGTCACGACGTAGCGCGCACATCCGGCGTCTTCGAGGCGAGCGAGCACATCCCACAGGTTGCCACCCTCTTTGGTCCAGCCGCGGGCGGCGAGCGTTTCGCCGCGCACGTCGAGGCCGACCGCGATTTGGTCGCCGAAACGGGAGATGGCGCTGGCTGCCCAGCTCGGGTCTTCCAGCGCAGCCGTACCGAGGTTGACGCGGGTGGCACCGGACTCGAGCGCCGATTCGAGACTGGCATCGTCGCGGATGCCCCCACTGAGCTCAATCTTGACACCGGGAACCTCGTTGATCACCCGACGCAGCAGTGCGCGGTTCTCGCCACGCCCGAACGCCGCATCCAGGTCGACGAGGTGAATCCACTCGGCGCCCTGCGCCGCCCAATCCGCAGCGGCATCAACCGGGTCGCCGTAGTTCGTTTCGGTGCCGAGTTCACCCTGAGTCAGGCGAACGGCCTTGCCCTCGGCGACGTCGACGGCGGGTAAGAGTTCGAGGATGTTCGTCATGTGGTTCTTTCGTCGTATTTAGAGGGTGCCGAGCCAATTACCGAGCAGGGCGATTCCCGCCTCGCCCGACTTCTCGGGATGAAACTGTGTAGCTGAGAGCGGGCCGTTTTCGACCGCCGCGATGAATCGCTGGCCGTGTCTGGCCCACGTGACGTGCGGCTCAGGGAAGGGGCGGATCACATCGAGCGACCACTCAGTGGCGGCGTACGAGTGCACAAAATAAAAGCGCTCATCGCGAATGCCCCGAAACAGGGCGGAGTCGGCAGGCGCATCCACGGTGTTCCAGCCCATGTGCGGCAGGATGGGCGCCTCGAGTTGATGCACCACTCCCGGCCACTGACCGAGACCCTCGGTGTCAATGCCGTGCTCCACGCCGCGGTCGAACATGATCTGCATACCGACACAGATGCCCAAGACCGGGCGACCACCAGCAACCCGACGCTCGATGATCTCGCCGCCGTCGGCCTCGTTGAGTGCCTGCATGACCGCGGCAAAGGCGCCGACCCCGGGAACGAGCAAGCCATCCGCTTCGGCGCACTTCTTTTTATCGCGGGTGAGCTCGACTGTGGCACCCGCACGCTCCACGGCTTTGACCGCCGAGTGAATGTTACCGATGCCGTAATCAAAGACGGCGACGTGGGGCTTCGTCACAAAGCGCCCTTGGTGCTCGGAATTCCACTCACCAAGGGATCGAGTGCTTTGGCCTGACGAAACGCCCGCGCGAACGCCTTAAATTCGGCTTCGGCAATGTGGTGTGGATCGCGGCCATTGATGACATTGACGTGAACCGTCAGGCCGGCGTTGAAGGTGATCGCTTCAAAGACGTGACGCACCATCGAGCCGGTGAAGTGACCGCCGATGAGGTGGTGCTCGAAACCTGCGGGCTCACCCGTGTGCACGAGGTAAGGCCGACCCGAGATATCAACAACGGCTTGAGCGAGCGCCTCGTCGAGCGGGCACAGCGCGTCGCCGTAGCGCGAAATGCCGGCCTTATCGCCGAGTGCCTGCTTGATCGCTTGGCCGAGCACAATTGCGGTGTCCTCAACCGTGTGGTGCACGTCGATGTGTGTGTCGCCAGTGGCGTTCACAGTGAGATTCGTGAGCGAGTGCTTAGCAAAAGCCGTGAGCATGTGATCAAAGAAGGGCACCGTGGTGTTGATTTTCGAGGTGCCATCGCCGTCAAGATCGAGGGTGAGCGAGACGGAGGATTCGCTGGTGGTGCGCTCGATGGTTGCGACGCGACGTGCTGCTTTTGCCATAGGCAAAGTTTACCGGCACGGGTTGGCGGGGTTTCGACAGGCTCAACCCGGCGGGTTTCGACAGGCTCAACCCGGCGGGTTTCGACAGGCTCAACCAACGAGGTTTCGACACGCTCAACCAACGAGGTTTCGACACGCTCAACCAACGGGGTTTCGACACGCTCAACCCGGCGGGTTTCGACAAGCTCAACCCAAGGGTTTCGACACGCTCAACCCGGCGAGTAGCTTTGGCGTATGCCCCGCATCGCACGCACCAAGAACGGCTTCGCACCCAAAATCTGCGAGCGCTGCGGCCTGCCGTTCGAGTGGCGCAAGAAGTGGGAACGCGACTGGGACAACGTGCGGTACTGCTCCGAAAAGTGCAAGCGGTCGTGACGCGGCGCATCATCCTCGTTCCGTTTGATCATCTGAGCTTCGATCACGGTGCGATGCGCGAGGCCGATCCCGCGGTCGACATCATCGTCGTGGTTGAGAGTGCTCGCATGACGACAGGTCGGCCGTGGCATCCACAACGCTTGTTTTTCATGGTCTCGGCCGCCCGACACTTTGCCGCCGAGGCGCGCGAGCGCGGGTTCGAGACGCACTACATCCAGGCGCCGACCACACTCGATGGACTCAGAGAGGTGCGTGCCATGGTCGGCGAGCTCCCGATCGTGTGCGCGGAACCATCCTCGTTTCGTCAGCTGGCGGCGCTCAGCGCATACGGCGTTGAGTTCGTGCCCAATGATTTTTTTCTCACTTCTCGAGGTGATTTCGCACTCTGGGCGAAAACCCAGAAGTCGTTCGTGATGGAAAACTTTTATCGCGCGCAGCGCATCCGTCTCAATATTTTGATTGAGGATGGAAAACCGGCGGGCGGGCGCTGGAACTTTGACGCCGACAACCGGTTGCCACCGCCGCGCAATTATGTCTGGCCCGGGCACTCCTCGGCCGAGCGCGACGAGATCGACGCCGAAGTTCAGGCCCAGTTCGGCATCGACGCCAACCCGACCTGGAGCACCACCCGAACGGGAGCGTTGCGGCAGCTCGCGACCTTCATCGACACCCACCTTGCCGGTTTTGGACCATATGAGGATGCCGTTGCACGTGACGAGTGGGCCATGCACCACTCGTTGCTCAGCCCGTACCTCAACGTCGGACTCCTTCACCCGCGCGAGGTCGTTTCTGCCGCGCTCGACGCGTACCGGCGTGGTGCGGCGCCCATCCAATCGGTCGAAGCGTTCGTGCGTCAGGTCATTGGCTGGCGCGAATACATCAACGGCATGTACTGGTTTCTCGGCGATGACTATCGGCACCTCAATGAATTGGGAGCAGGCCGCCCGCTGCTTCCTGCATTCACCGACTCGAGCGCAACCGAAATGAACTGTGTCTCATCGACGGTTGCCGACATCGAGCAGCGAGCGTGGGTGCACCACATCCCCCGCTTGATGATTCTGAGTAACCTGGCGCTCATCTCGGGAACGTCCCCGCAGGAATTTCTTGACTGGATGCGCGAACAGTTCGTCGACGCGGCCGACTGGGTCATGGTGCCAAACGTGATCGGCATGGCAACTCATGCCGACGGTGGCGTGCTCATGACCAAGCCGTACGCCGGCGGTGGTGCCTACCTCAATCGCATGACCGAGTACTGCGGGTCGTGCCGATTTGACCCGAAGAAGCGGGTGGGCGACGACGCATGCCCGATGACGACGCTCTACTGGGACTTTCTCGACCGGCATCGTGACCGATTCGCACGAAACCACCGCATGTTCCAGCAGCTTGCTGGACTCAGAAAGCTCAGTGACCTCGACGAGGTTCGCGCGCGGGCTGCTGAGGTACTCGATGGCCTCTCGGCAGGAACGATCTAGGGTCGACCCTGCACAGAAGCGTCGCTAGTTGAGCGTGCCGTTGAGTGTGCCGTTGAGTGTGGCCAACTCCTCGAGAAACTCAGTGGTTTCTGCCTCGGTTCCGGCAGTCACGCGCAGGTGGTTCGGGATGCCGTTATCGCGAATGATGATGCCCTTGGCCAGGAGACGCTCAAAAACATCGTGTGGGTTAGCCACGTTGCCAAACAGCACGAAGTTTGCGTCACTGGGGTAGGGAGTGTAGCCGAGACGCGCGAGTTCGACCACAAGTCGATCACGCTGCACTTTGATGTCATCCACCATGGCGAGCATTTCGTCCGCGTGAGCCAGAGCACCCAGAGCCGCCGCTTGGGTAAGCGCACTCATGTGGTACGGCAGACGGACCAGGCGCAGCGCATCCACCACGGCCGGGTCGGCCGCCAAGTAGCCCACGCGGGCACCGGCAAACGCAAACGCCTTACTCATCGTGCGAGACACGATCAGTCGCGGTCTCGAGGGGAGCAGTGTCAGAGCAGTTGGAGAACCGGTCGGCGAGAACTCGGCATAAGCCTCGTCAACAAAAACGATGCCGTCGAAGGCGTCGTAAGCCGCGGCAATCGTTTCGAGTGAAACCGGAGTGCCCGTCGGGTTATTCGGCGTACAGAAAAACACGATGTCGGGTTGCTGTGCGCGAATCGCGGCAACCGCCGTTTCAGGCGTGATGGCGAAGTCCGCGTCGCGTTCCGCGGTGATCCACCTCGTGCCGCTACCGGCCGCCATGATGGAGTGCATCGAGTAGGTGGGCGGGAAACCGAGGGCGGTGCGTCCGGGACCACCAAAGGCCTGAAGGGTTTGCTGAATGATCTCGTTGGAGCCGTTCGCCGCCCAGACCATATCGGGCGTAACACCGTGGCCGAGGTATTTCGCGAGTGCCGTTCGGAGCGCGACAAACTCCCGATCGGGGTATCGGTTGATTGTGGCTAGCTCAACGCGGATGCGCGCAATGATGTCCTCAACCACATCAGCAGGTACGGGATGCGGGTTTTCGTTGACGTTGAGTTCGACGCGCACGCGTGGTTGCGGAGCACCGTAGGGCTGTTGTCCGCGGAGGTCATCGCGTATGGGTAGATCGTCGAGCGAGGTCACCGCTCTATTTTAGGCGAGCTAGCGAAAGGTGCCGGCGATGAGGAATTCCAGCCACATGGGCATGATGGCAAGTCCGATGGCACCGATGACACCAGACAGGATTGAGGTGTCTCGTTTGCGTAAGGACGCAAAGATCCCAAGCACCAAGCCGGCGAGGTAAATCACCACGGACAGCCACGCGACGATCGGAGTGCTGAACCTCAGGGAGACGATGAACACGACAAAGAATGCGACGAAGCAGACGAAGGCCACCCAGCCCCACACGGTCTTCGGTAGCACCGAAACCGTGGAGTCTCGGCGCAGTCGGTTCATGCGCTTAGGTTACTGGTACTGGGTAGGAATTGCGATGCGCTGACCCGCCTGAATCTGACCTTGGATGTGGTTGTACGACGAAATATCTGCAATCACCACACGCGGGTCAGCCGCGGGGGCAATGCGCTCGGCGATCTGCCACAGCGTTTCTCCCGTGTCGACGGTGACATAGACCGAGGCATCAGCAACCGACGTGTTTGTGGCGTCAGCGATGCCGCCGTTGAGAGCAGCAAAGAACGCGGCGACGATAATCGGGATCACGATGAGCGCAATGAGCACGCGACGACCACGACGGGTGAGGTGAAGACGTGTGCGCGTGCGCACCTGGTAGTCGGCTCCGGTGGGGAATTCACGAATCACTGCGGTCATGAGCTGCTCCTTTTGCTGGTGTATCTCGTACCGGGCTCTCGGCCGGGAGAACCCGGTACGAAGATATGTTTCGAAGATATATTCGAAAAGACACTTTGTCAAACAAATATTCGAACAACCCACGGACAATGAGCACAAAAACTTCGAAAATATGTTTGAATAGAGCACGAATCGACTCACTCACACCGTCGAGTTCGAATAAAACTTCGGAGGAACCATGTCTGAACGGGCCCGTCGCGACCTCTCCCCACGGCAGCGAACCGTACTCGAGATGATCATTCGGTTTGCCAGCCGCGAAGGGTACAGCCCCTCGATGCAAGACATCGCCGACGAATGCGGCTTCAAATCACTCGCGAGCGTGACCTATCAGCTGCAGCAAATTGAGCTCGCCGGATATATCCGCCGCGACGGCAATATATCCCGAGGCATTGAAGTGCTCATCGACATCTCAGAGGTGCTCGGTGACGATGCGGGCAGCGAGAGTGGCGCATCCACCGAGGCTGACAACGTCACGCCACTCGGCGACGCCGCCATGATTCCACTCGTCGGGCGCATTGCCGCTGGTGTCCCCATCACTGCCGAACAAAACATTGACGAGTACCTGCCCGTGCCTCGACAGCTCGTCGGCAAAGGCGACCTCTTTATGCTCGAGGTGCACGGAGACTCGATGATTGACGCCGCGATTTGCGATGGTGATTTTGTGGTCGTGCGCGCGCAAAAGAACGCCGAAAACGGCGAGATTGTCGCCGCCATGCTCGACGGCGAGGCAACCGTGAAAATGTTCCGTCAGCGCGATGGCCACACGTGGCTGCTCCCCCAAAACTCGGCCTACGAACCCATCCCGGCGGACAACGCCGAGGTCATGGGCAAGGTAGTCACCGTACTGCGCAAGCTGTAGCGAGCGCGCCGGGCGATTTAACGCGCGGGCTTCTGGCGCGGGGGCTTCTGGCGCGGGGGCTTCTGGCGCGGGGGCTTCTGGCGCGGGGGCTTCTCGCGCGCGGAGTCATCTCGCACAGGCTCATCCTGCACCCCCGCCGAACGGTCGAGATCCTTGAGAATCGGCAGCAACACGACCCCGAAGCCGAGCACGAACGTGATGATCATCTGAACGAGGTAGACCCGCTGCGGTCCGTACAACTCGATCAACCAGCCGACAATCGGCATGGCCACTGGTGGCGCCATGGTGAATGCGGCCAACTGCACGCCGAACACGCGCCCCTGAATCGACGCCGGAAAACGTCGCTGGATCATCGTGCTCATCAACGGGTTGATCGGCCCCCACACCAATCCGAGCACGAGCCCGATGATGACGAACAGAAACACCGGAGGAAAAATCGCCATCAGCAGCAAGATGGAACACGAACCGATGACACAGATGCGAATGACGGTCGACATGAGAAAACGTTTCGCGAGAAACTCGAAGAGCAGCGCGCCGATGGTCACACCCAACACCATCGACGAAATGACCAAGCCGAGACCAACCGGGTCCTGCCGCTCGTTGAAGTAGGCCGGCAGCACAATCTCTTCGCTCGGGATGTACATCGCATCCAAAATGACAATAAAAGCGGTGAGGATGAACAGCGCGCGATCTCGTCGCAACGCCCGAAAACCGTCCCACGTTTCGGCAATGAAGTTGCCGCGTTCGCGGTCCCGGTCATCGGCACCGGTCACGGTGTGCGATACCCGCACGAGGCTCAGCGCACCAACGGACGCGAGATAACCGGCACCAACAATCCAGAACACATTGGTTGCACCAACTAAGGCCACCAGCAGTGAGCCGGAGGCGGGGCCCGCTATCCAGCCGATGCCGCGAATGGCTTCATGGATGCCGTTTGCGCGCTCGAGCGGAATCTGCCCAGCTTCGGCCGTGTTAGCCACGAGCGATTTGCGTGCGGTGAACCCCGGAGCCTCGCACACACCGCCGAGGATCGTGACCGCGACGATGAGCCACAGGCTCGTACCCAGCCCGTTGCCCAACATCGCAAATCCTCCCGCGGTGACGGCAACGAGAACGTCGGCGATGATGCCCACCCGTCGGCGGCCAACATTGTCGACAAGCGTCCCCGACAGCGGATACACGACGAAGGAAATGATTCCCTTGACGGCGACGACGGTTCCCGCCAGCAGCGCAGAACCCGTGGTTTCCAGGAGCAGCCACGGAATGACGATGTACGTCATCCCACTGGCGATTGCAGACAGCACCGAGGATGCTTCTAGCATCACGAATGGGGTTAGGCGGCGCGGCGACATAGTGTGAGCCCGATTGAGGTGGGCTTTGTCAGCCTAGCGACATGGGCGCGCTAGGCGCTGATAATTCCCGCACGACTGAGCACCTCGAGCACGACGTCGTGCTCGTTGAACGCGTATAGGTGCACGCCGGGCGCTCCCCCGGCCACGACAGCACGTGTGAGCGCGACGGCGTGATCCAACCCAATCTCGCGTTGGGCATCCTTATCGCCAGCGTCGTTGAGGGCGGCCGCGAGCGACTGCGGTGTTTCAAGACCGGTGATATCTACGATGCGCGCCAACCGGGACGCCGAAATCACCGGCATGATTCCGGGAATGATGGGAATCGTGATGCCTGCCGCCCGAGCGCGTGCCACGAAATCGAGGTATTCGTTGGGCTCGAAAAACAGTTGCGTGATGGCGAAGTCGGCACCGGCGTCTTGCTTGGCGCGAAGCGCGAGGAGGTCGCGCCCCGGTTCGCTGTCTTCGGGGTGACCCTGCGGGAACGCCGCCACCGCGATGCGCGCGTACGGGCTCACTTGGCGGATGAGTGCGACCAGCTCTGCCGCGCTCTTTAGCTCGCCAAGAAAATCGGCGTCCGCCGTGGCGCCCGCGGGTGCATCGCCACGCAGTGCGAGAAATGACCGGATGCCGGCCCCGTAAAACTCGCGAACGAGCACCTCGGCCTCGGCGCGGCTTGTGCCCACGCAGGTGAGGTGGGCAAGCGGATCAATCGCTGTGTTCTGTCGAATGTACGAAACACACTCAAGACTTGAATCCCGTGACGAACCGTTTGCGCCGTACGTGACAGTGATGAACTCCGGCCCGGCATCGGCGAGCTTCTGGATGGTGTGATGCAGCGCATCCTGAAGTTCTGGTTTTCGCGGCGGGTACACCTCAAAAGAAAAGGGAACATTCGCGCGCACCCGTCCAGCTTACTTTGCGGCATCAGGGGTACCCTTACGAGCATGACTGAAGAACTGCCGCACACCACGATCTCATCGGCAGACGGGTTTGAGATTCGCCAGTACCCCGACCACGTGCTCGCGCAGGTTCAGGTGACCGGTGATTTCATGTCGGCGGGGAATCGGGCTTTCGGGCCGCTCGTGCGATTCATCGGCGGTAACAACCAGTCCAATACCTCCATCGCGATGACCGCACCCGTGCTTCAGGAGTCACCGACCGAAAAGACACACACGGTCAGTTTCGTGCTTCCGGTTGGCATGGATGCCTCATCGGTTCCGGTGCCGTCAAACGCGCAGGTACACATCGTGCATGTGCCCAGCAAACGTGTTGCCGTTCGCCCATTCGGTGGCGGATGGAAAGCCTCGCGTTTCGAGGCAAATCGTGACGCACTGCTCGACGCGGTGGCGAAAGCGGGCCTCACCACGACGGGGCATCCCTATTTCGCCCGGTTTGATCCGCCGTGGCGACCACCATTCCTCAAGCGCAACGAAGTGCTCATCGACTTAGCTGATTAGTCGCGACTCTCAGGGATTGGGCCAAGCACGCGCCCAACGCACACCCACGTCGAGTAGGGGTTAGCTGACCCGAAACTCGGCAAACGCCACCGCGTCGGCGGGAGTGACGCGCGCGTGGACGCGCGTGCCATCCTCGTCGTATTCCGTATCGAGCACCACTCCACGCAAGTGCAGGCTCGACACGACTTCGCCGCGGTTGTAGGGCACCAGCAGGGTGACTTCGATATCGGGTGTCGGGATGCGCTCCGCGACAATCGCGAGCAATTCGTCCACCCCGAGACCGGTTCGCGCACTGACGAAAACCGAGTTCGGCTCAAGACCGCGCAGGAGCAAGCGCGCATTGTCATCAACGAGATCCGCCTTGTTGAACGCTACGATTTCGGGAACGCCGCCGGCACCAGACTCCGCCAAAACGTCGCGCACGGTGTGAATCTGCCCCGCCGGGTCAGGATGTGACGCATCGACCACGTGAACGATGAGGTCAGCATCCGCCGCCTCTTCGAGGGTGGAGCGAAACGCTTCGACCAGTTGGTGCGGCAGATTGCGCACGAAACCAACGGTGTCGACCAGCGTGTACGGACGGCCATCAGCGGTTTGAGTCTTGCGCACGGTGGGGTCGAGTGTGGCAAACAGGGCATTCTCAACCAAGACCCCCGCGCGCGTGATGCGGTTGAGCAAACTCGACTTGCCCGCGTTGGTGTAGCCGACGATGGCCACCGACGGCACAGCATTGCGCTTGCGGTTTGCGCGCTTGGTGTCGCGCGCTGGCTTCATGCCGGCAATCTGTTTGCGCAACTTAGCCATGCGGGTGTTGATGCGGCGTCGATCGAGCTCAATCTTGGTTTCACCCGGACCGCGCGAACCCATTCCCGCGCCGGCCGCACCAACCTGGCCACCGGCCTGCCGGGACATCGACTCACCCCAACCACGAAGCCTGGGAAGCAGGTACTCGAGCTGGGCGAGTTCGACCTGGGCCTTACCCTCGCGACTCTTGGCGTGCTGACTAAAAATGTCGAGGATGACGGCCGTGCGATCGATAACCTTCACCTTGACGACGTCTTCAAGCGCGCGGCGCTGGCTCGGGGCTAGCTCCGTATCGGCGATGACCGTGTCGGCACCAACCTCGGCGACGATGTTTTTGAGCTCCTCGGTTTTACCGCGGCCCAAGTAGGTGGCCGGATCGGGCAAGGGCCTCGCCTGCATGACTCCGTCGAGCACTTGTGCGCCAGCGGTCTCGGCGAGCGCGGCGAGCTCGCGCATCGAATTCTCACCGTCTTCAGCCTGACCCTTAGGGTAGACGCCGATGAGAACAACCTTCTCGAGCCTGAGTTGTCGGTACTCGACCTCGGTGACATCTTCCAGCTCGGTGGAGAGACCAGCGACACGCCTCAGAGCTGAGCGTTCGTCGCGCTCCATCTGGTCGCCGTCGAATGATTCGCGCGACTGGCGCTGCGTGAAACTTTCGCCGCCTACTCCCGAGGTTTCTTCGTCGGCGAGGGCCTGCGCCTTTTTGGCGCCGAAGAGTGCGACCGGGGCTTTTTGGGCATTGCTATTGGCGAGGATGCGCTCGATGATGTCATCGGATTTTTCAGTCATTGCTTAGAGGCTAACGGGAGAACGGCGTGATTGATTCCCCGGTTTCGCTACAAGCGATACATGCGAGCACTCTTCGCCGCGCATCCTCTTCATATCTGACCATGGTCGTGTTAAAATTAAGGCAAGTTCCAGAGTCAAGCCCTCTCACGAGGGTCGTAGCGTCAAGTACCTAGCTTGCTACGCGGCCTCCCGATCCATCGGACGGGTGCCCTAGGGGAAGAACCGGCTGAGCTCTATTCGTGCCCAGCAAATCCGATGGGGTCTCGCACCCCGAGAAAGGGGTTTGTGAACCATGCCAAACGATGAATATTTTGAGGCTCGTGACCGTGAGCGTGAGGCTCGAATCCGACACGGAGCACAATCCGCCGAGCAGGAGGCGGTGGCGGCATGATCTGGGATGACATCCCGCTCGAGGAGCAGCGCGCGTGGACCCAGGTTTTTCTCGACCATCCGCCGGTTTTCCTCGGTGTGCTGGGGATGCTGGGCACACAGGACGCCCTCAGGCACGGCAGGCCGACCACTCACACGGTGTGGCGAAATGAGATCTGCGCCTGGCGCCAAGCCGGGTTTACACCACACCTGTACATGTGTTTGCGTTTTCTGGTGGCGCAAGCCCGGGAACGAGGGGAACTCAACCACCTCAGCATCCGGAGAATTTTCGTCGACGGCTCACGGGAACTCGACTCACTGAGCGCACAAGCAGAGAGCGACAACTGCGCGAATCCAGGTTGCGTACACACACATTCGCGCGCGGTACCGGCGAGTCGACTTCGAGCCGAGCAGTGGAGCGGTTTCATCACGAAATTGGATGCGGGTGTGCGACCATCCGTGGCCTGTAAACAGCAACTTCGCTCGCTTGCAGGTGGGGACGCTCCTACCAGTCACCCCGGCGCCTAAAGTTGAGCTATGAGTGATGCGCCCGACGAGCCGCTAGAGCACTATTTCTCGGCCGAACCATCGGGTGCATTTGAGTCGAGAGAAATCGCCGTGGAGCTGGGCGGCACGGAATACCGAGTCGAAACGGCCGGAGGAGTGTTCAGCCCGGAGCACATTGACGCAGGCACAGCAGCTTTGCTTCGCTTTGTGGATGCGGCTCCCCCGAACGGAAACCTGCTCGACCTAGGGTGCGGTTGGGGTCCGCTGGCGCTGACCATGGCCCTCGAGTCACCGACCGCGCGCGTATTCGCAATCGACATCAACCAGCGCTCCCTCGAACTCACACGACGCAATGCCGAACGCCTGGGATGCCCGAACATTGTGGCATCCACTCCCGACAAGATGGACCCCGCGGTCAGATTTGACGCGATCTGGACGAATCCACCCATTCGAATCGGAAAAGAGGCCCTACACGCGATCATGCGCCAGTGGCTTCCTCGACTCAACCCCGGCGGTCAGGCGTGGATTGTCATCGCGAAGCACCTCGGTGCCGATTCTTTTGAGAAGTGGCTGGCCACAGAATTCGTGAAAAGCCACCGGATCGAGCGCGTGGACACCTACAAAGGATTTCGCGTACTGCGGGCCGTTGCCGTGGGCTAGAAAAGCTGTACCACGACTGACTCACGAAATTCACGGTTTCAGAATTGTTGGTGTGCGTACTATTGACGCAGATGTGGGGGTTGCATCACACGGCATGCCTCGGTGAGGCATTAACCAGAGGAAACCATGACTCCGGCGGAGACCCCCAATCGCTCAACGATGAGCCGAGAAGAGCAGGACCAGGCTCTACGAGACTTTGGGATGCGCGTGCGTCACGCACGCCAAGAGCGCGGCTATACCCAAAACGAGCTTGCCGAAACGGCAGGTGTGGACCGCAAAACGATTAGTCGGATTGAAAACTCTCGGTTTTCTCCGTCACTGGCCAACGTCTTTGCCATCGCCCACGCGTTGAATGTCTCGGTGCGTGAACTCATGCCGCACCGCGAAAAATAGTTCGTCTCGAAAATAGTTCGGCTCGTTTGCACCACCCGAGATCCGGCGCTAACTTTCAGGCGGACTCTCACTCGAACCGCGATCGCTGCTCATCCGCCGAGACTCACGAGACTCGCGTGGTTCTTGCGAACCGAGTGTGGGCACTGGTCCGGTAGCGATGTCTTCGGGACCCTCGGCTTGTCGATCGATCGGGTGTTGAATTGGTGTGATGCTCGGCAATATCGACGCAACCGCCTCATAGGCCAATTCGGTATCTTCAGCCGCAAGAAATCTGACGACAGATTCGCGTCGGGCGTCGGAGGCGGCACGACGATCAGCGTTTCTTTCGTGTAGTTCGGCCAGCACCGCGAAAGCCCAGCCCGCTTGAAGGTGCAACACCTCACGAGACGCCAGATCGAGCACGCGTTCAGCCACCATTGTGGCCTCCGTGTAACTGTGACGAGCCAACGCGCATCGGGCAATCACTACCAGGTGGGATGCGAGGTTGAGCGTCTGAGACCCCCAGCGATCGGTCGGAATGCTGTTCAAGGCCTCAACGGCAGAATTGACGTCGCCATTGCCAATGAAAAATTCCGCGAGTCGCAGCCGCGCAATGCGCGAGGTTTCAAAGAGTTTGCGCTCGTCACATTCGAGGACGAGAGAGCGCAAACGTTGCACTCCGGCTGACGGATTGGCGCCGCCTAACTCAGTCTCAGCGATAGCAAGTAAATGGCTCACTGCGGATTCGTGATCGCCGACAGACCGGTAATAAGCCAGAGCACGGCGCGAAGCCTTCAGTGCCTTTTTCGTTTTGCCGAGGCGGAAGTAGGCTCCGACGCGAACCTCGTCGATGTCCGCGACACGACGGTAATTGTGTTCCTCCACAAAGAAGGTGCGTGCCGTTTCGACTTCTCGAAGCGCTTTCTGTGGTTTTCCCCAGGCCAGTAAGGCCCAACCGTAGCGATAGCGAGAGTACATCAGCTTGTCGCGTTGGGACAGGAATTTGGCCAATGTGACGTTTTCGCGAAAAAGGCTAACCCCCTCAGCGATGAGACCGGTGCGAATAAACGCCTTGCCCTGCTGATCGCGAACTCGGGCGAGCCAAAAGGAATCTTGAACCGCGATGGCAATGCTTTGCGCATCCTCGTAGTAGCTCAGCGATTCGTCGACTCGATCGGCTGCGACCAGCGCCTCGGCCGCCTCATAGACAGCCGACACATTGCGCCAGTCAGGTTGCTCGCTCGCCTCGTAAAAGGCCGCCGCATTCAAGAATCCGCTGACGGCATCGTCGATTCGGTCGAGTCCCTTGAGTGCGCGAGCGCGCATGAGCGTGGCGTCTGCCAGCATCTCTTCAGTCGCGCACGTTCGATAGATACTCTGAGCCTCCTCGAGAACTTCGAGTGCTTCGTCAAATCGACCGCACTCATTCAACGCGATCCCCTGCACAAAAAGAGCCGCACCGAGCCCGCGATCACGTCCTATTTCGCGGGCTGCCATGACTTCACTCCCGTGCAACGCCGCGGCAGCGGCGAAGTCACCTCGTTCCGAGGCCCTCATCCCCAGTACCGAAAACGCGTGTGCCCGGTCAGCCGGGTTACCGCTCTGGGTGACCTTCCACAATTCTTCTTCGCCGAGTCTGTGCATGTCACGCTCGTCGCCAGAGCCATCGGACGAGTCCGCCCCCTGGTTTGAGTCATCGTTGTCACGCGCCATAACTACCCCCGTCTAAGTGGCTTTCACCTAAAGCCTCAAGACAGTGAACCCCAACCCTCGGACAACGAGGCCACAACCTGACCTATTTATCGGTGAGAGCGAATGAATTAGTATCGCGATGTGGGCGGGAAGAAGAATCGCTTAGCCGATCAGATGCGCTACGGCTTCGACAAAACCATGTCGAAGGGTCTCCTGGCACTTATCGGCTGGCTCGGACTTACCAGCCTCTTGTTTGTGACAGTGATGGCCACCGTCGTGACAATTCTTGACCTCAACCCCGAGGATAAAGACGTCGATTTTGCTGAAGCCTTCTGGGCCAGCCTCCTGCGAACACTCGACCCGGGCACGATGGGCCAAGATACCGGGATTGGTTTCAGGCTGGCCATGCTCGTGGTCACGCTCGGCGGTTTAGTTCTCGTCGCGGGACTCATCAGTGTCGTCTCCAACGCCTTTAACGAAAGGGTGAACAGACTCCAGGAAGGGCGTTCGAAGGTCCTCGAATCAGACCATGTGCTCATTCTCGGCTGGAGCACCAAACTCATTCCGGTGGTCCGCGAGCTCTGTCTCGCCAACAAGAACAAGGAAAAAAACACCATCGTTATCCTTGCGGATGTTTCCAAAACGGATTTGGAACGAAACCTCGATCGGCTGGTTCACCCAAAAAACCGGACCCGCATGATTGTGCGTCGAGGAGACACTAAAGACCCACGCGATCTTGAATTGGTGAATGCCCTCGGGGCGCGAAGCATCATCCTCTTCTCGCAACAAGACGAATCACACAACGATATTTCTGTGCTGTCGAGCACCTTGGCGCTGGTTAACGACTCGGGGCGCAACGATCGACAGCTGTCGCTCGTTGGCGAAATACAGAGTGAAACGCATCGGGAGACGGCAACCATGATTGCCGGAGACAGCGGCCACTGGGTGCTCGCGAATGATGTCATCAGCCGGATTACCGTTCAGACACTGCGTCAGCGCGGGTTGAGCACAATCGTCACGGAATTGCTTGACTTCGAGGGAAACGAGATGTGCATCGTTCCCAACCCATTTACTGAGCACACAACGTTCGGGCACGCCGTGATGCAGTTTTCTCGTGCAAGCCTGATTGGGCTGGTCCGAAATTCCCAGGTGGAACTGAATCCGCACACAAGCGTCGAAATCAGCACTGCCGAATCACTGATTTTTATTGCCGATAACCCTCGCGACGCTGTTCCGGAACGCCACCCGGTGGCGAGCCTCGTCGCACCCTCGGCTCTGACAAACCGCGCGTGGCGAAAACCAGAAAAAGCCCTGCTCATCGGATTTAACAGCAGCGTTCCATTCATGCTTCGCGAGCTTGATAAATATTTGGCCCGGGGGTCATCGGTCGTTCTGCTGAACAACCAGACCGACGTGGCGTTGCCCGAACTCAGAAATATTTCACTCACCGTTGTAACGGGGAATCAAACGCACAAGGCAACCCTTGAGGGGCTCTCGCTTGAGCAGTTCGATCACATTTCCGTCGTCTCCAACCGTGACACCCTGGCCGCGACCGAAGCTGATGCAACGACACTGATTACGCTGGTGCACCTGAGAAAATTAGCGGAAGAGCAAAACCTGCCACTCAACATCGTGAGCGAAATGCTCGACGATAAAAACAGAGAAATAGCCGAAGTCGCTCGGGACGATGACTTTATCGTCAGCGACAAGCTGGTCAGCCTCATGCTGGCTCAGGTCGCCGTCAACTTCCACTTGAGTGATGTCTTCAACGAGCTGTTCTCCAGCACGGGGAGCGAAATTTACATCCGCCCGGCGAGTGACTACTGCGAACTTGGGGTGCAGACGGACGTGGCGTCTCTGTATGCGACTGGATTGGGGAGGAACGAGACGGTAATCGGTCTCTACCGCCCTCACCCGCTCGAAGACTTTTCCGCGCACAGGGTCGTCACCCTCAACCCCACGAAATCAAACACGTGGACTCCAATTTCTGAGGATGGTGTCATCGTCCTAGCTGAACGATGAGATTAATTTTCGAAGTGACAAGCGACGTGGTTTTCCTATAAGTTGAAAGTCGTTCAGTAGGGGGCACTTATGGGGATTCGCGTTCAAGACCACGTCGAGAAATTTATATTCTGGGCGCGGTGGCTTTTGGCGCCGATGTATGTCGGTCTGATTGTCGTACTCTTCGTCTTGATGGGTAAGTTCGTCTGGGACGTGGGGCTTCTTGTGATTCACATCATCAATCCCGCGAGCGAGGCAGACCACGGACAGTTCATTCTGGACCTGTTGGGACTTCTCGATCTCGTTCTGCTAGCGAACCTCATCCTCATCGTGTTGTTCGCCGGATATGAAAACTTTGTCTCAAAGATTGACGTCGCGAAAGAAAGTGTCGACCGTCCCGGCTGGATGGGAGCGGTCGACTTCTCCGGACTGAAGATCAAGCTCATCGGCTCACTCGTTGCCATTTCCGTCATCGAATTGCTGGCCAACTTCGTCGAGCTAGGCACACACGAAACCGAAGGCTTTCCGACCTCACTGTTCTGGCGCATCATCATCCACTTGACGTTTGTTGTCTCCGGGGTGATGTTCGCGATCATGGATTACATTTCGGACATGCGCGCGATAAAGGCACATCAGCTGCACGCTGACAACCCCAAGTCAGAGATGGGATCGAGTAACTCGAGTATCTGAATCCGACGAGAGAAGGCCAGTGATGTCCACTCCACCTCCCCCCATCGCCTCGCCCGGCCCAGCATCGGTCGCGCCAGAAACTGCGTGGAGCGACACAGGGGATGCAGGTCGAGCATCGCGACTACCCCTTATCTTTGGAATCATCGCGTTCGTCGTGGGTGCCGCTCTGCTGCTCGTCACCTGGAACAACGTGGTTTTCGGGCTGATCGGATATCTCCTCTCAGGCTTTACACTCACTCTGCTCGTGGGTTGGGATGTCGTCGCACAACGCAAAGGCATGAAAAATCCCAACTTCGTCATGGCTCCCAAACAGAGCACATTCCTTCGAGTTCTCGTCTTTGCCGGATTTGTCGTGGCAATCATTCACCTCTACTCCCTAGCCACCATTTGGGCAGAGCAGCTTAGCGACTTGTGGGGCCTCCAGTGATGCGAAAAAAGACGCTGATGGGCGCTGCGGTCGCGGTCGCTAGCACTGTGATGGTGGGACTCCTCGGGCTGGGGTCTCTCGCGTCAGCAACGCCGAATGCCGATAATCTCTTGTCCCCAACCGGGAAACGAGCCGTCGAAGACTTGCGCACGTGTATCGCGCACACACCCGAGGGCCAAGAAGCCGTCCTCAACGTGTACTACTTAGTCGACGCATCGGGTTCACTTTTTGCGGACAAAGACGGCACGGATCCAGATTTTCAGCGCGCTGATATTCTGCGCAACAGCCTGATTCAGCTCTCTCAACTCAGCGCGCCCCAGGGCTCGCAGGAGGTCCGGGTCAACTACGCAACCGGATTCTTCGGTCAATTCTTTGAAAATCGCATCGACTGGACCGCGCTCACAACGGACAACGCCATCCAACAAGGTGATTTGCTCGCGCAAACCATTCGTAACCAACCTGACATGGGGTCGACCAACTGGAAGCTGGCGCTCGAAGGAGCACAGTCCGAGCTCATCCAACAGAATTCTCAACAGACCGGCTGTTCGGCAATCGTGTGGTTTACCGACGGTGGAATCAACATCAACAATGACGAATCAAAAACCATGCAGGCGGTTGCTGATTTATGTGGCGCTCCCGTCGATGGCGTCAACCCTCAGTCAGGGATTGGAACGTTTGGCGAGCTCCGCCAAGCAAATGTGTCGGTTTTCGGTGTGCTCTATTCAAATCCCAAAACACAAACTGACGTGTGGGCCAAGTACCAACCGCTGATGCAGCCCCTCATCGAGGGAACGGGCACCTACGGCGGGGGCCAAATAACCTGTGGTGGCGGACTCTCTCCCGAGCAAACGGCCGGGGCATTCATTCACGCCGAGACAACGACTGATCTGGCGCTGGTGTTCATGCAGCTAAGCGGACTGATCGGTGGCGGTCAACCAGCCCAGATTGCGGCGGATGGAACCTTCACCATCGATCCTGGCGTCAATTCCTTCCAGATCGTCTCGAGTGGTGACGTTGCCAGCGTTCAGCTCACCGGGCCACAGGGGGCCGTCGCCTTGGATCAAAATGATCAGCAGTGTCGATCGACCGGACTCACCGGCACAGTTCAGCTCAACTGCACTCCATCCAGCCGTGCTGATTTTGGCACCTGGAAGGTAACGGGAATCGATCCAGCCGGGGCGACGCTCTTGTTGTACGGCGGATTGACCCTCGCTCTCGACAAGAACGTGACACTCGTCGCTGACTCAACCCCGGCCACCGTTTCCGGAACAATTGGCGTGCTGCGCCCGGATGTTCTTGCACTCTCCGACTATTCGTACACCCTTGCGGTGGGAACCGTAGGTCGAGATGGTGTGTTCACACCGCTTGCGCATACCGCGACACCGGACGGACATTTTTCCGTCACGTATCAGGCCACCGGGCAAACACCTGCGGTCACCTTCCGTGCTGTGGTGACGGATGTTCGCACCGTGGCGCACAAGCAAAACCTCATTCAGGTGCAAAAGAGTGTCGATATTTCTGTGGGGGTGCCTGGTGATTATCCGAGCATCCAACAATCAAGCATCAAACTCTCTGAACTCCGAGGTAGGGGAACACCGGCTACGGGAGTGGTCACACTCCTCGGACCCAAAAATTCGGGAGCGGTTGGCGAAGTGTGTTTGCCGAACGGCTCATTCTCACCAACGATCATTTCGGACACCGACTCGACCCGAACCGACAAGTGGGTGTGGTCCCTGACCACCGCTGATGGGGCCGCTGCCCCATCGTGTATCACCCTCAAATCGGGCGAAACCCACAACCTCACCATCTCGGCAACCAACCCCACCGTGGCCAACAGCCTCGTCAAGGCAAGCACGGGATTTGTCCTCAAATCCTCGACGAACGCCGAGTTCACCCGAGAACTCCCTCTCTCCTTCGTGAGCACCCACAACATCAGTGCGGTAGTGTTCTGGCCGCTCATCCTCGCCCTCATTCTGCTCGGGATGTTGCTACCGCTCGCCCTTCTCTACTGGGTGAACTTCGCGACGACGAAAGTGCAGTACGGAAATGTCACCCGTATGACGTTGGATGCCCAAATTTCTCCTGATAACGACCAGATCATGGTGGCGCCGACGCCCGGATCGCTCGCATTTATCGAACTCACGACTCTGCCGAGCCCTCAAGAAAGCGTGAAACTCACTCCACAACGCAACGACTCCCGTCGAATTTTTGAACCTGACCTGGGCACCTTCGTCGCTCGGATTTCTCGTTGGCCGTTCCGTGAATCACACTTTGACATCGTTGCACCACCGGGAACGGCGCTTATTACCAAGAACAGCGGAGCGGCGCACCTGACGGCTCGGTACAAAACCGGTTCGGTCGCCTCCTTCTCTGGCATTGTCAGCCAGGTCTGGGTGCTCGTGATTCGAGAATCAGATCTCAGTTCGCTGGTTGATCCGACCCCGGCACAGACCGCCGAACTGCCCCCACTGCCGGGGCTGCCACCACAACCAAGCGCGCCAACGGTCTTAACCGGCAGCGGCATCCCGGCCAAGCTCATCATTTTTGACGGAATGGGAACCGGTGGTCGGCAGGCCGCCGTGAAGCGTCTCGTCAAGGTGGCCGCCGAGGCAAAACCGTCTTCGGCACTCAAGTCGATTGTCACCGCACTCAAGGCACGCCCAGTAAGTCGCCCGAAGCCATCGGGTGGTTCCAGCGGCGGCAGCACGACGACGACTGGCCAGGCGAACACGGTCCTGCCACCGATTCCCGGCGCTGGAGCGCCGGTTGCTCCGGGCACACCACCGGGCAGCGGAAACCTGCCGCCGATTCCCCCATCATCGTCCACCCTCCCTCCACTACCACCAGGTAGCTAGCACCACTCCTCAGATACAAGGACACTCCCATGGCTTCAAGCAATATGCTCCGTCCGTTCCTCCTCGTCGGCGTTGGCGGGTCGGGCGGTAAAACCCTTCGTGCGGTCCGCGATGCGCTCGAAATGAAGCTCAATCTGTTGGGCTGGACCGAAGGAATCCCTACCGCGTGGCAATTCCTGCACTACGACACGCCAGTCGTTCAGGACGGGAGCGACTTTCCCGCATCGTTCTTGCCACAGAACGCGTATGTTGGTCTGTCGACCGCATATGGCGGATACGCCAACCTGGTAGCCGCCATCTCGTCACGCACTCCGGCATCACAACGTGAGCGACTGCTCCGTCAATTGCCAGACCCGAACACTGTTCCGGTAAACATTGACAAGGGCGCCGGTCAGTACCGGGCTGTCGGACGCGCAGCCATCCTCGCCCGCCTCGACAAGGTGGCTGCCGAAGCACGTGCTGCCGTCGCAAACATGAATGGTGCAGCCACGAGCACACAGCTCGCACGGGTCACGGAACTCCTGCAGGGAAAAAAGCTTGACGTCGACGTCAAGGCTAAAGCGCCCCTCCTCATCATCATTTCCTCAGTCGCCGGTGGTTCCGGAGCGGGTCAGTACATGGATGTTGCCGAAGCGCTCAAGGCAGAGCTAAAGGACTCGTGGGCGCGAAACTCGGTGGGCATTCTCTACGCACCGGACATTTTCGATGGCATTGCGGGCAATGCGGGTATCGCCAGCAACTCCCTCGCCGTCACCTCGGAAACCACGAACGGTCTCTGGAACAGCGACGTGGAGAGTTCGGTCGTCGAGGTTTACAAGGGCTATGGTCTCACCATCGCCAACATCAGCGAGGGTGAAGATCGTGTCGGTGTGCGGTATCCGTTCATCGTCGGACGTCAAAACGAAAACACCAGCTTTGAAAGCGGTGAAGACGTCTATCGCGCTATTTCTCAAACTCTGGCTGCGTGGATTTCCGAGGACACGTTCCAGAACACGTTTGACAGTTACGTCATCGGTAACTGGGAGCAAAGCAACGCCCGCAACGTCGTACAGGAGCATTCTGGCTTCAACAACAGCGACATGCACTTGCCCACATTCGGCGGACTGGGATTTGCCCGGGTCACCCTCGGCCGTGAAAAATTTGCTCTCTACGCCCAGGAGCGCCTCGCTCGGAGTGTCATCGACCGCTTGCTTCAAGCGCACATCATCAAGCGCGGCGACGGCGGCGCGAGCTTCATCGATAACACCGAAGACCAGATCATTGCTGAAGACGCTCAATCCGCACTCGTGAGCTTTCTCACGGCAACCGGTTGGAACGAAGAAGGCATCGGCGAAAACCAGAATCAAATCAAAGACGCCATGTACGACAAGGTGGCAACTCCGGTTCTCACCGCTCGGTTCACCCAGCAAGTAACGCAAGAGGTTACCGCCGGTGTAAACCCCAACAAAGCTCTGGATCAAAACACGTGGCAACAGAAAATTCTCATCGCCACCAATAACTTCATTGACGGATATTTGGAAGAGGACCGAGCCAACCGGGCAGCAAAGTTCGAAGAGTGGCTCGCAACAAAACCCCAGCAGTTGCTCAGTACGGTCACGCGGTTCGCGGTGACACACGGACTCCCGGTCACCCAGCAGCTGATGGATGAACTCGTCAAGTCGCTCAAGATCGCCGCGGAGGAGCTCGAGTCGGAGCGGGTGCCTTTCATCCGCGCAATCGACGCACTCGGTTCGTACATCACGAGTGGACTGCTCGAAGGTGGACAAGCACCGGTGCGAATCGGATCCGATCCCTTCAACAAGGCCGTCGCGTTTGCTGGCCAGTATCTCGATTGGCAAATCCAGTCGCAAAACCTCCACGAATGCGCCGAGCTCATCAAGGATGCCCTCAAGAACTTCGTCGTTCCCCTCAATAGCTACGTCAAGCAAGCACTGACCCACTTGCGCAACACTACGGAAGCAACAACCACGCCCGACGGTCGTCCGAACGGCTTCAAGGACTGGGCTACCTATAAGAGTGAGGTTGTTGCTGCGAAGTTCCGTACGAGTTCGAACGAGCGCATGCTGGTGAAGGCTGACGAATTCCCCTCGGAGTTTTTGCGACTCATGAAGGGCACCTTTACCAACACCGCACAACCGCTCGATGCCGTCATTGAGGCACTCCCCGAAGTCATTGTTGGCGACCCGAAGAACCCGCTCAACTTCATCGATGTTGAAGAGGCATGGTCCCCCACGGTCTTTGTGGGACGCGCATCCAGCCGAAGCGGCAAGGCGGCTCGCTTCATCATCCCCCGCACGCCAGAGGAGTATCTCGTTCGTGCCAACATTTGGTTGAATCGCAAGGGTACTGCCTTCGCAACCTATCTTGGTCAGAGCATTCGAGACTGGCTTGACCCGAGTCAAACCCCCGAGGGTCAGCTCGAGGTTTCCCGCCGTGGCGAGCTATTCCTCGGCGAGCTGGCGACCGCGATGGACGCCAGTGGCCCCTTGGTGAAGTTGAACAACACGCTCATTCAAGCGATTCACGGAAAACCTCGAACCCCGTCCAACGACCACTTGGTCTGCTCGGGACTGCCGTTCCAAGAAGGCGAGGAAATATACCAACAGTGCTACGCGATCGTCGAAAAGAAGGTCGGAAGCCTCGGCAACCCCAAAGCGTTCTTTAGCGTTTCCCAAGCCACGAGTGTGGAATTTTTTCAGGCTACCGAACACTCGTTCAACCCGATTGTTATCGACTCGCTCATGGAGCCAATCGCGCGGGGCTGGAACGCCGTGTCGGCATCGAGCCAGAGTCGTGCCGGGTTCTGGAAGTGGAAGCGCGCGCGACTGCTGCACGAATCGGTTCCGATGGATCATGACACCCTGACGCAGATGACCCGCGGCTGGTTCATCGCGCAGGCCTTCGCGCAGTTGGCCTTGAGCGATGACGCCGCCATGGGGCCACGAATCCTCGTCAAGGATGCGTCGGGCGCTGATTTGTCGTTCCCGCACCCACTTCTCTACCGCTCGGCCGTTGTGCCCGCGGACGACTATCTGGGTGCCGTACTCGAATCGAGCCTCATTGTTCAGGCCCTGGCAAACAGCCAGGCGAGCCTTGAACCCCTCAAGCCGTACAAGCGACTCTACGAGCTCGGAAGCGAAATGACGACCTCCCAGCTGGGGCAGTGGATTACCTCCGGGATTGACCCGTTTGCTTTCACTAATCCCGCATCACTCGCACAACGGCCGGAATCAACCACGGACGCTTCAGCTCGGGCAGCGTTGATCTGCGAGTGGACCGAAAAACTGAAGGAGACGTTTGAATCCACAATTATGGCGGATAAGGGATCTCTCTATAACCGACCTAATGTGTGGGAAATTGCGCCAATCATCATCCGGGTTCTCGATGGAATCATTTCGGATTTCAAAGACTTCAAGGGCGGATCGTCCGCTTTTGCCGACGGAATTGTTGTTCAGTAGGCACGCATGAGTCCAAGTATCTGGCAAGACAATCGGGTCAGCATTGTGCTCCTGCCCGGGGGAACCGCGGGTAAAGATTTAGCCGCCCTCGTGACCAACTGGGCCGATTCTGGTCTATTGGCTCCGGCGATGTGGATTCACCCGGAAGATGTTGTCAACGTGCCGGGCGCCCCCGCCCAAATTACCGCGACAGTCATCGGTGCCGCGCAGGATCGATCCGTAGTGAACATTCGGGTCCCGCTTTTTGATCAACTAGCCGTGGACCACTACAGCAAAATTCGTCTCATCAAGGTCAAGTTGTCGACCAAATCAAACGAGACAGACGAGATACAAGATTCTGTGGTGACGCAACTCGAACGCTACCTGCATATCTCGGCGGCGCTCCCCCAGGATGACCCCGAGTCTGAAGCCCTCCTGGACTCGATTACATTGGTGATCCCTTCAACTGAGTACCGATCGTCACATCGCATCACTGACGATCAACGTGGAGCGGGTTTCGTCATCGTTGCGGCGCCTGAAGACCGAAGCTCCCCGTGGTCACCCGATGCCTTCGTTCGCGACGGCAAGCGTTTCAACGGGTTCATCCTCATGCACATCGCGACGGTGGCCGGTCTCTGGAACGGCCTTCCGGCTGGCAACTTTGATTTGGTCAAAGTCACCCGTCGAGACAACACGAAAATGTGGCTGTCACGCGTTTTTGTCTCGGCCATTCTTACCGACCGTCTCGCGCGTCGCATCAGCGCGGAAGTTGTGCGCGACCTCGCGTCGCCGGGATTCACCCTCGAACAAGCCCCGCAGGGAACGACGTTCATCTCAGACCAGGATCAAGACGGCTACGTCGATTCACTGGTCAATAGCTATTTCTTCTCCGAACTCGAAGGCGGCATCCTCACCTACCGGGCTCACGCACTGCGTGACGCCAGCGGCAAACTCGCCTTCCGTTTTTGGCACGCACTCTGGGACTTCACCAAGTTTGCGTGGCTCAAACTCGCTCAGATTCCGAGATGGGCGTGGCGGCGCATCCGTCAGAAGTCGTCCCAGAAGTTGCAAGAAACTCTCTACACGGAAGACGGTATCGCCGAGATCAACCCCGAGGCTTTTGCCGAAGAACTCGACGGTCGCGATTTGGAGCTGTTCCGCGCGCATCAGACTCTTCACGCTAAGGCAGAGGAGGCGTACGTCAACATGATGGCGGCGCCGATTCGGAAGAGCCTGATCAGGTCGACTCCGGGACTGTGGACGAACATCCGTACCCGACTTTTTGCCGTTCTCGATGGTTCTGATGCTGCATCCAACGGATTCCCACCTCTCGAAGGCAACGTACTCCCGGTTTTCCGCAACGTTGGCACGCTATTCATGCATCCGGACGATCGGTTCACTCTCCCTCAGGACATGGAATTACCTGAGGGCATTCTGCCCAGCTACGGCTGGGATGACCTCGAGGAGGCCATGGAGGCGCCGGCCATACTTGCCAAATGGCAGCGTGAACCTGAAGAGCAGCACAGTCAGGCAGAGCAAGCGGCAATTTCTGCGATGCACGGTGTGGAACGCATCCAGCATGAGCTCGACACGATCCTGGCCAGCCTGAGGGAAAAGGGTGCGACAGAAACCGACGAACTTGGCGTCGAGCGCCCAATCACTCTTGCTCAAGCCAGCGGAAAAGCCCAGGGTCTCCTCCTTCGCGGGGTCAGGCTTCGTACCTTTGCTGCTCCCACCGACGAAGGGTCCACTGAGGATGACACCGTCACCAACACGGAATCGCAAACCAACGAATCAACGACGGTATCGCCGCGATCCAGGGGACGATTCACGATCGATGTCATTGGCGAGCCAGGAAGACGCACGGATGCTTCTGCACCAAAGGCTCGTCCGAAAAAAACCGAGCCCGAAGCACGAGACGCTGAACCAATAGCGGCGGCCGAGGCCCAGGCCGACAAGCCCACTCGCGAGCAAGCCAAGCCCTCGAACGACGAAACGTTAGTCATCACCAGAATCACACCCGGTGAGAAGCCCACGGAGACTACAGCGGTGGTGAAGAAGAAGCTCACTCCACCCTCAGCTGCTCCGCCTGCAGCTCCAGCTGCACCGCCGGCAAATCCTCAGGGAACGGCTCCGCAGGCCGACGCACCGCAGGCCGACGCACCGCAGGCCGACCAGCCGGCGACTGCTCACGCACCTGCGTCACCACAAGCCCCTGAGACAGCTTCGGCATCAGCTCCATCGACGTCTTCTCCATCTGACGATGTCGCCGACCTCATTCGTCGCCACAAGGCGCTCAAGAAAGAACTCAAGGAGGCCCTCGCTGCACAGGTCGAGGCAGACAAACTCATCGTTGCGTCGACTGATCTCGTAGCGAAGAGACAGGACCTTACCGACCTTTTCACGAGCTGGTATAACGGCATGGAACGCACCCTGACGTGGCGAATTCGCCGACGGATGCGGGCCGAGCGGGCTGCAGCTCAAGCGGATGTAGACAATTGGGAAATCGAGATTAAGCAGATCAACGCACCCGAGCCGGGCACCTTGGTCAAGCTGAGAAAGGCTTTCCACAAGTCGCTGCTCGTGTACATTCCCACGATGTTCCTCATTGCGGGGCTGATCGTCTTGGCCGCCGTCCTCGGATTCTTTGAGAAGCTCTTCCCTCTCGTTCCGGGGATCACCAGCACGGTGATCTGGTGGACGATGTTCGGACTCATCGTCAGTGTGATCAGTGGCTACATTGGATACGCCATTCGTTATTACGTCGGGCACAGCATTTTTGTACGGTCAACGGAAACCGAACGAGTGCGCATCGAAAACACGGCGGATGGCTACGCCAACGCGCAGAGCGAACTCCTTCGCCTGACGGAATTGCATGCTCAAACCATGGACTGGTTGGATTTGCTGGCACGAGTGATGCACCATCCTTGGAAAGCCCACGATTCCTGGTTGGAGTCCGCGGCTAAGGAGCTCGACACGGGTGCGCTCCCCTTCGCCATGCGTATTGCGCAGGCTAACGATGACGACTCTGATTCCCGGGCCAAGCTCCGCGCTCACGCTATCCGAATGTTGACTCGCCCCGGTTGGCGCAAGAAGGCCTTTGAGGAATTTGTCGCGGAGGTCGGGCGCTCATCAAATGAGCTTCGGGACAGCTTCAGCGTAGAGACTCTTGACAATGATCTTCCGCACGTCACGAACGGTGCACGCAAACTGGTGCGTCAGTTCTCCAGCGATGAGAAACTCCTGGAGCGCGTTGGCTTGCACTTCATGCGGCCGGCGATTGACGATCTGCAAACCAATGCCATGACAGTGGCGCGACCACCGGTTCGTTCGTTGGACGAAAATCCGCTTTCCGCGTTGAAGACGGACATGGATGGTCTCTCGCTCAACGAGTACACCACAGAGACCTGGGATGAGTTCTTGAGCACCACGGTGATCCGAGGCCGTGGCATGAGCAACCGCATCACTCCTCTCTCTGAACTCCACATTGACGCCGTTCACCGGGTCTCCGACGTGAACCACGATGTGACGTCCGTGACATATGTCCCTGAGCACATGAAACTACTCATCGAAGAGTCAGACACTCAACCGGGAAACAAAGCAACAATCGAGACTTATGAAGGTTCGCGTGTTCGCCCGATTGATGCGGTCATCCGAATTGATGTCGTTGGCCCGGTCGATGAGGAAGTGCTCAACTTCTGGTCAACGCGAACTGACGAATCCGAACCCGACCAGGGCAACGGCTCCGGCGGTTACCGAATCATCTAACTGGAGGAATCATGGCGTTTTGCGGTGTGTGCGGTGAGAAGGCCGGTATCGGAAAGACCGTGTGCAACAGTTGCCAACAGCAACTCGCAGCGGAGCGCGAGGTTGAGCTCGCTAACCGACGTGCCGAGGAGCGCGAGGCCTTTGAGGCACATGTCACTGAGGCACTCCAGGCGTGGGCATCGTCTGCATCGACCCTCATCGGGGCGGGCAGTGCTCCTACCGTCTATAAATCGGTCTACGTGACCATCGACTCCGTGGTTACCGGCTCGCCTGTTGCCGATTTTGACATGAGCCTGGTCCAGGCCGCGGGTCTTCAGGGCTGGAAAGTTGAGGGAATCATTCCGCGAACCGAAGGAATTGGATTGACCAACGTCAGCTACGGCAGCTCCTCGGGCGAGACCTGGGGCGCGGGCATCGGCGGAAACGTCGTGAGAGCCTACGTCATCATGAGCCGAAAGATGACCGGTACCGGTGACGAATCGGACGAGATTGCTTTCGATTTGGCTCGTGAACTCCTTGAGGCCGGTTACGACATTTAGTCAACGGGTCAACGCTGAGTCGCCGGCTCTCGGCGGGCTCCTCCTGTGTCCAGCGTTCTGCTAGGCGAGTTCGACGGTTCCCGTGTAGACGAGGGTTGCTGGGCCGGAGAGGGCGACATGCTCGCCGTCTTCCGCGGGGAACATGCGCACGGCGAGTGTGCCTCCCGGAACATCCACGCGCCAGTGGTGGGGCGCGCCAGCACCTGCCCAGTGCCGGGTGGCTAGTGCCGCGGCAACGGTTCCCGTGCCGCAGCTGAGCGTTTCACCGACGCCACGCTCGTGCACGCGCATCCGAATGTGACCGACGCCATCGACAATGAGGGGTTCGCTTGGCACCACCAATTCGACGTTGGCACCCTCAGGTGCGGGCGGATCGAGCACCGGCGTGACGTACAGGTTCGCGTGATCGAGTTCATCGTCACTGGAGAGGGCGACGACAACGTGTGGGTTACCCACGTTAATGCCGAGTCCGGGTCGGGCGACATCGACGCCGGCAATGCGGACCAGTGGTTCGGATTCGTCGAAGCGCCAGCGCCCCATATCGACCTGAAAGCCTGTGTTGTTGAGTTGAACGTCTTTCACACCGGCGCGCGTCCCGATGTTCAATGTCTCACCCGGGGCGAGCTGAGTGAGCCCGGATTCGATGAGAAATTTGGCGAATACCCTCACGCCGTTGCCGCACATTTCGCTGATGCTTCCGTCGGCGTTGTAGTAATCCATAAACCACTGAGCTTCAGGCTCTTCGTCGAGCACTGCGGCGCCGGCGGCATCCGCAACAATCTCTTTGCCCTGCCAGCGATTGAGGGCGGTCGAGCGCACGGCCCGAATCACCCCGTCAGCGCCAATTCCAAAGTTGCGATCGGCGAGCACGGCGATTTGATCGCGGGTAAGAACGATATCGCCGTCAGGGTCGGCAAAGAGGATGAAGTCGTTTCCCGTGCCGTGGCCCTTGGTGAAGTGAAGCGAAATCGCCATGAGTTAAGCCTATGCCTCACTCCACTCGACATCGGCGTAACGGGCAAACCAGCTCACCTGTCGGCGGGCATAACGACGGGTGAGGGCTTGGGTCTGCTCAATGGCCTCAGCCTGGGTGAGTTCACCCGAAATGTGAGCGAGCGCTTGGGCGTATCCGATGGCTCGGCGCGCAGTGACCCCTCGTTCGAGCCCGAGGGGGATGAGGGCCCGCACTTCATCCACAAGCCCCCGCGCCCACATGTCAGTCACGCGCGCGTCGAGCCGTGCGACGAGTTCGGCGCGCTCGCTTCGTAACCCGATGATGTGCGTGGGGCGCCAGTAAATCGGCTTTTCGGGGAGCGTGCCAAGCTCGCCGGCATCCCCTTTCATCTCGATCACTTCGAGTGCGCGAACGACACGTCGCGCATTCTGCTGGTCGATGCGCGCGGCGGCCTCGGGCGCGCGTTCGCGCAAACGCGCGGCGAGCCGCCCGAGGCCATCTCGTGCAAGTTCCTCTTCTAGCCGCGCGCGAATCTCGTCATTGTGTCCGGGGAAGTCGAAATCGAAGAGCACGCTCGAGACGTAGAGCCCGGAGCCTCCGACAAGGATGGGCGTAGCTCCCCGGGCGAATATCTCGTCGATGACGTGTCGAGCCATGGGCTGATAGTCCGCAACGGAGGCTTCTTCGGTGACGTCGAACACGTCTAGCAGGTGGTGCGCGATACCTTCCCGTGCGTCGAGCGCGAGCTTTGCCGTACCGATGTCCATTCCGCGGTAAAGCTGCATGGCATCGGCATTGACTATCTCGGCCCTGCCTCCGGACGCGATAATGTCGAGGGCAATCCTCAGTGCGAGTGATGACTTTCCGGTTCCGGTGGCCCCGATGATCGCAATCAGGTTTCGCTGGTCGTCAGCGCTGGCCATCGTTCACGTCGTAGATCGGGGTGGTTGTGACGCTCGACTCACCCGTGGTCGGGCGCCGCGTTGGAATCCCCAAGTTGACGACGGTTTTTCCGGCCGAGTCGATGCCGCCGACGGCCCCGGTGCCACTTACAGGTACGCCACACGCCTCAGCTTGCGCCCGATCCCAGGCGTCCCCGGCGCGTGTTCTGCGCACATTCAGCGGCACGCCCGCAGGGAGGTCGGCGAGCAGGTGGAACGGCGCTGCCGCCGTTACCGTGACGGTAACCACATCACCGGGGCGCGGAATGTCCCCACCTGAGGGAACCTCAAAGTGCACGAGTCGACTGTCCCGTGCCCGGCCACTCATGCGGTGGGTCGCGGCATCCTTACGTCCTTCGCCGTTGGCGACCAAAACTTCGACGGTGCGTCCGATTTGCATCTGGTTTTCTTCGTAGGCGATGCCGTTTTGCAACGCTACGAGACGCTCGAAGCGTTCCTGCACCACCTCTTTGGGTATCTGGTCATTCATTTCGGCGGCGGGTGTTCCCGGGCGCTTCGAATACTGGAAGGTGAACGCCGTCGCAAACCGCGCCTCGCGCACGACTCGCATGGTTTCTTCAAAGTCTTCTTCGGCCTCACCCGGAAAACCGACGATGATGTCGGTACTGATCGCCGCATCAGGGATGGCCTCCCGCACGCGTTCGATGATGCCGAGGTACTTGCTGCTGCGGTACGAGCGTCGCATGGCCTTGAGGATGCGGTCCGAGCCGGACTGCAGCGGCATGTGGAGCTGAGGCATCACGCTCGGTGTTTCTGCCATGGCCGCGATGACGTCGTCGGTGAACGCTGCTGGGTGCGGACTGGTGAAGCGAATGCGCTCAAGCCCGTTGATCGCGCCGGCAGCCCTCAACAGCTTGCTGAATGCTTCTCGGTCGCCAAATTCGACGCCGTAGGTGTTGACGTTCTGACCAAGGAGTGTGACCTCAATGGCACCGTCATCCACAAGCGTCTGGATTTCGCGAAGTACATCGCCAGGCCGACGATCCATCTCTTTGCCGCGAAGAGCCGGCACGATACAGAAGGTGCACGTGTTGTTACAGCCGACAGAAATGGAAACGAGCCCGCTGTACGTGGTGTCGCGCTTTGTCGGCAACGTCGACGGGAATGTCTCGAGCGCCTCAAGAATTTCAACTTCGGCTTTCTCATTGTGGCTTGCGCGTTCGAGCAGCCCCGGAAGCGAACCCATATTGTGCGTACCGAAAACCACATCAACCCAGGGCGCCTTGGCCAGAATGACTTCTTTGTCCTTCTGCGCGAGGCATCCGCCGACAGCGATCTGCATGCCCTCATTTTTTCGCTTGACCGAGGCAAGATGACCGAGGGTCCCGTAGAGCTTGTTGTCGGCGTTTTCTCTCACCGCACAGGTGTTCAAAACGACGACGTCAGGATGCTCCGCCTCAACATTAACCGCATCGAGATCCGCCTCAGCTCCCGTTCCCGCTACTCCAGCCGGCTGAAACTTGATGTAGCCCGCGGCTTCCATCGCCCCGGAGAGCCGCTCGGAGTCGTGAACATTCATCTGACACCCAAATGTGCGCACCTCGTAGGTGCGGACGCGGCCACTCGCATCAATGGAAACATCGCTCGGCGCGATGTGCGTGGGCTCTTCAGACAGGCGGGTCATAACCCCTCTAGTTTATTTGCCATCTGCACGCCCCGGTCTGTCCGGGCTTCGCGGTCAGGAGGATCACACTAGCCACAGGGCGGATGTTGCACGAACGCGACCCGAATGGCCTCACGAATTGTCTCGGAATCGAAGCCGCGTCTCAACAAGAAGCCGTGCAAACGGCGAGTAGCCGTATTGCGGTCATAGCGGGTGAGCGTTGTCGCGCGTTTGACTGCGTGATTAATCGCGTTTTGCAATTCTGACTCGTCATCAAGTTCGGAGAGCACGTCGGCGACCACATCGTCGCCAACTTTCCGTCGACGCAATTCAAGGGCAACGACTGCCCGACCGGCACCCTTGCGCTCGCGCTGTTTGCGGGCGACAAAACTGGCAACCCGATGATCATCGACATACCCGAGGTCGTGCAAGCGATCGAGCCACGCATGAGCTTGCTCGATACTTACCTCGCGCTGGTCGCACCACCGAAGAACTTCACCGACCGTGAGGTCTGCAACAGCCAATCGACGCAGGAGCGCATCAAAAATCGCCTCGGGGTTAGAATCGAGCGGTTCGACCAGATCAGCGTCGTGAGCCAGCTCGACATCCAGAGTGAGAAAGTCAGCAGAATCCGTAATCGCGCCAGACGCCCCTGCCGTGGGTTGCTCATCGCGAGCGACCCACGGCAGGAATGTCACGTTGTCCATGGCTGAGTCGAGAAGCGCCTAGGAGGCTACTGCGTCAGCGGGTGCACCCACGAGTTCAGGCTCAGCAGCCATTGGAGCCACAGATTCGGCAGGGTCACCACTAGCAGGCCCTGTCGCATCGACGACCGGTGCCGCAACCGCAGCCGCTTTGGCGCGAGCGGTAGCCGTCTTGGCGACCGGAGCAGCAGCAACCGGTGCGACACCCTCAGCAGCCTGACCCTTGATGACGCCGAGTGCCACCAGAATGCGTTTTTCAATCTCGGCGGCCATGTCGGGGTTGCTGATCAAGAAGTTACGCGAATTCTCTTTACCTTGACCGAGCTGTTCCCCGTCGTAGGTGTACCAGGCGCCAGATTTCTTGACGATTCCCTGGTCGACTCCAAAGTCGAGAAGGCTGCCCTCGCGTGAAATACCCGTTCCGTAGAGGATGTCGAACTCGGCTTGCTTGAAGGGCGGAGCCATTTTGTTCTTGACCACCTTGACGCGTGTGCGGTTTCCGACAGCGTCGGCTCCGTCTTTAAGAGTTTCGATGCGACGAATGTCAAGACGCACTGACGCGTAGAACTTGAGCGCCTTACCTCCGGCGGTGGTTTCTGGGCTTCCGAAGAAGACACCGATTTTTTCGCGGAGCTGGTTAATGAAAATCATGGTGGTGTTGGTCGTGTTCAATCCACCGGTGAGTTTGCGAAGTGCCTGCGACATGAGTCGCGCCTGCAAACCAACGTGCGAGTCACCCATCTCACCCTCGATTTCGGCACGCGGCACGAGGGCTGCAACCGAGTCAATAACGATGAGATCGATTGACCCCGAACGAACGAGCATGTCGGCGATTTCGAGCGCCTGCTCCCCCGTGTCGGGTTGTGAAACGAGCAAGGAGTCAATGTCGACACCGAGCTTGGCTGCGTACTCGGGATCGAGAGCGTGCTCCGCGTCGATGAAAGCGGCAATTCCACCGGCACGCTGCGTGTTCGCAATAGCGTGCAGAGTGAGTGTGGTTTTACCCGACGACTCGGGACCGTAAATCTCGACGATTCGACCGCGGGGCAGTCCGCCAATTCCGAGTGCAACGTCGAGGGCGACTGATCCAGTGGGGATTACCTCAACCGGAGCGCGGTCGTCGCTACCGAGGCGCATGACGGACCCTTTACCGAACTGACGGTCGATTTGGGCGAGGGCGGTTTCTAGTGCTTTTTCGCGATCTGCAGCGGATGCCATTGCAGTCTCCTTTTCGTGTGTTGAGGTGGTTCTCGCCTATAGGCTGTCGGGCTGCTGACCCGCTACCAGCCGGCCGTCACGTGAGAACACGATTGGGCGGGATGGGCGCTGTACAGTGCTAGGCGACAAGGCGCTGTGGTGAAGGCGACAGGAGACACGATAGGTGGAGCCTCCGACAATGACGTCGGAAAGTGCCACCGTGTGCACATCCTGCGTGTTCGCTTCCATGTGCAGAACACTACGCCTATTCGAAGATTTATTCGAATACCACGTCGGCGTGTCGAAAGGCGATGGATGCGCATCCACGCGTCATTCCGGCCAGTTCGCCCCCGTGACCTCAGTGGTCGCTGCCGAAGTTTGCGACGGCTCGGGTAGCCCGACACCGATGCGTCGATCGGGTGGCACATCACACGCGTCGCACAGCGCGAGCCACACAGTACGCGCGGGAATCCCCGCTTTCAGTGCGGCAAGCGCGGTGCGGTCGCCTAAAGCGGCAACGACAAGATCTGCCGTGACGACACGTCCGTAGGACTCACCGAATTCGGCCCCTACCGCGTACCAAAACTCGCTGAGACGCACGGAAACCTGCGAAGAGTGGTCGTCGCGCTACGCGCCGGTGTTGGCGTAATCCGCCAGCAGTTCATCGGGAACCGTGTCGGGAATAATCGTGTCGGGCAGCGTGTCGATCGACTTGAGCTGATCGAGTTCGCGCGTGCGCCATGGCTCAGCACCGGCACTGGTCACCGCTGCGGTAACCCGCTGGGTGGCGTGCAGTCGATCAAGGTCGGTCAGGCGCCCGGCAACCTCGGTCATGATGACAGAGATTGGCGTGTCTAGAGCGTCTGCAACGGCGGCGAGAATTTCGCTCGACGCCTCTTTCTGACCTCGCTCAACCTCACTCAAATAACCCAACGCAACACTTGCCCGGCTGGCCACCTGACGAAGGGTGCGACCCTTCTGCAAGCGAACATCACGGAGTACATCACCGATTTCGTGACGAACCAGAATCATGGTCTCCCCTTTCGCTTGAATGTGACTCTACAGTAACGCGAACCACTGACATTGAGGTTAACGAATGTCACCTGAATGACCGGTGTGAAAGCGCCCACGTTGGAGAAGTGAACGCCACCACTCGGCTGATTATTCCCGCGCATCACGAAATTTTTCGCCCCACGCGCAGGTCACTAGTCCCGACCAATCGCTCCGAGAACTTCGGTGAGCAATTCGAGCGCGGCGACGGCGGCGCGGGTGCGAATCGCGTCGCGATCACCATCGAGCAGGAGCTCACGGTACCAATTGTTAAAAGGCGTATCGACAGCGACAAATACCACCCCGGGCGCTTTACCGTCTTGCCCGTCGGGACCGGCAACGCCCGTGGTCGCGACGCCAAAATCTGCGCCAATGAGTTCGCGCACCCCTCGAGCCATTTCGCGAGCGACATCCGCATCCACGGCGCCGCGTTCATCGAGGAGCTTCGCGTCGACCCCGAGCACATCGCGCTTCACCGCAGTCGCGTATGCGACAACCCCGCCACGAACCACCGCGGACGCACCGGGCACACTGGTGAGCGCCGTCATGACTAGGCCCCCGGTCAGCGACTCAGCCACGGCGACGCTCAACCGGTGACGGATGAGCCGCTCTATCAGCGCGGTGACGCTATCCCGACCCTGCGACGAGCTAGCGGGCACGGTTGTTAATCCACGCCTCAACCAGATAGGCGACTCCGGTGACCACCGTGAGCACCAGAGCAATGCCCATCAGGACGATGTTGACAGTATTCATCCACGGGCCCCAAAGAGCCGCGAGGGGCATGAGGGCGCTCGTAATCGCGAGGAACTGGAATACCGTCTTGATCTTGCCACCGCGGGATGCGGGGATCACGCGCTTGCTGAGAACGGCGAAACGGAAGACGGTGATACCCCACTCGCGCACGAGAATGACGATGGTCACCCACCAGGGCAGCTCGCCGATCAGGGACAGCCCAACAAGTGCGCCACCGGTGAGAACTTTGTCAGCGATCGGGTCGAGAATTTTGCCGAGGTCAGTGACGAGGTTGTATCGACGCGCAATGTAGCCGTCAACACCGTCGGTCGCCATGCCCACAACGAACAAGACTGCAGCCCACCAGCGCAGTGAATCACCCGGCGAGTCGGTCGACACGAGCAAAAACCAAATGAACACCGGCGCGAAGAGAATCCGCACGATGGTGATGACGTTGGGGACGTTGAGGTTGCTCACTCGGGGTGTACTCACCGCTCTACCCTATCTGCGCGAGGTCGAGGCAAAACAGCCCGCTCACTACTCGCGCCCGGTGAGTCGCCACGCATCCGTTTCGGAGGATGCTTCGACGTGCTCGAGCCCTGCCATTGCCGCATTGTTATCTTCGGCAATGACATCGCGCGGAATGAGTGCCTCGCGCGCGTCGTCACCCCGGAGCTTCGCAAGAACCTGCGGCAACTGCTCTTGGCTGACAAGCACGTCGCGAGCTTTCGAGCCTTCGCTGGGGCCCACGATGCTTCGTGATTCCATGAGGTCCATGAGGCGACCAGCCTTGGCGAATCCCACCCGCAGTTTGCGCTGCAACATGGATGTCGAGCCGAACTGCGTCGATACGACGAGTTCCACCGCCTGAAGGAGCAATTCGAGATCGTCGCCGATATCAGCGTCGATCACCTTCGAGGATCCCGCTACGGCGACGTCGGCGCGGTACTCGGGCTGAGCCTGGCGGGTCACGTGCTGGACCACCTTCTGAATCTCACCTTCGGAGACCCATGCCCCCTGCACGCGAATTGGCTTGTTCGCGCCGGAGGGCAAGAAAAGCCCGTCACCCTGCCCGACCAACTTGTCAGCCCCGGCTTGATCAAGAATGACTCGCGAATCCGTGACGCTGGTGACGGCGAAAGCCAAGCGACTTGGCACGTTGGCTTTGATGAGTCCAGTCACGACATCGACGCTCGGACGCTGCGTGGCGAGCACGAGGTGGATACCCGAGGCTCGAGCAAGCTGGGTGATACGCACAACGGAGTCTTCCACGTCACGAGGCGCCACCATCATGAGGTCGGCGAGCTCGTCAACAACGACGAGTAAATAGGGGTAAGGCCGCAACACACGTTCGCTGCCAGCCGGCAGGGTGATGGTGTCGTTGATGACGGCTTCGTTGAAATCGTCGATGTGGCGGAACCCGAAACTAGCCAGGTCGTCGTAGCGCATATCCATCTCTTTGACGACCCACTGCAACGCCTCGGCGGCCTTCTTGGGGTTCGTGATGATGGGTGTGATGAGGTGTGGCACGCCGGCATAGGGCGCGAGTTCAACGCGCTTGGGATCGACCAAGACCATGCGTACCTCTGCCGGGGTGGCACGCATCAGCAAACTGGTAATCATCGAGTTGATAAACGACGACTTACCCGAACCGGTCGAGCCCGCGACGAGAAGGTGCGGCATCTTGGCGAGGTTCGCCACGACGAACCCACCTTCAACGTCTTTCCCGACGCCGATGGTCATCGGGTGAACACTCTTGACAGCGGCGTTCGAGCGAAGCACGTCGCCGAGAGTGACGATTTCTCGGTCACTGTTGGGAATCTCGACACCGATGGCACTCTTGCCCGGAATGGGCGAGAGGATGCGCACCTCGTTGGAAGCCACCGCGTAGGCAAGGTTTTTCGAGAGGGCCGTGACGCGCTCCACCTTGACTCCAGCGCCGAGCTCGATCTCGTAGCGGGTCACGGTGGGACCTCGACTGAATCCGGTGACCTTGGCATTGACCTGGAACTGATCGAGCACACTGGTAATCGAGCGAACCACGTCGTCGTTGACCGAAGATCGAGCCTTGGGCGGAGTCCCGGGAGAGAGCACGTGCATTGCCGGCAGTCGGTAGGGGCCAACCGGCGTCGGCGCGGCAGCTCCGCGGGTGGGTGGTGCAACCGCCGCAGCGTCATCGATGGGTGCTAGCTCTGTTGTGAGAAGTTCGTCGTGTGCCGCAACGACCCGAGGATCGTCGATTACTTCACCCGTGCCGAGCGCGCCAGAACTCACGCTTGCGTGGTCAATGAGGGACGCCGAATCAAATTCGCGGGTGACCTGTACGTCAGCATCGCGCACCACGGGCGAATCGAAGGGGACTTCCTCTTCTCGGCGCTCGGCGTTTCGGCGCCACCAAGGCAGGCGGTTGGCCTCGTCTCTGGGGAGTGCCATCGAGGCTGTCGGTGTCGCCGGAACCTCTGCCGTCTTGGAACCGCCAACCAAGAAATCGCCCAGTTCGCGCAAACGCGATCCGATTCGCTTCGGGGGTGTCTTGGTCAAAATCAAGAGGGAGAAAAAGGCGAAGACGACCATAATGACGCCCGAGCCATAGGCGGTAAGAATCAGCGCGAGCGGACCGGAAATGAGCCACCCAAAGACACCGCCCGCATGAGCCAGAGCGTAGAGCGCATCCGGATCTGAAGGCGTGGGCATGCCACCGACCAGGTTCGCGATTCCCGAGACGGCAAAGAGGAAGAGCACGATTCCCACGCCCACACGATTGTTATCGGTAACTGAGCTGGGGTGCCGGAACAGCCACACCGCAAGCAGGAGAAGCACGACTGGCAACGCGTAGGCAACAACGCCGAAAAGTAAACCAAAGGTGAGGGCGCTGACCGTCTGGGCAACTGGATTGGCCGCCATGAACCACTGGAAAACCGCGCCGGCGAGCGCGAGAAGTACCAGCGCGAACGGGAAACCATCGCGGAGCTCGTCGCGCGTGAATTTTTCAGGACCCAAGACGCGCGCCGCACTGCCCACGACGTGCGCCATCGCCATCCAGACTCGGGTCAGCCCCGAATACTCGCGTGTGGCAACCGCCGATGTCTTGGTCGTTCTGGTCGAGGAACGACCGGTTGATTTAGGGGCAGCCGGACGACCAGAACCAGATCGGGACGCCGGGGTTCTCCCGCGCGCGCTCGACGCCGTGCGCGCCGGTTTCCTGGTTCCAGAAGCCATGGTTCTCAGGTTACGCGGACGGTGTGACACTCCCGCGTTAGGACGCGGGAGTGTTGAGTTTCTGCCCGATTAGGCCTTCAACCACACGCTCGCGTTGCCCGGCAACATTCCCTCAGAAATCGGCACGCTGGAAAGGAGCACGTCACCGGCAGGGACGGCGACCGGCTTTTTACCGAAATTAGTGAAGCAGTGCCAGCCACCCTCACGAACAAAGTGGATGGTCTTCTTGGGGCTGTCGACCCAGGTGAGGGTTTCCGTGGTTTGCAGGCTGCGACGTAGCTTGAGCGCCGCCCGATAGAGCTCGAGCGTCGAACCAGAAACGCCGTCCTCGGCTTCGACCGAGAAGATGCCGAACCACTCTGGTTGGGGCAAGTGTGCCCCATTGCTTCCAAAACCAAACGAGGATCCCGTGCGAGTCCACGGCAGCGGTACACGGCATCCGTCTCTGCCCTTACGGGTCATGCCGTCGCGCAGCCAAATCGGGTCTTGAAGTACCTGTCCGGGGAGGTCTGCTACCTCGTGCAAGCCGAGCTCTTCGCCCTGGTAGATGTAGGTCGAGCCAGGGAGTGCGAGCAACAGCATCGTGGCTGCTTTCGCACGAGCGATACCACGTTGGACATCGAGACGGGGCATCTCGCCATCCGTGATAATCCAGTGCTCAAAGTTAGTTCCCTTGGGCAGGCCATAGCGCGATGCATGGCGGACCACGTCGTGGTTGGAAAGCACCCAGGTGGATGACGATCCTGACTGCGCCGACAGCTGCAGGTTGAAGTCGATAATTTCTTTGAACTTCTTCGACTTCCATGGAGCGCCCAACAGATCGAAGTTGAAGGCTTGACCGAGCTCGTCTGGCGATGCGTACAGCGGACGACGCTCGGTGATGGTCCATGCTTCGGCAACGGCGACCCGTGGTGGGTTGTACTCGTTGAATACCTTGCGCCACGTCTTGTATATCTCGTGCACTTCATCCCGGTCAAACAGGGTGCGCAGGCTCTGATACCCCTGTCGCTCGATGTCGAACGATTTGATGCTGGGCAGTGGCTCACTCATGTCTTTGGTCAGAGCATGGGCGACATCCACTCGGAAACCGTCGACGCCTCGATCCGCCCAGAATCGGAGTGTGGTGAGGAAGTCTTCGCGAACCTCCTCGTTGTCCCAGTTCCAGTCAGGCTGCTCTGGTGCGAACAGGTGCAGGTACCACTGCCCCGGCTTGCCGTCGGCTTCCGTGACGCGCGTCCATGAGCTCGGCCCGAAGTGCGAAGGCCAGTCGCTCGGCGGCAATTCGCCGTTTTCCCCCTTGCCGTCGCGGAAGATGTAACGGTCACGCTCGGGGGAACCGGGTGCGGCAGCCAGCGCTGCTTGGAACCACTCGTGCTGATCTGACGAGTGATTCGGCACGATGTCGACGAAAACACGGATGCCCCGGTCGTGCAGAGCTGCCAGCATTTCATCGAAATCGGCGAGAGTGCCCAGTTTCGGATCGACGTTACGATAATCGGCTACGTCGTATCCCCCATCGGCGAGCTCCGAGGGGTAGAACGGGCTGAGCCACACTCCGTCGATACTGAGCGATGCGAGGTAATCGACTCGAGAGGTAACACCCTTGAGGTCGCCGAGTCCGTCTCCATTTGAATCAGCGAAGCTTCGCGGGTAAATCTGATAGATCGTCGCTTGGCGCCACCAGTTGGGGTCATTGCTTAACGCCATGAAATGTCCTTCGAATCGATGTCGCGGGCGATGCGGCCCGCGGTTTTGGGAAGAATCGACGCGCGTCGACTACACCCAAGACTAATTGAATTGTGGAGGGTGGGTGAGCGATCCCCTCCGCCGCTCACCCGACGCGAGTCACGTGACCCGCGCGCGCTCGTTACTTGACCGAACCCATCGTGACACCCTTAAGCAGAGTGCGCTGGAAGATCAAGAAGAACAGCAGGGTTGGCAGGATACCCACGAGGGCCGCTGCCGCCTGCTGAGTCGGCTCCGAGGTGTACTGCCCCGACGCGAGCCCCATCGAAAGCGAGACGGTCTGGCTCGAGTTGGATGGAAGCATCACGAGAGGTAACAGGAACTCGTTCCACGTCCAGATGAAGAAGAAGACCATAAGGACCAGCAGCGTGGGACGGGTCAACGGAAAAACCACACTTCGGAGCAAACGGAAGCTTCCTGCTCCGTCAATCTTGGCCGCTTCGAGAAGCTCAGTCGGAAAGTCCGAAAGGACCGACGAGAGCAGATAGGTTCCAAACGCGCTCAAGAGCACAGAGAAAATAATGACTAGTGAGTAAATGTTGTCGTACAGACCGATCATTTTCATCATGCGCAGGAGGGGGTACATCAGCGCCTCACCCGGAATGGTAAAGGCCACCATGAATAGCGCCAGAATCCAGAACCGACCACGGATTTTTCCGATTCCGATGGCGTAAGCCGTGAGGAACGAAATCAGCACACCCAAGATGGCCACAAAGAAACTGATTTGGAACGAGTTCCAGAGTTTTTCGGTGAAGTTTGCCTTGTTCCAGAAGTGGATGATGTTGTTGAAGTCAATATAGGTTGGCAGGCTCAGTGGTCCCGTGGTGTCATACTCTGTGGTTGATTTCACCGAGTTGACAAATGCAAGGTACAGCGGCGAAATCCAGGCGATAGCAGCGACCAAGATGATGATGAGCCACGCCCATGATCCAAAGGTTCGCTTGTTGAATCCACCTTGACCGCGCTTGGAGAGCTTGCGCAGTTCCTGGGGAGTCATCTCGGAGAGTGCCTTGGATGCGCCCGATGCAGAATTCACGGTGTTACCTTTTCCGTTGCGTGCCGAAGAAGTTGTCGTGCTCATCAGTTATTTCCCTGCTGTCTGGTTTGCATGCGGAGCAGGAAGATGGCCAACACGATGAGGATGATGGCGAGGACGGTGGAAATCGCCGCACCGTATCCGACGTTGCTGGTCTGGATGAAGTTGAAGTAGGAGAAGTAGGCGGGCACGTTGGTTGCCGAACCCGGACCACCCTGGGTCATCACATAGATCGGAGCGAAAACCTTGAGCGCCGCTACCGTGGTGGTGAGGAGCACAACCGCGATTTCTGGTCGGAGTTGATTGATGGTGATCATGCGGAAACGCTGGAACCAGGTTGCGCCGTCAATTGCAGCCGCTTCGTGAATCGACTGGTCACCTCGAGCGAGACCCGACATGAAGACCACAATCGTGTAGCCGAGCTGAATCCAGATGAGCACGACGTTCACGCTCAACATTGCTAGGGATGCGTTACCGAGCCAGTTGGGAGCCTCATCCGTAGATGGAACAATCCCCCACTGCACAAGAGTGACGTTGATGATTCCGTATTGGCTGGAGAGCATCCACGACCAGAGCAAACCGGCGATGGCAATGGGGATGATCTGTGGCAAGAAGAAGCCAGCACGCATGACCGTCGAAACACGGTTTCCGAAACGGGGCGAGAGGTAGTCGAACAGGGCCGAAGAGATGAGCAATCCAAGAACGGTCGGGATGATTGCCATCGAGATGATGAAGACGATGGAGTGCAGGAATGACTGCCAGAAGACATCGTCGCCCATGAGCTTGACGTAGTTATTGGCGCCGATCCATTTGGGGCTGCCAAGACCGTTCCACTTGGTGAAGCTCAGGTAGATGTTCCAAAAGAATGGAACGACAACGATAAAGACGAACAGCAGGATCCCCGGCACAATCCAGGGCCAATAGGTGTCCTGCATCGGCGACTTGGGGGCTTTTTCGGCCTTGCGCACGCGGGGAGCAACCGATGTCATCGTGACCTCTTTGTCGATGAAGAGCAACTACATGTGAGGAGCGCTCGGGTTTACAACGTTACTGCGTGGAATCGTGATGTCAAGGAAACGGTCTCACGACGACGCATTCCAACTTGAAAGGGATAGTTAGTCGCTTTAGTTGACAGTGCTAAGGGAGAGAAGCCCCGGTGCGACACCTCATGGCGCACGCACCGGGGCTTCTCGTATCAGTGGTTACTGATTAGTTCGCGGGCTTGTTGTCGTTATAGAACGCACCAATAGCTTCGCGGTACTGAGCCGGGGTGGTGTTACCTGCGACGAGGTCAATGACCGAAGCCTTGAGAACGTCGTAGTAACCCGAGACGGGCCAGTCAGGGTAGAAACCGAGACCGTTGTCGGCCACGAGCTGCTGGAAGAGCGGGAGCGTCTTCAGCGTGGTCGGGTCGGTCGGGGTCGTGGTTGCGAGCAGCGGAAGACCACCGTCGTCAGCCATCATGTTCTGGTACTTCTCTGACAGCGTCAGGTTGATGAACTCGGCAGCGAGGTCAGCGTTGTGACCCTTCTCCGGGATCACCCAGACGTTACCAGCCGAACCAGTCGACACGGCGTTGCCCGGAGCGAGAATCTTGCTCCAGTTGAAGGTGGCAGCACCTGCAACGGTCGAGTCAAGCCAGGTTCCACCAGGCATGAATGCAGCCTTACCGCTGGTGAAGGCGGCGACAGCGTCATCTGCGGTTGCACCCGATGCCGAAGCGGGGATGTAACCTGCGTCAACCCACTTCTTGATGGTCTCAGATGCGTAGGTGAACTGCTCGTCGTTGAAGTCAACCGGCGAGGTGAAGAACTGGTACGAATTCACCCAGTCCTGGTCAGCCTTGTTGAGCGTCATGTTGTACGCAAGGTGAACCAGCATGTAGTCAGCTGCGCTGATCGGCTGAACGCCTGCACCCTTGAGCTTGTCAAGAGCTGCCGTGAAGGCTGCGTCGTCGGTCAGGGTAGCAGCGTCGATGCCGCTTGCCTTGAGAAGGTCGTCGTTGACGAAGTAACCGACGTACTCACCGTAGGTAGGAACACCGTAGAGGTCTCCCTGACCCATGAGGCCGTTGGTGTAGCGTCCGACTGCCTGAGCAGACAGCGGGAGGCTCTTGTCCCAACCGTACTTGCCTGCGTAGTCGTTGAGGTTCTTGAGCAGACCGGCGTTGGATGCTGCACCAGCAGTTCCGTTACCCTTGTTCCACTCGGAGAGGTCAGGAGCCTTGTCGGAGTCGAGAATCGAGTTACCCGACTTCTCAATCTGCTCCCAGGTCTTGAACTCGAACTTCACCGTGATGTCTGGGTGCAGCGTCTTGAACTCTTCGAGAGCTGCGGTCCAGGCCTTGTACTGAGCGGTGTCTTCGCCCGAGTACCACCAGACAGTGAAGGTCTTGCTGCCACCGCCGGCACAACCGGTGAGGCCAGCAAAGGCAAGGGCGCCAGCTGCTGCTACCGCAGCAACCTTGATCCCAGTCTTCGTTGATTTCTTCATTGAATAATTACCTTTCTCATTGGCGACTTGTGTCGCGCAACTTCCTTGGTGCTTCAAGGTGTCTCGACGGCGCCAGTCGACGCGCGTCGATACATTGGAGACAATCTACTACCGTCCCGCCAAAATACGCAAGCATGATTTGCGATGCGTCATTAATCGTGACCAATCCGTGACAATTCTCAGGTCTCCGCAGAGCTCCGGAGAGCTCGGCAGAGCTCGGCAGCTACACACTCGAGGTCTGCGCCGAGCGATGTGTTGGGAGTGGCTGGTGTGGTGCTTACCGAGACTGAAAAGGGGCCGTGCTGCCGCGATCGATGAGAATCGGCGGGGCAAGAAAATGTTGGGGCTGGGCTTCGGGTGTGCGCATGCGCTGAATCAAAAATTCAGTTGCTCTTTCCGCGAGAAGAGGGCCGTCAACACCTATGGTGGTTTGCGCCGGAACGGTGGCTTCGGCCGATTCCGCCGAGATACCGAAGTGAATGATGGATATGTCGCGCGGCACGCTCAGTCCGGCCGCCGTCACGGCCTCCAGCGCACCAATCATCGCGGGCTCATTGAACCCCAGCAGCGCTGAGGGGTGGTCGGCCTGAGACATCAACTTTTCGACGAGTTCACGTCCATCGCGCAGATGCGCATCCAATCGATAAATGTCGACCCGCATGTCGTGCTCGTGCGCTGACCGCAGTAGTTCACCCTCAGTACGCACGACCGGACCGTAGCCAAAGCTGTAAAACTCGGGCCCCTGGCCAATAACCGCAAGGTGGTGGTGACCGAGTTGAGCGAGATGCTCGACCGCGAGCGGACCCCATCCAGCAAAATCAGCATCCGCCCAGGTGAGCGAACGCTCGTCTTCAGTGCGGCCAATCAAGACGAACGGAATGCCGGCCTGCTTGAGAACCTCGACTCGAGGATCTTGATTGCGGACCTCCATGAGGATCACGCCCTCGATGAGCCGCTGGGACACTATCTTGCGAAGTGACTCCGAATCTTCCGCGTTGTTGGGCCATAGCAGCAACTGATAGCCACTTCGCTCTAGGGCCTCTGTCGCGCTCTTGACATACTCGAAGTCGGAGATGTTGAATCCGCGCTCCCCCACCGGAAACGACAACGCGATGAGCCCAGAGCGACGCCCAGCGAGCCCCTGAGCCATGACGTTGGGCGTGTAGTCGAGCTTGGCCATAGCATCCATGATGCGCTCGCGCGTGCTGTCAGAAATGGGCCGCTCACCGGTGAGCGCGTACGTCACCGTACTCGCGGAAACGCCAGCGAGACGCGCGACATCTGCGCGCGTTGCAGGACGAACCGGATGTGTTGCCATGTCCACATCATAGGACGAACTTATCGACGCGTGTCGACTCTCCTCGGGTGAAAATTACGCCTCGATAACGAGGGGCACAATCATGGGGCGTCGGCGGTAACCCTTGTTTACCCACTGGCCCACGGTTCGTCTGACGACTTGAGAGAGTGCGTGAGAATCCCGCACGCCATTGTGTGCGGCATCGGCGAGAGCGGTGGCGATCGCGGGCTTCACTTCGTCGAAAACAGCATCGTCCTCGGCGAAACCCTTGGCGTGAATTTCGGGGCCGACAATAATCTTGCCGGTAGCCGCATCCACGACCACAATGATCGAAATGAAGCCCTCCTCAGCGAGGATTCGCCGGTCTTTCAGATCGCTGTCGGTGACCTGTCCGACGGCCGAGCCGTCGACATACACAAAGCCGAGGTCGAGCTGGCCCACGATGCGCGCGACACCGTCTCGCAGGTCAACCACGGTGCCGTCATCGGCGAGAACCGTGTTCTCGCGCGCCACACCGGTTTCCATCGCGAGTTTGGCATTCGCGAAGAGGTGCCGATACTCGCCGTGCACCGGCATGACATTCTTGGGTTTCAAAATGTTGTAGCAGTAGAGCAGCTCGCCGGCTGCGGCGTGACCGGAGACATGCACCTTCGCGTTGCCTTTGTGCACCACGTTCGCACCGAGTTTGGTCAGCCCATCAATCACCCGGTACACGGCGTTTTCGTTGCCGGGAATCAGTGACGACGCGAGGATGACGGTGTCACCGGAACCGATTTCAATCTGGTGCTCAAGGTTGGCCATGCGGGCGAGCACCGCCATCGGTTCACCCTGTGATCCGGTCGACATGTAGACGATGCGGTCGTCCGGAAGGTCAGCAGCCTTCTTGTAGTCGATGAGTACCCCGTCGGGAACCTTGAGATAGCCCAATTGCTCGGCGATACCCATATTGCGCACCATCGAACGCCCTAACAGCGCCACATGCCTGCCGTTGGCGACCGCCGCGTCGAGTACCTGCTGCACACGGTGCACGTGTGATGAGAAGCTCGCGACGATAACGCGCCGGGGAGAGCGGTGAATGATGGACTCGATGACCGGCCCGATCTCTTTCTCGAGCGGTGTGAATCCGGGAACGTCGGCATTTGTCGAATCGGGGAGGAAAAGATCGATGCCCTCCTCGCCGAGACGGGCGAATGCGCGCAGATCGGTAATGCGCCCATCGAGCGGGAGCTGGTCCATCTTGAAGTCACCGGTGTGGAGCACGAGACCGGCTTCGGTGCGAATCGCGACGGCGAGCGCATCCGGTATCGAGTGATTGACTGCCACAAACTCAACCTCAAAGGGTCCAAACTTCTCGCGCTGTCCCTCGGTCACCGTGAGGGTATAGGGGGCGATGCGGTGCTCCTTGAGCTTGGCTTCGACAAGCGCCAGCGTGAGGGCCGAGCCGACCAGGGGAATGTCGCTGCGCAGGCGAAGCAAGTAGGGCACCGCGCCGATGTGATCTTCGTGTCCGTGCGTGAGGATGATGGCGAGCACATCATCGAGTCGCTCACGAATGGGCGAGAAGTCCGGCAGAATCAGGTCGATGCCCGGTTGCGACTCCTCAGGAAAGAGAACGCCGCAGTCCACGACCAGCAACTTGCCATTGATTTCGTAGACGGTCATGTTGCGACCAATCTCACCGAGGCCACCGAGCGGGATGACGCGAAGGGTGCCCGGCTCAAGTGCGGGCGGGTCGTAAATGTCGTTTGGCATGTTCCTCGTTCGAGTAAAAGTAATCGCGTGCGAAACACACCGCCCGATTAGAAGCGGGTAGTGCCTGCGATTTTTGGAAGTGCTCCGCCGGCGGCGGCGTTGCGATCCGGGCGGAAGTTGGTGAAATCGACACCGTCAAGTGACCCGACGAGTGCGATGTTGTCCTCAATCTGGGCAGCCTCGAAGTCTTCGGGACCGACCAGGGGTAGTCGCACTCGCGGAGTCGAAATGCGACCGAGTCCATGCAAGATGTATTTCGCCGCTACGGTGCCGGGCACGTGTGTCATCACGGCGCGCACGAGAGGCTCTAGTTTTTTGTGCTGTTCGGTCGCGGTGACCAAATCACCACGGTTTACCGCGTCAATCATGGCGCGATAGGGGGCCGGAGCCACATTGGCGGTAACACCGATGAGGCCGACCGCACCGATCGACAGGTGTGGCAGAACGTTCGCGTCATCACCCGAAAAGTAGAGCAAATCGGTTTGGTTGAGCACGCGGCTGACTTCACTGAAGTCACCCTTGGCATCTTTAACGGCGCGAATATTGGGGTGCTTTGCCAAACGGAGGAAGGTCTCGTATTTGACTGGAATGCCCGAGCGACCCGGAATGTCATAAATGATGACCGGAAGATCACTCGCATCCGCGACCATGCGAAAGTGGGTGAGCACCCCCGCTTGGGTGGGCTTGTTGTAGTAGGGCGTGACGATCATGATGCCGTCGGCACCAGCCCTGTCACTCTTCTTGACCAGCTCAATCGCGTGGGCGGTTTCGTTGGATGGACCACCCATGATGATTTTGGCTCGGGACCCCGCGACGGACTTGGCCACTTCGACGAGCTTCACCTTTTCAGCATCGGTGAGCGTGCTGGTTTCTCCGGTCGTACCCGTGACAACGATGCCGTCGGCACCGTTACTGATGACATCATCGATCAATTTTTCAACGTCGTCCCACGCCACTTCGCCGTCACCATTCATCGGGGTGACAAGAGCGACCATGACTTGGCCGAAGGGATTTTCGCGGGTACTCACCTCAACAGGTTACCGGTCGCCACACGGGGTGTCGAAATGCGGGAGGACTCGGGCGAACCCAGGAGCACTCGGGGGCACTCGGGGGCACTCGGTGACGCCGAGAAAACCAGCCGTGGGTTGAATTACGGCGAGACGCGTCCGTGCTGGTTGAACGCCTCGTAGGTCAGCGGCATGAGCTGCGCCCATAGGTCTTCCATCTTTTCCGCCACCATCTCGATTTCTCGCTGTGGGAACGAGGGAAAGTGGGTACCCTCGCGCTTTGTGCGAAGGGACAAGAAGTTCATCAGGGAACGAGCGTTCATGGTGACATACATGGACGAGTAGGTCGCCACGGGCAGAACACCTCGCGCCACCTCACGAGCGACGCCGGCGGCGAGCATCCGTTCGTATTCTTCGTACGCCACGGTAACCGCGCGCTTGGTGGCCTCCTGCGTGAGGGCCACTTGCTCGGGTGTGCCGGGCACGAACTCGTAGGCCCCGGGCTTTCCCTGCTGCACCAGATTGCGATCGTCAGCCGGGACGTAGAAGACCGGGTTGAGTTCGCGGTAGCGGGCCGACTCTTCGTTGTATGACGCAATGCGGTGGCGCATGAACTCGCGGAAGACAAAAATTGGCGCCTGTACATAGAACGTCATCGAGTTGTGCTCAAACGGGGAGCCGTGTCGATCGCGCATCAGGTAATTGATGAGACCGCGATCGCGCTTGGCGTCCTCGTCGGCCGATGCGGGATCCTTGAGGCTCTCCTCGAGCGTTTGCTCCCCCTGCGTCGACACTCTTGCCGCAAAAAGCACATCGGAGTCGTGAGCGCTCGAACGCACGAGCTCCACGGTTACGTCAGAACGAAATTGGATGTCAGCCACGATTTCCAGAGTAGTGGTCGATTTCGTAACGCATCGTCACACAACACCGACATTTTGCTCTCGCGCGTACCCTCGAATTTATGGATCCCCTGCTTGCCGTCGCAGTACTCGCTGGACTGGTGGTCGTCGCGACGATCATCGGTCTCATCGCGCGTACCCGCGAAGGTCGCGTGCACGAGGTTCATCGCTTTCGCAAAGTGACGCCGGAGGAACTTGACCTCGAGCAACGCTTCGGCTCGTTTGCCACACTCGTGCAATTCTCATCGGAGTTTTGTGCGAAGTGTCCGGCCACCCGCGACCTCCTCACCTCCACAGCCAGCGCACACCCGGGCGTCGCGCACGTTGATGTAGACATCACGCACCGACCCGACATTGCCAACAGTTTTAACATCATGCAAACCCCCACCACGCTCGTGTTGGACGAGACCGGAGCCATCGCCGCGCGAATCGGCGGAGCACCCCGGCCAGACGCCCTCACCGAAGCACTCACCATCGCACTCAGGAGAGATCATGACCTCTACGTCATCTAAATCAGGAACGAACCCGCTCGCGGCAAAGCCCGGCACCACAGGAATTGACCCGCGTGGTCCGCGATTCGGAGCGACGATAACCGTCATCCTTCTCGCTGTCGACATTGTGCTTGGACTGCTCGGCGTTTCGGTCACCAGCCCGACCACTCTCGCGCAGCGCGTGAGTGACCCGGCCTTCATTCTGCTCGCGGTCATCGCGCTTATTTTCGCCTGGGGAGCCTTCGCTGGAATTACCCGTCACCCCTGGGGATTCATCTACAAGAAGCTGGTTCGTCCGGCACTTAAGGCGCCAACCGAACTTGAAGACCCCAAGCCGCCGACGTTTGCGCAGCTCATCGGCCTCATCGTGACCGGAGTAGGAATCATCCTCGCCCTTGTTGGAGTGCCATACGGTCTGGTGATTGCCGCGGCTGCAGCGTTTATCGCCGCGTTCTTGAACTCAGTCTTTGGCTACTGCCTCGGTTGCCAAATCTACGTTCTCCTGGTGCGCGCCGGTATTCTCGGAAGAGCAACTACCGCCTAATTCCCCGACGAGAGGATGTTCCGTGATTTCTGGAGCGCGCATCCTCATTGCCGGCGGAACCGGCATGATCGGCTCAGCTCTCATCGCCGAGCTGTCGGCTGGTGGTGCCATTGTCGACGTGCTCACTCGCGGGGATACATTCGCGCCGCGCAACTCAGGCATTCGGGCAATGGTGCACTGGGAACCGGGCGTGGTCTTGGAGATCGATCCCAACGTTCAGTACGACATCATCATCAACCTCGCCGGGTACTCGCTGAGCCACCTCCCATGGACATCAAAACGACGTTCGCTGATTTTGCACTCGCGTCTTGATGCGACGAGTGCCTTGATTGAGTGGATGCGCTCCAGCACTCACCCACCCCACACCTTCATCAACGCCTCCGCCGTCGGGTTTTACGGCGACCGGGGCGATGAGGTCCTCACCGAAGCCTCCGGCCACGGCACGGGATTTCTCGCCGATGTGGTTGCCGCGTGGGAAGAGGAAGCCAGTGACGCGCTGACGATTTCGCACGCCAAACGGCCCATCCGTGTTGCGTGGCTTCGGACCGGTCTCGTGCTGGGTCCGTCGGGGGCCCTCTCCCCCGTGCGCCTGCTCACCTCACTCGGGGTCGGCGGTCGTTTGGGCACAGGAAACCAGTGGTGGCCCTGGGTGAGCTTGCGCGATGAGGTGCGTGCCATTGTGCACGTCATCGAACGAGGACTCAGCGGTCCGATTAATCTGGTCGGCCCGACGCCCGCAACGCAAGAGGAGATCGGTCGCACGCTCGCTCAACTCATGGGCAAGCCGTTCTGGCTCCCCGCTCCGCGGTTTGCCATCTCGCTGTTACTGGGCGTCGGCGGTCGGGAACTGCTGCTCACCAGCCAACGAGTGAGCCCCGTCGTCTTAGCCGCGTCAGGTTTTCGCTTTGAACACACGAATGCTCGCGAAGCGTTGAACTGGGTTCTGGACGAACTCGCTACGGAACGATAACGGCGCGCCCACGCAGGGTTCCTGCGTGCAAGCGCTCGTACGCTTTCGGCCCGTCATCGAGCGAGAATGCCTCGAAGTCGACCCGAATCTGGCCGCGACGCGCTAGCTCGATGACGTCGAGAAGGTCACGTCGAGAACCCCAGTAGGGAGAGCGAACCGTGGCGTCGTAGGCGAGAGCGCCGAATCCAACCGGAAGGGCTCCTCCGCCAACGCCGATGATCTGAACGTCACCGGCCGGCGCGACGAGCTTTCCGGCGAGCTCCGCAGTTGCCTGAATTCCCACGAAGTCGAGCACCACGTTAGCCCCGATGCCGCCGGAGAGCGCACGTACCTGAGCCACCGCATCCTCATTCGAGTCGAAGACGTGATGAGCGCCCACCTCGAGAGCGTGCGCCCGCTTGGCCTCGCTCACATCGAGGGTGATGACCGTTGCGCCGGTGAGAGCGCGCAAAATTTGAATGGCCATGTGGCCAAGACCACCCGCCCCGATGGTAACCACGCTGCTCCCGGCACCCATCTTGGGCAGAGAATTCTTGATGGCGTGATAGGGGGTGAGCCCCGCGTCGGTGAGCGAGACGTTTTGGATTGGGTCGAGATCGCCAAGTGGCACCAAGTGTCGAGCATCGTCAACTAACAGATACTCGGCCATCGCGCCCGGGTGCCCGAGTCCGGGAGGTTGAATCCCCAGCTCTACGGCGAACGGGCAGAGCATCTCGTTGCCTTCGACGCAGTAGGTGCACGATCCACAGCCCCACGGCCCGTAGACGAGCACCGCATCACCGACGGAGAACTCGGTCACCCCCGCGCCGATCTCGTGCACGATGCCGGCACCCTCGTGACCGAGCGTCATGGGAACGCTCCACCCAAAGCTTGGGAAGGCCTCAGCCGGGATGCTCATCACAAACTCATCCGAGTGGCACACCCCTGCGGCCGTGACCTTGAGCACGATTTGCCCCGGTCCAGCGACCGGTTTCGGCACCTCGACCACGCGGGGTGGTTGGCCAATTTCGACGTACTGCAGGGCCTTCATCATTGCGCTCATGAGGGAAGTGTGCACCCGGTGTTTTTTCGCGGTTATGACGCGCGCGCAGTGTGGTTGCGAGATTTTCGCAAGCCGCGCGTGTGTGCGGTTGCGCACCGCGCAACCGCACACACGCAACGGTGAAGCCACATATCGCCGCTAGGCGCGATGCAGGGCAATGGCCCGACGTATTGCTCCGCGCGCCCGCCGACGGTCCCCGCACGCGTCATAGGCGAGCCCCAACCGAAACCACGCGCGCCAACTTTCGGGCTCAGCCTCAACCTCTGAAGCGTAGGCGCCAAACGCAGCGTCGGCTGCGTCGCGCACGGTTCGACCACTGGGCAGGTGCGGGAGTTCATCCACCGGAAGATTGCCTTCATCGGCAAGGATGCGCGTGAGCTGGGCGCTACGAATGCCGAACATCAGCTCCCGCACCAACACCCACGCGCCCACCACCGGGAAGACGAAGAGCGCCACCCCGATGGTCACTGCGATGGGATTTCCCGTCATGACGAGCGCCACCGCGAGGTTCACCGTGAGGCCGAGATATATCGCGAGCAGGACGGTCATGGCGACAACGCCCCAGATGGTTCGCGTGCGGGCCGAAAAGAGTCCAGACATGAAACGTGTTAGGCGCGCAGGTCAATGACCGCGTCGAGCCCCACGGTCACGCCCGGTCTGGTGAGCAGTGCGCGAAGCGATGCCATGATTCCGGCTTCGTAGGAACGATTCGAGTACGTGGTGTGCGTGACGGTGAGGGTTTCGCCGTTGCCGCCGAACACGACATCCTGTTTGGCAGCGACGCCCTCCATGCGCATGCTGTGCACCGGCACCCCGGCTACGAGCTGCCCCCGCGCACGCTGATCAGCGTGTGGCGCAGCGATGTCACCGTCACGCGCAATGGAGATGCGCTCAGCGGTGTTGACGGCAGTACCCGACGGAGAATCGATCTTGCTGGCGCCGTGCGCCTCGATGATTTCAACCGAGTCGTAGTACTTCGCGGCAATCGCGGCGAGATGGGTCCCAAGGGCAGCGCCGAGAGAAAAGTTGGCGATGAACACGACATTCACGTCAGGGTGCTCGTCGAGCAACGGGCGAACCGACGCAATCCGCTGAGAGGACCATCCCGATGTTCCCACCAGGATGTGCTTGCCGTGCGTGACAGCCAACTCGAGCACCTCACCACTGACGGCCGGCAGCGACACATCGACAATGACGTCAGCGACGAGCATGTCGCTCAGGTCACTGCGGGAGTCAAGCGTGGCGGCGAGAGTGAAGTCATCGGACTCCTCCACGAGTCGGCAGACCAGCGTTCCGAGTTTGCCCGAGGCACCAACAACAGCGACGGAAGTTTTCACGCCTCAAGCCTACCGAGGATAGCGCGGGCTAAAACGAGTAGTTCTCGCCGATGCCGGTGCGCAATTCCACCGGCAGGTGACCGATGTCATTATGCGACACGAGCGTCCACCCGCGACCGGGTTTTTGCTGCAACACGGTGAGACCGCAATTCACCTGATTGAGGGTGATCCATTTCCAGTCGGGTGCATCAAGCACCTCGCGCACGAACCATCCAATGACGGCGTTGTGAGTGACGAGCAGCTCGGTTGAGCCGTGCTTGCCACGCGCCAAGAACTCTGCAACGGCATCCGACATTTGTGCTGCGCCGGCCTCGTAGTCGATTTCCGTGAAGGATTTGAGGAACGGCTCGAATGCTGCCGGCATCTCCGGCAGGTGACCGGTCGGAACGCAGTCCATGAGAAGTGCTGACGGTTCAGCGGTCAGGGCCGGCATGCGCTCAGTGATGACGCGCACGGTATCCCAGGCTCGCTGTAGAGGTGAGTGCCACACGTGCGAGATGTCGAGACCACCAAGTCGGTCCGCGAGGGCCTGTGCTTGTCGCACACCGCGTGGAGACAGTGGTCCGTCAACGATTCCGTGCTCCGCATCGAGCTGTTCACCGTGACGAACGAGGAGAAGCGTATTGATCACGAGGCACCATCCGGTGCAGCCTCAACCCCATCGGCGCCAGCGGGCGCAGCGGGCACAGCGGGCACAGCCTCGACGAGGGAGTCGAACGCGTGCTTTGCGCACTTGCCCACGGCAACCAGCGACATCGGGCCGGATGCGATGTCCCGCGCAAGCTCGTGTACATCGTCAGCGGTGACTTTGCTCAGCATGGCAAGACTTGCGTCGTAATCGTAGAACTCGCCGCTGCCGATCTCGGCGCGTCCGAGGCGCGACATCCTGGTGTCCGTGTCTTCGAGGGCAAGCGCCGAAGCTCCGGCAAGCTGACCCTTGATGCGGGCAAGTTCGCTCTCGGTCACGCCACGCTCGGCGAGGGCGAAAAACTCATCCCGCATGACCGTGGCGACTTCGTGGGCTTTGGCCGGTGAAGCGGACGAGAACATGCCAAACATTCCAGCGTCGGAGTAGGCCGAACTGAACGAGTACACCGAGTAGGCGAGTCCGCGTTTTTCCCGGACTTCTTGAAAGAGCCGGGACGACATTCCGCCACCGAGAATGCCACTCATCGCACTCATCACCGCGCGACGATCATCCGTGTAGGTGATGCCGGGGAAGCCGAGTGCGATGTTGATCTGCTCGATGGGACGCTCAATGGTTTCGAGTGCCGTCGCGCGCGTGAGTGGAACCCGCGCGAAGGATCGGCGTGAGACGGGACGTGCCTTCTCGCCGAGATCCCATCCCGCATCGGTGAGTGTTTTCGTGACCCAGCCGACGAGCTCGTCGTGATTGACGGCACCAGCCGCGCTAATCACGAGGTCGTTGGGGCGATAGTTTGCCCGAAAGTGCTGGACAACCGCGTCGCGAGTTGCCTCTCGAATGGTTTGTGGGTTACCGCCGATTGGTCGACCGAGCGGGTGATCTCCCATGACGGCAAGCGACAGGTGTTCGTGGGCGACGTCACTGGGATCGTCATCCGCCATCGCCAATTCTTCAAGGATGACGCCGCGCTCGGTTTCAAATTCGTCCGGGTCGATCAGGCTCGAGGTGAGCATGTCACTCATCACGGCGACACTCATTTCGAGATCCTGATCGCGCACCTTGGCGTAGTAGCAGGTGTACTCTTTCGCGGTCATCGCGTTGTGTTCGCCACCAATCGAGTCGAACGCTTCGGCGATGTCGAAGGCGGTGCGGGTCGGCGTTCCCTTGAACAGCAGGTGCTCAAGAAAGTGCGTCGAACCCAAGCTACCTGCGTGGGAGCCATCCGTGCCGTCGGCCGCTGGAACCTCATCACGCGAACCCACGGCGACCCAGTAACCGAGTGTGACACTGCGGGAGCCGGGCATAAATTCAGTGAGGATGCGCACGCCGGAGGGCAGAACTGTGCGCGCGATTTCGCCGCCCCCGGAGACGCTGAAACGCATCTCGGGACTGTCGAGATCAAAAGCTATGGGCTGAGTCATCTCATCCTTGAGTTATGAGGTCAGTCGCACCACAGCCCCTTCGGCACCGAAATGCGCGAAGGGGCTGTTCACGGTGCGGGATTTATTCGGCGTCTGCCTCGTCGGCAGCTACTGCGTCGTCACCTTCGAGAACGGGCGACAGCGAGAGCTTGCCACGGTCGTCGATCTTGGTGATTTCAACGAGTACTTTTTGGCCGACGCTGAGCACGTCTTCAACGTTCTCGACACGCTTTCCACCGGCAAGCTTGCGCACCTCAGAGATGTGCAGCAAACCGTCTTTTCCGGGGAGAAGCGAGATGAACGCACCGAAGGTCGCAAGCTTGACCACGGTTCCGAGGTACTGCTCACCCACTTCAGGGTTCTGCGGGTTGGCAATCGCGTTCACCTGTGCACGCGCAGCCTCCGCCGACGGACCATCGACAGCACCGATGTACACGGTTCCGTCTTCTTCGATGGAGATGTCAGCACCGGTCTCATCTTGGATGGCGTTGATCGTCTTGCCCTTGGGACCGATGAGCTCACCGATCTTGTCCACCGGAATCTGAACGCTGATGACGCGAGGTGCGGTGGGCGCCATCTCGTCAGGGGCGTCAATTGCCTGGTTGATCACGGCGAGAATCGTGGTGCGAGCCTCTTTGGCCTGATCGAGCGCACCGGCGAGAACAGATGCCGGGATGCCGTCGAGCTTGGTGTCCAGCTGAATCGCGGTGATGAAGTCGGCGGTTCCGGCGACCTTGAAGTCCATGTCACCGAGTGCGTCTTCAGCGCCGAGGATGTCGGTGAGCGCAGCGTAACGGGTTTCTCCGTTGACCTGGTCGCTGACGAGACCCATGGCGATACCGGCAACCGGCGCGCGAAGCGGAACACCGGCACTGAGCAATGACAGCGTGGATGCACACACCGAACCCATCGACGTTGACCCGTTGGATCCGAGAGCCTCGGACACCTGACGGATCGCGTAGGGGAACTCGTCGCGTGCCGGAAGAACCGGAACGAGAGCGCGCTCAGCGAGGAACCCGTGACCGATTTCACGACGCTTCGGGGTACCTACGCGGCCAGTCTCACCAGTCGAGTAGGGCGGGAAGTTGTAGTGGTGCATGTAGCGCTTGCTGGTCACCGGTGAGAGCGAGTCGATCTGCTGCTCCATCTTGAGCATGTTCAGTGTCGTTACTCCCATGATTTGAGTTTCACCGCGCTGGAAGATTGCGGAACCGTGCACGCGCGGAATCACGTGAATCTCAGCGTCGAGCGAGCGAATGTCGCGAAGACCACGTCCGTCGATGCGCACACCTTCGGTGAGGATGCGTCCGCGAACGACGTCCTTGGTGACCGACTTGTAGGCGGCACTCACCTGCGCATTGGCGTCATCGGTCAAGGTGCCGGCGTCAACCTGAGCAGCAATCTCATTTTTGACGCGAGCCTTGAGCTCGTCGTCGGCATTCTGACGCTCAATCTTGTCCGCGATGAGGTAGACCTTTTCAAGCTCTGCCTTGGCAATCTTCTCCACGGCAGCCTTGACCTCATCGGTGTAGGGCATGAAGACCGGATACTCGACGCGCTCCTTGGCGGCCTGTGCTGCGAGCTCCTCCTGAGCCTTCACGAGTGCCTTGATGAACGGCTTGGATGCCTCGAGTCCTTCGGCAACAACCTGCTCGTTGGGCTTGGTTGCGCCGGCCTTGATGAGCTCCCACGAACCTTCGGTTGCTTCGGCTTCAACCATCATGATGGCGACGTCATCACCGGCAACGCGGCCAGCAACAACGAGGTCAAACACAGCCGACTTGAGCTGCTCAACATTGGGGAACGCGACCCACTGGTTGTCAATGAGTGCCATGCGGATACCGGCAACCGGTCCCGAGAAGGGCAAACCCGACAGCTGGGTCGAGGCGGATGCGGCATTGATGGCGAGCGCGTCGTAGAACTCTCCCGGTGCGATCGAGAGCACCGTGACGACGATCTGCACCTCGTTGCGCAAGCCGTCAACGAATGACGGGCGCAGTGGGCGGTCGATCAGACGACAGACGAGGATGGCCTCGGTCGAGGGACGACCTTCACGACGGAAGAACGAGCCGGGGATCTTGCCGGCAGCGTAAGAACGCTCCTCAACATCCACGGTGAGCGGGAAGAAGTCGAACTGATCTTTCGGCTGCTTGCTGACCGAGGTGGCCGAAAGCAACATGGTTTCTTCGTCGAGGTAGGCAGCGACGGCACCCTGTGCCTGCTGAGCGAGGCGACCGGTCTCAAAACGAACCGTGCGCTTGCCGAACTTGCCGTTATCGAGAACGGCTTCGGCGAATTTGATTTCTGGACCTTCCATTGAGGTCTCTCTCCTTTGTTATTGCCGGATGCGCGTACAGACCCACCCGTGTGGCAGGTCGATGCATCCGACGCGTACGTCTGAAAGGGCGCGCAGTACGACGCTGTCGAATTCGACGCGCGAGGGCACGAATGGTTCATAAGCTTCGTGCTGGCCACCAGTAGAAATCCACCACGCTCACCCCACGACTCATGTCGTGCAGGGGCTTGGTAAACCACCACCGAGGACCAGCGAACTGTGCGCTACTTCCGCCTATAAGGGTAGCAGGGGTTCAGAGAATGAGCACCTTCGCGCGCGTTCCCGGTATGTCGGCGAGCTTCGTGTCGCAGGTGACGAGTGGGCAATCCAGCCGCTCGGCGAGCGCGAGGTAGGCCGCGTCGTAGGGCGTTGCATTGTGCGCGAGCTCAGCGATGCGCGCCACTGAATCGCGCGCATCATGCAGGTACACCGGGAAGCGGGCAACGAGTGCGGCCCGATCCGTGAATTCCGTGAACGTGAAGTGACCTCGCAACATAAGCCCGCGCAGCGCATTCAGAACTTCGACCGCGAAGTGAGCGGGCGCATGAATTTCATCTCCGCCGTGGTTAGCCAAAAGCGCGACATGCGAAGTCAATTCGTCGCGATCGTTGAGGATGCGCAAGGCAACAGACGCGTCGAGAACGATCACTGGGCATCTCTCGCTGCTCGGATGAGGGCAACAATGTCTTCGGTTGACGCGACTGAGTCGGCGCGAACGGGCTCGATTGAGGTGAGAAAATCGAGGGTACGCGTGCGGTGAGCTTCACGTTCGAGTAGCTCAGAGAGAAAAGCTTGCAGCGATTTTTTTTCGCTTTCAGCGCGGGCAACCAGGATGGCGTGAATGTCGTCGGGCACATCCCTAATCTGCACATTCTTCATGCATGCATTATTGCATGCATCCTATTCTGTTGACGCCATGCACTCTCGACGTGGGTGGGGATAAAAAACGACTGACCACCCCGAAGGATGGCCAGCCAGAAAAGTTTCGCGACGCTTAGCGATGCTTAGCGACGAATGCCGAGGCGCTCGATCAGCGCACGGTAGCGGTTGATGTCGACATCGGACAGGTAACCGAGAAGGCGACGACGCTGACCCACAAGAAGCAGAAGTCCACGACGCGAGTGGTGGTCGTGCTTGTGCTCTTTGAGGTGCTCGGTGAGGTCCTTGATCCGCTTGGTGAGCAGGGCAACCTGAACTTCAGGGGAGCCGGTGTCACCGGGGTGAGTTGCGTACTCGTCGATGATTGCTTTTTTGACATCTGCGGGAAGTGCCATAGGGACGACCCCTTTCGTTCTCGTTGCGCGGTGCCCGCATCCGGATGATGTGAGCGCTCTGAATCCGCGGCCGTTTGACGGCAACTTCTCAACCCTACCAGAGGATGACGGGCCAAAAAAACGAGCGCGACCCTGCGCACAACCGGCACATCAGGTGCGACAGAGCAATAAACTAAAGCTCGTTCCGACCGAGGCGCTCCTGCGAAAGTTCGGTCATCACCACTTCGTCACACAGCAAAGGCGCTACACAATGAACTTTGGTCAGGCAATCGCAAGCGGATTCACCAACTACGCCTCCATGAAAGGCCGTGCCTCGCGCAGCGCATTCTGGTATTGGGTGTTGTTCACCTTCATCGTTGAGCTCCCCGGCGTAATCCTCGCCTCACTTAACCTGAGCGAAAAAAACGGGCTCACACTCATGGTCGTTGGCGTGATTTATTGCGGCATCGTGGCACTCGCGCTTCTGATCCCCAACATCACCATTCAGGTCCGCCGACTCCACGACATCAACTTTTCGGGTGGTTGGTGGTGGTTCCACCTTCTCGGTGGTATCGGCAGCATCATCCTGCTGGTTCTCAACCTCATGCCTTCTGTGGACGAAGGCAACCGCTTCAACCGGTAGTCTCAGGTGAGCTCGGTTGTGACAACGGCGTCACGACCGAGACAACCGTAGGATGTGAAGCATGACCCTCGGTGCTGGCATCATCAATGGCTTTAAGAAGTCTCTGTCGTTCACGGATCGCTCCGCGCGTCCCGAGTACTGGTGGTGGCAGCTCTTCGTCGCGATTGCACTGTTTTTTCCGGTGACATGGATGCTCGCCGCACTCGCTGTCATGATTACGTCACAGCCGGCCTGGCAAAACGGGCGCTGGAAAATTGCTCCCCTGACCGATCACGAGTTCCTGGCGGCACTCATCCTCACCATCGCCGTTGCGGTCATTTTGCTGCTGCCCAGCGTCGCCGTACAGATACGCCGATTGCGTGACGCCAACTTCTCCGGATACTGGACGTTCCTCATGCTTGCCGGGGGCGTGGGCCATCTCGCGCTCTTCGTCCTGTCGATTTTTCCCACACGGGCCCCTGAGGAGACCTCATGAGTGAGAACAACCCCATCAGCAAACTCGACGCACACGAATCGTGGGCGCTCATCGGGAGCGTGCGACTCGGCCGAGTGTCGTCACCGGGGTCGGAAACACCCGACATCCACCCAGTCAGCTACATCGTGCGAGCCGGCAAAATCTACTTTCGGACCGCCAAAGATTCGCGCCTCTCGCGCGAAACAGTTGGCTTCGACGTCGCGTTCGAAGCTGCGTGGCAAGAAGCAGACCACGCCTGGAGCGTCGTTGCACTCGGAACAGCGCGGGCCGTCGAGCCCACGGAACGTGACGTACTCGACGAGATGCCGATCCTTGACTTCGCGCCGACCATCGACGACCTGTGGGTCGAAATCACGCCGAACGAACTGCGTGGCCGTCGCTTCAACCTGATCTAACAACTGCTAGTCCCGACCAATACGAACCCGAAAGCGAGCACACCGTGGAAAACCAGAAAATCACCGTGCACGTCAAACCTGGCTCGAGTCGCGGACCGCTCGTTGAAGAGGTCGAAGGAAGCTATACGGTTCACGTCAAAGAAAAAGCCATCGACGGCAAGGCCAACCAGGGAGTCATCAAAGCCCTCGCTGAGTACTTGGGGATAGCCCCCTCGCGACTCATCGTGGTGGGCGGAGCTGCAGCCCGAATCAAGCGGATCGAAATCCGTGACTAGATAGCCTCATGACACTCCCACATCAGGCCATTTCGCGAGGATTTCGGGGCTACCTCGACTTCGTCGGTCGCTCCAACCGCAGCGAATACTGGTGGTGGACGCTGTTCAACGTGGTTGTCATCGTCGTCGGCTACGGAATCGTCAGAGCAGTCGACTGGATCATCGTGCAAGTCTCACCCGAAAATTATTTCGTGGGGCTGCAACTCCTGGTCGGTCTCGGCTACGCCTGGGGACTCACCCTACTCGTCCCCTGCGTGGCGATGGCGGCTCGACGATTGCGTGACGCCGGCCTCAGCCCCCTGTTCGGCCTCGCCATACTCACGCCGTACATCGGAAGCCTGTCCATCGTCGTTTTCGGACTGCTCCCCACCAAAACGAGCGTGATTGATGACTCAACTATTGTCGTAAAAAACTAGCGACATCCTCGAGCTCATCCAGGGAAATACTGTGACCACCGTTCGCGTAGGTGCGAGCATCGAGATCGGTGTGCTCGGGGAGCCAGCGGCGCGTCAGATCAACCATCGACGCGGAAATAACCGGATCGCGCGGGTCACGCCCCCAGAACACGCGAGGCCTGACCGCGGCCAACGCCGCGTCGCGCACGGCAGACTCGGCCGACACGTGAGGAATGACAAAACCCGCGAGAACCACGGCCGAGTCGAAACGTTCCGGCGCGTGCCGCAACAGCTCGATCGACATCGCGCCGCCCTGAGAGAAACCCAGTAACGAAATCTGGACCTCTCCCCCGAGAGCCGGCGTCAGCTGGGCATCCAGCTGAGCAATCCAGTCGAGAAGTGACCTAGTGGCTGCCTCAACGTCATCGGATTTGCGTTGCAACTCGCCGGTCCCCGGATCGACCGTGATCGGAAACCACGCCCATCCACCCATCTGGGTTGGCTCCAAGCCCTCCACCGCGGCGACGACAAAATCGTCCGGCAAGTAGGGCACCAAAGAAAACAGGTCCTCGGCATTCGAGCCATAGCCGTGCAAAACAATGAGGAGTCGCTTACCATCCAACTCCTGAGCCAACCGGTCAGGGTCAACCGACCAACGAATCCGCGACGGGTCGACCGCCGCGGCCCGAGCTTCTCCCACCGGCTACTTCACACCGAGCAAATCGATGACAAAGATAAGCGTCTTGCCCGACAAGAAGTGACCCCCGCCTGCGGGACCATAAGCCCACTGCGGCGGGCACACGAGCATACGACGACCGCCCACCTTCATGCCGGGGATGCCCTCCTGCCAGCCTTTAACCAGGGCAGCCAGCGGGAAATTGATTGACTCGCCACGATTCCATGACGCATCAAACTCCTCACCGGTTTCATACTCAACACCCACGTAGTGCACATCAACGGTGGAGCCCGGAGTAGCCTCGGCGCCGGAGCCCTCAACAAGGTCAACCACGGTCAACTCGATGGGCACATCGCCGAACGACGCAGCAATCTCGGGAAGGTCAATAACGGGCTTAGAAAGGTTCGAATCAGTCATGCAACCATTCAACCGCAAAAACCTGCGCCGACAGACAAGCCGCGTGCGCCTCACACGCGTGCGCGCAACCGCATCCTCGGCTACCGTTACCGTCATGGGACAACTTGACGGACTCAACGTATTACTCACCGGTGGCGCAAGCGGAATTGGCCTCGCCACGGCCAACCTCTTTGTCAGCGAAGGCGCGAGCGTGCACATCCTCGACCTGCCTGGCGAAAAATTGGATGCAGCCGCTCGCGTGGTCGCCCCCACCGGTGGCTCGGTTAGCGCCTGCGACGTGACCGAGCGTTCACAGGTCGACGCGGCGGTATCCACCGCAACCTCCGGCGGCCGTCCGATTGACGTCGTCATCGCCAACGCGGGCATCTCCAGCCCGGCGGCGCCATTCACCGAGTACCCGCTCGACGCCTTCGAGCGTGTGATGAAAGTGCACGTGGTCGGGGCGTTCCACACCATCCAAGCCGCACTCCCCCACGTTCCCGACGGCGGCTCGGTCATCATCACCTCGAGCGTCGCCGGACTCGTCGGCACACCCCAAGTCGTCGCCTATGGAACCGCCAAACACGCCCAGATCGGCATGATGCGTTCGCTCGCCGTCGACTACGCCCCACGCGGCATCCGAGTGAACACCATCAACCCCGGGCCGGTTGACAACGAATTCCAAACCAGCTTCGAAGAGCGCATCACCGGGCAATCCGGTAAAGACGCCAACGCGATCTTCGACACGATGATCCCACTCGGCCGCCACATCCCCATGGACGACATCGCCCACGGGATGCTGTACCTCGCCGGGCCGCACTCGCGCAACGTGACAAGCACCATCTTCCGCATTGACGGGGGGATGGGCGGCTAGCCCCGCCCGCCCGCCCGTTGATTGAGTAGGCCGAAGGCCATATCGAAATCGCACACGCGGATTGAGTAGGCCGAAGGCCGTATCGAAATCGCACACGCGGATTGAGTAGGCCACCGGCCGTATCGAAATCGCCCCCGCGGATTGAGTAGGCCACCGGCCGTATCGAAATCCCGTCAAACCCTGTGCAGAATTCCCGTCACCCGCTGCGGGAAACCCGCATCCTGTGGTCATGCCTTTCGTCTACATGCTCCGCTGCGCTGACGGCTCGTTCTATGTCGGCTCGACACGCAACCTCGATGCTCGAATGGATCAACATGCTTCGGGGAAAGGGGCGCGCTACACGAGCACGCGACTTCCGGTCGAGCTCGTTTTTGTGGAGGAGTTTGCGAATATCGGCGACGCGTACGCACGCGAAAAACAATTGCAAGGATGGGGTCGAGCCAAAAGACTCAAGCTCATCGAACAGAGGTACGAAGATCTGCCGTCGCTTGCGAAGAAGAATTTTCGTAAGGAGTGACGAAGAAACGCGGGTTTCGATACGTCGCGAGGCGACTACTCAACCCACAACAGGTTTCGATACGTCGCCAAGCGACTACTCAACCCACGACCGGTTTCGATACGTCGCCAAGCGACTACTCAACCCACAACAGGTTTCGATACGTCGCAAAGCGACTACTCAACCAGCGGAGGCTACAGAACCTCGGCGGTTTCCGGATCCAACGAACCGAGACGCCCGCGCTCAAGCGTCGCAAGCTCGAGCATGTCACCCTCGTTGAGCTCGAACCCGAACACGTCAAAGTTTTCCGCGATGCGCGCCGGCGAAACCGACTTCGGGATGGGCGTATTGCCGAGCTGCATGTTCCACCGCAGCGCAACCTGCGCCGTCGTCACCCCGTGCTCGGCAGCAATCGCCGCCAGCACCGGGTCGCTCAGCAGGTCGCTCTTGCGCCCGAGCGGGCTCCAACTCTGCGTGTGAATGCCCAGCCTCGTGTGCAGCTCGCGCAACTCCACCTGCTGAAAGTACGGGTGCAGCTCAACCTGATTCACTGCGGGCGTCACACCGGTTGCCGCGATGATGCGATCAAGCGTCGACGGCGTGAAGTTTGAGACACCAATCTCTGCGGTGAGACCGTCATCCTTCACATCGACCATTGCTTCCCACGTGTCGATGTAGCGATCGTTTTGCGGATTCGGCCAGTGAATCAGCAGCAAGTCAACATAGTCGAGCCCGAGCTTGCGCAGGCTGTCGCGACACGCCTCCTGGGCTTCATCAAAACCGTGATTGCGGCCACGGATTTTCGTGGTCACCCTGATCTGCTCGCGCGGAACACCCGACTCACGAATCGCCCGACCGACCTCCTGCTCGTTCTCGTACAGCGCGGCCGTATCGATCAGTCGATACCCCACCTCGAGTGCCGTGCGCACCGATGCGGCACACGCCTCGCCAGAGATCTGGTACGTGCCAAAACCAATCGGGGGGAAATTCACAGCGACCTCCAACTACAAAATGACGACCGAGTGGATGCCCCGGTCACCAAGACGCTCGCGCCCACCGAGGGCAGCGATTTCGAGAGCAACACTGATCCCCACGACTTCCCATCCCGCACGTTCGACCAGTGCGATGGATGCGCCAATCGTGCCACCCGTCGCCAAGACGTCATCCATCAGCAGCACCTTCGAGTCCGGCGGCAGTGAATTCGGATTGACCTCAAACGTGGCCGTGCCGTACTCAAGCTGGTAACTCTCGGCGATGACCTGGCCGGGCAGCTTGCCAGCCTTACGAATGGGCAGCACGCCAACTCCGGCATCGATGGCGGCAGCGGCGGCGAGCAAAAATCCGCGTGCCTCCAGCCCGGCGATTGCGTCAAACTGACCGATGAACGGTTCGATCATGTCGTCGATGACAGCGCGAAAGCTAGGACCGTCCGCAAAAACCGGGGTCAGGTCGCGAAAGAGAATGTCGGGCTCGGGAAAATCCTGATACGTCGCCATTCGGGACATGATCACATCAGATGCTTTGTGCACGGCTCAAGCGTATCGGGCACATGCGTGCGCACGGAATGTCTGCACCTGCACGGCGGCATCGTGGCGCCGAACCCTAGTAGCACGTGATGTCAACGACATCTCCGGTTGCGTTGGGTTCAAGCATGGGCACGCGCACCTTGCCCACCGAGAACTTCATCGGTAGCGACCCGAAGTGCCCCGACGCCGTACCGAGCGCCGAACCGGCCTCGCTGAACTCATCGATGGTCACATCAACGCCGGAGGGACAATCGCGCGCCGTAACCACATCCACCACAAAGCAGCCGCTCGTCATCTCGGGTGGACACTCGGTGTAGACCTTCGCCCATTCCCACGAGATCTCATCGTCGCCCGGCCAGAGCGTGTAGCCGGCGGGCACCCAGTCGGGCTGCGGGGTCGACGTGTGGGTGGATGTCGGTGATGGCGACGGACTCACCGTTGGCGTTGGGCTGGGAGAAACCGTTGGCGTGGGAGACACCGGCTGCGAGTGGGTCGGCGTCGGCATCGAGGTGTTCGACGGCGAACTCAGCGCCGACACGAGCCCCCAAGCCGCGAGAACGAGGGCTGCTACTACGAGGATGATTACCCCAACCAGTGTCGGAATGAACCAGCGCGATGTCGACCACTTCGTGAAAAAAGATTCGGACACGAGTCCCCCAAGATTTTCGTAGCAGAGAGCTACAGGTTCAACCTACGCCCCCAACGTGCATCGTGGTGCAGTAATGGTTGCAGATTCAGCCAATTTAGGGTCACACTTGATGAAAGAGGAATCTCACCGCCCGGATGTAGCCTTGCAGGCATCGCCTCGGCCCCGGGCGGTGAGTCCTTAGATAGAGCGGAATGGTGCGACTGGTTTCGATACGCCGCTGCGCGGCTACTCAACCAGCGGGGTTTCGATACGCCGCTGCGCGGCTACTCAACCAACGGGGTTTCGATACGCCGCTACGCGGCTACTCAACCAGCGGGGTGGGGGCATCGCCGGCGAGCTTCGCCGGCTGCAACTCGGCCAGCACCGCCTCGCGCGTCATGAGGCCCGCCTCAACCACGAGGTCAGCAACCGGACGACCGGTGTGCAGTGCCTGCTTGGCCAGCGTCGCAGCCTCCTGGTATCCGATGATGGGGATCAGCGCCGTGATCACACCCACACTCGTAGCGACCATCGCCTCAAGCTTCTCGACATTCGCCGTGATTCCCTCGACGCAATTTACCCGCAGGGTGAGGCAAGCCTGCGCAAGCCAGGTAATCGAGGTGAGAAGTGAGTACGCAATCACCGGTTCGAAAGCGTTGAGCTGAAGTTGCCCACCCTCGGCCGCCATGGTGACGGTCACGTCGGTTCCGGCGATGACGAACGCCACCTGGTTGACCACTTCGGGAATGACCGGATTCACTTTGCCTGGCATGATGCTCGAGCCAGCCTGTCGCGCGGGCAGGTTAATTTCACCGAGACCCGCCTGCGGTCCCGACGACAGCAACCGGAGGTCATTGCAGATTTTGGAGAGCTTGATTGCCGAACGCTTGAGGGTTCCGCTGAACGACATGAACCCGCCGGCATCGCTCGTGGCCTCGATGAGGTCGGGGGCTGAGGTGATCGTGAGCTTCGTGATATCCGCCAAGTGAGACACCGCCAGGCTGGCGAACTTGGGGTGTGCGGTGATGCCCGTGCCGATGGCGGTTGCTCCGAGGTTGACCTCGCAGAGCATCCAAATGGTCTCACGCAGTCGGTCGATGTCTTCGCCGAGTGTGGTGGCGAAGCCGTGGAACTCTTGGCCGAGGGTCATCGGCACGGCATCCTGCAACTGGGTGCGACCGACCTTGAGGATGTGCGTGAACTCCGCCGACTTGGCGGCAAAGGCATCTCGCAGAAGTTCAAGCTGAGTCAGCAGTGGCTGCAGCGCAAAAGCGAGGGCGAGCTTGACCGAGGTGGGGTAGGTGTCGTTGGTCGACTGGCTCCGGTTCACGTCATCGATCGGATGCAGGTACTCGTACTCGCCGTGCTGATGCCCGAGAATTTCCAATCCGCGATTGGCGATGACCTCGTTGACGTTCATGTTGGTGGATGTTCCCGCCCCACCCTGCATGACACCGACGACGAACTGCTCATGCCACTTGCCGTCGATGATCTCTTGGCACACCTCGTCGATCACTTTCGCGAGGGCAGGATCCAAGTCGCCCAACTCGGCGTTCGCCCGGGCGCAAGCCTGCTTCACGCAGGCGTAAGCGGTGATGAGTTCGGGAAACACAGAGATGGGGCGACGCGCTATCGGAAAGTTTTCCAGCGCCCGGGCGGTGTGAACGCCCCACATGGCGTCCGCGGGAACATTCACCGAACCGAGCGAGTCGGTTTCGACTCGTGTGTTTGTCGGGATCGGCATGGTCTGCGGATTGCCCATAAAGTTACCGGATGCGTCGAGTGGCATAGCGCTTCCTATCGGGACAGCCGACGCAGCAGCGTGCGGGCAAGTCGCTGTTTTTGTGCCGTGTACGGCGGATAGATCAGGGTCAGGGTGTCGGGAGCCAGTGGCTTCGACAGGATGGCTTTCTCGTGACTGAACGTGTCGAAAGATCGCTTGCCGTGATAGGCGCCGTGACCGCTCGTGCCGACTCCCCCGAAGGGCAACCCTGGCACGCTCATGTGAGCAAGGCCCACGTTCACATCGAGAGCACCCGAGCTGGTCTGTGTTTCGAAGGCTCGGCGAACCGATTTGTTCGCGCTGTAGACATAGAGCGCGAGCGGCTTGGGCCGCGCGTTAACAAAGGCGATCGCCTCGTCAGCGTTGGCCACGGTGAGTATCGGCAAGATTGGCCCGAAGATTTCGTCGCGCATGATCGGGTCTGACCCCACGACACCGGTAGCCAAGGTCGGCGCGATGTACTTGGTTTTCTGATCAATCTGCCCGCCGAACGCGAGACCCTTCTTCGGCATGACCGCGCTCAACCGTGTCACGTGATTGGCCGAGACAATACGTCCGTAGTCGGCGCTGGATCGCGGATCACTTCCGAAAAGGTCGGTCACCGCATCGCGGAGTGCTGCGACCAACCCGTCGTGGGCGTCTGGCGTGACCAGCACATAGTCGGGCGCCACACAGGTTTGTCCCGCATTGACGAACTTGGTCCAGGCCAGGCGCTTGGCCACATGGTTGAGATTCGAGGATGCGTCCACGAAGGTTGGCGACTTACCGCCGAGTTCGAGCGTGGTCGGCGTGAGGTGCTTCGCCGCCGCCGCTGCAATGATTCGCGCCACGTGTTCATTGCCGGTGTAAAAGATGTAGTCCCACTGCTGGTCGAGCAGCGTGGTGGTTTCCGCCGGGCCACCCTCAACCACCCGAACCAGGTCGGCATCGAGATATTGCGGAATGAACAGCGCCATGGCCGCGCTCGTGGCCGGCGAGATTTCGCTGGGCTTGAGCACGACAGCATTTCCGGCGGCGAGAGCACCGACGAGTGGTGCGAGCGACAACTGCAACGGGTAATTCCAGGGGGAGATGATGAGCACCGCGCCGAGCGGGTCACTCACTGTACGAGCCGTGGCCGGGGCGAGTGAGAGGGGGATGCGCACGCGGCGGGGGCGCATCCACTTTTTCAGGTGGCGCAGGGCATGCTCGATTTCGGCGAGCACAAAGCCAATTTCGGTGATTTCTGACTCGACGGGGTTTTTGGCCAGATCAGCGAGCAGCGCCTGCTCAAATTCGGGTGCGCGCTCGATGAGCATGGCTCGAAGGCCCAGAAGCTGCTGACGACGAAGGGTGTAACTGCTGCCTCGCTCTGCCCGTGCGGCACGAACATCCGCCGCTAATGTGCCAAGGGGATTTGCCTGTGCCATGTTCGCAAGACTACTCCGGCAACGCAGAGGGCGGGCCGGAAAACCGACCCGCCCTCGATGAACGCTGACTTACTTTTGTCCGTCCACGCCATCGTGTGCCAGGATTTCAGCTTCGACAGCTCCGCCGTAGCCTTCCTTTGCTGGGTCACCGTGCTGACCACCCGAGAGGGCGTATTCCTCTTCAGGCGAGAGGATGAGCCGGTTGCGACCGAAGATCGCAAAGCCCAGCAGCAGCACCACGTACACCACCGCGACCGCGATGATCGCCGGGGTGAATGCCGGGTTGAGCAGGAAGCCCACAAAGATCAGCACGGAAATGATCGCGGCGATAACGGCGCCGGGAACACCCCACGGGCTGCGGTAGGGACGGTTGGCGTTCTTGAATCGGCGACGCAGGATGATGAAGGACACCATCTGCATGAGGTACGAGATGACCGCACCCCACACTGCAATGTTCAGAACAATTGCACCACCGGTTGCACCTGCACCCTCAGGGTCAAGCGAAACGAGGTAGTCGACCACCACGAGTGCGACGAATCCAATCACCGCACCGATGAGGAGCGATACCCATGGTGTCTGGCGCTTACCCGTCAGCGAGAAGAACTTCGGGTAGTAGCCGGCACGCGACAGCGAGTACATGTTGCGTCCGTAGGCGAACATGATGCCCTGGAGCGACGCCAGCAGACCAATCAGTGCGAAGAGCGAGAGAACGGCGGCCAGCTGGGCGCCGCTTTCGCCGAGAATCGCGCGGAAGCCGTCGAGCAGTGGCTCACCAGCTGCGCCGGTTGAGGCGGAACCGTTCACTCCAGTGTTCAAGAACAGCACGAGAACCGCGAAGATCACGAGAGTGAGCAGAGCGGTCCGACCAGCCTTGGGGATGTCCTTAGCAGGGTTGTGCGACTCTTCTGCGGCCAGCGGCAACTCTTCGATACCGAGGAAGAACCACATCGCGAATGGAACCGCGAACAGGATGGGCAGGATGCCGTGTGGCAGGAAGGTGGACGCGCCGCTGTCGGCAGGAATGTCCCACAGCTTGTCCCAGCTGAACGATCCGGTGAACAGGGTCATCGCGAAGAACACGACCAAGATGGCGATCGAGATGAATGACACCCAGATGGAGAACTTGAACGAGAGCGATGCTCCAACCCAGTTGATGATGATGAACACGGCGTAGAGGATGACGTACCACAGCCACATGGGTAGTACGTGTGCACCGTCGGCGAGCTCAACATTGAATAGGGTGGCCGCGATGCTGTCCGCATAGGACGCCGAGAAGAAGACGATCACCGCGGTGGTCGCGACATACTCGATGGTTTCGGCCACGCCGGTGATGTATCCGCCCCAGGGCCCCATAGCCGATCGGGCAAAGGAGTAGGCGCCACCGGTGTGCGGCATGGCTGCTGCCATTTCACCCACGCTGTAGATGAGCGCGTAGTACATCACGACGACAACGACGAATGCGATGAGCATACCGCCGAAGCCTGCAAAACCGATTCCGAAGTTCCAGCCCGAGAAGTCGCCCGAGATCACCGCGGCAATGGCAAGACCCCACAGGCCCCAAATTCCGGCGCTGCGCTTGAGCTTGCGCTTCTCAAAGTATCCGTCTTCAGCCGTGGAGTACTTGACTCCACTGACCTTCAAGGTGTCTTTTGACATCCAGATGTCCTTACCTGTCGAGGTTGAAAGCAACGAACAACTTCGGCCGCCGCTCACAACGCTGTGAGTTTCCTTGGCACGAGCATATGGCTCATAGACCCCTATAAACCACCTTTATTGAAAATTTTGTGTTACAAAATCGCGCATCCTCGCGAAAGATCTCAACGCGTCACAGGTGACACCTATGGTCTAATGGTTGGTAAACCGACCTCAACGATGACGTCGACAACCCAGGAGAGTCTCCATGACCGCGAACGCCGGAATGCTCACGCTGCCCGAATTGACCACCCTTGTCAGTCAAGGAGAGATTGACACTGTCATCGTGGCCTTTACCGACATGCAGGGTCGACTTGTGGGCAAGCGCGTCTCTGCGCGACTCTTTCTCGAGGACATCGCCGAGCACGGCTCGGAGTGCTGCAACTACTTGCTCGCCGTCGACGTCGACATGAACACCGTTTCGGGCTATGCCAGCTCGGGATGGGAACACGGCTACGGCGACATGGTGATGCAGCCCGACATGAGCACGCTCCGCCGGGCCGCATGGCTTCCCGGAACCGCGCTCGTCATGGCCGACATGCAGTGGCTCGATCACAGCCCGGTCACCCACTCGCCGCGCGAGGTTCTGCGCCAGCAGGTCGCTCGCCTCACCGAGATGGGTCTCGAGGCGTTCGTGGGTACCGAGCTTGAGTTCATCGTCTTCGACGAGACCTACCGGGGCGCGTGGGCAAAGGGCTATCGCGACCTCACGCCATCCACCGATTACAACGTGGATTACGACTTACTCGCATCCACCCGCGTCGAGCCCCTGCTGCGTGAGATTCGCAATGCGATGGATGCTTCGGGCATGTACTGCGAGGGCGTCAAGGGCGAGTGCAACCTGGGTCAGCAAGAAATCGCGTTCCGCTACGACCGGGCCGTGACGACCTGTGACAACCACTCGATTTACAAGCACGCGGCGAAGGCCATCGCTGACGAGCACGGCAAAGCAATCACGTTCATGGCCAAGTACAACGAGCGCGAAGGCAACAGCTGCCACATTCACATCAGCTTGCGCGGTGCCGACGGCTCACCCGTTTTTGCCGACAAGGCCGACCCGTTAGGCATGAGCGACACGTTCAAGCACTTCTTGGCCGGACAAATCAAGGTCATGCGCGAGATGTCACTGTTCTTTGCGCCCAACATCAACTCGTATAAGCGCTACGTCGACGGCTCGTTTGCGCCGACCGCCGTCGCCTGGGGTATCGACAACCGTACCTGCTCACTTCGCGTGGTTGGGCACGGGCACGGGATGCGCGTGGAGCAGCGCGTTCCCGGCGGCGACGTCAACCAGTACTTGGCCGTGGCCGCCCTCATCGCCGGCGGCATTTACGGAATCCAGAACAAGCTCGAGCTCGAGCCGATTACGCAGGGCAACGCCTACGGCAGCGACAAGCCGCGCGTGCCGACAACCCTGCGCGAGGCGGCCGAACTCCTCTCGCAGTCGTCGATTGCGCGCGAAGCGTTTGGCAACGACGTGGTTGACCACTACCTCAACAATGCCCGCATCGAACTCGCTGCGTTCGAGTCTGCGGTGACCGACTGGGAGCGCGTCCGTGGCTTCGAACGTCTCTAGCCGGGGGTCTCGCCCGATCATCGGACTGACCACCTACCTCGAACAGTCCAAGACCGGGGTGTGGGATGTTCCCGCCTCGTTTTTGCCAAAGGCCTACTTTGACGCGGTCAACCAGGCCGGCGGACTCGCGGTGCTCATTCCGCCACAAGCACTCGAGGCTGGTGATGCGGAGAGCATCGTCGCCTCGCTCGATGGCCTCATTGTGTGCGGTGGAAAAGACGTGAACCCGGCGCGTTATGGCGCCGAACCACACCCGACCACCGACGAACCGCGGCTCGATCGCGACGCACTCGAGGATGCCCTGATCAACGCGGCACTGGCGCACAAACTGCCGTTTCTCGGCATCTGCCGCGGAGCACAAATGCTTAATGTGAACCGTGGCGGAACGCTCATCCAACACCTGCCCGACGTCATTGGAGACGACCGCTACCAAAAGGGCGGCGGAGTCTTTTCGACCATGCCGGTTGAGGTTGCTGGCGGCACGAAGCTCGCCGACGTGCTCGGTGGCACCACGCCAGTGGCCGCTGAGGTTTACCACCACCAGGCTATTGATCAGCTCGGTGAGGGTCTCACCGTTTCAGGACGCACCGCAGACGGTGTCATCGAGGCCATCGAACTTGCTGATCTGCCGTTCGCTGTCGCGGTGCAGTGGCACCCAGAGGAATCCCCCGACGACCTGCGGCTTTTCACCGGGCTTGTCGAGGCAGCCGCAACCTACAGGAGCATGAAATGAGTTACACCGTCATCAACCCCGCGACCGAAGAGGCGATGGAGACGGTCGAGCACGTCGACGCTGCCGGGGTGGATGCCGCGGTCGCGCTGGCGCAGAAGGCGCAGCGCGAGTGGGCGCGGCAGAACCCGGCAGACCGCGCAGCGGCGCTTCGGCGATTTGCCGAAGCCGTCGACGGCGACGTCGCGAATCTGGCCGCGCTCGAGGTGCGTAACTCCGGGCACCCCATCGGTCAAGCCAGGTGGGAAGCCGAGCACGTGCGCAACGTGCTCGAGTACTACTCGGCCACACCCGAGCGACTGTTCGGCAAGCAAATTCCCGTCGCCGGTGGCGTCGACATGACGTTCCAGGAACCACTCGGTTTGGTGGGTGTCATCACGCCGTGGAACTTTCCGATGACGATTGCCTCGTGGGGTTTCGCGCCTGCCTTGGCCGCGGGCAACGCGGTGCTCCTCAAGCCGGCAGAGTGGACGCCCCTGACCAGCATCCGACTCGGCGAGCTGGCTCTTCAGGCGGGCCTCCCCGAAGGCCTGTTTCAGGTACTGCCGGGCAAGGGCTCGATTGTTGGTGAGCGGTTTGTCACGCACGAGTCGGTGCGCAAGGTGGTCTTCACCGGATCGACCGAGGTGGGCAAACGCATCATGGCCGGATGCGCACACCAGGTCAAGCGCGTGACTCTCGAGTTGGGCGGCAAGAGTGCGAACATCGTCTTCGCCGACGCAGACCTGGAGAAGGCCGCGGCGACCGCTCCCTACGCGGTGTTCGAGAACGCCGGGCAGGACTGCTGTGCGCGCAGCCGCATCCTCGTCGAGCGTTCCGTGTATGACCGTTTCATGGAGCTGCTCGAACCGGCGGTCAAGGGCGTCACGGTTGGCGACCCCACGCGTGAAGACACCGAGATGGGACCGCTCGTCTCACGCGCGCACTTCGAGAGTGTTCAGGCGCACGTGCCCAGCGAGGCACCGGTCGCATTCCGCGGAAGCGCCCCTGAGGGCGCGGGCTTCTGGTTCGCACCGACGGTGCTCGCCCCCACGTCGCGTGCACACCGCAGCATGACGGAAGAGATATTTGGGCCAGTTGTCTCGGTGGTGCCCTTTGACGATGAAGCCGATGCCCTCGAGCTCACCAACGCCACAGAGTACGGACTCTCGGGTTCCATCTGGACCCGCGACGTGGGTCGGGCACTGCGCATCGCGCGCGGCGTCGAGTCGGGCAACCTGTCCATCAACTCCCACTCCTCCGTGCGCTACAACACCCCGTTCGGCGGGTTCAAGCAGTCCGGCCTCGGCCGCGAGCTCGGACCGGATGCGCACCTCGCGTTCACCGAGACAAAGAACGTTTTCATTCCGATCGACTAACCAGAAAGAACATCATGAGCATCGAGAAAATTGACCTCACTCAGCGGCTCGCCGGAAAGGTCGCCGTCATCACCGGTGGTGCGAGTGGCATCGGCTTGGCGACCGCGAAACGCATGCGCGCCGAGGGTGCCACGATTGTCATTGGCGACATGGATGAAGCCACCGGCACCGCAGCCGCCGCAGAGGTTGACGGGCTTTTCGTCCAGGTGAACGTGACCGACGAAGATCAGGTGAACAACCTGTTCGACACGGCGTTTAAGACCTACGGGTCGGTCGACATCGCGTTCAACAACGCCGGCATCTCGCCGCCCGATGACGACTCGATCGAGACCACGGAGCTGCCGGCCTGGCAGAAGGTTCAAGACGTCAACCTCAAGTCGGTCTACCTGTGCTCGCGGGCAGCACTGCGCCACATGGTGAAGCAGCAGAGCGGTTCCATCATCAACACCGCATCCTTCGTCGCCGTTCTCGGCTCGGCAACGTCGCAGATCTCATACACGGCGTCCAAGGGTGGCGTGTTGGCGATGAGTCGCGAGCTCGGTGTGCAGTTCGCGCGCCAAGGCATCCGCGTCAACGCCCTCTGCCCGGGACCGGTAAACACCCCCCTGCTCCAGGAGCTTTTTGCGAAGGATCAGGAGCGTGCACAGCGTCGCCTCGTGCACATCCCGGTCGGTCGCTTCGCTCGCGCAGAAGAGCTTGCCGCGGCGGTTGCCTTCTTGGCGAGCGACGACGCATCCTTCATCACAGGTTCAACGTTCTTGGTGGATGGCGGCATCTCGGCCGCCTACGTGACCCCGCTATAAATCGGTCCGTCAATGGATGCGCTTCCGCCGCCACTCGGCGCTGGTGGTCTCAAACGGCCAGCCGGTTTGTCGATTGAGTTGCTGCTGCAACCCGTGCGTGGCGGTAACGCATACGAGTCGACCGTGGAGCGCTTGCTCAATACGATTCGTCTCGGCGTGCTGGAACCCGGCGGGCAGCTTCCGCCGGAGCGGGAGCTTGCGTCGCGGCTCGGTGTCAGTCGAGATACCGTGCGCGACGCGATTTCGTCGCTCGTCGACGCGGGGTACTTGGTGGTCCGGCGTGGAAGGTACGGCGGCACCTTCCTGGTCGACTCTCTGCCCAGTGCACCCACCGATTCCGCAGACTCTGCGCGCTCCTCGGCATCGGCGAACGAGACCGAGCTCGACGATGTGCTCATCCTGCGGGAAATTCTCGAGGCTGGCGCGGCGCGCGCGGCTGCCGATCGTTCGCTCAGCGCGGGTGAGCGCGAGCTTTTGTGGTTGACGCTTGAGGAAACCCGAAGTGCGTCCGAAGCCGACCATCGGCGCCTCGATTCGCGCCTGCACCTGACGATTGCGGAGCTGAGTGGTTCGCCGTCTCTTCTCTCCGCGGTCGCTCGATCACGCGCTCAGGTCAATGAGCTGCTCGATCGCATCCCTCTTCTTCCGCCGAACATTGCCCACTCGAACGCACAGCACACCGACATTGTGATGGCCATACTGGCCGGACGCTCGGTCGACGCCGAGAGCGCGATGCGCGCGCACGTGCAGGGCTCGGCAGCGTTGCTCCGCGGGTTCTTGGCCTAGGGCCTGCCACCGGTCTGACGCAATCCTGCCGAGTCACTGCTCAGCTCTGACAAAAAACGCTCGGGCGAGCCTGGTTTCCCAGACCCACCCGAGCGGATGTGCGGGGTCTATCCCGCGAGGCGATTTAGCTCTCTCGAGAAAATCCTTAGAACTTCAGGCCGAGAGCGGCCTGAAGAACCGGCATCAGGAAGTAGAGCAAGAAGCCGGCTGCCACGATCCAAAGCAGCGGGTGAATCTCCTTGGCCTTGCCCGCGAACGCACGCACGATGACGAAGCTCACGAAGCCCACACCGATACCGTTGGCGATCGAGTAGCTGAACGGCATGATGACGATTGCCAAGAAGGCCGGGAACGAGATTGTCCAGTCCTTCCAGTCAATGTCCACGACCTGCGACATCATGAGCGCACCCACGATGACTAGCGCGGCTGCACCAACCTCAATCGGCACAACGCTCGTCAGCGGCGTGAAGAAGGCCGCGACCACGAAGAGCAGACCCGTGATGGTCGTCGCCAGACCGGTGCGAGCACCGCCAGCGATACCGGATGCGCTCTCGATGTAGACCGTGTTCGACGAGGTCGAGGTCACACCACCGGCAATCGCACCGGCACCCTCAACGATCAGGGCGCTGGTCAGACGCGGGAAGTTACCCTTAGCGTCCGCGAGACCAGCCTGCTTCGACAGACCCGTCATGGTGCCCATCGCGTCGAAGAAGTTCGAGAACACGAGGGTGAAGACGAGCATGATGCCCGCCATGATGCCGATGCGACCAAACGCACCCAACAGGTCGACCTGACCGATGGTGCTCAGGTTAGGCAGTTCCACAATCTTGGTTGGCCACTGCGGGATGGTGGTGTCCCAACCGAACGGCGTGACGAACTTGCCGTCGGGACCGAACTTTCCACCGATGTGCAGGGTTGCCTCGAGGATGATGGCGAGGATCGTGCCGCCGATGAGACCGAAGAGGATGGCGCCGCGCACGCGCAGGGCCATCATGACGGCAATCGCGACTATGGTCAGAATGAAGACGAGCGTCGGGTATCCCAGCATGTGGTTAGCACCGACACCCCAGTTGACTGGAACCGGCGTGTTCGCGTCGTCAGCGTTGCGACGGATGAGTCCACCGTCAACGAAACCGATGAACGCGATGAAGAGACCGATACCGACCGTGATGGCGGTCTTCAGTGCCGGTGGTACCGCGTTGAAGATCATGGTGCGCAGACCGGTCGCGGCCAAAATGACGATGATGATACCGTCGATGACCACGAGACCCATCGCCTCGGGCCAGGTCACTCCCTTGACGATGGTGACGGCGAGGAACGAGTTGATTCCCAGACCGGCAGCAAGAGCGAAGGGGAGACGAGCGACGAGCGCAAAGATAAGCGTCATCACACCGGCGGTAAGCGCAGTGGCTGCAGCTACTGCCTGTGGCTGCGGAGCCGCACCACCGATAAAGTTCCCGGCGGCATCCTGATTGAACGCGATGATGATCGGGTTCAAAATAACGATGTAGACCATCGTCATGAAGATCACGAGACCGCCACGGACTTCCGTCCAGATGGTCGAGCCGCGCTTGGTTACTTCGAAGAAGCGGTCGAGAAAACCGGCATCCGTCGATTTGGTGGTGTTTGCCACGAAAGGACTCCTTGTTTGAGGGGGTGCACTGCAACGTCGTTGTCACAGTCCAAGTGACGCAAGAATACTGGGCAAATTCACAGTTTCATACGCGACGAGCGCACGGAATTTCACACCTGGGGCGAAAATCGCCACAAACCGGCTACCAACTGTCCATCTTTTTCAATGAGCCGAAACCATAAAATAAACCCCATGAGCATGACCGACGACCTTGCACGCGTGGTGGCTGAACTGATTGAGACGACCGACCTCGACGCGGGAGCGCCCGAACGAGCAACCTTGGGGACGATACGCGCCGGTGTCGGCGCCGACGCGAACGACTTCGCCTACGCGGACATGCCGGCTACCGGCGCAGAGCGCGGAGTTGCGCTGCTCATACCGGGGTTCACGAGCATGAGGGCGACGTTTTATCCGCTGATGCAACCACTTGCGGATGCCGGTTTCCGCGTGGTGAGTTTCTCACAGCGCGGACAAACCGGCTCTGACGGCGGCGACACGCCTGACGAGTATGCGCTGAACAGGTTGGGTGCGGATGTGCACGCCGTCGCAGACGCGTTGGGGCTCGGTGAGGGCATCCACTTGTTAGGACACTCGTTTGGTGGAGTCGTCGGTATCGAGGCTGTACTGCAACGCCCCGAGCGGTTCGCCACCTACACGATGTGGAACTCGGGACCGGCCTCGCTCGGCGAGGGGGTACTCAAGGGGCGTGAAGCATTGCGCACCTATGGCCATCGCGGACTGTGGCTTGCCGATGCGACCGAAGCCGGAATGGATCCCGACATGGATCTGCGGGGTGAGCTCGAGGGATACACCCGCGTTCGGTACGTGCGCATGGTGACCACCAAAACGGCGCAACTGGATGCCGGACTCACGCACCTCTACGAACATCGTGACCGGGTCGACGAGCTCGCGGCCGCTTTGTCAGCGGCGGGGGCGCGAGCGCTGGTCAGCCACGGCGCCAACGACGACGCGTGGCCCATCGACTCGCAGCGCGCCATGGCCGAGCGTCTGGGCGCAGACTATTTCGTCGTCGCTGGCGCCGGACACTCGGCGCACGTGGATCGTCCGCTCACCTGTGCCGGTCTGTTGGCCACGTTCTGGGGTGCTGGAGACTAAGGGTTTCGACAAGCTCAACCCGCAAGCGGATTCGACACGCTCAACCGGCGAAGGGTTTCGACAAGCTCAACCCGCGAAGGGTTTAGACAAGCTCAACCCGCGAGCGGTTTAGACAAGCTCAACCCGCAAGCGGATTCGACACGCTCAACCGGCGAAGGGTTTCGACAAGCTCAACCCGCAAGCGGTTTCGACATGCTCAACCGGCGAGGGCAGCGGCAACTAGCGCGCGTCGATCGCCCGCGTGAGAATGTCGATCAGCGCCTCGAGCTGTACAGAATCTTGCGAGGTCGGGTCGAAGGCTTCACCTTCGAGCGCCCGAGCCGCGAGGCCCTGCTTGTTGTCGATGAGTTCAGCAATCTTTCCGTCGAGGGTCTGCGCGGCGATGATGCGCCAGGCCGTGACCGGCATCTCTTGACCGATGCGGTGCACCCGGTCAATAGCCTGCGTCTGCTCGGCCGAGGTCCACGAGAGCTCGGCAAGCACCACGTTCGACGACGCCTGCAGGTTCACGCCCACGCCCGCTGCGGTCAGTGAACAGACCGCAACACTCACGCGCTCATCATTGTTGAAGGCGTCGATGGCCTGCTGCCGAGCCGGAGTTGACTGATCTCCTCGGATCGACACAAACTCGAGTCCTTGGGCAGCGAAGGCGCGCTCGGCGGCATCCATCACGTCAATGTGCTTGGCGAAGAACACCACCTTGCCCACCGAACGCGCGAGTTGCGCCGCGTAGTCGCTCGCGAGACCAGCCTTGGCCTGACCGATCTTGCGCACCATGGTGAAAATGTTTTCGCCGGCCGACTGGTTCTTGGACTCGTCGATTTCTTGCTGAGCAACCGCGCGAATGAGGTCGCGAGTCGAGCCTCTGAAACTCGTGTTCGTCGAGAGGCGCTCGAATCGCGTCAACAGACGCTTGGCCAGCTCGGCTTCGGCGGCACGGATGCTCGCGCCGAACTCGTCGTCCAGCTCCACCGGCAGGTCAACCACCCGTTTCGCCGGAAGATCCTTGGCCACGTCGATTTTGCGGCGACGCACGATACCCATGTCAATGACTGCCTCGCGCGCAGCCGGGTAAAACTCCTTGTCGGCCGGAGTCGTTCCGGTCGATTCGAGTCGACGCAGCAGCTCTGCCGAGGGTCGGTCACCATCGATCCAGCCGAGGAACATCCAGATCGCGCGGAAGTCGTCGATGTCATTGATCAGCGGAGTTCCGGTGAGCGCGATGCGCAGCGGGTTGTGATCGGGTGCGTTATCCACGATTTCCTTGGCCAGCGCGAGCACGTGCTTCGAGCGCTGTGAACCGAGGTTCTTGATGAAGTGCGCCTCGTCGACGACCATCCCCTTGAAGCCCATCTGAGCAATCCACCCGAGGTGACGATCGAGTACCTCGTAGTTGACCACGAACACGTCGGCGAAGGCGTCGACGTCGGCACCATCACCGTGGATGACGGTTGCCCGGCGACCGGGAATCCACTGCTCAACTTCTCGCGCCCAGTTCATCTTGACCACGTTGGGCACGATGGCGAGCAACGGGAACGCGCCGGCAACCGACGCCGCCAAGAGCGACTGAGCAGTCTTACCGAGACCGGGCTCGTCGGCGAGCAAGAAGGTACGGTGACCGGTCCGCACACTCTCGATGAACTGAATCTGGTGGGGCATCAGCTCGAGCGGCTTGGGCGAATAGCGGTCATAGCGTGGCACGGGAGGCATGGGCATACACGCCGAACCACCACCGGCGCCGGTTTCGAAGGATTTGAAGAGCGGCCCGAGTAACTCCCAGCTCGCCAAGCGAACCACCGGCGCCTGAGTGGCGTGTGACTCATAAACCGGCGCAAGGAACGGGTTCGACCGCAGACGCGCCTTCACCGACACGGGCAAGACCTGCTTCTCGGCAAGTTCGGGTGCGAGCGTCGCTTCTGGCTTGGTTTTTTCAGTCGTGATGATCAAATCGTCGGGAGCAACGTCAGCACCCGACTCGAGTAGCCAGTCGCGGCGCATCTTTTGCGCAACCGGACTCGTCGCGTGGTCAACCTCGAGCAAAGCAATGAGCGAGGTGTCTCGTGCTGCCGTTTTAGCCAGAATCTGGGCGACGCCATCCAAGCGCTTGATTTGCTCGTTACGGTCGCGGTCGGTGAGCGTCTGGTCTGACTTGATGCGCTGGTGCTCTTCGCGCACGAGAAACGCGATCACCTGAAACTTAGTGCGGTTGGTGGGGCCAACCTTTTTGCCCGTGGCGGCTTTCGCCTCCACCTCGCGAACCTTGCGCGCGAGAATCGGGATGAGGCCTGAGTTGTCCAGGCCGTGACGGCGGGTGCCGGTACGAGACAAAGTATCTCCAGTGTGAGAGGTAACAAATGGGCACGCAGCGCGATACCCAACGACAACACCGAAATCTCACCGGTCTCGTTCTCTATCGATGCGCGCTCAACCCAGTTTCGAACGGGGGCGTGCACCTGAAGTCGAGAATCAACCAATCAGAGCAAGTGCTACACACAGTTTAGCGCGTGTTTGTGAACAGGGAATTACTTTGCGGGCAACGGTGTGCGAATGACGAACCCAATCGCACAGACCAGTGCGGCTGCGGCCACCTGGGTCAGCGCCCACGGTTGACCAGACAAGCCACCCGTGAGGTCGTTGATCGGGTTGTACAGCACGACCACCGCGACGAGTATCGGAGCGATCACCCAGGTGAGCCATTTCGGCCGCGCGATTTCACGCCCCTGCACGGTGAAAACCACCATGATCGCGGCGAGAATCGAGACGGCAAAACGAATCGTGATGAACCACTCAGTGTCGTCTAACAGCATCCCGCCCAAAATGGCGACCGAGGTGAGCAAACCCGGCACGAGACCCGCGCGCATGAACTCCGGCTGCCCGCTCTTCGGGCGGTAGGTGCGAGACGACGTGCGAGACGACGTGCGTGAGGATGCCCGTGAGGGGGTCGACTTGTTCATCGAGGTCAACTTTACCGGGGACGGTACGTGCGAAGCCTGAGAGAATTCAGCACAACGAAAACGCTCGAGAATGCCATGGCGGCTCCCGCGAGCATCGGGGTCGCGAGCCCGAGGGCGGCGAGCGGAATCGCGGCAACGTTGTAGGCGAACGCCCAGAACAGGTTGCCGCGAATGATCGCGAGCGTCTTGCGGGCAACCCCCAGCGCGTCCGCTGAGGCGTTCACACTCGAACGCATCAGCGTGATATCGGAAGCGGCGATGGCAAGGTCAGCGCCTGAAGCCATGGCCAGCCCCATGTCAGACTGCGCCAGAGCGGCGGCGTCATTGATGCCGTCGCCGACCATCGCCACCTTCTTGCCCTCGGACTGCAGCTGACGGACAAACTCGAGTTTGCGTTCTGGCGAGGCGCCAGCAACGACCCGGTTGACACCGATCTCTTCGGCGACCCGCATGGCGACATACTCGTTGTCGCCGGTGAGCAAGATCGTTTCGAGCCCCATCTTCTTCAGACGCGCGACACCCTGAGCCGAGTCAGGTTTGAGCGCATCCGAGATGAGAAAAATCGCCTGGGTCCGTCCACCCCAGCCGCCAACCACGGTCGTGTAACCCTGCTGGCGCGCGGTGAGTATCTCGGCGAGTTGCACGGAAGACATCTCCAAGCCGTTCTCGGTGATCCACTCCGGAGTGCCCACCACGACTGACTCGCCACCCACGGTGGCTTTAACTCCGCGTCCGGCAACCGAGGTGAAATCCTTCACCACGACTTTGATTCTCAGTTTTTTCGCCTCGAACTCGGCGGCAATCGGTTTAGCCGTCGGATGCTCGGACAGGCGTTCCACCGCGCCAATGCGCGTAATCACCTCGAGTTCTTGGGTGCCCGGCGCGAACAAAATCTTGTTGATGCGCATCTCCCCCGAGGTCACCGTGCCGGTTTTGTCGAGCAGTACAGTTTTGATCTTGCGGGCGCGCTCGATCACGGGTGCACCTTGAATGACAATGCCGAGGCGAGCAGCTCGGCCGGTGCCGACCATGAGGGCAACCGGAGTGGCCAACCCGAGTGCGCACGGACAGGCGATCACGAGCACCGCGACGGCAATCATCACCGCGTGCTCAACGGTGGCTCCCTGCACGAGCCAGTAGACGAGCGTGCCGAGCGCGATAAACACGACGATCGGCACGAAAACGCCAGAGATGCGGTCGGCGAGGCGTTGCAAGCTGGACTTGTGCAGCTGTGACTCCTCGACGAGTGCGGTCAACTGCGCCACCCGCGTATCGTTGCCCACCCCGAGAGCCTCAATCACCAGACGCCCGTCACGCACGAGTGTTGCCCCGGTGACCAGATCACCCACGACTCGCTCGTTGGGGATGCTCTCTCCGGTCACCGCGGACTCGTCCACTGCGGCGCGACCATCCACGATGCGACCATCCACCGGGATGCGCTCCCCCGGCTTCACGACCACCAACGCTCCAACGACCACATCGCCAATCGGCATCTGCGTCTCGACATCGTCGACCAGCACAAGTGCCGTTGTCGGCGCCAGTTTTCCTAAGGCGCGGAGCGCCTCTCCGGCCGACCGCTTGGAACGATCTTCAAGCCAACGCCCGAGCAGAATGAACGTGGTGACGCCGGCGGCCACCTCGAAGTACGAGTCCATCGGCATGTTGACGATGAGGGCATAAATCGACCACAGGTACGCGGCGGCCGTGCCGAGCGTGATGAGGGTGTCCATGGTCAGTTGCCAGTGGCGCAGGTTGATCACGGTGGCACGGTGGAACGGCCATCCCGAAAAAAACACGACGGGCGTGGCGAGAGCGAACGCGACCCACGGCCATCCCGTAAATTGCAGTGCCGGAACCATTGCGAGGGCGATGAGTGGAACGGTGAGCACAATGGCCACGAGCAGCCTGGCCCAGATGGGCACACGCCCGACCTGCTGAGTCTCCCCGGCGCGGGCGCTGAGCATCCCTGCCGACTGTTCCGGCAGTGACGCGGAATAGCCCGTTTTCGCCACCGCCGCAATGAGCGTTTCGACGGGAACGTCGGACGGAAAATTTACCTTTGCCGAATTCGTCGTCAGGCTGACGACCGCCTCGACCCCGGGCACGTCGTTGAGTGCCTTTTCGACGTGTGACACGCAGCTCGCGCAGGTCATCCCGTCGATGTCGAGCAGTACCGAATTCTGCATCTCTTAACCCTACGAGTGACGGCGGTGTCGTGCGACACCGGCATCAGTGTAAACCCACAAAGAGGCGAGTCCATTCCCGAGGGGGTGGGAATGGACTCGCCGGTAGTCGCGTCTGACGCGAGTGGTGCTTAGTTAGTTTGCGTGGTGCCGTTGGGGGCTACCGGGACCTGAGTTGCGTCAGGAGCGGTACCGCCGGGGAGCTGACCCTGAGGAGGTAACTGCCCCTGCGGACCCATCTGACCGTTCGGATCCATTTGACCCATCTGGTCACGGTCTCCGTCGCCGTCACCGCGGCCGCCCTTGTGGCCATCCATCTGACCGCCCTGCGGGCCACCGTTCTGGATCTGGCTGTGGTCGCGACCTCCGTCGCGTCCGTTGTGGTCGGCTGCGCCGGCGATAGCCGCGCCACCGAATCCGGCTGCGAGGACCACAGCGACTGCGGCTGCGGAAAGTCCGATGATGGCGCCCTTGCTCAGAGTGAACGACTTGCCGGCTGCCTGGGCCTTGGCCTGAGCGCGGGTGCTCGTCTCGTCTGCGGCAGCATTCTTGTCTGCGGCCACGTTCTTAGCGGGGGTGTATTCCTTCTTGTCGTCGGTCGACATGTCAGTTCTCCTTTGTGAAGATCAACCCGTGTGGTCGATGTCTTCACTGTGCCGGCGCAGTCTATGCAACACCTATGAACGCCCTAAGCACTGCGCATGAGTTCTGCGGTCGCCACAATGCGCTTCGCCATGCCCGAGAAGATAATGCCGTGGAACGGCAGGATGGACGTCCAGTACAGGCGCCCGGCAATCCCGCGAGGAAAGAAGATTGCGCGCTGGCGGTAGTCGCAGGTTCCGTCGGGTCGGGGTTGCACCGACAGTTCGAGCCAGGCGAGACCGGGTACTTTCATCTCGGCGCGAAGACGAAGAAAGCGACCGCGATCGATTCGTTCGACGCGCCACCAGTCGAGGGCCTCGCCAGCTTTCAAGGTGTCGGTATGCACGCGCCCGCGCCGAAGCCCGACGCCTCCGACGAGTTTGTCGGCAAATCCTCGTGCGGCCCACGCCACTGGCAGTGAGTACCAGCCGTGCTCGCCGCCGATTCCTTCGATGACGCGCCACACATTGGCCGCGCTGGTCTGTGCGTGGCGGGTCCGGTCATCCGTGTAGACGCGGTGGCCAGCCCATTCCGGGTCGGTCGGTAACGGGTCGCTGGGGGCGCCATCGACGCTCGCGTTCTGCCAGCTGGTTTCGAGGTCACCGGCTTTCATGCGCTCGAGCGCGAGATGCACGGATCGACGATAGGGAACAAGCCCCTCCGCCGGCCTGGGGATGATTTCGTCGATGTCATGGTTGTGCATGACGCAATCGTTTTGCAGGCTGGCGATGATCGGCACCGCGAGGGCACGCGGTATCGGTGTGACGAGGTTCACCCACTGACTAGCGAGGTAGGGAGTGAGCACAGGGAGTTTGAGGATCTTGCGCGGGCGCATCCCCGCCTCGACGGCGTAGCCGTTCATCATGTCTTTGTATTGGAGCACGTCGGGTCCACCGATGTCGACGGCCCGGTTGACACTGGATGGCACGTCGAGTGCGGCGATGAGGTAGTACATCACATCGCGAACCGCAATCGGTTGGATGAGGTTGCCCACCCATTTGGGCGCGGTCATCACGGGCAACACGTCGGTAAGGTGGCGAATCATCTCGAAGCTGGTGGAACCGGAGCCGATGATGACGCCGGCTTGGAGCGCGAGGGTGGGAACTCCCGAGGCGAGCAGGATGTCGCCGACCTCCGCGCGCGATCGCAGATGCTTGGAGAGCTCGTCGCTGTTGTCGGGGTGCAGCCCACCAAGGTAAATGATGCGGGTCACGCCTGCTACGGCGGCCTGCTCGGCGACGGTGCGCGCGCAGTCTTGTTCGACGCTTTCAAAGTCGCCGCGTTGACCCATCGAGTGCACGAGGTAGTAGATGACGTCAATGTCGGCACAGGCCCTGGCGACGTCAGCGGCATTCCGCAGGTCGCCCTCGACAATCTCGACCTCGTCGATCCAGGGAACGTCGCGCAGCTTCTCGGCATTGCGAGCGAGCACCCGCACGCGGTGCCCTTCGGCCAACAGCCGGGGTACCAAGCGCCCGCCGATATAACCGGTAGCGCCCGTGACGAGGATGCGCTTGCTCGTTTTCTTGCCGTTTTTCACGCGCGCCATTTTCTGAGCCTAGTTGCTCGGTGCGGCCGTGGGCAGCGTGACCGCGATCGACCCGCATCCACTGAGAATGCGGGTGAGTGCGCCGCGCTCAGCCGAGTCCACGCTCAAAGTCCAGCGAAACTTGACCCCGACCCACTCGGCGGCGTACGAGCAGGCAATGTCGGTGAAGCGGGGCATCCACTGCGCCGGGTCCTGGTCGCTCTTCGACCGGTTCGAGCTGGCCGACACCGCCACCAGCGAATACTCGTAGCCGAGGTCGTTGGCATAGGCCTCACGGCGCGAGGCCGACCACGCATAAGCGCCCGACCGCCACGCCTCAGCCAGTGGCACCATGTGATCCACGTCGAGCTGACTCGCGATGGTGTACGTGAGGTTGTCGTACGACGACCACCACGAGCCCTCCTTGACCGCGCAGGTCGAGCCGTGCGTCACCGCACTCAGCGCCTCGAGCATGAGCACTTCGGCGCGGGTGTCGCATCCATCGTGGTCGGCGTCAGTCCAGTGCTTGAACAGGTCACGCTCGTAACCGTCGTGAACGGCGTCATCCACCGGCAACTGCTCCAGCATGGCCGTGAATCCCGCACCCGTCTCGTCAATCACGCCGCCATTAGCGGGGCCGGTCGGCGTCGGGGTCGGTGTCGGCGTGGGCGTCGCACTTGCCGAGGCGACAGGAGTCGGACGAATGGATGCGCGCGCCGACGAACTCGCATGTGGCGTGCTCAGCGGCTTGGGAAGAAGAGAGCCAATCCACGACAGCACCAGAACCGCCGCGATGACGCTGACCGTGATGATGATGGTTCTTCTCGACGAAGAATTTTCAGACATGACCCTCCCCTGCGCTTAGCTTAGGCAGGTCAGCTGACAATGAGCGAACGGCACGGCCGGCGATGCCGCGCACGCGAACGAGAGAGCTGGCATGCAAAAGGCCCGGGCATCAGCCCGGGCCTTTCGACTACGTATGCTCTAGTTTCCGCCGCAGCAGGCGCCGCCGCAGCAGCCACCTTCTCCGCCACCAACGGTAGCGCTGGGGGTTTCGAGCTTGATTTCGGATACTGCCATGATTTCCTCCTTCGTGCGCCTGCACACCAGACGCGACATCTACTTATAAGTGTGCGCCTGATGTGGCGCAAAACCAAACCTTTACGCGCGAGGCGAACGAGAATCTTTGCGTCGACGAAGCCCCAACACCACTCCGATGGCGATTCCCACCACGATAAGCGCGCCCGCTATCCCCGCGATCAGGCCGATCCGCTGTTGATCCTGACCCGTATTCGCCAGTTCATGCGTCATGGGAAAATCACCGATGAAGTTCTGGCCGACCTCTGCCGAGTAGGGATTCAGCATCACGACCGACGAAAGTTCGGTCATGATCGGCTGATCCGAGCTGAGTACCTGATAGACCATCTGATTCTCATTGCCCACGCAGAAGGCGGTGCCGTTCTCCAGGTTTTCATTGCCGGGGAGCACGGTGAAGGCGACATAGAGCCGCGGTGGAGCCACATCCACTGTGGTGGTCCAGTTGTAGTCACCGGCGGTTTCGGCGAACGACAGGCTGAACGGCGTGTAATCGACGGCGAAGATCTGCTGGTACGAGTTCGTCGACGTCAGACATTCCGCGGGCAGTTCAGCTGAGGTGATGGGCCCCACCTGGGAAATCGGCAGTGTGGCTAACGGGAGCGTGAGGCCATCTTGGCTTACCGCACCGAATCGGTACCGCTGAAGCTTGGGGTTCGAGCCATCATCGATGCGCTGGATGACGTTCAGTGTGCTGGAGACGTCTGTGCCGAAGTAGGCGTCGACCGCGGACGAGTCGACGCTGGAGGTTTGCGTCACGGCTGAATCACCGAACGGGACGAAATCGGCCGGGAAGTCAACGTCGCTCGACACGGTGAACTCGGCTTTGCCGAGGCCGTACTGCGGGATGCATCCCATGTACCACTGTGGGTTCTGAAGCGCGGCGGCATCGGTCGACGTCAACAAGTCGGCATAGGTCGCGCACTGTTCCAGTGGAACCGGTGGGACGGCGTGTGCGGCGGTGCCCGCTGCGACAACGGAGAGTGCGGTCATGCCCACCGAGGCGACACCCGCGCCGGCGGCCGTGGCAATACTGCGTTTCATGAGGTCCCCGTCCGCGACAGAATTGGTAGGTGCAGTCTACAAACATCTGGTGGTTTCGGCCGAGCACGCGCGTGAACGGGTTGTTTGCCGTCACCGCACGATGTGGAAACGACTTTGCCGATGGCACGCACTTCGATGCGGAGTCAGATGTCGACCACATGTCAGCCGGAGCTCCCCTCTACGAGCTCACGCCGACGGAATCAGGCGGTCTCGCGCATCTGAACATCACGTCTGAGCAGCTCGGCGCCGCACCGCCGCTGTGGTTCTGTTGGGTGGATGAGCCGGGAGCGCATCCGGCTGCCGCCAACCTCGTGGCGTACGCCGACGAGCGCGTGCCCACCGGAACGATCATCTCGGCGATGCAGTTCGCGTCGATGAACAACCGGGTGGATGAGCAGGTCGGGGCAATCCGCTGGTATCACGATGGTGGGCTCATCCATCAGATTTATGTCGCGCCGAGTCGTCGGCGCGAGAACATCGGCTCGGCGCTGCTGCTGGCAGCAGGCGCCTGGCACCAGGCTCACGGCTGGCCAGGTCGGCTCCACGCCGACGGCCGCCGCACCGATCTCGGGCAGAAGTTCGCCGCTGGCCAGCAGTTCGCGCAGCGCATCGGCGACCTGCGCGAAACGATGCCCGACATGGACGAGCAGTAGCCCTCCCCAGCTACCCCTCGCGCCCACCCGCGCACATTTTCCTAGAGCTCGGGTGCGCTGCGAGCGCGCGATGGTACTTTCTACCCTCATGTCACAAATGGTAGAATTTGGCCTTGTGAGCCTCAACATCAAAGACCCCGCAGCGGTTGCCGCCATCACTGAAGTGGCGCGCCTGCTGGGCGTTTCTAAGACCGCGGCCGTGCGCCAGTTGGCGCAAGAAAAACTGAAAGAACTTGGCGCTCCTCTCACACCCGAACAACAAGCCAAATACGACGAAGCGATTCGTTTCATGCAAGAGCACATTTGGCCCATCACCGCGGGCGTGAAGCCGATGACGAAAGAAGAAGAGGAAGAATTCCTCGGATACGACGAGCTCTACACGTGATCGTAGATACGTCGGCACTCGTCGCCATTGCACGACATGAAACGGGCTACGAGTCACTCTTGCAGGCGATTGTGACGTCGTCACCCGTTCAGGTCTCGGCGGTTTCGGCGCTCGAATTTGGGCTCGTCCTCACCAACAAGAATGAGCTGGATGAGCGCCGCTCGACTGACCTTCTCGAAAGCTGGAACATCACCGTCGTCCCCTTCGACGAGGCACACGCCAAGGCCGCCATCGCAGCCCACGCCCGATTCGGAAAGGGCCGCCACAAGGCCGCACTCAACTTTGGTGACTGCGCCGCCTACGCCACGGCTATGCTCGCCAAGCAACCCCTGCTGTTCGTCGGCGAAGACTTCACCCACACCGACGTCGTCGCCGTCCCGATCATGAGAACCTAAGTCCAGCGAAAACTCTTACGGCGCGATGGTTACCGACGCGCTCGTTTTGACGAGCGGCTCGAACATGGTCTTCGTACCCGTCACGGTGACAGTGACCGCCTTGCCGGCATCGGCAGCCACCGGTGTGTAGCTCGAGGTGTTCGACTTTGTCACACCCGCGACCTTCCACACGTACGAGAAGGTGAGACCCGAGGGGCTCCATCCACTGAGGCTTGCCGCCGAAACAGTGAGCTTCTTGCCCACCTTGACCGTGCCGCCAACCGCACTCATCACCGGCGTGACACCGGTAATCGTTCCCTTCACCTGCACACCGGCCGAGACGATGCTTGCCGGGTATGCGCCATTCGATGAGTTGGTCACCGAAACACTCACCGTCGCCAAGGCATCTTCGGGCACGAGAGTGTAGGTTTTCGAGGTCGCGTTGAGAATCGGTGCTCCGTCGCGGTACCAGCGGTAGCCAAGACCTGTGCTGGCGCCCACTCAGGTGCCATTCGATGCGGACAGCGTTTTGCCCGAGACGGCACTGCCACCGCCTGTCACGGTGATGACCGGCACCGCCGACGCGGCTCCCAAATTCGACAGCTTGAACACCCGTGCAGCAGCGTTTGTCGCGGGCCACGAGACCATCCGGTTTGAGGCATAAATCGCCACATCGGCCGCCTTGGCAACAGCCAGGTGCGTGGAGTCGTCAAGCAGCGACGGAACATCTCCGGTGTAAATCAGCGACCAGCTCTTGGGCGCAGTCGACGAATCTGAGGCGAAGACCTTGAAGGCAACGCCCGATGAGGAGACGGTTGTTGAGAACACAATGCGCTCCGGCGAACCAGCCATCCTCATATTTACCCAGTTGGTAAAGGGCGACATGACGGAAGACGTCACACCCTTCGTGAGAGTGCCGTCTTGTCCAATGGTTCCCGGCGTGACGTCCACCCTGCCTCCGGCGCCGCCCTGATCAGTGATTGTCCACGCGGCAAATCGCAGAGTGTCGTCGCTGATGACGTACCCCGTCCAGTTTTCAGCGGAAACCGTCGACAACTTCACCTGTGACGCGAAGTTGATTTCTTTACCGACTGCCGACGGGTTGAGCACCGCGGTACGCAGCAGGCTGGTCGACTCTTGCGAGTACTTGAGCCAGCTCAGCAGGAGCCTCGAGCCCGTTGCATCGAGGTTCACCCGGGCACCCATCATGGCGCCCTCGCCTGCCGGCACCGTGGCGGAAAAGTGCTTGAGGCGCTTGGTGTAACAGTTCACCCGACACGTGTACACATTGAGTTCACTCCACGCGTTCGTCGAACCTTCCGGGGATCCCGGCATGGAAAAAGCGATCACTTCACCGTCGTCGGACACGTCCACGTTTATGGTTGCCGCGGGAACATCACTCGACTGAATTGCTTGCCAATTATCGACTCCGGGCCGCTCGAGGTCAATGTCTGAGTAGTAGAACCCGGTGGAACCCTCCGCAACCTTGGCAAGACCGATGATGGCACGCGAGCCGTCACCCGACATGGCGGCCGAGTACGACAGAGAGTTGATGTTATCCATCGTGAAATTCTTGGAATAGACCGACGGATCTGCGGGGCGCTCCTCGGTGAGACCCCAGTTGAACACCGCGTAGCTGAAGCCCGAGCTCGAGCGCCAGGTGAGTAATCCGCGGGTGCCGTCATCGCTGAGCGCAACGTTCCAGTCAGTGAAGGTCTCGCACGCGATGCCCGTGTTGGCCGGCAGAAGCTGAGGGTCGCTCCAAATCGTGCTGTTCGAGGTGGTGACACCGACCGCGAACGCCGGCACCATGGACGTCTCACACTCGGCCGCCCCCTTCACCGAGGTAATCATGGCCACGCGTGTGCCGTCGGCACTTGCCGCCACCCGAGCACTCATCATGGTGTGCTGATTGGTGGGTATTTCGAACTCTGTCCCGTACAGCGTGTACGTCGCCGCGTAGGCGGCACTCACACCCAATGGTGCGATAACAAAGAGGGATGCGGCTACCGCCACAGCCCCGACAACAGCGCTCACTCGTGCACGACTCATGGGGTCGAGTCTATGAGGCTGTGCTGGGTGAGTCATAGGCGTAGAGGCCCTAAACCTGAAGGGGCGGCGGTTATCCAGCCTGTGAGCATTTGATCTGATCCTTCGGAGCTGATCTAATCAAGAGATCACGAGGGGACCCAGCTTTGATAAATCGAGCAAACGATTCAACTACGAAGACCATCACATTAGGTGAGCTTCAGGCTTATGCGAGTCCTGACAGCGCTACAGGTGATTACATTCGCGTGCCAAAGTTTCAACGAGGGATCGTATGGTCAACCGTGCAACAAGAAAAACTTATCGAGTCAATCTACTTGGGGTACCCAATAGGTTCACTGCTTTGCTTTCGAACCGGAGAAAAACATCAAACGGTTGAGCATCGCAACCGTGATGTCATTGAGCTGGTTGATGGACTACAACGAACCTCGACAATCCTGAGCTTCCTTAAGGCTCCGCTCCTGACCGCACCGGTTAGGGAATCGATCGATCCGGATAATCTCGATCAAATTTCAGACATCCTCAAGGGCTACTGGCAAACCACTACTCAGGAAGCGATCACGAAGGCTATCGAGGAGTGGATGCGTTCCTGTGAGACAACCGAAGCGGCGCGGGGTTTTGATGGCTACGGGCTTTTCGAATCATTGTCTAAATTGAAGACTGAAGAAGATCAGGTTGTGAATTACGAGCAGGTTCGCCAGCCTGTCAGTGCCATCCTCGACGATATCCGCAATTCTGTTCAAGCAATTCGAGAGGTGCGCATCCCGATCGTTGTTTACAGCGGCGATGTGGGTAATGTCCCAGAAATTTTTCAGCGAGTGAATTCGCAAGGTACGAAGCTCACCAAGTATGAAATCTACGCAGCAAGTTGGATGAACTTTTCGGCAAGGATCGACAACGATAAAATCCGCCAGGCCATTAGGAATAAATATCTCCAGCTGATCGATGAAGGGTATGAGGTTTCCGGCTTTGACGAACAAAAGTTAGGCCTGGACGACGAATTCAATCTTTATGAGTACCTTTTCGGGCTGGGTCACGTCCTTTGTAGCGACTTCCCAATACTGTTCCCCGAAGTAGGAAGTCCCGACGAGGCAACCTCGGTGGGTTTCAATGTCGTAACGGTCGCTATGGGTTTGCGAATCAACGACATGAACAGTCTGGCGACTCACCTTCGAGAATTGAAACTTGGCAACCCACTGGATCTCAGCAAACTTGAAAAATCGATATTGGTTTCTTGCGGCGAGGTTGAAAATCTTCTCAGGCCCTATCTCTCGTTGAAACTAAACAACCAGGGCGGCAAGACAAGATTCTTACCACACAGCCAAAACCAGATCATTAGCCTCATAACGAGGTACATGACCGCAAAGTACGACTACACAACTTGGGAATTGACAAATTCTAACGAGGTGGAAATTCTCAAGAAAAACATTCCCGCGTACTACCTATACGACATGGTTCGGGAGATTTGGCGCGGCTCCGGTGATTCTCACCTATGGAATATGTGCTGGTCAGGCACAGCTCCGAAACCGGGAAACCTTGCTGAGGCTAAGTCCGATTTCTATCTGCAAGCAATTCCAGCAGAACGATGGCGCATGGCGCTAACAAGTTGGCATGATGAGCAACTAGGCAAGCGACAGAAACTTCGCCCAAATTTAAACGACAAAACGAGAGCTGTGCTCAAGTTTGTCTACAGTCCAATCGTGAGCCACTTCGACAATCAAGCCAATGAATTTGACCTTGAGCACTTGTATCCCGTCGATGTGTTACAAGGTCTTATCGGTCAGGATCCCGACGATGGGTGGCCAATAAGCGCTACAGGAAATCTTTCTTTGCTTCCGAAAGAAATCAACAGGATCAAAGGAAAAACCATGCTCGGAGATTATCTCGCCCAATCAGGTGTCGAAACGTCTGAAGAGGAATTTGAGCGGCTCTCAAAGTATGTGATCACTCCTGAAATTTCGCAGCTCAAAATTAGTCCCGGGCTAGACCGGGACGCCTACATAGATTTCTGCAGACAACGTTTCGAAGAGTTGATAAGTAGGTTGATCTCGCAGCTCAGCTAACTCAAGCCGCGAAGGTTTCAAACCGAAAAGCCAAATTTTCTCTCTCGGGCCATTCGTTTTCTTTTTTTGGAAGGACAAGTGTCCGACCGTGCATCTCCTGGATCCCGTGCTTCAGCATTGGACCATCAACTTCTAAAAGAAGTTCAGAATTCACGACGACCTTGTAATCGGGGGAAATCCCAATGAAGTTGCCATCGTAAGCGGCATGGTGAATCTTGCAGAGGGAGATCCCGTTCGTGACAAGGGCCACGCCTCGTTCGTGCGAATCTGGAATGATGTGCGCAGCATCGAGCAATTGTTTGTGCCTCAAACTGCATATCGCGCAGGTTTCTTCGTAGGCCGTCATGACTTTTGCGCGAAAGAGCGGCTGATGAACGCGAGCCATCACTGTTCGTTCAGCCCATTCACGCTCATCAGCACCTAGTTGAAGAGGGTCAGCGAACAACTTGAATTGTGCGTCAAGGGCAACCACAACTTCCCTGTTTTCCTCATCGTCTTGAGAGACGTAGACAGGGTAGTGGGCCACATAACGATTCGAGCGAGTGCTTGGAGCGAAATAAATCAGTGGTTCTTGGGTCACGAAAGCCCGTTTGAGTTTTGTATTTGTTCCTTTTTCTGCCTTGGCGTATGCGTACCTCACGAACATGCCATCCTCAGGCTTATCGTCATATGGCCCGTTAGGTGTAGTCAAAATGGACAGTGTCGTGTCGAAATCCCTGGGGTTCCAGATTCCACCTTGAGGATCCACTAGGCGAATACTCTGGCCTCGCCAGGTGTATTTTGAAAGGTCTTCGCGCGAAAAGTCATACTGGCCAGCTAGTTGCAATTCATCAAGCCATCGAAAGATGTCTTCACGAATCAGCGCTTGTTCTGCCTGAGTAAAAGCCAAAATTTCCCCCTTAACTTTTGCCAGGTTAGCCGAGTCAGCACAATAATTCGAGCACTGGCAAATCCGCCGGGGACCAATTAAGTTTTGAGAATTCAATCGGCGTGAGCCACATCAATTGATCGTGATCAGAACTTGCGACTATTACTCCGTCAACGATCACGCTCCGGTACGCAACCAGATCAATCATTACCTCGCCTGCCACGTTGGCAGACGTCCCGATGAAGTCACCAACCTTGATGCTTACGTCCAGCTCTTCGCGAATCTCACGTGTGAGAGCTGCCTCATCCGTCTCCCCGGCTTCGACTTTCCCACCGGGGAACTCCCAATAACCGGCTAAGGATTTATGAGGCGCCCTGCGGCATGCCAGAAATTTGCCATCCCGCTCAATGACTGCGGCGACAACTCGAACTGGCGCCATGGAGTCGACTACTTAACGACCGAGACGGTCTCACCCGGGCGAGGAACCCGCACCGGCCAGCGCAGCTGGTCCTGGATGCGGAAGCGAAGCGCATCCGACGAGGCCGGCTCACCGTGGGTGATGTACACCTGAGTGGGCGGGGTGGGTGCGGTGCGCATCCACTCGACGATCTGCTGGGCGTCAGCGTGGGCCGACATCGATTCGAGCTGCACCACCTCGGCGCGAATCGGCACATCCCGCCCGAAAATGCGCAGCGTCTCGGCGCCCTCCGCGAGACTGCGACCACGCGTACCACCGGCCTGATAACCCGACAGCAGGATGGCGTTCTTCGGATCCTCACCGAACGCGACCACGTGGTGCAGCACCCGGCCACCGGTCATCATGCCACTCGCCGCGATGATGATCTTCGCCTCCTTGCGCTCGTTCAGCGCCTTCGACTCGTCGACCGTGCGCACCAGGCGCGCGATGTCATACATCGCCTCGAACTCGGCCATGTCGACCTTGTGCTCGGCACGGTGGCGTTCGTAGAACTCGGTAGCTGAGACAGCCATCGGTGAGTTGAGAAAAACCGGGACGCGCGGGATGCGCCCCGCGTTCATCAGCCGCGACACGATGAGCATGAGAGCTTGAGACCGGCCCACCGCGAACGCCGGGATCACCACCGTGCCACCGCGACCGAGCACGCGCGACAGGATCGGTTCGAGCTCCGCCTCGGCGTCGACGGCGGGGTGGACGCGGTCACCGTACGTGCTCTCGGTGATGAGAATGTCGGCACCGGCGAAAGGTGCCGGCGGAATCATGAGCATGTCGTCGACGCGGCCAAGGTCGCCGGTGAAGTGGATGATGGTCTCACCAATCGAAAGGCGCAACTGGCTCGCCCCGAGGATGTGCCCCGCGTGCAGGAACGTCGCCTTCACGCCCGGCATCACCTCGTACTCTTCATCAAAACGCACCGTGCGAAACAGCGACAGCGCGCGTTCAGCATCCTCAGTCGTGTAGATCGGCTTGGGATGCACGTGCTTGCTGTACTTCTTACGCGCGGCCCGCTCCGCCTCCTCCTCGAGAAGGTGCGCGCTATCCGGCAGCAGCAGCGAGCACAGCTCGGCGGTTCCCTCACTGGCCACGATCTGCCCGCGGAACCCGTCGCGCACCAGCGCGGGAATGTACCCGCTGTGATCGAGGTGCGCGTGCGTCAGCAGCACGAAGTCGATGGTGTCGGGCGGCACGTCGAACGCCTCCCAGTTGCGATCGCGCAACTCCTTGTACCCCTGAAACAGGCCGCAATCAACGAGGATGCGCTTACCGCCGATCTCGAACAGATACCGTGACCCGGTCACTGTGCCGGTTGCTCCGAGAAACTGAAGTGTTGCGTGCCCACCGGCGGTCTTACTCAAGGATTCCCCGTTGCTCATGGCTTCAGCCTAGCCGGGCACATTCACACCGAGCGTTCGACAAATATTAAGAATGGCTGGGTTGCTTTACTGCCAGAATTGAGCCATGACTTCTTCCGGGAAAAAGGGGCTTTCCCCAGCGGGCACCGCGTGGCTCGTGGTCGGTTTGATTGCCCTCGTTGCTGTCTTAGCCGCCATTGTTTTTGTCGTTCTCGCCAAGGGTGGCCCATCGCCGGCCCCAACCTCAAGCCCCTCGCCCACCCAGTCGGCGACCCAGTCGGCGACCCCGACACCAACCCCCACCGCACTCAGCCGCGACGAAAAGATCGCCAAAATCACCGACGCGGTTCTCACCGTGCACCCGGACGAGCTCGCCCAGTACATGACTAACCCGGTTCACTCGGTCAAGTTCGCGAGCGACGCCCCGATCTGGACGTCGACGCCCGACGAACTCGTCGCCCAACTCTCGCCGCGCATGGTCGGCCAGAAGTGGTACACCGTCGACCCCACAACAGTTCAGACGTGGAAAGACGGCCCCTGGACCAAGTACTTCCCCGACGGCAGCCTGCAGTTCATCTCCGACGCCGACAACTTCTTGTCCATCTGGATTGAGGATGACGGCTCCATCAGCACGGTGATCTACGGAATCTCTGCTGCCCTGAGCTAAGGCCTCGCGCGCTCGCTGGTTGAGTAACGAGGATGCATGTCTTTTGCGTGAAACTGCATCCACTTTTTTGACCGCAGTTCTAGTACTCTGATGGCACTGTTGCTTTTACGAAAGGCTCTGCCATGACCCTCACTCGAACTGCCGTGCGCGCAAGTGCCATCGGTGCAGGCGCTGGACTCCTCGTCGCGCCGTTCGCCCTCACCGCACCCGCCGCCAATGCTGCCGTCGATTGTGGAACGACCACACCCACCGCCACCGTCATCAACGGAACCATTTGTGAGGTGCGCTTTGACACCGCCGGCTCGTACAGCTTCACCGCGCCGAGTGGCGTGAGCAAGCTCGCTGCCGTCGTCATCGGTGCCGGTGGTGGAGCTCTCGGCAACAGTTACGAGGCTTACGGTGCCGCATCAGGCGTGGCCGTTTACGTTGACAGCGTTGACACTTCGGCCAACATCGATGTCATCGTTGGGGCACACGGTATTGGAGGCGAAACTCCAACCGATGGTGAAGCTTCGTCGGTCAACCTCGATGCCGCTCTCGGCGGAGGCGCAGGTTTTTCAGGCTACGGCGGGGGATCAAACGCTGACTTCACCGGCGCAGCCTACTGGGACAGCTCAGTTGATGGATGGTCGTATGGAGCCGGCGCTGGCGCTGGCGCCGACGGTAGCGTGTGCGTTGCCGGTGCGGGCGTCACACTCGACGACATTGCAACCGACAGCACACTTTTCCCGGGTGACGACACCCAGGCCTACGCGACCGGCGGAAGTTGTTCAGATACGTCCGTCGTAACGACAGCCCAAATCGCCGGTAATGGTGGCAGCATCGGCAACGACATCGTTCCCGCTGATGGTGTCGACGGTCTCGTCGTGCTTCGCTGGGCTGCCACGGTGACACCGGATCCCGCTCCGTCACCGTTGCCCTCGACGGGTCAGCCCTTCCCCTCTGGTCTGGCGTTCGTTGGCGCTTCAGCAGTCTTAGCTGGTGGAATGGCCTTTGCTGCTGGGCTCATCGCTCGCAGGCGTCGCACCAACTAGGCAACGCGCGGTACTTAATGTCGTCGGGGGTGGCTCACAGCCACCCCCGACGACATTTTCGTTGCGCTAACGCTTAGGGCGTATCTATCTACGCCCGAAGCGCGGCGAGGAACCGGGTCGTGTATCCCAGTGCGCTGGAGCCAGTGACCGAGTTGCAGATTGGTGACGCGGTCGACTGTGGCGCGACACAGGGAGTGTCACGATCGAGGGACCAGAAGTGCACGCCGGCGAGACCATTCGCTTTTGCGTACGCCACGACGGTATCCACATTGGACAGCGTGAACACTTCGTCACTCACGTCGTTGACACCGATCATCGGGGTGAGTTCGATTCGCCCGGCGGGAATCGCGTAGGTGTGCTGCAGATTGACAGCCGCTTGGATGGCAGATGCTCCCATGTCACACACACCCGACACAACCACGCAGTTGACGCGGTTAGCAGCGCCATAGTCCATCGTCATGAGGTTGATCGTGTAGTTGGTCAGACCCTGCGCTTCAGCGGCAAGCACCGACTTGACTACTGTGTCACCGGTGACGTTGAGTCCGGCGTAGCTGCCATCCGATGCGGCCAGTGTGGCCAGCGTGAACGAGAAGCGGAGTTTCGGGTAAGCCTGTTGAGCTCCGGCGGCCGCCTTAATCAGGTTCGCGAGTTGAGTTGGCGTTTGCCCCGCTTCGATGTCGAAGTCAATGCCGACCAAATGCGACGAGGCGTACCTGGCGATGAATGACTTCATCCCCGCCACGGTGTCACAGGTGAACGCTCCGGCCGCTCCCCCGGTTGAGACGACGTAATCAACGCCGGCTGCATCGAGGGCGCTGATGTTCGCTGCGGCGAAGCTCGATCCGGGGACTCCGCCCCAGTTCTCGGTGCCGCACGCGCCGGTGGCAAACGCGAGCGTCACGCCGCGCAACCCCGCCTTTTCGGCTGTGCTACCTGCCCCCACCAACGGCAACATCGTGCCGGATGCGGCTGAACGCATCGTGTTGGTGTTCCAGTTCAGGTTGATGGTCGCGTCTTTGTAGGGGCTAAAAAAGACTCCGGATGCGCTCCCGCCGCTCAGCGGAACATCCGACGGTGTTGGGGTTGGGCTCGGGGTGGGTGTCGGGGCCGGAGCTGGTGCTGGGTCGGTGGTTGAGCTTGTGGTGCAGGATCCGACCACGGACCACGGCTGACCACTGCCGAGGATTCCCGAGTGGGTGCTGGGCTCGTCGCCCTGCGTCCACCAGTTTGCTCGGTAGATGTTGGCGCCGGAGCTGGCGAGTTGGCCGCTGGTGTAGGCGGTGCTGCTCTGCCATGCGGCTGCGCACGTCTGGGTCGAGGTTGATGTGGATGCTGTGCTCGTGGAACTCGTCGGGGTCGGCGTTGGGGTCGGGGTCGGGGTCGGCGTTGGGGTTGGGGTCGGGGTCGGGGTCGGGGTCGGGGTCGGGGTCGGGGTCGGGGTCGGGGTCGCGGTGCTGCTGCCTGAATCTCCGGTGCAGGTGGATGTCGCGGTCCACGGCTGACCACTCCCGGCGACGCCGGAGTGCGTGCTCGGGCTGTCGCCTTGCGTCCACCAGTTGGCGCTGTAGTTGACGCCGTTCTGGCTGGCGGTGCTGCCGCTGGTGTAGACGGTGCCGGCTGACCACGGGGTCACGCAGGATGCAGCGGCGAATGACGCGCCGGGAGCCGCGACGATCGCGAGTGCGACGACGCCGGTCGCAAGTGTTGCGCCGATGCCGATTTTGAGGCTCGGACGGGTGAGCATTTTCACGGATGTTCTCTTTCATAGATCGATACCGAGCCAGTCTCGGCGCGATTAGACTAACTGTCTATTTTGAGTGCCCGCTGTTTTTCGGGTCTCCGAGATCCCCTTGTGGAGGCAATGCCCAGCTAGCCGACCGGATGGGGGTCACGCGTGGTACACGCATAGCGTGCGACGCCCCCGGCACAGATGTTGCCGATGTGCGGAGTTGGTCGCGGTCAATCGCTGGCGGCCTTAAAGACGTAAGACCCTCTTTCGAGGGCCTTACGTCTTTTGTTGCGGGGGCAGGATTTGAACCTACGACCTCTGGGTTATGAGCCCAGCGAGCTACCGAGCTGCTCCACCCCGCGTCGGTTCTTCAAGATTACCAGAGGTTTGTGGTGCCCTCGACCACCGCCGGTCTAGCCTGTGCACCGACGGTCGAGCCTGTCGAGACCAAGGCCGAGCCCGAACAACGCCGGTCGAGCTCGTCGAGACCAAGGCCGAGCACGAGCACCGACGGTCGAGCACGAGCACCGACGGTCGAGCCCGAGCACCGCCGGTCGAGCAGGAGCAACGCCGGTCGAGCCCGTCGAGACCAGAACGATCGCGGGCCTTGCCTGCCGCATCGGGCGTGGCCGGGCGTCGGGGAAGCGGCGAAGCCGCGGGGCCCCGCGGGCGGATGTGGCAGGAAATGGCCCGTGAATGGTCAGGGGGTCTCGACAGGCTCGACCAACGAAGGGGGTCTCGACAGGCTCGACCGACGATGGTCTCGACAGGCTCGACCGACGGAAGGGTCTCGACCAGCGAATTGCTTTCTAGTTGCTGGCCGCGATGGCCCGAGCCAGCGCATCCGTCAACTGCTTGTCCGCAACACCGAACGCAGCCCAGTCACCGGCGATGCGAGCATCCTCACGCGCCTTCAACGCCGCGGACGCATCCGCCAACGCCTGCTTCAGCGCCGGATTCGACGCGGAGCCGGAGCCACCACCGTTGTCGGGCGACGGCGTGGGCGCCGGGGTCGGCGTGTTGTTGGTCGGGTCGTCGACTCCGGAGTTGCCGTCGAACAGCACGTCGAGCGCGGTCTGCAGATCCGATTCGAAGGCGATGCGGTCTCCGAACGCCACCAAAATCTTTTTCAGCAACGGATAGCTCGTGTTTCCGGTCGACTTCACATAGACCGGCTGCACATAGAGCAAGCCCCCACCCACGGGCAGAGTGAGCAGGTTACCTTTCAACACATCGGTCGATCCCTGACTCAACAGGTTGAGCTCTTTCGAGACCACCGGGTCGGCATTGAAATTGTTCTGCACCTGACCTGGGCCCGGCACCGTGACATCCTTGGGTAGGGTCAGCATGCGTAACTTGCCGTAAGTGGGCGCGATTGTTCCCGCGGTGGCACCCGCATCCGAATCGACCACCAGGTATCCGGTCAACACGTTGCGACTGTTGGTGCCGCTCGCGTTCGGAATGTACGTCGAGTAGAGCGAGAAGCTCGGCACTTCCTGCCCGGGCACCTTCATCGTCAAGTAGTACGGCTGCTGATACACCGAGGTACCCGACGCCGCGGTCGGGTCATTCGGCGTCACCCACGAGTCATCCTGCGAGTAGAACGAACCCGCATCCGTCACGTGGTACGAGCCCAGAATCGCCCGCTGTGCCTTGAACAAGTCCGTCGGGTATCGCACGTGACTCATCAACTCGGCAGACATTTCCGACACCGGCTTCACCGTGTTCGGATACACCTTCTGCCATGCCTTCAAAATCGGGTCACTCGCATCCCACGCGTACAGCGTTACCTCGCCCGAGTAGGCGTCAACCGTGGCTTTCACCGAGTTACGGATGTAGTTGATGTCGTCACGAGCAAATGTGTTGGACGAGTTCGGCACATCCGCGATGACGTTCGACAAACTCTCCAAGCGCGAATACGGATACTGGTCACTCGAGGTGTAGCCATCCACCACCCACACGATGTGGCCGTCGACCACACTCGGATACGGATCCGAATCGAGCGTGAGATACGGCGCTACCTTCTGCACGCGCGTGCGTGGGTCGCGGTCGTAGAGAATTTGCGAATCCTGCGACACCGCATCCGACAACAAAATCTGCTCGTTACCGAACTTGGCTGCGTAAACCAGTCGCGTCCAGAAATCGCCCAGAACCGGTCCGCCATTGCCCTGATAGGTCGTGTACGTCTGACTCTCATCGTTCTGCGATGGGTAGTCGAGCTCGACATCCTTACCGCCGGCCGCGACTCCGGCACCACCGACGATCGAGTACGTGGGCGACGCCTCACCGAAGTACACACGGGACTCAAAATCACCGAGCTTGCCCGTTGACGGGATTCCCGCCTGCAGGAACACCGGCTGACCCTCACTCGTGCGCTGCGTGCCGTATGCCGCAACCAGTCCGTACCCGTGCGTGTACACCAGTGTGTTGTTGTACCAAGAATCCGCGGCGATGCCACCCTGGTTCAACTCGCGAACGGCAACGACCGTGTCTTGTGAGACCCCGCCGATGTTGTACCGGTCGACGTCGAGGTCAGGCCTGAATGCGTAGTACTGCTTGAACTGCTCCAACTGAGAAAAGGATGCACCCACCAGGTTCGGGTCGATGATACGAATATTCGCGGTAGTCGCCGCATCCTCGCGAAGAGCGCCCGGCTGCGCAGTCGTCGTCGCCGAATAGGGCACCGACTCGATGTCTTTCACCCCATACGCTTGGCGCGTGAAATCGATGTTGCGCTCAATGTACGGCTGCTCCAGCGAACGCTCACTCGGATCAACGATGAACTTCTGCATCACCCACGGGTAACCGACGGCGATGACCAGACCCGTCACCAACAGCAGTGCTAGGCCCGCAAGCGGGAAACGCCACCGACCCGAGAACACGGTGATGAGAAACAGAACGGCAACCACCGCGGCGGCACCCGACATGATCTGCAGGGCTGGAATGTTTGCGTGCACCGTCGTGTAGCTCGCGCCGGTGATCAAGCCCGAGGGGTCATTGAGCGTGGCGAACTGATCGAAATACAGGCTCACTGCCTGAAGCGCCAAGTAGATGGCGGCCAAGATCGCGAGGTGGATGCGGGCACCCTTAGCCACGCGAATCTCGCGCGGCGCAAAACTAATGGATCCGTAGACCAGGTGCGTGAGGATCGAGACAATCAGCGTGAGGATCAGCGTGGCCGAGAGGAACGCCAGTGCGAACTGCCAGAACGGCAAGTCAAAGAAGTAGAACGAGAGGTCTTTGTTGAACTGCGGATCGACCGTGCCCGTTGGCGAACCGTTGATCCACAGCAACACCTTCGGCCAATTCGACATCACCGTCACGCCGGCGAACAGACCAAATAAGACCGGCACAACAATCGTGATGACTTTGCGCAGCGGTTCGATGGCCTGCGCATACCTATCCATTTGTGCATTGAGTCGGGTGTAAACCGGACGGATGCGGTAGGCCACGAACATGCCCGACCAGACCGAACCTGCCATGATGACAAACCCCAGCACAAAGAACCCGGCCGTTGCGCTCCACTGGGTGTAGAGCACGTCGATGAAGCCGACCTGGGTGTACCACATCGTGTCGGCGAGCAGCCCCATGAGGGTGCTGCCGACAATGAACACCACCACCAGTGCGGCAATGACCGAAAAGACGGCAATGTTGCGACGACGACGTTTTTGAGCTGCAGTGGTCATGAAGTCATCCTAGGTTGTGAGGCTGAACGGGAGGTGTGGCGCGGGATGCGCATCGACCCCGTCATCGACAGGTAGGGAGTGCATCGAGCTCAGCCGCCCGAGTCGTGCTCGAGTCCGGCTCGGCAATCACCTTCAGCGCCGCGATCGCATCGTCGAGTGTGCTCACCGAAAAGACCCGTAACCCGTCGGGCACGTGACCGACCGCCTCGGAGCAATTCGACTTTTCGACGAACATGTACTCGGCACCTGCGTTGCGCGCGCCAATCATCTTCTTCGAGATGCCCCCGATCGGGCCGACGACACCCGCGGCATCAATCGTGCCCGAGCCGGCGATGTGTCGCCCGCCCGTCAGGTCATCCGGAGTGATCTTGTCAAGCACACCCAACGCAAACATCATGCCGGCACTGGGACCGCCGACATCGTCCAGCTTGATCGTCACCGAGAACGGAAAGTCATACGTCGCCGCCCCAATGATTTTGATGACGGGAACCTGGGTTTGACCGTCGAGACTCGCCAGCACCGGCGTGACCTGAACGCTGACGGATGCGCCTGCGCGGGTGACGACGAGCGTGGCCGGCTTCTCGGTCCCGTTGTCAGCAACGGCGCTGCGCAACTGCCCGATGGTCGCTACGGGAGTTCCATTGATGGACTGCACCACGTCGCCGACCTCAAGAATGCCCGTCGCCGGTGAGCCGTCGAGAACTTTATCTACCGTGACGTGACTCACGTCATAGCCAAGGTGTGTAAATGCCGCGGCAATCGCCTCGTTTTGCGAATCAACCATGGCGGCCTGATTCTCTTTATCGACGTCGGCCTGCGAGATGTTGGGCGGGAAGATCACATCCATCGGAATCACCGCACGATCGGGGTTGAACCAGGCGGTGAGCACCTCGAAGACGCTTGGACGATTCGCGGGGTTTCCGGCGAGATTCACCGTCAACAAATCGAGCGACCCCGTCGTGGCATAGCTCGGAGCGCCGCTGACTGAGATGAGCGGAACATCCGATTTCTTGCCGTCTGCGTCTGTCACCGTGGAAGTGCCGAGCGTGTTGAACGTGGGTCCCGGCGACTCGATGGCATACGGCATGGGCGCGAGACCAATGCCAAAAGCGAGGACGGCAGCAATACCGAGAAAAATAGTGCCACGTCGGGAACGGGTGGAAGACATTCGGGCCTTTCAGCAACACACGGGGGTTGGGCTTAAACGCCCGGAGCGAACAAGACAGGTATTCGTGAGGCAACTGTCGCACATCCAGCCTAAAGTTGGTTGGGTGAGTGACGAAAACGAGAAGACTCCCGAAGAAGAGTTTCGCGACATGCTTCGAGATTTTCTTGACGGAAAAGGCGAGATAGATCCCGCCAAGCTCGCCGGTGCCGCCGGATTGCCCACCGACGCCGCGTCCGTTTCGGCGCTGATGAGCCAGATGCAAGCCGCCATGCGGCACAGCGCGAACACCTCGGACGAAGCGGTTAATGCCGCGGCCGCCATGGAACAAGCCAAATCTCGGGCCCTCTCAACCGTCATCCCGGTGTCTGCGATCACGCGGGCCGAGGTCGACCAGGCCTTTCACGTCGGCAGTATGTGGCTCGACGAAGTCGTCGAGATTTCAGAATTGACGAGCACACCCGCCGTACTCACCAGGCTCGAGTGGATTGAACAAACTATGCCCCTCTGGGTGCAGGTTGCCGAGCCGGTCGCCGCCTCCATCGGCGAGGCGATGGCCAAGGTGCTCGCCGAACAGGCACCCGAAGAAATTCGCTCGATGGTGGCCAACGCCAGCGCCATGATGCGTCAGGTGGGTGGCTCGCTCTTCTCCATGCAACTCGGGCAAATCATCGGTGAGCTCTCCTGCGAGGTGGTCTCGGGTGGGGATGTCGGCATCCCGCTACTGAGCGACGGCCAAGCCGCGCTCCTCCCGCAAAACATGGATGAGTTTGGCACCGGGCTTGAAATCCCGATGGACCAGGTGCAGCTGTACCTGGCGGTGCGCGAGCTGGCACACACGCGCCTGTTCAAGCACGCGCGCTGGCTGCGACTCAACCTCATCTCGGCGATCACCGACTTCGCACGAGGCATCACGATCGATCTCTCGGCCCTCGAAGAGGTCGCCGGAAACTTTGACCCCAGCAACCCGGATGAGCTGCGTGCGGCCATCAGTTCGGGAACATTCATCCCGCCCAAGAGCGACGCCCAACTGGCTGCACTCGCCCGCCTCGAAACCCAGCTCGCACTGATTGAAGGCTGGGTGGATGTGGTGACCGAAGCCGCTGTGGCCCGCCTGCCGCGGGCATCCGCCATCGGTGAGACGGTGCGTCGCCGACGAGCATCGGGCGGACCCGCGGAGCGCGCCTTCGGTTCACTCGTGGGTCTCGAGCTGCGGCCGCGTCGCCTGCGCGATGCCAGCGACATGTGGCAGCGCGTCACCGATGCCGTCGGCGTGAGCGTGCGCGACAGTTTGTGGGCGCACCCGGATGCCATGCCGACCGGTGCCGACCTCGACGACCCCGACGCACTCATCGCCCGACTCGCCGGTGTCGCCGCTGGAGTGACACCCGAACTGGACGAGATGGACCGCGCGCTACAAGACCTGCTGGATGGCAAGGAGTTCGGCGAGGAGCCGGGCGCGGAATCGGATGGCGAGCCTGGCGGCGGGCCGTCTGGGGATAACCCACCGCACGTCTAGACCGAATGCGGGCACGATGCTCGTATGGTTCGAATTGATCCGAGACTCGCGCTGGTCTGGCGTTCGCCGACCGTCGTGCAGATCGGGGTGCCGCGCGCTGAGGTTGTCGCTGAGCTCACCCCCGACGAAGAACACCTCCTCGCCGCGATTCGCTCCGGCACGCCGCGAAGCACGCTCACTCGCTATGCGGTGATGCGGGGCATCTCCGAAGCGACACTCGACAACTTCTTGCGCGTGATGGAACCCGCACTCGAACCCGATCCGCCACCGGCCCGCGTGCGCATCGGCATCGACGGTCACGGACCTCTCGCCGACTGGGTAGCGCACCTCCTCGGCGCAGACTACGACGTGAAGCCGGTGAACGCGGCCTCGGTGGCGGAGGCAGACAACACGAAGAGTGGCCAGCCGTCGGCGTGGCGACCGGACATTGTGGTTCTCACCGGCACATACGCCATCACCCCGGTGAGAGCCGGCGTGTGGTTACGTCGAGAAATTCCGCACCTCTCTGTGGTCATCGGCGACACCACCGCCGAAGTCAGTCACGTCGTGGTCGGCGAGTACACGCCATGTCTCATCTGCGGGATGCTCGAACAAGCGGATCTCGATGGCTCCTGGGCGGGCATCCTCGCTCAACTCCATGGCAAACCCAGTGCCGGAGAAACCGTTCGCGCCTGCCTCGAAGTTGCCGCCCGGGTGGTGCGCACTATCGAAACATACCTGCGCTTTGCCCCGGATGAACTCTCGCGGCTCATCCCCCAGCGGGCGCGGCTTGATTCGCGCCTCGGCGCGTGGACGACCGAGGAGGTGCACCCGTCGCCGAGATGCGCGTGCCAAGCTCTGCCAGAAAACGCGACGCCCCGTGTGGCGTTGCGTGCGGTCCTCCCTGACGAGCGAAAGACACACTCAACTTTTGCGCGGCGCGCGTGATGCCCACGTACAGCACGCGACGCTCCTCGTCGATGGCCGCATCGGTTGTGGCATACGAAATCGGCAGTGTGCCCTCCGCGACGCCGACCAGATAAACGACCTTCCACTCCAGACCCTTGGCCGCGTGAATGTTCGTGAGCGTCACCGCGTGCATCGTCGGTTCATGCTTCGCGGACTGACGAGCCAACAGCGCGTCGGTGAACGCACGAAAAGTCTGCCCCTCGGGTGCTTGATCCGCGAGCTGCACAAGAGCATTCAGTGATTCCCACGCCTCGCGCTCGGCACCCGTCGTCGCGGGCGGCTCCAGCGTCCAGCCCAACTCGCGCAGCACATCCGACACCCGCTGAAAAAGCGGCACATCCCGGGCCACGACTGCCTCGCCGCGCAACGCCAAAATCGCACGCTTCACCTCGGTGCGATCATAAAAGCGGGTCCCACCGTGAACCTGGTGAGCGATTCCGCGACCGCCGAGTGCCTGCTCCAGTGGAGCCGACTGCGCGTTCACCCGAAACAAAATCGCGATGTCCTCCGGCTTCACTCCCGAAGCGATGTCCTCCGCGATGGATGCGGCAACGGCTTGAGCCTCCAGCACATCCGACGCGAACTCGCGGACCGTGACCGGGAACGACTTCGGCTCCGACACGACCGAAACCAACTCGAGCGACCCCGGCTGATCGTGCATCAAGCGATTCGCCGTCTGGACTATCGGCTCAGTCGAACGGTAATTGCGATCCAATCGAATCGTGTGCGCCTGAGGATAATTCGACTCAAACTGGAGCAGAAAATTGCTCGTCGCACCCGTGAACGAAAAGATGGTCTGGCTCGCGTCACCGACCACGCACAAATCCCGACGCGGACCCAACCACAAATCAAGCAAGTACTGCTGAAGCGGTGAGACGTCCTGATACTCATCCACCACAAAAAATCGGTACCGATCGCGCACCTGCGCAGCGACCGACTCCTCGGCATCGATCATGCCGGCGCAGAGCAACAGCACATCCTCGAAGTCGATCTGATTGCGCTCGTCTTTAAGTCGCTCATACACGGTAGCCAGCGACACCATCTGGTCGAGCGTGAGCGAGCCCGGCATCACGCGAGCCGTCTGCGCGGCCACGGTCGGGTAACTCTCCAACGAGAGATTCATTACCTTGCGCCACTCGACCTCGGCCGCAATGTCGCGCAGGGTGGGAGTGTCGGGTCGAACACCGACCTCGCGAGCGGCATCGGTGAGGATGCGCGCCTTGCCCTCGAGCAAGTGCGGCGGACGCCCACCGGTCACCTCCGGCCAAAAATGACCCACCTGACGCAGGGCCGCTGCGTGGAAAGTTTGGGCGGCGACATCCGAGGCGCCGAGCTCACGCAAGCGAGTGCGCATCTCCCCTGCCGCGCGAGACGTGAACGTTAGGGCGAGGACCTTGTCTGGCAGGTACGCGCCGGTCGTGCATCCATAGGCGATGCGGTGCGTGATGGCGCGCGTTTTTCCGGTGCCGGCGCCGGCCAACACACGGACCGGTCCACGCAGAGCCTCAGCAACCTCACGCTGCTCATCGTCGAGCGCGGCGAGAATATCCTCGCCGCGGGTCATCTCGTGCCTCGCCAGCCAGACTCTTGATCGATTTCTTCACCGAGCCAGCGCTCGATCATCCATCGGGCAATCGCCACCCGACCGGGCAGCTTGATCTGATCGACCGATGCCTTCAACTCGTCGCGGGTAAACCAGCGCAAGCGAAGAATCTCTTCACCATCCGCCGCGTGCGCGTCGGGGTTCTGACCGGGAGCGAGCTGTGCCGTAAATCCCATCATCACGGAACCGGGAAACGGCCACGGCTGAGACCCGGCATAGGTGGGATTGACCACGCGCAAACCGCTCTCCTCGAAAATTTCACGCACGACGGCGGACTCGAGAGACTCACCCGGGTCGACGTAGCCGGCGAGCAACGAGAAACGGTCAGCCTCCCACAGCGCGTTGTTGCCCAACAAAATTCGATCGTCCTCGTCGGTGACCAAGACAATGACTGCCGGATCGGTGCGCGGAAAGACGTGAGATCCGTCATCCACGGCGGCCCGCACCCAGCCGGCCTGCGCGGGCTCCGTCAACGATCCCGAGCGCGGGTTGTGCGGGTGCGACTGGTGCCAGTGGAACACCGCAATCGCCTGCGTGAAGAGTCCTGCGTCGCGCGTGCTCAGTGCGGATCCGACGACGCGCAAGTCTGCCCACTCGGCGCCGTGCGTGGCAGCGAGTGCCTCCCACTCGTCAGTCGAGCCGGCCGAAAACGCGGCGAGAAACGCACCATCCTCGTCGGCCACGTCGAGCTCACGACCGAGATACACAAAGACGGCGTCGCCGGGCACGTCGGTCGCGCGTACAAATACGATTGCGTCATCGCTGACCAATGAGCGTGAATTGTGAACGAGAAGGATGCGCGTGTTCTCGTGCTCACGTAGTTCGTCGACGAGACCCTCGCGGGTGCGCGCAACGGCATCCCGATCATGCTGCTCGCGACCGAGCATCACGGGTTCACGGAATTCGACCGACATTTGCTACTCCACCCTGCACGCGTGGCGTTCGAGGCTCGACACGCTCACGCAACCTAGCCTTGACTCATGGCCCGGTCTCCTCTCACTTTAGCGGCGCTGGCGGTCGTCGCTGCCCCGGGGTTTAGCCCGGTGAGTACGAGGGCACTGACGACGGATCAGTTCGGGGATTTCGACAGTGCCGTTGCCACGGATGCGACCGGCGCGTCGATCATCATTCGAATCCCGAGCAATAAAAAAGCAGAGAGCGACCTGTCTGCGCAGATTTCGGTGCTCGAGGCGATGACGCCAGGAGTGCGCTCCCTGCTCCCTTTTCAGGTTCCCGAAATCCTCGGCCGTGCAACCATGGACCACACGTTCGGCGTGGTGTGCAGCTTCATTCCCGGCCGCGTGCTCGTGGCTAAGGATTTCGTCAACAACCCCGGTCTCGCCTTCGTGATTGGACGGGCGATCGCGCACATTCACCGGCTCCCCACCGGTTTTGTTGAGAAGTCCGGCATTCGGGTACTGAGTTCGGTGGATGCACAGGTGCAGACCAGAGATCTGCTCAGCCGGGCAAAAAAGACCGGTCTCTTGCCGGCCGTGCTCAGCGCGCGGTGGAGTGCCGCGGTCGACGATTCCCGGTTGTGGATGTTCGAGCCGACGTTCGTGCACGGCTCACTCGGGATCGACCGTTTCGTCATCGATGACGACGATGTTCGCGGCGTACTCGCCTGGGGATCTGCTCGCGTTGGCGACCCGGCGTGGGATTTGCACTGGCTCATCACCCTCGATCCGAGTGCGCAGCGCGAGGCTTTCGCCGCATACTCCGACATTCGCTTGTCAACGACGGATCCCCGGGTCTGGCAACGCGCAGTGCTCTACAGCGAACTGGAGCTTGCGCGCTGGCTCATGCACGGTGTCGATTCCCAGCAGCAGGAGATTGTCGACGACGCCATCACGATGCTGGATCAGCTGGTTGACACGATTCGGGACGAACCGGTGAGCTCAGTGGGTGGTGACGCCCCTGCGGTGATGTCGGTCACCGATGTGCAAGCGCTTCTCGATGATGTTGCGGTGAGGCCCGAGACGCAAGACGACAGGTAGACCGGTAGCGGATGACCCGCCGCGGGGGTGCGCAGGCTAGTCGCCGAAAATTTGTCCCCACCGATCGAGGAGTTGTTGCTCGTCGAAAATGACTTCGGGTCGAATCACCGTGTCGTGTGCGACAAAGTACAACGCCGCATCGACGTCGGTGAGTGGAAGGTTGGCCCACTTCGCGAACGCCAGTCGATACAGGGCTAGCTGATACTGCCGAGCTTCGAGGTCAGTCGCATCGGTGGGGGTTTTCCCGGTTTTCCAATCGACGATGTCGTATCTCACCCCGGCGGCCGTCTCGTGGCGATAAATCGCATCGATCTTGCAGATGACAATGTTGGGCCCGAGCGGCAATTGGATCTCGAGCTCGGTTCGATACGGACGGAGTGTGCCCCATTCCGAGGCGAGGAATGTCGCTTTGAGTTTTTCGAGTTGCACCTCGTCAATGGCGTGCATCCCCGGCTGATCGTCGGCGTCGAGGTCTCTCTCGGTGATGACGTCGAGCAGGTCGGACGAGTATCCGCTGGCGTGCGCATCGAATCCGGGAAGGGTTTCTTCGGACTTGCCGAGAGCCTCTACCCACGCGTGGAAGATCGTGCCGAGCATGGTCGCCCGGTACGGTTCACTGGGCATCGGTCGACGCAACTGCTGTGCCACCGTGCCGGGCTTCTCGATGAAGTCTTTGAATCGGGATGCCGCGATTCGCGTGGGCAGTGGCAGTCGGGCGATCTGCGCGCGACGCTCCCGTTCGGCAACCAACAGCTCGATGTCGCGCGCGATCTCAGCAGGGGGCTGACGATCGGCTGACCGCACGAGCTCGGCAGCCCGGTGAACACGTTCGGATCGAGCGCCGAAGGGCGAGAGTGGCCACTCAACCGTGGTCACTCCGGCGGATTCGGGGAGCTTGGTGTGTACCGATTGCTCGGGAAGCTCAACGCCATCCGTCACCGCGGCAATGTCACGCAAGTACTCGTTGGGTCCGCGGGAGGTGGTCGTTCCGCTCCAGAAAGATCCGGTGACGAGCAGGTGCTGCATGCTGCGGGTGAAAGCCACGTAGGCGAGGCGGCGCTGCTCATTTTTGTATCGCTGAACGGCACCGGCCTTATAGGTGTCGTATTCCTTGGCGAGTGTGTCGCGGTCGGTCACTGACTTCCAGCCCCACCAGGGGGTCAGGTCATCAATATCGGCGCGCAACTCGTCGGGCACGACACCGAAGGTTGCCCAAGTTTCGCCGTTGCGCGTGACGGTTGCTTTATCCATCTCGCTCTGTCTCGGAACGGCAACAAGGTGCCACTCCAATCCTTTTGCCCCGTGAATGGTCATCAGTTGCACCACGCCCGGTTCAGCATCCGCGGCGGCCGGACTCATGCGGTCGCGACGCTCAGCGTCAGCAAGCCACTTGAGGAACGACCCGAGAGTGACATCGTCGGCTGTGCTGAGGTAGGCGTTGACGGCTTCCAGGAACGCCGAAATGACCGGCTCGACGGATGCTGTTGTGTCGTTTGCCTCACCCTCGATGTCGAGGTTGAGCGCCTGCATGACAACCACTACAAGCTCGCGCAGATCAAGCCCGACGCGTCGTCGCAAATCGGCGAAGAGCAGACCGGCGTCGCGCAGTCGCTCGAACCCGTCGTCACTCAATCCTCGAAGGGCGTAATGATCTTTGTCGGGTCGTTCGCTCACGAAGTCGAGCGCGTCGATCAGGCTGGCGCCGTCCTCGGCGGCCACTGACTCGCGCAAGCGAGCGACAACCTGCTCGTCGAGTTGCTTGCGGGCATAGTCGTGACCTGCCAACCACGTTGCGGTCTTGTGCAGTGCTCGAAGGTCACGGGGCGCTATGCGCCATTTGGGGCCAGCGAGGAGACGAACGAGCTCCGATTCGGCGTTCGCAAAGTGGAGCACGCGCAGTGCGCAGACGAGGTCAACGATGACGGGATCCACCATCAACCCACCGAGCCCCACCACGCGATAGGGAACATCGTGACGATCGAGTGCGAGCTTGAACTCTTCGAGGTCTGCGATGCGACGAACCAGCAGTGCGGCAGTCGGCTTCTCGAGACCGGCGTCTTTACTCACTCCCGGTCGCGGCTCCCACTTCGCGATCTGATCGGTAAACCAGGCCGCGACGAGCTCGGCTTCTTCGCGCACCGTTTCGGGATAGTAGGTGGTGAGTGACCCCGTGGTCGCCTCGGAACCCAACGCGAGATCAATCGGATGCTCGTCGGTCTCATGTGGGAGCAACGATGCCACGGCATTTGCCGCGGTGAGGACGACCTGCGGGTTGCGCCAGCTTTCGGGCAACTCAAACACGGGTCGTGCGCTCTGCGTCGGAGCGTACTTTGCGAAGAACCTGCCCGTGTGCATGCTCGACGCACTCGCGCCACGCCATCCGTAAATGGCCTGATTGGGGTCGCCAACCGCCGTGACGGCGAGTCCTCGAAACAGGTTTGCGAGCAACTCGATCTGCACATTTGACGTGTCTTGGTATTCGTCGAGCAGGACCACTTTGTACTGCTTGCGCAGCGCCAGACCGACCTCGTCGAAGGATGTGACGATCTGGTTGGCACCTGAAACCTGGTCGCTAAATTCCATCTGCGATCGACCGCGCTTGAGTGCGTCGTAGTCGCGAACCAGTCGCGCCATTCGGGGTAATCCGTCGGCGATGGCTCGGACTTTGAGCATGGGTTGCAGGCGTGTTTTGGAAATCTTGCCATCGGGAAGCCCATCGAAGAATTCGGCGAAGCTTTCTCCGTATGCGGCCAGGTTTTCCGCACTGCTCATGTTGTCGTTGAGTCCGCGCGACAGCGAAAGGATAGCCTCGGCAATATCGTCCAGGCTCTTATTGATGCTCAACATGTCTTCTTCGTCGGCGCCCTCGGCGACGAGCCGGGCGAGCTGCCAAGCACTCGCTTCGGACATCACGCGCGCGTCGGGATCGCGACCAATGAGGTGCGCAAAATCGGCGTAGATGCGATTGGCGAAAGCGTTGTAGGTGGTGATGGTGGCACCGAGCATGTCGTCGTGAAGGCTCTGCCCGGCGGCACCGGGAATCACGAGACCTGATCGCGTCAGATCGGCGAGGTTGCCTCGGACGCGATTGGCAAGTTCGTTGGCAGCCTTGCGCGTAAACGTCATGCCGAGCACTTCGTCGACACGCACGAAACCGTTGGCGACCAAGTAGACCACCCGATTCGCCATGGTCTCGGTTTTGCCGCTGCCTGCTCCGGCAATGACGATGCTCGACTCAAGCGGCGCTTCAATGATGGTGGTCTGGTGCGGCGACGGCATAAACGTGCGCCCGAGGGCGGTCGCGATGTCGGCCGCGGAATAGGTCTGAGTCAACTCGTTCACTACGCGCTCACCGCCTGAACCACGTGGATGCGCTTGGACCAGCCACTGTCAAACTCACCTATTTCTTCTCGCGTGTACACGATTGCTGTGAACACGCTGCCCGCCATGCCCTCTACGGCACCTTCGATGAGCGCTCGCACGCCCTCAACCGTAATTGGTTGGCCGTCTTTTCCCACGGACTCACCGAGCGCCTCGATGGGTGCCTGCTCGCGGGTCTGATACGTGAAGGTATCGCCGGAGTCTTTGTTGAGGTATAGCAGCGTCGCGCCAGCGGACGGCAATCTCTCGGGAATCACGCTCGCATCCACCTGGTCTGCGTCAATGAACGCATCGTTCACGAGTGCGAACTGGTAGCACGCCAACTGAATGTTCGCTTGCGCTTCGTCTTTGGAAATGGGGTTCTTGCTGGTCTTGAGATCGACGACGGTGACGCTCCCATCGGGATGCTGCTCGAATCGATCGACGGTGCCGGTGAGCTTTCCGCGTCCGACGGCGAGCGAAAAGTGAGTTTCCACCCCGATCACTTCGCGACCGGATGCCCGGAATTCCGCGATGTAGTCGGAGAGTGCATCCAACATTTTTCGCACGCGTTTCTTTTCGCGTTCGGATTCCCAGGCGGGCTCAATGGCAAGCTCGGCCCAGCGGGGTTTGATGCGCGTCCACATGTCATGCGGGTCGATCGAGAGTTCCGGCGAGCGAACCGACTGTTCAAATATTTCGTGCACGAGCGTGCCCACACCGGTTGCGGTGCTTCCTTGCCAGCCGACCGTGCCGTCGAGGAACCATCCGAATTGGTTCTTCTCCCAACTGTCGAGGCGAGATGGGCTGACCGATACCTTTTCGCCCTCGTCAAGCTCGGCGAGTGGCCTCAGGGTTGAGGGATCAATCAGCCCGTACCAGTCGACCGGGTCTGCGCCCGGAACTTCGTGTCGCGCCAGCTCGGCGAGAGCGCGAGCGGTTTCGTGCGCGGTTTCGGAGACGGATTGGTGAGTGCGCAGGTCTTGGGTGAGTTGCCTGCGGAGGTGACCGACCATGCCGCGCAAACTCAGCGGGTAGGCGTCGATGTTGTGCGTGGCGTCGACCGTGACACCCTCAATTGCCTGAGCGACGCGCATCACGGGTGAGGGCGCTTCATCGTGACCAGATGCGGCCGAGAGCACAACGAGCCGGCGAGCCCGTGAGGCGGCGAGGGCAAACATGCGAAGCTCATCGTCGAGAACCTGCTTGCGCTCATCGATGTTTTCGAGGTCGGTGGCGCTGAGTCCGGCGGCGACCCCATCGAGATTCTGCCCGTGAAAGAGGGAGCCACGCGGTCGCAGGTTGGGCCAGCGCCCTTCTTGTAGCGATGCCACCGAGACCACGTCGAATTCGGCACCGATGGCAGCAGCTGGCGTGCAGACGAGAACCGCGTCACTCGACGCCTGAGACGCGAGGGTATCTTCGGGTACGTCTGAACCGAGCACACTCGCGATGAACTCTCCAGGTGCGCGCTGCGGGTCGCGCTCGACGGCGCGCTTGGCCGCAGTAAAGAGAGCGAGCACCGCATCAAGATTTCGGTTTGCCTCGTCGGCAATGACTCCTGTGCCCGACGCCTCTCCGCCCCAGCGTTTTTCTAGTGCGGACCAGGTCCACACCTTCCACAGGAGCTCTTCAATCGTGGCGTCGGTCGCGGCGCGCAGTTCGGCGAGCAGAGTGGCGAACGAGGCGACCACACGCGCCGAGCGCATGCTGAGATGTGCCACCGGAACCTGACCGGCGAGCGCGAGCGGCAATAATTGCGCTCCGGTTCGGTTTGCGCCAAGGGCGAGCTCGTCATGACGAAGCGCCACGCGCAAGCGCCTCACGTCGACAATGCTGAGCGCACAGAGCGGGCTGAGCAAAATATCGACAGCGGTGTGGGCGTCAGCCGTGGCACCGGAATCGAGAGTGCGGCGACCAAGGCCAACCTCGACCACGCGAAGCAGGTCGCGCACGATCGCGTGATCGCGCAGACTGCGGTCGGAGACGAGTGTTCGCGTGGGCACCTCATTGAGAGCGAGGATGCGGGCAACCTCGGCAACCTGGCTGCCTGATCGGAGAACAACGGCCATGCGCGCAAAGGGTACCTCGTCGTACACGTGACACTCGCGCAAACGTCGCGCCACCGCGATGAGCTCGGCGACACCCGAAGGGCGCTCGATGATTTCTAGAGCGGTGTGGTTCACCTCGGCTGCCGCCCGAGCCGCGCGCTGGCGACCTGCTTGAGCCGTGCCCACCCGTTCGGTAATTCGGCGAACCAGCTCGGCTGCCGGGCCGGCTTGTCGATAGCTCGTGTCGAGAACGAACTCGAGCGCGTGTGGCGCTACCTGCGCGAAGCCACCCACGATACTCGGGTCGGCGCCACGAAAAGTGGTAGCCGCAACGTCGGGATCGCCGAAGAGCACCACGGGTACCTGGCGCGCGATAAACGCGCGCACCAGCGCGTGAGCACCTCGAGTCAGCTCGTGCGCGTCGTCGATGACGACAAGGCGCGTGTGCGCGAGCACACGCGGGTCGGCGAGCGCGACAGCGCCTTGGGCGAGCAGCGTGGCCGCATCAAAGTGGTCCTGGCGGAGGTCGGCGAGCGCTGGTTCATACTCGTGTTGCCAGAAAGCGGCCACAGCCACCCACGCGGCATCATCACGCTCACGGCCGTGGCGTGCGAGATCGTCGGCTGACCATGCATTACCAACGCAGCGGGCGAGGAGGTCGCGCAACTCGCTGCGGAATGTGCGTGTCTGCCGCACGTCGTACCCCAACGAATCTGGCCACACCACGCCCGGTGTCTCGAGCTCGAGCAATGCGGCGAGGATGGCGTCTTGCTCACTACCGGTCAGCATGCTCGGCGGTTCAACACCGCGAGCGAATGCACCCTCAACCGCGAGCGAAAAAGCCAGTGACATCGGCGTACGAGCGAGTGGCCCATTAGTGGGAACTGCCAGGCGCTCAGCAAGAGCGATGCGCAGACGATTAGCCGCGTGCCGCTGAGGGGTGAGAACAAGAACCTGATCAGCGGTCATCGAACCAGAAGCGACTCGAGCGGCAACCAGCTCGATTAGCGTGGCGGTTTTTCCGGTGCCGGGAGCGCCGAGGACACTCGCACTCGCCGTCGTCGGCATCTCGACCACCGCACGCTGCGACTCGTCGAGAGCCACCGGGCTAAAGGTGCGCTCGGGCGCGCGGAAAACACGTAAATCTGACATCAGCTCAACGCTAGTGGGTGGGTCGGACAGCCAGCGAGGGTAAGGTACTTGTTAGCAACGAAAGGGACACAACTCGTGGAAATCCGCATCGCCATCGTCAACACCGCCCGGGAAATCAGCTTTGAGTCCGCCGACTCGATGGAAACCATCGAAAGCGCCGTATCGACCGCCCTCACCGGCGGGCAGCCGTTCCTCAAACTGAGTGATGACAAGGGCAAGGTCTACCTCATCCCGACCGCAACCATCGGTTTTGTCGAAATCGGGAACGACCAGGCCCGCCGTGTCGGATTCGTTGCCTAACCCGCTCGCTGAGAAATCGGACCACCTATGGAAATTCTCTTCGTCCTCATGGCCGGCTACATCATCGGCACCATCGCGCGCTACAGCCTCCCCGGCCGTGAACTCGTTGGGGCTGTTCTCGTCCCCCTCGCCGCGACCGGGTTTGCGGGCATCCTCTGGGAAATCATGCTGTGGAGCGGGCTTCGTCCAGATAACGGATGGATGTGGGCCGTCACCCTCGTGTTGACCGCGGCTGCCGCGGCAGCGTTCAACATCATCCTCGTGCGTCGACGTCGCCAGAGTGACGACATCGCCTACGAGGCAGCCCTCAAAGGCTAGAAGCTCGCTCAGCTGTCAGGCGGTCGGGCCGCGAAGCCGTCAAGCGGTCAGGCCCAACGCATCCATACGCATGGTGTGTGAACCCACCAGATCTGTGAACACCGGCTCGAGTCGGCTCTCGTGATCAGCGGGGTTCCCCGACAATCGCAAGGCTGAACGAGCCACGAGCTGGGTGTCGCCCATCAGTCGTCGACCCCACAGCGCAAGCCGGGACGCGAGCGTCGGGTCAGCCGCCTGGCCGACACGAATCTCCTCAACCAGCACAGCCCCGGTGCGGTCACTCTCCAGAAGGTCTTGAACCACACGACGCTGTTTTGCCGGCAAACTCACCGCGAGAGCGAGAAAGAACTCGTTCAAAAAACCTGCCGTGAGGTAAACGCCGACCAACGTCTCGTACCAGTCACGACCGCGTGTAAGTGACTCAAATCGGTCAATGTCGTCAGCGAACGGCTCCATCGCCTCCGCCGGATCCTTCTTCATCCCCCGGATGAGTTCGACCAATCCGTGATGCTTTTCCAGCGCCTCACCGGCAACCGTGCTGAGGCCTTCCTTGGCGACGAGGTCGGGAGCTTCGGAAACGGCACGGGAGAGAGACTCGAACACCGCCAGCTCGAAATAGGCCACCTGCCCGAGCAGAGAAAGGGCATCCGGGCTCATGTCTGCGAGGTTGACCTTGGCTGCGGTGACCTCCACCTCTTTACGAGGTGTGATGCGCAACGCCTCAGCTTTGGCGCGACGCCTCTTCAACCACTCAAACACGAAAACTAAGCCTAGTAGGCTGACAAGCAACATGACATTTATTGATCTGGGCATTGAGCCCGATATTGCAGCCGCCCTCGAGGCGAAGGGGATCACCGAACCGTTCCCGATACAAGAGCAGACCATCCCGCTCGCACTGACCGGCCAGGACATCATCGGTCAAGCCAAAACGGGTACCGGAAAAACCTTCGGGTTTGGTCTTCCGCTCATTCAACGCCTGGGGCTCGACCCGGAAGGCGGAGTCAAGGCACTCATTGTCGTACCCACTCGCGAACTGTGCGTGCAGGTGACCGAAGACCTAGAAATCGCCACGGGCAACCGACCCACCAAAGTCGTCTCGATCTACGGCGGCAAAGCCTACGAAGGGCAGATCGAACAGCTCAAAGCGGGCGCACAGATTGTGGTCGGCACACCGGGTCGATTGCTCGACCTCGCCAGCCAGCGACTGCTGACCCTGGGCAACGTGACCGAAATCGTGCTCGACGAAGCCGACAAGATGCTCGACCTCGGCTTTCTCGCCGACATCGAAAAAATCTTTGCCAAGGTTCCGGCAACGCGACACACCATGCTCTTCTCGGCAACCATGCCCGGCCCGATCATCACGCTCGCCCGCCGATTCATGAACAAGCCGGTGCACATTCGTGCGACCGACCCCGATGAGGGACTCACGCAGGCCAACATCACGCACTTGGTGTACCGCGCGCACTCGCTCGACAAAGATGAGGTCATCGCGCGCATCCTGCAGGCAGATGGTCGCGGCAAGACGGTTATTTTCACCCGCACCAAGCGCGCCGCCTCACGCCTGCTCGAAGAACTTGCCGATCGAGGATTCCCGGCCGTCGCCGTGCACGGCGACATGAACCAGGAGGCACGTGAGCGATCGATGGCCGCGTTCAAGGCGGGCAAGAAAGAGATCCTCATCGCAACCGACGTGGCGGCACGTGGAATCGACGTGGATGACGTGACTCACGTGATCAATCACACCATCCCCGACGATGACAAGACTTACCTGCACCGCGCCGGTCGAACCGGGCGCGCAGGCAAGACGGGTATCGCGGTTACCTTCGTTGACTGGGAAGACCTGCACAAGTGGGCCCTCATCAACCGCGCGCTCGAGTTCGGTCAACCCGAGCCGGTCGAAACGTATTCATCGAGCGATCACTTATATTCCGATTTGGGAATATCTCGCGACGTCAAGGGGCGACTGAAATCCACCCCGCCGGTAAAAGGCATTGAGCGCGAGCCGAAAAGCGACAAAGCCACCGGGGATGCGCCAGCCAATCGTTCGCGCACGCGCAACCGTCGGGTCAACAACCCCACCAAACACGTGAGTCCTGAGGGTACTCCCGAGCAGGCCGGTGGAGCACACGACGGACGTGGCGCCGAACACCACGACGGGAATAACCCCTCACGCAACAGGACGCGCACACGTACGCGTGGTGGGGCGGCCCGCGGGGATTAGTAGGGCTTCGACAGGCTCAGCCGGCGGAGGCTTCGACAGGCTCAGCCAGCGGGAGGCTTCGACAAGCTCAGCCAGCGGAGGCTAGGCGTAGGTCGGCTCTGCCCCGGTCGCCTCGTCGATGATGCGCATGAGCATCTCGGGCGTCGTCGTAAATTCACCCGGCCGATTCTCTTTGCGCGAGCCGTGATAGTCACTCGACCCGGTGACGATGAGATCAAACTCCTCGCAGTACTCGCGGATGCGCTCGAGCCCCTCCGGGTTCTTCGCATTCTCTCGGTGCCCAAGTTCGAATCCGGCAAGCCCGAGATTCAACACATCGAGTAGTGCCTCACGGGGCATCATGTGACCCGGCTTGGTGCGACCGGTGGGATGCGCGGTGATGGGCACCCCGCCGGCTCCTCGAATGAGGCCGATTGCCTCGCGAAACGAAATCGCCGGTGTCGGGATGTAGTACTTCGTGTCACGCGTGACGAGCGTGAAGAAGTCAGACACTGTCTCGATGTGACCGCGCTTGACCATCGCCGAGGCGAGATGTGGCCGGCCGATGCTGGTTCCCGACGACTGTTCGAGAACGTCATCCCAGGAAATCTCGTAATCCTCGGAGAGGCGCAGCGTCATTTCCTGAAGGCGAGGAACGCGACGCGCAATCACCGCCTCACGAGCGGCGATCAACTCGGCATCATCGGGGTCGATGAGATAGGCCAGTAAGTGGATGCCGCCACCCGTGTCGGAGACGGTCGACATCTCCATGCCCCCGATGAACGTCATGCCTAGGCGCTCACATTCGGCACGAGCTTCGTCCCATCCATTGGTCGAATCGTGATCGGTGAGTGCCATCGTGCGAACGCCCGCAGCGTGTGCCGCGCGCACCACCTCGGCTGGAGAATCACTTCCATCAGAGACGTTGCTATGCAAATGCAGGTCAATCGGCTGTTGTGCTCTAAAAAACGCCTCCATGCTGTCATGCTAGTTGACGATGTTTAAACGAGTTGTCACCCTCATTGTGGGATTGCTCGCACTCGTTGCCGGTGCGATGGTTTTGTGGCCCCAACTGTTCTCGCTGCAGCGCACCAATCCCTTCGCTTTCATGGTCGCCTCGCGCGGTGCAGACGTCGCGGTCGCGGTGGTCGCCATCATCGCCATCCTTGTCCTGGGAATGCTTGGCAAGACCGCACGCCGACTCACCCGACCCCTGCTCATCTGGCTCGTCATTGTGGGAGTCGCATCGGCGTGGCTGGTCTACCAGCGCGGATGGAATAACACGCCCGCCACTAAGGAGCAGGGCAGCGCTCTCACGGTCTTCACCTGGAACACCCTCGGCGGCAAACCGGGGGCGGACAAAATCGCCGCGCGCGCGGTGAAGGTGCAAGCTGACGTGGTCAGCCTGCCCGAAACGAGTCTGGAGACGGGGCAACAGGTAGCGACGCTCATGGCCGCGGCCGGTCATCCCGTCACGGTATTGCACGACGCATTCGACGACATCTACACCTCGCACTCGACCGTGCTTCTCATCTCAACCGACCTCGGCACCTACACGGTCGACACGAGCCACGGTACGACGAGCACGAGTCCGAGCATCATCGCGATTCCGAGCGTGACTGGTCGACCCACCATCGTGGCGGCGCACGCGATTGCCCCGTCTCCGGGCGAGCTTGGGCAGTGGCGCGACGATCTCGCGTGGCTAGCCGCGCGATGCTCCGAAGCGAACGTCATTGTGACGGGCGATTTCAATGCCTCGCTCGACAACGTGATGGGCTTGGGTCCCGCGGTGTTTGGTAACTGCGGTGACTCCGCCTACACACTCGGTGCCGCATCCATCGGCACGTGGCCGGCTTCCCTCCCCGCACTCATCGGCACACAAATCGACCACGTTTTTTACTCGGCGGAGTGGATGCCCATCGGCATCACCATCGACATGGACAGCTCAGCCGCTCTCAGCGATCACCGCCCGGTCGTGGTCACGCTGGTCCCGGCAAGTTAGCTCGAGTGAGATTTCGGCGCGCCTGCTGGCACACTTAAGTACATGGGCAACAAGAACCGGTCGACGACCCCCGCCTCAAACGCCTTTGCCGAGTACATCGGCAGCCAGTGGGCAGAGCGAGTGGATGCACCACCAACCCTGCGCGACAGCGCACGTTTCGCTGCCGACCGTCGCGCGCGCCTCGGAGCCGCCTTTGCGGGCAAGCGCATCGTCATCGCGGCAGGCGACGAGAAAGTGCGCGCGAATGACACGATGTACCCGTATCGGGCTGACAGCGATTTTTGCTGGCTCACCGGCTGGGGTAGTGACGCCGAACCGGGATCGATTCTCGTGCTCGAACCCGTCGAGGGAAGCGCAACTCACGTCGCCACACTGTATTTTCGAGCCCCTGCCGGCCGCGACTCGGACGAGTTTTACGCAAACCCGGCCATTGGCGAGTTCTGGATTGGACCCCGCCCCTCGTTGGCCACGGTCTCGGGTGAGCTCGGCATCGCCACGCGTGACTTGAGTGCACTTGCCGAGCTCGATGCGAGTGTGCTCAAGACTCCGGAGCGGCACAATCCCAAAGACCTGCGGCAGGTGCTCAGTGAGATGCGGCTCATCAAAGACGACTACGAAGTGAGTCAGATGCGCCTCGCCATCGAGGCGACCTCGCGCGGCTTTGGTGACATCGCGCGTGTGCTGCCCCTCATCGCGGGCAATCCGCGGGGCGAGCGCATCATCGAGGGCGCGTTCGCGTCACGCGCCAGACTCGAGGGCAACGACGTCGGATACGGCACGATTGCCGCGGCGGGTGAGCACGCATGCATTCTGCACTGGGTCAAAAACGACGGAATCGTGAAGGCGAACGAGCTCGTGCTCATTGATGCTGGTGTCGAACTCGACAGCTACTACACAGCCGACATCACGCGCACCCTGCCGGTGTCGGGTCGATTCAGCCCGGTGCAGCGCCAAGTCTACGAGGCGGTTCGTGAAGCAGCTGATGCAGCCTTCGCCGTCGTGAAACCGGGAGTCACGTTCAGCGAAGTGCACAAGACGGCGATGAGCGTGATCGCGCGAAAAACCGCCGAGTGGGGTTTCTTGCCGGTCAGCGCCGAGGAATCACTCGAGACCGATAAGCAATACCACCGTCGGTACATGGTGCACGGAACCAGCCATCATCTCGGCCTCGACGTTCACGACTGTGCCGCAGCCCGACGCGAAATGTACATGGACGGCATCATCACTCCCGGCATGATCTTCACCATCGAACCCGGACTCTATTTTCAGCCGGATGACCTCACGGTTCCGGCCGAGTTCCGCGGAATCGGCGTGCGCATCGAGGACGACATCCTGGTGACCGAATCTGGCGCCGAAAATCTCTCGGCGAGCATCCCCCGAACCGCCGACGATGTCGAGGCGTGGATGGCACAGTTCGCGCGATAACCTTAGAAACGTGAGTGGCGCACGCGTTTTTGTCGCCCGTCTTGTCGGGTGCGACGTTTTCGACCCCGTGGGAGACCGCGTGGGTCGCGTTCGCGACGTTGTCGTCGTTCAGCGTGCCCAGAACTCCCCCGTTGTCATCGGGCTGGTGGTCGAAGTTCCCGGTCGTCGGCGGGTATTTGCGTCTATCGGACGCATCGAGACCATCGCCAATGGGCAGGTGTTCACGACGGGGTTGTTGAACACGCACAAATTCGAGCAGCGGGCCGGTGAAATCCGCATTATCGCCGAATTCTTGGGACGCAAATTTTCCTTCAACGACGGTTCCGGCGAAGCCACGGTTGAAGACGTTGCCATTGCCGAAACCGGACCGGGCGAATGGGAAATTTCGCAACTTTTCGTTCGTCGCCCTCGCGTGGCGAGCGCACCACTGACCAAAGGTGCCACGTCGCTCGTCGACTGGTCCGAAGTCCGCGCCAAGCAGACCACCGGCGAATCACAGTCGGCAGAAGCGCTCATCGCTACCTACTACGACTTGAAGCCGGCCGACCTGGCCACGTCGCTGCTCGACCTCCCCGAAGAGCGCCGACTTGAGGTTGCCGAAGAGCTCCCCGATGACCGACTCGCCGACGCCCTCGAAGAGATGGCCGAGAGCGACCAGGTTGACCTCATTTCGCACCTCGAGTCAGAGCGTGCTGCCGACATCCTCGACGAAATGGATCCGGATGACGCGGCCGACTTGATTGCCCAGCTTCCGAAAGCGCAGGGTGAAGAGCTGCTCGATCTGATGGAGCCCGAAGAGGCCGAAGACGTGCGCATGCTCTTGAGCTTCGGCGCAGATACCGCCGGTGGTCTGATGACACCGGAGCCGATCATCCTCTCGGCGGAAGCCACGGTCGCTGAGGCGCTCGCGCACATCCGCCGGCACGAACTTGACCCCACGATTGCTGCGGCGGTCTGTGTCACGCTCCCACCCTTTGAAGCACCAACCGGAAAATACCTGGGGCTCGTGCACTTTCAGCGACTGCTTCGCTACCCGCCGCACGAAAAAATCGGCAGCTTGCTCGACGACGGCACGGAACCCATCAACGTCAACACCTCGGCAGCCGTGGTCTCGCGTATTCTCGCCAGCTACAACCTGGTGTCCGTTCCGGTCGTGGATGACAACAACCGACTGGTCGGCGTGGTCACGATTGACGACGTGCTCGACTACTTGCTGCCCGACGACTGGCGCAGCTACGACGACGGTGACGCCGTCAAGCCGAGCGTCGAAAAAACCGCGGCGGCTAAGCGGCGCACCCAAGGTTCGACCAGCTCGTCGCGCGCCGGATTGGCCGCCGGGACGAAACGACCGATGACGCAATCCGCGTCCGCGTCCGCATCCGCATCCGCATCCGCATCCGCATCCGCATCCGCATCCGAGAGGAGGAAAGCCAATGGCACGCAAGCGTGAAGACAACAACTTCGATACGCCCAAAGGTTTTTCATCCCTCGGTCCGCGCCCCTACCGCAGTCGCGATCGATTTGGTCGTCTGACCGAGACGATTGCCCGAGGAATGGGCACACCGTGGTTCCTCGTGGGCTTGACCCTGTTTTGCATCGTGTGGATCACTTTCAACTCGATCGCTCCCGAATCGTGGCGATTCGACTCAGCCGCGATTGGCTTCACCGCACTCACCCTCCTGCTGTCGCTTCAGGCGTCATACGCGGCTCCGATGATTCTTCTTGCCCAGAATCGCCAGGACGACCGAGACCGCATGATGTTCGAACAGGACCGCCAGCGCGCGGAACGCAACCTCGCCGACACCGAATACCTGGCACGCGAGGTGGTTGCACTTCGGCTGGCCATGAAAGACGTTGCGACGAAAGACTTCATCCGCTCGGAACTGCGGGCTCTGCTCGAAGAACTTGAGGAAGAACGTGCCTCAACTCCCGCGGCGAAACCCAGCGCCAAAACCGCACCGAAGTCCGCGACACCAGCTGCCCCCAAAGCGGCGGCTCGGGCCACCAAGCGCGCGTGATGAGTTCAGCCCCCGCTGAACGCGAGCTCGCACAATCCGTGGTGACGGCCGTGTCTGCCGTGATCGACCCTGAGCTGAGGCGTCCCCTTGGCGAGCTCGGCATGGTTGGGGATGTGCGGGTAGCGGGCGCGGGCGCATCCATCGACGTGAAATTGACGATAACCGGATGCCCAGCCGCGGCACGCATCGAAGCGGATGTTCGTGCCGCCGCCCTCTCGGTTGCCGGCATTTCTTCGGCAGACGTCAACCTGCTCGTCATGACGGCCAAGGAGCGCACGCTCATGATTGCGCAGTTGCGTCCGGCGGCGCGGGTCAATCCCTTCACGGCGGACTCGCTCACCCGCGTGATCGCCGTCACCAGCGGCAAGGGTGGGGTCGGCAAATCGACCCTGACCGTCAATCTCGCGTGTGCGCTGACGACCCTCGGGTTTCGCGTGGGCATTCTCGATGCGGATGTGCACGGTTATTCCATTCCCGCGCTCATGGGTTTGGCGCCGGAGGGCATTCCGGTCAAGCCCACCCGGTTGGATGACATGATCGTGCCTCCGGTTGCGCACGACGTCAAAGTGATCTCGATTGGCATGTTTGTCGACGATCAAACGGCCGCCATCGCCTGGCGTGGCCCGATGCTCCAACGCACGATCACTCAGTTTGTGACGGACGTGTTTTTTGGCGACCTCGACTTTCTCCTGCTCGACCTGCCGCCGGGCACCGGCGATGTCGCGATCACCGTGGGCCAGTTGTTGCCCCACTCCGAGGTGCTCATCGTGACCACGCCTCAGGCGGCCGCGGCTGGGGTGGCGATCCGGGCCGGGATGCTGGCCCGCCAAACCGGACAGCGCATCCTCGGTGTGGTCGAAAACATGTGTGCCGGCGTCGTCGACGGCGTCACGCTGGACCTGTTTGGTTTTGGTGGCGGTGACGCGGTCGCCAGCGGGCTGAACACGGACGAGTCGGCTGAGCCGGTGCGGGTGCTCGCCCGGATACCGCTCGGGGTGGATGTTCGTATCGGCGGCGACGCGGGAGTGCCAGCCGTGCTGGCATCCGACGCCGACGGTGGCTCGACAGCAGTCTCGGCACTCATCGCACTCGCTCGTACCATTGCTACCGCGGGAACCTCACGCGCAGGCAAAAACCTGCTGCGCTAGGGCTGGGTAGCTCCGAGGCTGCATGGCGCCCGGACTGGGTGGCTGCAGACCCCGCCGGCTCCGGTTCTACGTGGCTTCGGAATCGAACGGCGTCGACTCGACGCGGGCACGCGCCTGAGCCGCCGCCTTCGTCACCGAATTTTCGACGACGGCAGGGGTGGCCTCCGGCGTAGTCACCGGCTTTGGCGCTGACGAAGACGCAGACGAAGATGCAGACGCAGACTTTGTCGCCGAATCAGAGGGTGTCGCAGCCGTTGCGTTCGTTCGACCGGGAAGCATCGGGTCTTCGAGAAGGGCCTCGCGGATAATGCGACGCGGATCGTAGCGCCGTGGATCCAGGTCCTGCCAGTTGATCTCATCGAACTCGTCGCCCATTTCTTCGCGCATGCGCTCTCGGGCGTTCGTGGCCATGTTCCGCAGGCTCTTGACCAAGCGTGCGAGACCCGCTGCGTATTGGGGCAGGCGTTCGGGACCAATCACAAAGACCGCGATGAGCCCAATGATGAGGAGCTTCTCGAAGGTCAAACCGAACACTCTACGAGATTACCGCGTCACCGCATGGAGAGAAGGCGCAGAACGCCTAGTCTGGAGGGCAAGGAGGTTTACATGCACGCTCACCTCGACTGGAAATACGTCGATGACGCTGCCGGAGAAAACGAGCACATCGCCGCGGCCCGCGTAACCTCTCGCGAACACGGACTCACCCCGATTGCCCCGTCGATGGGCGCACAGTATGCCGTGGCCACCGCGAGCGCAGCTGCCACCAACATCATTGAAATTGGTACCGGCTACGGGGTGTCCGGCCTGTGGCTGCTCGAGGGAGCCCCAGAAGCCACACTGACATCCATCGATGATGACTACGACCACCACGAACAGTCCAAAACAATTTTTGCTCAGGCTGGCTACGCCGCGAACAAGGTTCGACTCATCACCGGAAATGCCATCGACGTGCTCCCCCGCATGAACGACAATGACTACGACGTCGCTCTGGTTGATGGCGATCCCACGCAGCTGCAGACAAACGTGCAACACGCACTTCGGCTCGTGCGCTCGGGTGGGATTGTCCTCATCCCTCATGCCCTCTGGAACGGCGAAGTTGCCGAACCGGCAAAACGCGGCGCGGTACCGAGCGCCCTACGGTCCATCATGCGTAACGCGAACGACGATGACTCCCAGGTCTGGTCGCTGTCACCGGTCGGAGACGGACTCATCACGATCGTGAAGCGGGCCTAGGCCGTAGGCGCAAGCCTTCGCGGCCGCTAAGTCACGTGGACGTCTGGCACGAATCGCACGCAAAGAAGAAGCCCCGCCGAAGCGAGCTTCATGGGCGGGGCGTCATTCGCGGGAGTGAACACACTCGGCGTCGAGTTGCTCTACTTGAGAACCGATCCGAGTAGCTGGTGCAATTCCGTGACTTCGTCGTCGGTCATTGACACAGCCATGCGTCCGCCACCTTCGAGCGGAACCTTGACGATGATGAGACGACCTTCGCGCGTGGCTTCCATCGGTCCGTCACCGGTACGAGGTTTTTGAGCGGCCATTGGGGCTACCCCTTTCATGAGCTACTTCTATTATCCCAGCTCAGCCGAGGGCCAATGACCACACGAGCCCCGCGCACCCCTTTGTTCACCTAATTGTTACGGGGGTGACCAGTCGTAGCCGTCGACGGCCCACATGTAGTGAATCCAGAACCACTGACCGATCAGCGACAGCACAATGAGCAGGGCGCGAAACACGCGCGAACGAGGCACCGCGAAGATTCCCAGAGCCGGAAACATGGGGGCGAGGATGCGGAAAGTACTCGACTGGGGAAAAAACACCGCGAGCAGGTAGACGCCGTAACTCAGCAGCCAGAAGCGCAGATCCACACCCAGTCGACGCGTCGCCGGAAGCAGGAGCAACACCACGAACGAGAGCACCACTGCGATAAAAACCAGCCAACCACTCAGACCATGCCACCACCACTGTGCTGCCAGAAGCCACGGGGTGAACGGGATGAGCGCTTCCCAGCCAATGTAGACGCTGCGCCAGGCAAGCTCGGTGCGCACGTAGGCATCGGGGGTTCCGGTCACTGCGGCAGCGATGAGCAACCACTCACATCCGGCAAGCGCGGTGACGAGTCCGGTGACGATGAGTCGGGCACGCTCCTTGCCCGGGAAGGGCGTGCGAGCGCGTGTGAACCAGCGATACACAAAGTGCAGGCCCAGCGTAAGCGCCAGGGCAAGCGCGCCCGGTCTGGTCACACCGAGTAAGAGGGCGACCGGAATGATGCCCAGATAGCGGCGCTCGAGCAAAAGCAGCAGCGCAATGGCAATGAGGAGCAATTGCATCGATTCTGCGTAGGCCACCTGATACACCGCGGCAACCGGAGCGAAGGTAAAAAGCGCGGTGGCAAAAAAGGCTTGACCTCGGTCAAGAACGCGCGCAAAGAGTCGATAAACGATGAGCGTTGCGGCCAAGGCGCACACCGTTGACACGAGCACCGCCGCGATCGGCCAACCGAGTCCGGTCAGCATCATCACCAGCCGCACGGTGAACGGATACAGCGGCAGGAAAGCCCACGCGTTTTCGGTGATGTGCCCGTCGCCGTCGGTGGGTAACTCAGACGGATAACCGGTTTCGGCAATGATGTAGTACCAGTGACCATCCCATATCGTTGAAAAATCCCACAGGCTGGGATTCGCCCCCGTCCACGGATTCTCGGCCTGATGCGCCGCGAACCAGAGCAGCATCAACGTAGAAACGATTCGCCCCAGGATGAAGAGCACGCTCACCGCAAGCCACCAGGGCATGCCAAAGAGGCGCGTGCCAGAAGTGACGAACCGAACCATCACTCAGGCGAGCCAGTCGCGCATCACGCGCACGCACTCGCGAATCTGCGAAATCTCAACGCGCTCATCGTCCGTGTGCGCCAGGGAGGGATCTCCCGGGCCATAGTTCACCGCGGGAATGCCGAGTTCGCCAAAACGTGCCACATCGGTCCAGCCGAACTTTGCCGTTGGCGTTGCACCAACCGACGCCACAAACTCGGCGGCGAGAGGTGCCGTCAGGCCAGGGCGGGCACCACTCGCGGCGTCATCCACCACCAGCTCATAAAGCGTCTCCCCCGCCGGTGTGCTCAGCCCACCGAATAATTCGGTCAGGTGTGCCGTCGCTTCGGCAATCGACTTATCGGGGGCAAAACGGTAATTGACGGTGAGTGTCGCCAGATCGGGGATGACGTTGCCCGCGACACCACCCGTCACGGCAACCGCGCTCAAGCTCTCGCGATAATCCAGTGAATCGACCTCAACCGTGCGCGCCTGATATTCGGCGAGAACCTGCAGCGCAGGTGCGAGCGCGTGAATGGCATTGACTCCGGTCCATGCACGCGCCGAATGCGCGCGCACACCTCGCGCCACGAGGTTCACCCGCAACGTGCCGTTGCAGCCGCCCTCGACGGTGCCGTTGCTCGGTTCACCCAAAATGGCAAAATCGCCCGCGAGCCACTCCGGGTTCTCCCGCGCGAGGCGCCCCAAACCATTCAGCTCCGAGGCAACCTCCTCGTGGTCGTAGAAGATCCAGGTCACGTCGTGGCGCGGCTCACGAAGTTCGGTCGCGAGCGTCAACGCCACAGCAACGCCGGCCTTCATATCGACCGTGCCACGCCCCACGAGAAAACCGCCGTCGGTGCGCGTAGGCAGGTTGTGATTGACCGGGACGGTATCGATGTGCCCCGCGATGATCACCCGCCGCTCTCGCCCGAGACGGGTGCGCGCCACCACGGCGTCCCCATTACGCGACACCTCGAGATGCGCGCAGGCGGCGAGGGCGTCAAAAATGGCGTCGGCCAGGGCCGACTCGTTTCCAGAGACGGACTCGATGTCACAGACGGCGCGGGTCAGTTCGACCACATCACCGGTCACGCTGAGAGACGCCTGCATGAGGTCAAGTTTATGGCGGGTAACCTTGACCTATGGTTTCGACGCACACGCACGCATGGGGCTTCGGTCTCGCCACAGTGGCCGCAGACGGCACGGTCCTCGACACGTGGTTTCCCCACCCCGCGCTCGGCGCAAAACCCGCTGACGCCAAGCTCCCCGCCGAGCTCGGCGAACACACTGGAGAGGATGCTCGTCGCAACGTACGCGTTGAAGCGGTGTCCGTCGAAATCGACCTGACCCGCGCCCCGTCCGGCACCTCCGACGCCTACCTGCGGTTACACCTCTTGTCACACCTGCTCGTCGAACCGAACACCATCAACTTGGACGGAATCTTCGGCCTGCTACCCAATGTGGTCTGGACGAACGCCGGTCCGGTACATCCCGATGATTTCACTCGTCTGCGTCGCAACCTCATGCGTGACGGCATACAGGCTTACGGCGTGGACCGTTTTCCGCGCCTCACCGACTACGTCACGCCCGAGCGCGTGCGCATCGCCGACGCCTCACGAGTACGACTGGGCGCGCACCTTGCCCCCGGAACCGTCATCATGCACGAGGGATTCTGTAACTTCAATGCGGGAACCCTAGGCACCTCGATGGTGGAAGGTCGCATCTCGCAAGGCGTGGTCGTCGGAGATGGCAGTGACATCGGTGGTGGCGCATCCATCATGGGCACGCTCTCCGGTGGCGGAACCGAACGAGTCTCGATTGGAGCCCGCTGTCTGCTCGGCGCAAACGCGGGGCTCGGAATCTCGATTGGTGACGACTGTGTCGTTGAAGCCGGCCTCTACGTGACTGCCGGCACCAAAGTCGTCGTTCGTGACGACCACGACGCTCGCGAACCGGTTGTCGTCAAGGCACGCGATATTTCGGGGCAGAGCGGACTCCTGTTCCGTCGAAACTCCCTCACCGGTGCGATTGAGGTCATCTCGCGCACTGGCGCCGGCATCACCCTGAACAGCGTGCTGCACTAAACCATGGGAATTCGGGGATTCTTTAAGCGCAAGAGGGCGCTCGCCATCTCATTGACCGTCGTCGCGGGCGTCATCGTGCTCGCACTCATCGCAGGCGTGACCGGAATCGTGCTGCTCAACGCCAATCGCAACATCATCGACAACGCACTGAGCACACGCGTATCCAAGAACTACGGCGCACAAAACATCCTGCTGCTCGGATCTGACACACTCGGTTCAATAGACACGGGTGCGACGGCCGATGACCCGACGGCCAGTGAAGGCTCCCGCTCCGACACCATGCTGCTCGTGCACATCCCGTCCGACCGCAAATCAATCCAGATCATCACCCTCTTGCGCGACATGTATGTGCCGATCAAAGACAACGGCGAGGGCAAACTCAACTGGGCCATGTTCTTCGGAGGTGTTCCCCTCGCGGTGGACACCGTCGAAAACCTCCTCGACACCAAAATCGACCATGTCGTGCTCATCGACTTTCACGGCGTTGAAGAAGTATCGACCGCCCTCGGCGGAATCACCCTAGACAACCCCACCGAATTCACGCAGGACGAATTCACCTTCCCCCAGGGCCAAATCACCGTGGAGGGTCCATCCGCGCTCGCCTATGTTCGGGGACGCCACGACTTCGACGAAGGCGATCAGCGCCGCGTGCTCAACCAGCAACTCTTCATCCGCGCCGCCGCCGATAAAGTACTCGCCGGAGGCACCCTCACCAACCCGGTGACCATCGCCAACGTCTTCACCGCCATTCAAGGCGCCATCTCGGTCGATTCGGGAATCGACGTGAACTACGTCACCCAACTTGCCTCGTCCTTCGTGGGTGCGTCGACCGACATCGTGCACTTCATGGTGCTCCCCGTCGACGGTTCCTTCACGCGAGAACCGCACACCTTCCTCACCATCGACCAAGCACAGCTCGGCGTCATCCGCTGGGGACTGGCCACTGACACACTAAACCTGTACACGCCACCCGTGGCAACCACACCGAACGCGAATTGAGAACACCCGTGAGCACTGACCTACCTGACGACGCCAACCCGAACGCCAGCTCAGACGCCCCACTGAAGATCGACATCTGGTCGGACGTGCAATGCCCCTGGTGCTACATCGGCAAACGCAAGTTTGAGGCGGGCGTGACGAGCTTCGGTCGTCCGGTCGAGATCGAGTACCACTCCTTCGAGCTCTCCCCCGACACGCCCGTCGATTTCGTCGGCACCCCCGTCGACTACCTCAGCGCGCGCAAGGGCATCCCGGTAGAACAGGTTCACGAGATGCTCGATCGTGTCACCGGCATCGCCGCCGAAGTTGGACTCACCTACGACTACGACGCCGTGCATCAAACCAATACGCGCAAGGCGCACGAACTCCTACACTTTGCCAAGGCGCACGGCGTTCAATCTGAAGTGAAAGAGCTCCTGCTGGCTGCCTACTTTGTCGATGGTGGACACGTGGGTGACCTCGAACAACTCGCCGATATCGCCGCCGCCGCCGGTCTAAACCGTGAGGATGCGCTGCGCTCGTTGACCGCAGGCGAATACGCCGAGGCGGTCGAAGCCGACGTGCAGCTCGCCGTGCGGTATGGAATCTCCGGCGTGCCGTTCTACGTCATCGACGGCAAGTACGGAATCTCCGGCGCGCAGTCACCCGAGGTATTTGCCCAAGCCCTCGAGCAGGCACACGCCGAGCGCTAGCCACACCGCGAGAATCGCTCGCGCGACTAAATGTTGCGTTCTGGCTCACCCATGTAGAGCTGCTGCGGGCGACCGATCTTGGTCTGCGGGTCCGAGTTCAGCTCCCGCCAGTGCGCGATCCACCCGGGCAGGCGTCCCAGCGCAAACAACACCGTGAACATACGCGTCGGGAAGCCCATCGCCTTGTAAATCACACCCGTGTAGAAGTCCACGTTCGGGTAGAGCTTGCGCTCCCTAAAGTACTCGTCGCTCAACGCGATCTCTTCGAGTTCCTTCGCGATGTCGAGAAGCGGATCCACCACGCCGAGCTCGGCGAGGACGCGATCGGCGCTCTCTTTGACCAGGCGCGCACGCGGGTCGTAGTTCTTGTAGACGCGGTGCCCGAAGCCCATCAGACGCACACCGTCCTCTTTGTTCTTCACACGCTGAACAAACTTCTCCACCGACTCACCCGAGCGCTGAATGTCACCCAGCATGGTGAGCACGGCCTCGTTAGCGCCACCGTGCAACGGACCGAACAGTGCGTTGATACCGGCCGACACCGACGCGAACAGGTTGGCATCAGTCGAACCGACCAAGCGTACTGTCGACGTGGAGGCGTTCTGCTCGTGGTCCTCGTGCAGAATGAGAAGGCGCTCGAGCGCATCCACCACAACCGGGTTCAGGTAGTACTCCTCAGCACGAACACCAAAGGTCAAGCGCAGAAAGTTCTCCACATAACCCAGCTCGTTCTTGGGGTACAGCATCGCCTGACCGATCGACTTCTTGTGCGCGTAGGCCGCCATGACCGGCACCTTGGCGAGAAGTCGGTATGTCGAAATTTCGATGTGGCTCGGGTTGTTCGGGTCGAGAGAGTCCTCGTAATAAGTCGACAGGGCCGAAACACCAGCAGAAAGAACCGGCATGGGATGCGCGTTGCGCGGAAAACCGTTGAAGAACGCCTTGAGGTCTTCGTGCAACAGCGAGTGCCGCTGAATCTGATACTCGAAGTGCTCCAGCTCGTTTTCCGACGGAATCTCACCGTAGATGAGCAGGTATGCCGTCTGCAAAAACGAGAGCTTCGTCGCCACCTGATCGATGGGATAGCCGCGATAACGCAGAATTCCCGCTTCACCATCGATGTAGGTGATTTTCGACTTGGTGGAAGCCGTGTTCACGAACCCATAGTCAAGCGAGGTCAACCCGGTGTTCTTAGTCAGCGCGGAGAAGTCAATCGCATTCGCGCCCTGGGTGCTCGCAAGGACCGGGTACTCGGTGGTGACGCCGTTAAAAGTCAGCTGAACGGTGTCATCTGCTGGGCCGTTTTCGGTCACGAACTACTCCTTGCGAACAACTGCTGGGGTGAGCGGTCAGCTGCGCGCACGGCATCGTGAGCCAGTCCGCACAGGTGTTTCTAGCCTATTGGCAAACGGCGGCTTTGGTGAACGCGCGTTCAGAAACGTGAGCGGAGACGAGCCGCCGCCGCGGCGATACGCTCATCACTTGCAGTGAGCGACAGCCGAATGTGCTGAGGTGACGAATCGCCGTAAAAATAGCCGGGACCGCCGAGAATACCGAGGTCGGCGAGACGGCTGATCGACTCCCATGCGTCGCGCCCCTCAGTCAGCCACACGTACAGCCCCGCCTCACTGCCGTCGAGCGTGAAACCCGCCGAAACCAGCGCCGGGATGAGCAACTCACGACGCGCACGATACAACTCCTTTTGCGCGGCGACGTGCGCGTCGTCACCCAACGCGGCCGCCATCGCGGCCTGCACCGGCGCCGGCAACATCATGCCGGCATGCTTGCGAATGACGACAAGCTTCGCCACGAGTTTCGCATCGCCGGCGACAAACGCGGCGCGGTATCCGGCAATATTCGACTGTTTGCTCAAACTGTAGGCCACGAGGACATTACTGATGTCACCATCGGTCACAGCGGGATCCAGCAAACTCGGGATGTGCCGCGTCGCCCACGGACCGTCCCAGCCCAGTTCGGCGTAGCACTCGTCGGCGATCACGATGGCGCCAAGCTCCCTGGCCCGCGCCAATCGTGCTCGAAGCGCATCCTCATCAAGCACGCGCCCATCCGGATTGCCCGGCGAGTTGAGCCACACCAAGCGGGTATTCGCCGGCCACTCGGCGGGGTCATCCGACGGCACTCCCTCGGCTCCGGCAATCGCAGCCCCGATGGCGTACGTCGGATAGGCCGCGCGCGGATACACGACCGCATCACCCTCGCCCAGCTGCAGCATGAAGGCTGCCCAGGCAACAAATTCCTTTGACCCAATCGTTGGCAAAACGTTGTCGACGTCAAGACCGGTGACCCCGCGTCGCCGGGCAAACCACGCCACAATAGCTTCGCGAAGACCAAACGTGCCCACTGTGGTGGGATACGCGTGTGCATCGGTCGCACGAGAAAGTGCGGCTCGAATCACCTCGGGTGTGGGGTCGATGGGTGATCCGATTGACAGGTCCACTAACCCATCAGGATGCTCGGCCGCACGGCGCGCGAACGGCTCCATCGCGTCCCACGGGTAATCAGGTAAATCGTGCAGCATCTGCCGCCACCGAACCTAGTGTGCCTGCGGTGGAAGTGCCGCGATCACCGGGTGATCGCTGTGGATGACTCCGATTTTGGCCGCACCGCCCGGCGACCCGATTTCGGTGAAAAATTCGACATTCGCCTTGTAGTAGTCAGCCCACTGCTCGGGCAAGTCATCCTCGTAGTAAATCGCCTCGACGGGGCACACCGGCTCACACGCGCCACAGTCCACACACTCGTCAGGGTGGATGTAGAGACTGCGTTCACCCTCGTAGATGCAATCGACCGGGCACTCGTCAATGCACGCGCGGTCTTTCACATCCACACACGGGAGGGCGATGACGTAGGTCATGAGAAATCCTTTACGAGACGGAACAACCGCGGGCCGCGCCTAGCGCAACTGTGTCAATTCTAAGGTGCGGTGGCGTCGTTGCTTGGCTTTCGAAACCGTGGCCACGCCACCACGGCAACCGCGATGACCGACGGGGCGATTGCCCAAATGGTGCCCCACAAGTTGCCGGGAACCAGAACGCTTCCCCCAGCCGACTCGAACACACCAATTCCCGCCGCACCGATGACACCGAGTGCGGCGGCGAGTGACGGCCAGCGCGATTCCATCGCGAGACGCACACCGACGAGGTAACAGATCACGATGGCTCCGGCGAGAACGAGTCCCCACGGAATGGGAAAACTGCCGATGTACCAGACGGCCTGGTGAACCACCGTGGCGAGCAAGCTCACGAGCGCGCCACCCAGAAAGGCGGCCACACTAACCCAGGCGATGTATGAGCGTTCAGTCACCGAGTCAGTCTAACTTCCGGCGCGCATCGAGCCCCAACTTGCACAGTAAGGGTACCCTTACCTAAGCTTGGTTGCGAGGTGAGGTTAACCTCACCGAAGGGAGTTGGCGTGTTCACCAACCTCATGCTGGGACTGCGTGAAGGTCTCGAGGCTGCGCTCATCGTGGGCATCCTCATCGCCTACGTGGTCAAGGTGAACCGTCGAGACGCTATCGGCCGCATCTGGCTCGGCGTGATCGCGGCCGTCATTGTCTCCATCGCGCTCGGAATCGCCCTCACCGTGGCGAGCGACCTTCTCGGCCCGATAGCCGAACCTCTCATCGCAGGCTTCGCATCCATCGCCGCCGCGATTATGGTGACGTGGATGGTCTTCTGGATGGCCGCCACCGCCAAAAACATTCGCACCGAACTCGAGACCAACGTCAGCCAGAAACTCCAGACCGGCACCGCGGCCCTCGTCGCCATTGCCTTTCTCGCGGTGGTGCGCGAAGGCGCAGAAATGAGTCTGTTCGTCTGGGCAGCCGCGCAAAACTCACAAAGCGGTCTGCGCCCGTTGATTGGCGCCCTGCTGGGCCTCATCGCCGCCGCCATATTGGGCTACCTGATCTATCGCGGAGCACTGCGCTTCAACCTCAGCACCTTCTTCACCTGGTCAGGCGCCTACCTCGTGGTTATTGCCGGAAGTATCCTCATCGGTGGAATCGGTGACCTCCAAAGCGAAGCGGGCTGGTTCCCCTTCCTCAGCGGCACCGCGTATGACCTGACGTGGCTGATGCCAGAAGGAAGCGTGCAAGAAATCCTGGCACGCGGACTCATCGGCTTCCACACGAGCGCGAGCTGGCTGATGGTCGTCGTCTGGATTCTCTACGTGGGAATCACGCTGCCACTCTTCTTGCGCAAAACCGTTCGTCGTCGCATCACACCCGTCGAAACATCGGAGATTGCCGTTATCACCGGCGCGGACGAACCGTCTACGAAGGCCGGCGTAGCAGCAAAAAACTGACGCCCTAGTGACCGCCCGCCCATGCGGGACGAGCGGTGTTACTTAGTCGTTCTGCTTCTTGAGACGACTCGTCGCACGGGCACGCTCGTTGGCATCGAGAGCCACCTTGCGGATGCGCACCTTCTCGGGGGTCACTTCGACACACTCGTCTTCGCGCGCGAACTCGAGGCACTCTTCCAGTGACAGCAAGCGAGACGGGGTCATCGACTCAAAGGTATCCGCCGTCGACGAACGCATGTTCGTGAGCTTCTTCTCTTTGGTGATGTTGACATCCATGTCATCGGCGCGTGAGTTCTCGCCGATCACCATGCCCTCGTAGACCTCATCACCGGGCTCCACGAAGAACGACATACGCTCCTGCAGACCAATAATGGCAAACGGCGTGACGACACCGGAGCGGTCGGCCACAATTGACCCGTTTTGACGCGTCACGATCTGTCCGGCCCACTCGTCGTAGCCGTGCGAAATAGCATTGGCGATGCCCGTACCGCGGGTCATCGTGAGGAACTCCGTGCGGAAACCAATCAGCCCGCGCGAGGGAACGACAAACTCCATGCGCACCCACCCGGTGCCGTGGTTGACCATCGACTCCATGCGACCCTTACGCGCCGCCATCAGCTGCGTGATCGCACCGAGGTGTTCCTCGGGGCTGTCAATGGTGAGGTGCTCATACGGCTCGTGCACCTTGCCGTCCACCTTCTTGGTCACCACCTGTGGCTTACCCACAGTGAGTTCAAAACCTTCACGGCGCATGTTCTCGACCAGGATCGCCAAGGCGAGCTCGCCACGGCCCTGCACCTCCCACGAGTCGGGAGCTCCGATGTCGACCACCTTGAGCGAGACGTTACCGATGAGCTCACGGTCGAGACGATCTTTGACCATGCGAGCGGTGAGCTTGTGACCCTTGACCTTGCCGACCAGCGGCGACGTGTTCGTGCCAATCGTCATCGAGATTGCGGGATCATCCACGGTAATTGCCGGTAGCGGCCGAATATCTTCGGGGTCCGCCAGCGTCTCACCGATGGTGATTTCATCGATACCGGCGACCGCGATGATGTCGCCGGGTCCTGCGCTCTCAGCCGGGAAACGCTCGAGCGCCTTGGTCTTGAGAAGTTCAGTGATGCGCACATTTGAGGTCGCGCCGTCGTGACGAACCCAGGCCACGGTTTGGCCCTTTTTGATGGTGCCGTTGTGTACGCGGAGCAGCGCAAGACGACCGAGGAAGGGGCTTGCGTCAAGGTTCGTCACGTGCGCTTGGAGGGGCGCCTCGTCATCGTACGACGGGGCCGGGATGTGCTTCAAAATCGCCTCGAACAACGGCTCGAGGTCATCGTTATCCGGCAGCGAGCCGTTCTCCGGCTTATTGTGGCTGGCGGCACCGGCACGACCCGACGCGTAAACGACCGGGACGTTGAGCACCGCATCCAAGTCGAGATCCGGCATATCCTCGTGCAAGTCCGATGCCAGACCGAGCAACAGGTCCTGGCTCTCGCTCACCACTTCGTCAATACGCGCATCCGGACGGTCAGTTTTATTGACCAAGAGGATGACGGGCAGCGTTGCCTCAAGCGCCTTGCGCAACACAAACCGCGTCTGCGGCAGCGGACCCTCACTCGCGTCGACGAGAAGCACCACACCGTCAACCATCGACAGGCCGCGCTCCACCTCGCCACCGAAGTCGGCGTGCCCGGGAGTGTCAATCACGTTGATGGTGATTGCCCCGCCAGCGGCATGCTGTCCCTCGTAAGAGACCGCGGTGTTCTTCGCGAGAATGGTGATGCCTTTTTCACGTTCGAGGTCGTTCGAGTCCATCATGCGTTCTTCCGCACTGAAGTGCGCGTCGAACGAGTTCGTCTGCTTAAGCATGGCATCGACGAGGGTGGTCTTACCGTGGTCAACGTGGGCCACGATAGCGACGTTACGCAGGTCGGAGCGAAGGGCGTGCGCCATGAAAAATCCTTTTCTTTGGCGGTGTTCGCCAGGAGTGATGATGCCTGCGTCGACAACGACTGGGCGGATGATGCACGCTCGTTGTGCACAGGCTCTTCAATTATAGGTTGGTGGCACGCAGCGAGCGTGCGCGACCTTACGAGAGGGACGCGCCGAGGCGAATGTTTGCGCCGGGAATCGCGTCGAGCAGGTTCTTTGTGTACTCCTGCTCGGGGTGATCAAAGATGTCGCTCGTGCGTCCCGATTCAACGATTCGCCCCTGGTTCATCACAACGACTTCATCGGCGATCACCCGCACGACGGCGAGGTCATGCGTGATGAAGAGGTAGGTCAGCGAGAGCTCGTCTTGCAGTTCGGTGAGGAGCTCGAGAATCTGAGCCTGCACGAGCACGTCGAGGGCCGACACGGCTTCATCCAGAACCACGATTTCGGGCTTGAGTGCGAGTGCGCGAGCAATGGCAACGCGCTGCCGTTGACCGCCCGAGAGTTCACCCGGATAACGACTCGAGATACTCCACGGGAGAGACACCTGGTCGAGTAGCTCGCGAACTCGGGCGGTGCGCTCGGCACGCGTGCCCACCTTGTGCGTTTCAAGTGGCTCGGAGATGGTGTGGGCGATATTACGCAACGGATCGAGCGAACCGAACGGGTCTTGGAACACGGGTTGCATGCGGCCGCGCAGACTAAAAAGCTCCTTGGGGCGAAGGCCCGCCACATTTTTGCCGTCGATGAGGATTTCTCCGGCGGAGACGGACTCGAGCCCGAGGAGCATGCGGGCGACAGTGGTCTTACCCGAGCCGGACTCGCCGACAAGTGCCTTCGTGGTGCCACGTGTGATGTCAAGGCTCACGTCATCGACAGCGGTGAACGGCGTCGACTTAAAACCTCCGCCACGAATGGTGAATGTTTTCGACACATTTTTTACGGAGATGATCGTGTCCGAGCCGGCAATGCGTGTTTCGCGTTTCGCTGCAACCGCCGTCAGGTCGAAATCGGCGCCGCCAGCGGTCTTGGTTATCCCCGACGAGAGTCGACGCGAGGCGAGCGACGGAGCAGCGGCAACGAGTCGTTGCGTGTAGGGGTGCAGCGGGTTCTGCAGTATGTCTCGGCTGGGACCGGCTTCAACAACTTTTCCGCGATACATCACCACAAGTTTCTCCGCGCGCTCTGCCGCGAGACCGAGATCATGCGTGATGAGAATGACCGAGGTGCCCGTATCGCGGGTCAATTCGTCAAGATGGTCCAGGATGGTGCGCTGAACCGTGACATCCAACGCCGAAGTTGGCTCATCCGCGATGAGCAGTTTGGGGTTGGCCGCCAATCCAATGCCGATGAGCACGCGTTGCCGCATTCCTCCGGAGAATTGGTGTGGAAACTGTTTGAGTCGAACTTCGGCGTCGGAAAGCCCGGCTCGACGAAGCACGTCGATGGCGGCTGCCCGCACCTCTTTTTTGCCGGTCGCGACACCGTTAGCGCGGATGGCCTCTTCCACCTGGAAACCCACGGACCAGACCGGGTTGAGATTCGCCATGGGGTCTTGAGGAACGAAGCCAATTTGACGACCACGAATGTGTTCGAGATCTTTCTCTGTCGCGCCGACAAGTTCTTGTCCGTCAAAGAGAATCGACCCGCCGGAGACAAACCCCGATCCGGGAAGCAGATTGACGACCGCGTGAGCGGTAGTCGACTTGCCCGAGCCGGACTCCCCCACGATGGCGAGGGTTTCACCGGGAAAGAGGTCCAAGTTGACCCCGTCGACCGCGCGAACCGGACCGTTTTGGCTTGGAAAGTCGACTTTCAGATCGCGAATGCTCAGCAGTGGATTCATCGGGTTGCCCGCGCTTTCGGATCGAGTGCATCGCGAATAACTTCGCCCATCATGATGAAGGCGAGCACCGTAATCGACAGCGCAAGGGAAGGCCAGATCAGCGCCATGGGGTTAGTGCGAATGTCCGACTGGGCCTGGCTAATGTCATTCCCCCACGACATAAAGGTTGAGGGCAGACCAACACCCAAGAAGGACAGGGTGGCTTCCGCCACAATCGCAGCAGCCAACGACATGGTGGTGATCACGATGACGGGAGCGATGGAGTTGGGCATGACGTGCCGCCAGAGGATGCGTGTGCGCGAGACCCCGATCGCCGTCGACGCCATGACGAAGTCGGAATTCTTGACCCGCAAGACCTCCGCTCGCAACACGCGCGCGGTGGACGGCCACGCGAATATGCCGATGGCAAGAGATATCACGATGACGCTGCGATAGTGCGAGAACACCGACATGATGACCACGGCAGCGAGGATGTAGGGGATGGCAAAAAAGATGTCACCCATGCGCGACAGCACCGCGTCAATCCAGCGCCCGTAGAAGCCGGCAATTGCGCCAATAAGAATGCCGAGGATGGTCGTCATGGCAATCACGAGTAGCCCGACAGAGAGCGAAGTTGACGTGCCATGCACGATGCGACTGAAAATATCGCACCCCTGGCGGGTAAAGCCCAAGGGATGCCCGGGCGCGGGTCCACCGTTCGAATTCACCAGCAGGCAGTTGTCATTTGGCGGTTCTGCCGTGAACAGCCCCGGAAATATTGCGACAAAAATGACTAACAAGATAAGAATTCCGGAGATGTAGAACATCGGACGCCGCCGCATGTCACGCCAGGCATCGAGCCACAGGTTGCTCGGTTCGCTCTCCTCGCGAACCGCATCGACGCCGAGCACCGAGTTCTCATCGAACGGTGCGACGAAGTGTTCCGCGGATACCTGCTTATTTGCCATAGCGAATCCTCGGGTCAAGGGCGGCATAGAGCAAGTCGGTCAAGAGATTAACCACCAGATAGATGAGCACCATCACGGTGACGAACGAAACCACGGTGGGTCCCTCACCACGGATGATCGCCTGGTACAGGGTTCGCCCCACTCCCGGCACATTAAAGATGCCCTCGGTGACCGTTGCCCCGACCAACAGCACGCCAAAATCCACCGCGAGGAACGTGACGACAGGAATCAGCGAGTTCCGCAAGATGTGCACCTGAATCACTCGTCGACGCGAGAGGCCTTTACTGTACGCCGTGCGCACGAAATCTTGATCGGCTGTCTCGATGACGGAAGCGCGGGTCAGTCGAATGATGTACGCGATGCTGATTGTGGCCAGCACAATCGCCGGCAGGATGAGTTCACCCCAGCCGGCCTCACCGCTAACGGTGGGTTTTGCCCATCCCAGTTTTATCGCAAAAAAGAACTGGAAGACGAAGGCAATAACGAAGATGGGCAACGAGAGAAAAATGAGGCTGACTGCTAGCGCGGAGGCGTCAAAAAACTTGCCCTTACGTAAACCAGAAATGAGTCCGACACCGACGCCAACTATCATCTCGAAAAGCAACGCGAGTGTGGCGAGACGAATGGTCACGGGAAATGTTTGAGCCAGAATCGTACCTACCGGCTGTCCGGAGAACGACGTTCCGAAGTCACCACGCAGAATGCCACCGATGTAGATCAGGTACTGCACGATGAACGGCTGATCGAGATGATAGCGAGCACGAAGCTGCTCGAGCACGGCGGGGTTGACCGCCTTGTCGCCGAAAAGGGCGACGATCGGGTCGCCCGGCATGGCGAAAACCATGTAGTAGATGAGGAGGGTGGTTCCCAAAAACACCGGGATGGCTTGGAGCAGTCGTCGAACGATGTATCCGAACACGTACCCTCCCTTGGGAACCCGAAACGACTAAGAACTCGCGACGGACCTCACAGGTCACGCCACGGTGCAGATGTGGGGTGGTGGTTTCTCAACCACCACCCCACATCCTAGGTCAGTGACCTTAGTTTTTGACCACGTTGTAGAGCAGCGGAACACTGTTCCAACCGAACTCAACGTTCTTCACCTTGGTGCTGTAACCACCGTCGGTGATGCCGTACCAGAGAGGAACGGCAGGGAGCTGCTGGAGCAGGATTTCCTGTGCCTTCTGGTAGAAGGTGTTGGCCTCGTCAACCGACTTGGCTTCATCACCCTGCGTGAACAGTGCGTCGACGTCAGCGTTGGAGTAGCCGCCGTCATTCGCTCCGGCATCCGTCTGGTAGAGCGGGATGAGGAAGTTCGCGAGTGCGGGGTAGTCCGCCTGCCAACCGGTGCGGAATGCCGTTGCGATGGTCTTGTCGGTCACCGCGGTACGCAGTTCAGCGAAGGTCGGGTACGGAGCACCCGAGGCGTCGATACCGAGCGTGTTCTTGATCTGGTTTGCAACCGCGTCAACCCAGCCTTGGTGTCCACCATCAGCGTTGTACGCGATCTGGAACGAACCACTCCACGGCGAAATCTTGTCGGCCTGCGCCCACAGTTCTTTAGCCTTAGCGGCGTTGTAGTCGAGAACATCGGCACCGGGAAGGTCCCCACGCCAGCCGTTAATGACCGGCGAGGTGAAGTCACGAGCTGGCTGGCGAGTGCCGTCAAAGATGGCGTCAATCATTTCCTGGCGGTTCATCGACATCGAGATCGCCTGACGACGCAGGAAGCCCTCGTCACCCGAGAAGTGTGCGAGACGCTCGGGGATGGTGAAGGACTGGAAGATTGCAGCACCCTGTGACACGGCACGATCACCGAGGTCAGTCTTGAACGTCTTGAGCGCAGAGTCTGGAATACCAGCCATCACGTCAAGGTTATCTGCCTGAAGGTCGGCGTAAGCTGCCTCCATCGTGGCGTAGAAGACGATGTCAATACCACCGTTAGCCGGCTTGCGACCACCCTGGTAGTCAGGGTTCTTCACCAATTTGATGTCAACGTTGTGCTTCCACGCTCCCTGCTCCTGGAGCATGTAGGGTCCGTTACCAATCGGGTTTTCACCGAAAGCTACCGGGTCATCAAAGAATGCCTTGGGCAGCGGGTAGAAACCCGAGTAACCGAGTCGGAGCGGGAAGTCCGACTGAGGGGCAGCCAATGTGACCGTGAACTCGGTCGGGCTGACCACATTCAAACCGGTGAGCGTGGTGTCCTCTTCGTAGCTGAAGCCCTCGATGATGTCGAAGTAGTAGCTGTTCAGCTGAGCGTTGCTGAGTTTGGCGCCGTACTGCCAGGCGTCAACGAAGCTCTGAGCGGTGACTTCTTCACCGTTGGTGAACTTCCAGCCGCTCTTGATCTTGATGTCCCAATTGGTGTTGTCCGAAGACGTGATCGACTCAGCCATCTCGTTGACGGGAGCACCCTTTGCGTCGTAGTAGACGAGACCCGCATAAATCGAGTCGAGGATAAGTCCTCCACCGGTCTCATTGGTGTTCGTCGTGACGAGCGGGTTCTGTGGCTCACTACCGTTCGTGGTGATGAGGTTGTTGTTTCCTCCGGAAGCACAACCCGTCAGTGTGAGTGCAACCGCGGTTGCGACGGCAGCGATTCCCGCTGCCAATGTGATTCTGCGCACTAGTCCTCCTGGTGAGATGTCTGCGCGAGCATGGTTTGCCCACGCGTGCGATTGTTGTCAGCCTAGTCCCCGTAAGCCTCAGTCAGGGAGGGGGGAAAGACACATTCTGGTCACGGTTTTCTGGGAGGTTTCGCACTTTAGGCTTACCTCATGACTGTCGAATCCTGGACCCCACGGCTCTCCCGACGACGCACAATTCTCGAAATCTGGCTTGTACTGGGTGTTTCCTTAGGTGCATCTGCAATCTATTCGATCGTTGCGGTCGTTCAACGCCTCGCCGCAACCGAAGCCCTTCGCGACCAGACGGCCACCATAAATGTCCCACTGGCGGATCAGCCAATTTTTGACCTCATCTACCACCTTCTCGGAGTGATCGTCGATCTGGTTCCCGTCGCTCTTGCGCTCTTCTTGCTCTGGACCCCGGCACAGAATCCGTTCCGTCGCATCGGGCTCGACTTCACGCGTCCGGGTCGAGACGCGCGAGACGCTGTGCTACTCACCCTCACGATCGGCATCCCCGGGCTGGCCCTGTACCTCATCGGTCACGCGCTCGGGATCACCGTCACCATCGTGCCCACTGCGCTCAACACCTACTGGTGGACAGTACCGGTACTCATCTTGGTGGCCGCGCGCGCGGCTCTTCAGGAAGAAATCATTGTCATCGGCTACTTATTTACTCGCCTGCGTGAGCTGGGGTGGAAACCCTGGTGGATCATCATCGCCTCAGCACTATTGCGAGGCAGCTATCACCTGTATCAGGGCTTTGGTCCGTTCATCGGCAACGCCGTGATGGGCGTGGTCTTTGGCTGGTGCTACCAGCGCTGGGGTCGCGTTATGCCGCTGGTCATTGCGCATTTCATTTTGGATGTTGTGTCGTTCGTGGGATACCCGATTGTGGCGCAGATGTTCCCCGGTTTCCTCCCCGAACCCAAATAATGACCGTCACTCGAGTACTCAGGTCACGTGTTGTCACACAGTGTGAAATTTTCTTTTTTCGGAAGCGGAACGCGGAATTGCATTGAGTTCTGTAACCATCTTCTAGTAGCGTTCCAAATATGTCGCATTCAGAGCGACGGATGTGATGCAGTCGGTTATCGCGAGTTGGGGGCGCGATAACCGACTGAGTCCGTTAAACGCTCGACGAACGTCGGCGCGACTCGTTTTCTGTTAAGACGACGCGAACGCCTCGGGAGACGGGCAACTGCAGACGAGATTCCGATCGCCGAAGGCGTTATCAATTCGGCGAACCGGAGGCCAGTACTTGCCGCGGATTCGGTCAACGCGCGTGTGCGCATCCAACTCACTCGATGTGTTCGCGAACGGATAGACCCCGGTCTCTCGCGAGTAAGGTCGATCCCAGTCGCCGGTGAGATCGGCCGCCGTGTGCGGAGCGTTGACCAACGGATTGTTGTCAGCGGGCCACACGCCCTCGGCAACCTGATCGGCCTCGGCCCGAATGGCAATCATCGCGTCGATGAACCGATCGAGTTCCGCAATGTCTTCACTCTCCGTGGGCTCTACCATGAGCGTTCCGGCAACCGGGAAGCTCATTGTCGGTGCGTGAAAACCGTAGTCAATCAATCGCTTGGCGACGTCGTCAACCGTGACGCCCGTGGCCGCCGTGAGCGGGCGCACATCGAGAATGCACTCGTGCGCGACCAATCCGTTCTCGCCGGTGTACAGCACGGGAAAGTGATCGCGCAAACGCACGGCGACGTAGTTTGCGGCAAGAACCGCAGAAGCCGTTGCCTGACGAATGCCCTCAAGACCCATCATCTGCACGTAGGCCCACGAGATGGGCAGGATGCTCGCACTTCCATAGGGCGCCGCCGAGATCTGGGTGCCGCCGTGCTCGATGCTCGAGAGCGTGTCGCCCGCGAGAAGCACGTGCTGTGACGATTGCGCGAGCGTGTGCCCGGGCAGGTAGGGCGCCAAGTGCGCCTTGGCCGCCACCGGCCCGACTCCGGGACCACCGCCACCATGGGGGATGCAGAACGTCTTGTGCAGGTTGAGGTGTGACACATCGCCACCGAGATCGCCGTACCGCGCGTATCCGGTCATCGCGTTCATGTTGGCACCATCGACATAGACCTGGCCGCCGGCGTCGTGGACCGCCTGGGTGATGTCGAGCACATCGTGCTCGTACACGCCGTGCGTCGACGGGTAGGTAATCATCAGCGCCGAGAGTTCGTTCGCGTTCTCCGAGATTTTGGAGCGCAAGTCGGTGAGGTCCACATTTCCGTGATCGTCACAGGCAACCACGACGACCCGCATACCGGCAAGCACAGCGGATGCGGCATTGGTGCCGTGAGCGCTCGACGGGATGAGGCACACCGTGCGCTGGGTATCGCCATTGGCGAGGTGGTAGGCGCGAATGGCCAACAAGCCGGCAAGCTCGCCCTGGCTACCCGCGTTCGGTTGGAGGGATACCGAGTCGTAGCCGGTCACGTCAGCCAGCCACAGCTCGAGCTGCTTCACGAGGGCGAGGCTGCCGGCGACATCAGCAGCTGGAGCGAACGGGTGCAGCCCTGCGAACTCGGGCCAACTCACCGCTTCCATCTCCGTCGCGGCGTTGAGCTTCATTGTGCAGGAGCCCAGCGGAATCATTCCGCGATCGAGCGCATAGTCATAGTCAGCGAGACGCTTCAGATAGCGCATCATGCTCGTCTCTGAACCGTGGGTATTGAACACGGCGTGCGTGAGAAACGCGCTGTGTCGACGCAAGCCCGCGGGGATGCGGTTGGACGAGCCGGTCGCCGAGTCAGTAGCCGAGGCCACAGCACTCGACGCGGCGGAAGCGGCCGAAGCGGCGGAACTCGCAGCACCGCCGGCGATGAGCCGCGCGATTTGGGCGATTTCGGCGCGGGTGGTGAGTTCGTCCACCGAGACACTCACCGTGTCCGGGTCGACCACACGAATGAGCATGCCCGCTTCGGCGACTGCGGCGGCGATATCGGAGGCCCGTCCGGGAACGGGGATAACTACCGTGTCGAAAAACTCGGCATGAGCGACCGGTTGACCAGCGGCAGCGAGAAGTTCGGCGAGTTGGGTGGCTGCGGCGTGAACATCCTCAGCGATGGCGCGAAGTCCCGAGGGACCGTGGTACACGGCATACATGCTGGCCATGACGGCGAGAAGCACCTGAGCGGTACAGATGTTCGACGTGGCCTTTTCGCGTCGGATGTGCTGCTCACGAGCTTGAAGGGTGAGGCGATAGGCCGGCTCACCGTTGGCGTCCTTTGAGACACCGGCGAGGCGTCCGGGCAGGTTGCGCTCAAGACCAGAGCGAACGGCGAGGTAGCCCGCGTGCGGTCCGCCGAAGCCGAGGGGAACGCCGAAGCGTTGCGTGGTTCCCGCGGCGATGTCCGCTCCGAGCTCGCCGGGAGGCGTCAGCAGGGTGAGCGCGAGGAGATCCGCCACGGCCACCGAAATCGCGCCGGCAGCCTTGGCCCGAGCGAATACCGCGGACGGGTCGACGACACGACCAGACGAAGCTGGGTACTGCACGAGCACACCGAAGCCGAGCGGCGCGTCATCTTTCGTGAGATCTGCGACCACGAGTTCGATGCCGAGCGGCTTGGCGCGACCCTCAAGCAGCGACAGGGTCTGCGGAAAAACGTCAGCGTCGACCACGAACACGTTCGAGTCAACCGTGGATGCGCGGCGCGCGATCAGCATCGCCTCAACGGCAGCCGTGCCCTCGTCGAGCATCGACGCGTTCGCGATGTCGAGCGCGGTGAGGTCGGTCACCATCGTCTGGAAGTTCAGGAGTGCCTCGAGGCGGCCCTGGGAGATTTCCGGCTGATAGGGAGTGTAGGCGGTGTACCAGCTCGGGTTTTCGAGCACATTGCGCTTGATCACACTCGGAGTGATGGTGCCGTAGTACCCCTGACCGATGAATGACCGACGGACCTTATTGAGATTGGCGAGTGCACGCAACTCTTCCAAGGCCTCGCGCTCGCCCACTGGTGTCGGCAAAAAGGAATCCTCAGCCGAGCGGAAATGTTCCACGCGGATGGGTTCGGGGACTGCAGACAGCATCAACTGCTCGAGGTCGGAGTGTCCGACCACCTCGAGCATGCGTGCCTGAGCGGAGGAATCAATGCCGATGTGCCGGCGAGCAAAAGAGGACGTCATTGGTGGCGCCTACGCCCCCGTAAGTGTGTCGTAAGCAACCGAGTCCATGGTTTCTCCCAGCGCGGTGACGCGGACCTTGACCAGCCACCCAGCGCCGAACGGTTCGCTGTTGACCAGTTCCGGACTTCCCACCACAGCATCGTTGACCTCGGTCACTTCGCCGCTGACCGGCGAGTACAGTTCACCGACCGACTTGGTTGATTCGATTTCGCCCACGATGCTGCCTGCGCTCACCGTAGTGCCCACGCGCGGCAACTCGATGTAGACGATGTCGCCGAGCTTTTCGGCAGCAAACGCGGTGATTCCAACGGTGGCGACATCGCCATCTTCGCGCAGCCACTCGTGCTCGGCGGTGTACTTCAGGTCAGTGGGATTGGGCATGATCAGATCTTCTTTCGTGAGTAGAACGGCAGTGCAGTGACGGTAAAAACCAGGCGAGTGCCTCGTACATCCACCTCAAGCGCGGTGCCGACAGCACCCACACTCGGGTCGACGTAAGCCAGGGCGATGGGATAGCCAAGCGTCGGCGACAGGGCGCCTGACGTCACCTCGCCCACGCGTGCATCCCCGGAAAAAATCTCGTAGCCGGCACGCGCCGCGCGCTTACCGTCACCGACAAGACCCACCAGAACTGGCGCGTCGGTCGGAGTGCCTTGCTGGATGGCAGCTCGGCCGACAAAATCACCGGGCTTACTCAGGGCCACGCTCCGAGCGAGCCCCGCCTGATCGGGACGGGTGGCGAGGTCGAGCTCGTGTCCGTAGAGCGGCATCCCGGCCTCAAGGCGCAACGTGTCACGACAGGCAAGTCCGCACGGCACCAAACCAAACGCTTCGCCGACTTCGAGCAGGGCGGTCCACAGCTCACTCGCGCGTTGCGCGTCGATGTAAATCTCGAAGCCGTCTTCGCCGGTGTACCCGGTACGAGCAATGAGCACCGGCGCGCCGAGAAAACTTCCCGGTGTGCAGCGGTAGTACCCGAGTTCGGTCAGGCTCGTGCCGGATGCTTCTGCCGAGGCTCCTACCCCGTCGACGCTGAGGGTTGGCGTGGCGAGAAGAATGTCGAGTGCGCGCGGCCCCTGAACCGCGAGCATTGCGGTCTCGTCAGACTGGTCGCGCACCTCGACGGCGAATCCAGCTGAGCGTGCCACCAACTCGTCGAAGACGACAAACCGGTTGCCCGCATTGGCCACCACGAGAAAGTGGGTGTCACTCAAGCGGTACACGATCAAATCGTCGAGCACACCACCGGCCTCGTTGAGCAGCAGGCTGTACTTGGCGCGACCGACGGGGTCAACCGAGGGTTGTGTCGAGACGGCATAGTCGAGGAAGCGCCCCGCATCCTCGCCAACGACAGAAATCTCGGCCATGTGCGAAATGTCGAAAAGGCCGGCGCTCGTGCGCACGGCGTGATGCTCGGCAAGATCGCTCGAGTAACGCACGGGCATGTCCCACCCGGCAAAGTCGGTGAAGCTGGCGCCCAGAGCGCGATGTGCCGACGCGAGTGGCGACTGGCGAAGATTTTCGGTCACGAGTTTTCTTTCGAATCGAGCCGCGCTCACGCACGGATGTTCTGGAAAACTCCCCCTCTGTCGCTGGTGCCTGAGAGCTTCGCTGTGTGACGGCGGATGCGCATCCACCGGTAATCACACACCTTTCACCGTGGGCGAGAGTGTGACCTCTACTTTTCAGAGTGACCAGTTCAGCGCGGTGCATTCACCTGAGAGATTGTCGGGGAGGATTGCTCCTACGGTGTTCACACTCGCTTCCAGCGTTGTGCGAACTCTCCCGCGCTAACCATATGGTCCGTTATTCAGTTGTGGTTCAAGGGTAGCCCAGTCTGAGACCGACTCGCTAGCGCGAGGCCGCGAGTCGGCGACGACGAACCGACGAGACCACCTGAGAAATGGTGACCCCGACAATCGCGAGCACGAACACCGCGGACGCAATCACGTTCGCCTCGGGTGGCACGCCACGAACTGCCGAGATGTAGATGAAGGTCGGGAAGGTCTGCATGCTGCCCGAGTTGAAGTACGTGATGATGAAGTCGTCAAAGCTCAACGCAAAGGACAGAAGCGCCGCGGCCGCGATGCCCGGGATGAGCAGTGGGAACGTGATGCGCCAGAAGACCTGCCCTGGTGAAGCGTAGAGATCGCGCCCGGCCTCTTCGATGGAGGCGTCCAGGCTGGCCACACGAGCTTTGACGGTGACCACCACGAAGCTGAGGCAGAAGAGCGTGTGCGCGATAATCACGGTGAGCATTCCCTTGGGCGTTCCCAGCGAGAAGAACTGCGCAGCGAGACCGGCACCGAGAACAACCTCGGGGGTAGCCATCGGCAAGAAGATGAGCAAACTCACAATGTTGCGCCCGCGGAACTTGTAACGCACCAGCGCGATTGCCAGGGCAGTGCCGAGCGCTGTGGCGGCCAGGGTGGCCACGACTCCGACGATGATGCTGTTTCCAAACGCCTCACATACGCCTTGCGCGTCGCAGACATTGGTCCAGTTATGCCAGGTGAATCCCTGCCACTGAATATTCGTTTTGAATGCGTCGTTGAACGAAAAGATGAACGTGTAGACGATGGGGATGAGTAGAAAAAGCAGCGCGAGGATGGTGTAGATCGGCAGCAGCGCGCGACCGAAAATTGAGCCTTTCACAGGAGCTCCTCCGTTCCCGCACGTCGCACGTAGACGGACACGATCACCATGATGACGGCCATGAGAACCACCGAAAGGACCGAGGCGGCGGGATAGTCAAGAATTTTGAGGAAGTTTGAGGCAATTTGATTACCCACCATTTGGGTTCCCGGACCACCGAGAAACGAACTCGATGCGTTCACAAAGTCACCGCTCGCGGGAATGAACGTCAGAAGTGTACCCGCGACAACCCCCGGCATGGAGAGGGGCAGAGTGACCTTCCAGAATGTCGTCGACGGCGAGGCGTAAAGGTCTCGTCCAGCTTCGAGCAGGCGCATATCGAGACGTTCCAGGCTCGTGTAGATAGGCAACACCATGAAGGGGATGAAGTTGTAGGTCAGACCAAAGACCACCGAAAAAGCTGTGCCAGTGATGTGTCCATCAGCCGGCAACAGCGACGCGGACTTGAGTGTGGTGACAACCCACCCGTCGTCGCCCAAGAGTTGCTTCCACGCGAGGGTACGGAGCAAGAAGCTGATGAAGAAGGGGGCAATCACGAGGATGAGGGCGAACGCCTGAATGGCCGGCCACGGGCGTGCATACACGCCGATGAAGTACGCGATCGGATAACTGACGATGAGGGCAATAACAGTCGCCAGAATGGCGAAGCCGAACGACCTCACAAAAAACGACCAGTTTTCGGAGATGACAGTCACGTAGTTCTGCCACTGAAAGCTGTAAACGAATTGACCCATATCCATCGAGTTGGGGTCCGGTGCCATAAACGACGTGAGGATGAGCGAGACCAGCGGTGCGAGGAAGAAGAGCAGCAGGTATGCCAAACCCGGCAAAAGCATGAGGATGACGACCCGGCTCTTCTTGACCGGTTCGGCAGACTTCTTCTCACTCGTGTCGGCGAACGCAGCGAAGGCCATGACTAGAGCTCGCTCGCCTCGTCGATGACCGCCGCGCGGTGGTCACGCAATCCGAAACCACGCTCGACCTTCCACGAGACACTCACCACATCGCCGAGATCCACCGTGGGCAGGGCCTTGAGGTTTTGCTCAAACACGACAACATTGCCGAGTGGGCCAAAGTCGATGCTGTACTGCGAACTCACCCCGGTGAAGGAAACATCGGTCACTCGACCGCCACTGATGACATTGGTGTCCGTCTGTGGGGCAACAGCTCCGGCGTGAATCGACATCTTCTCGGGTCGAACTCCCACACTGACGTCACCACTGTGCGCGCTGGCTCGTGCGACAGGAACCCGGAGTGTGGTTCCACCGGGAATGGCGACTTCAATGGTGCTCGCGTTGGCCGAGGATGCCATGCCGCGGAACACGTTCGATTGGCCGAGGAAGTCGGCGACGAAGGCGGTCTCGGGCAAGTCATACATGGACTCCGGGGCACCCATCTGCTCAATATGACCGTTGTTCATGACCGCTACGGTGTCGGCCATGGTCATGGCTTCTTCTTGATCATGCGTGACATGCAGGAACGTCAAACCGACATCCGCTTGAATTTTTTTGAGCTCGACCTGCATTTCGCGACGCAACTTGAGGTCAAGGGCACCCAGTGGCTCATCGAGGAGCAACAGGGCAGGTCGATTGACAATGGCGCGAGCCAAGGCGACGCGTTGCTGTTGACCACCGGAGAGTTGCGCCGGCCGGCGATCGGCGACGTGGGCAAGCTGCACCAGGTCGAGAGCCGCGAGCGCGAGTTCTTTGGCGTTCGACACCTTGCGACGACGAAGCCCAAAGGCGACGTTTTCGAAAATGGTGAGGTGAGGAAAGAGTGCGTAGGACTGGAAAACCGTATTGACCGGACGCTTGTAGGCCTTGGTGTCGGTGATGTCGACACCGCCGAGCAGAATTTTTCCGGCGGACGGGTCTTCAAGCCCGGCAATCATGCGTAACGTTGTGGTTTTGCCACAGCCACTGGGGCCGAGCAACGCGAAAAATTCACCGGCTCGAATGGTGAGGTCGAGATTGTCGACCGCAACAAATCCGGGAAATTCTTTGCGAATCCCCTGCAGTGTCAGTTCGGTGCCTGACGAGCTGAGCGAAACCTCGGCCACTAGCCTACCTTGGCCTTCTCAAACAGGGTCGCGTACTTCTTGTCTTCTTCGGGAGTGATCTGGCGAAGCGCCTTGGCGCGCGAGAGAGTCGACTCCGTCGGGAAAATGAATTCATTTGTCGCCAGCGTCGGGTCGATGGATTCCATCGCCTGCTGTGCGCCTGCCACCGGAGTGACGTAGTTCACGTAGGCCGCCACCTGAGCGGCAACTTCAGGCTGGTAGTAGTAATCAATCAGCGCCTGAGCGTTCTTCTTGTGTGGCGATCCCATCGGGATCATGAAGTTGTCACTCCACAAGAAACCACCCGTGGTGGGAAGTTGGAAGCCCCACGCGTCAGAGCCGGCCTCGGTGTTCATCGTGAAGATGTCACCAGACCATCCGAAGGCGGCCACGATGTCACCACTCTTGAAGAGTTCGGTGTAGTCGTTACCAGTGAATGCACGAACTTGACCGTCTTGAACCTGCTTGGTGAGCAGCTCGATGGCGGCGTTGTACTCGTCGTCGCCCCAGTTGCCCGAGATGTCGACGCCCTGGCTCTGCATGATGACCGCCATCGTGTCGGTCCACTGGTCGAGAAGAGCAATCTTGCCCTTGAGCGCGGGATCCCACAGCTGGTCGACGGTGGTGAGGTTGGCCGACGACCACGCCTTAGACCACGCCAGACCGGTCATGCCCGACTGCCAGGGCAGTGAGTACTTACGACCCGGGTCATAGGAGATGTCTTGGTAGGCGGGCAGCAGGTTCTTGGACGCGTTAGGCATGTCCTCAATACCCAGTGGCTGAACGAGACCTTGACGCACCATGCGCGCCGCAAAGTAATCGGTCAGGGTCATGATGTCGTAGCCGATGTCTTTACCGAGGTTGAGGTTGTCCTTTACCTTGGCGTAAAACTCTTCGTTGGTCGGGATGGCCTCTTCGTAGGTGACTTTAATTCCGGTTGCCGCTTCGAAGGCCACAATCGTGGGGTACGCACCGGTTTCATCAACATCGATGTAGTAGGGCCAGTTTGCCCAGGCAAGCTTCTTGTCGGTGTCTGAGATGTCCTTTGCCGGGGTGAGGGTGTTACTCGAGGGGGTACAGGCAGCAAGTCCGGCAAGAATCAGCGAACCTCCAGCACCAGCGAGAAGTGAACGGCGCGTCATCGGGGAGGCTGCGGCCTGCCGAATCAGGGCTTGGAATCGGGGGTCCTGTTTCATGGACTCAGACACTTTGGTCTCCTCACAGCTCAGTGCATCACTGCACGGGCGAACACACCGCCGATAATTCGGCTCATTGAATACTTGCATATCCGATTTATGTTTCAGAACAGTTACCGCGAGATTGTTTGCACGGTGCCATTCGCGCTCGGCACGCTCATCAGTTATAGTCAATCTGACTATAAGAACCGAGAAGCACTCCGCGACGCGGCGAACCCCTCGCCGATTGCCCACATCTCGGCACCTCCGACGCCCGACCTTTGACCTCCGACCTTTGACCTCTGACCTCCGATGCGTAAGCGAGCACAGCATGAGCGAAGCACCCGCTGTTGCGGTGTCGACCGTCATTTTCACGCTGCGCCCAGACGACGACGGAAATGTGCGCCTAGCCGTGGCGCTCGTGCGGCGCATCCGCGCACCCTACGAAGGACTGTGGGCTCTGCCCGGTGCCCCGCTCGACAGCAACGACGACCTCCAGACGGCAGCCGCATCCGCGCTCTATACGACCACGGGACTCGAACCGCGCTACCTGGAGCAGCTCTACGCCTTCGGTCAAGTCGATCGCTCCCCCGACCGCATCATCTCCATCGTCTACTGGGCGCTGGTTGGCGCGGATGAAGCGGCGGCAGCCCGCGAGAACGACAACGTGGCGTGGTTTTTTGCCGATGCGATACCGCCTCTCGCGTTCGATCACAGCCTCATCGCGGAGTACGCGCTGTGGCGCTTGCGAACCAAGGTGGAGTACTCGCGAGTTGCTCTGGGTTTCTTGCCCGAAACATTCACCCTCGCGCAGCTTCGCGAGGTCTACGAGGTCGTTCTTGGCAAACAGCTCGACCCCGGCAACTTCCGCCGCATGGTCGAATCGGCAGACATTGTGCAACCGACCGGACTGCGTCTGGCCGGAACCCCGCATCGACCACCACAGTTGTATCGCTATAACCCCACCCGAGACCTCACCGACCCCGACCCCCTCACCCGCGTCGCCAGCGCGAGTGACACCGGCAATCGCGATGACATTCGCACCCTAGGAGCAGCATCATGACCCAGGCCTCAGTAGATGAACGAATCAAGCTGATTTCCGCCGGAAACGCGACCGGGTCGACGTGCGACCCGGGTCTTGCGAAAGGTCCGTGGGAGTTCGACTCCGGGACGCCGGGATACGGTCCGGGTGCGTCACTCGGTGACGTCATCCCGGTCGGGTCACCTCGGCAGGGCAGCCTGCCCGATGAGTACAAGACCGCGAGTGTGGATGAACTGCACGCGCGCATCCGTGCCGCAAAGCAGACCCTCGGCGAGCGAGTCGTCATCCTCGGTCACTTCTATCAGCGCGACGAGATCGTGCAGCATGCCGACTACCTTGGCGACTCCTTTCAGCTCGCGAACGCGGCGAAGGCGCACCCCGAGGCTGAGGCGATCGTGTTCTGCGGTGTGCACTTCATGGCCGAGACCGCGGACATCCTCTCGGGTGCACACCAGAGCGTCATTCTGCCAAACCTCGCCGCCGGATGCTCGATGGCAGACATGGCGGATGCCGACTCGGTCGAGGCCTGCTGGGAACAGCTGATGGCCCTGTACGGGGAGGATGCCGTCGACGGTAAACAGCCGGTCATCCCCGTCACATACATGAACTCGTCCGCGGCACTCAAGGCATTCTGCGGTCGCAACGGCGGCATCGTCTGTACGTCGTCGAACGCAGCCATTGTGCTGCAGTGGGCGTTTGAGCGTGGCCAGCGAGTGCTGTTTTTTCCCGACCAGCACCTCGGTCGCAACACCGCGAAGGCCATGGGGATCTCGGTCGACCAGATGCCACTCTGGCAGGGTCGCAAGGCGCTGGGCGGCAATACCGAACAGCAGTTGCACGACGCCAAGGTGATTTTGTGGAACGGGTTCTGTTCCGTCCACAAGCGATTCACCGTCGACCAGATTGAGAAAGCTCGCGTCGACTATCCCGGAGTTCGCGTGATTGTGCACCCCGAGTGCCCGATGCCCGTCGTGGACGCAGCAGACGAAAACGGCTCGACCGACTACATTCGTCGCGCGATTGAAAACGCTCACGAGCCCAGCGTTTTCGCCATCGGGACCGAGATCAACATGGTGCAGCGGCTGGCCGCGCAACACCCGGAGCACACGATTTTCTGCCTCGACCCGGTGATCTGCCCGTGCTCGACGATGTACCGCATCCACCCGGGGTATTTGGCGTGGGTGCTCGAACGCTTGGTTGCCGGCGAAGTGGTGAACCAGATTGTTGTCGATGACGCCACGGCGTCTGACGCCAAGGTCGCCCTCGAGCGCATGCTCGCCGCGAAGCCGCTGTAGGTCGGAGGCGTCCCGGTGCGAGTCGTTGTCGTCGGTAGTGGCGTTGCTGGGCTGATTGCCGCGGTCGACGCGAGTGCGCTCGGGCACACCGTCACCCTGGTTACCAAAGCCGATCTCGGCGAGAGCAACACGCACTATGCCCAGGGCGGCATCAGTGCGGTCACCAGTCGTGACGACTCCGTCCCCGAGCATGTCGCCGACACTCTCGTAGCCGGAGCCGGATTGTGCTGGCCCGAAGCGGTCGATGTGCTCTGCACCGAGGGACCGGCAAGCATCACGGAACTGGTCGAGTGGGGCGTCGAGTTTGACCGAAGCGGGGACGACTTTGCACGAGGACTTGAGGCGGCGCACTCGCATCCGCGCATCTTGCACGTTGGCGGAGACGCAACCGGGGCTGGGATTTCCCGAGCCCTGGTTCGGGCAGCGCGGAATCGCGTCGCTGAAATCCTCGAGTACACATTTCTCATCGACATCGCGGTCGAGCGTGAGGGTGGGCGACCCCCGCACGTCACGGGCGTGACCGTTCTCACAGCGTCGGGCAAGCGTACCCTCGACGCCGAGGTGGTCATTCTGGCCAGTGGTGGCGCCGGGCAATTATTTCGTCACACCACCAATCCCACCGTCACTACCGGCGATGGTGTCGCGGCAGCGATGCGGGCAGGAGCGGTTCTGGCCGATCTGGAGTTTTATCAATTCCACCCCACCGCCTTGGCCGTCCCGGGCAGCTTTCTCATTTCAGAGGCGGTTCGCGGTGAGGGCGCAATTCTCCTCAACGCAGCGGGCGAGCGTTTCATGACGGCGATTGATCCCCGTGCGGAACTTGCACCGCGCGATGTCGTGGCCCGCGCCGTACAGGCCGAAATGCGGGCACAGGATGGCCAGCCCGTCCTCCTCGATGCCACCGGACTCGGCAAGCAGTTACTCGATGAGCGGTTCCCGAGCATCACTGCCGCCTGTCGGCGCTTCGGACTCGACTGGAGCACCCATCCGATACCGGTCACACCGGCAGCGCACTACTGGATGGGCGGTGTAGCCACCGATGTGGACGGGCGCACCAGCATCCCCGGGCTGTTCGCAGTGGGTGAGGTGGGGTGCACGGGCGCGCACGGCGCGAACCGGCTCGCCTCAAATTCGCTGCTGGAGTCGGTCGTAACCTCTCGTCGAGCGGTTGCCGCAATGTCCGAGCCGTGGCCGGACAACCCACCACACGCCCGCTGGAATTCACTCGCCGACCGCGTGCGGCCCGTGCAAGAAGTCTCCCTCGACGTGTCGGGGATCATCGCCAAGCGCCGCCCGGCAAACGGCAAAAAGCGCGACACGGTCGATCGGGTCGAGTTGCAATCCTTGATGTGGGACAACGTCGGACTGGCCCGCACCCGTGACGAGCTGGTCACCGCGGCAAAACAGTTCGACAAGTGGCGGCCGGTTAAAGAAGAAAACCGCCTGTTCACCGACTGGGAAGACCTCAACCTGCTCATGCTCGCTCACGCGATGACGGCATCGGCACGAGCGCGACACGAGTCGCGAGGTGCTCACTATCGCCTCGACTTCCCCACGACGCGCCCCGAACTCGCGCGCCCGATTCTCGTGAAGGCGAGCACCGATGTCTAACCTCTCCCCGCTTTCCCACAGCCCGCTGGACACCTCCACCATCACCAGAGTGGTGCGGGAGGCACTGCGTGAGGATGCTCCCGAGGGCGACATCACATCAACCCTCGTCATTCCCGCTGAAGCCACCGCAACTGCGGTCCTCGCCGCCCGCGAAACGGGCGTCTTCGCCGGTGCACAGGTTTTCGCGGCAGCGTTCACCCTCACCGACCCAACGGTTCGCGTCGAACTCGTTGCCGACGACGGCGAGCGCTTCGATGTCGGTCAGACCCTGGCAATCGTGACCGGACCAGCGCGAGCAATTCTCACTGGCGAACGCGTCGGACTCAATTTCGTGCAGCGCATGAGTGGCATCGCGACACTCACCCGCGCCTATGTTGATGCCGTCGCGCATACGAGCGCGGTCATTCTCGACACCCGCAAGACGACTCCTCTGCTACGGGCTTTCGAACGGCACGCCGTGCTGTGCGGTGGGGGTCGCAACCACCGCTTCAGCCTGTCCGACGCCTTCATGGCGAAAGATAATCACCTCGCCGTGCTGACCGAGGGAGGTCTCGACATCACGGCGGCGCTCCAGCGGGTCAAAGCCGACCTCCCGGCGGGGATGGTTTTTGAGGTGGAGGTTGACCGTCTCGACCAGATTGAACCGGTTCTTGCAGGTGGTGTCGACCAGATCATGTTGGACAACTTCTCGCTGGCGGACATGCGCACCGGCGTGGCGCAGGTTGCCGGTCGCGCACGGGTCGAAGCCAGCGGTGGTGTGAACCTGGAGACCGTCGCACAGATCGCTGCTACCGGCGTCGACTTCATATCCGTTGGTGCCCTCACCCACTCGGCCCGGGCACTCGACCTCGGCCTTGACATACACATCGACAGCGGCCTCGACAACACATGATTTACCTCGACCACGCTGCAACTACCCCGGTGCTGCCCGCGGCACTCGAGGCAGCCTGGCCGTTCCTCACGAGCGACTTCGGCAACCCCTCGAGTTCGCACGAGCTCGGGCAGCGGGCGGCGAGTGCCCTTGAGGATGCCCGAACCCGCGTTGCCCGCACACTCGGCGCGCGCGCATCCGAAGTGGTCTTCACCTCGGGTGGAAGCGAATCAAACAACACCGCCATCACGGGGATCGCTCTCGCGAACCCGCGCGGCCGCCACATCGTCAGTGCGCGAACCGAGCACGAGTCGGTGCTGGAAAGCGTTGCGTTTCTCGAGCGGGTGCACGGCTTCGAGGTGAGCTGGCTACCCGTGTCGCGCACGGGTGAGATCGACCTAGGCGATGTGCAATCGGCACTGCGTGACGACACCACGCTGGTCACGCTGATGCTCGCCAATAATGAAATTGGCGCCATTCACCCCATTACCGAGATTGCCTCTCTCGGGCATGCTGTCGGCGCGCGCGTGCACACAGACGCCGTACAAGCCGCCGGCTGGGGTGGCATCTCCCTGCGCGAACTCGGGGTTGACGCACTCACCCTCTCGGGTCACAAGTTCGGCGCACCAAAAGGTGTGGGCATTCTCCTCATCACCAATGGCGTAGCCTGCGAACCGCTCATCCACGGCGGAGGTCAGGAGCACGAACTGCGTTCCGGCACCGAAAACGTCGCCTGGGCGGTCGCCGCTGCCACGGCGCTCGAGCTCGCAACCTCTGGCGCCACCGCACCCGAGCTCGCCGAGCTTCTCATCGGGGGAATTCGGCGCGAGGTCCCCTCAGCCGTGCTGACCGGACCAGAGCACTCGACCGCCACGCGTCACGCGGGCATCTGCTCGTTCATTTTTCCCGGGGTGAACGGCGAAACGCTGCTGCTTGAACTGGAGACGCGAGGCGTGCTCGTCTCGAGTGGGGCGGCCTGTGCTGCCGGACTCGACGAACCGAGTCACGTACTCCTCGCGTGCGGCTTTACTGAGGATGAGGCTCGAACAGCCGTTCGGTTTTCGCTGGGCCGAGGCACGACGCGCGACGACATCCTCACGTCAATCGCCGCAACCGCTGAGGCCTATCAGACTGTTGCACAGTTAGGTCGATAGCACTCGGCCGAGCAAATAGTGCGCGAGCTGGCGCTCTACTTGCCATCCCACGCCGCTATCGCGCGGTCGAGTAGCAAAAACAGGCGGTCTTTGACATCCGCGCGGGTTTCACAGGGGTAGGGCCACTCGAGGCGCACCTCGGTCTCACCCTCGGCCACGGTCGCGAGCAGTAAGAGCGCATCGGAATCGAAGCCCACCATGCGCGCCGCAGTGGCGTCCTTTTCGCCACCCAAAACCTGAGCCATCAGCAACAGGTTCTCTGCCTGCGAGGAGTTCATGTACCCCGACACAGCCTCGATCACATCATCGTCAAAAGTCGCCATGATTATTTTTCTGCCTCCATGAGCCTCTTGAGCCGCTCAAGTCCCGTGGCAAAGCTCTTGCGCATCATCTTGTCGAAACCGAGCACTCGACCCATGAACGAACCCACGAAATTACGTTCACCCTGCATGTACCACGTGACGAGGGAACCGGTGGTGTCGGCATCGATACGGAATTCAATGTGCGCGACGTCTGTCTTCTTTTTAGAGAAGAACGACATCTCCGACACAATCAGTGATGGCTTCGTCACCGACTTCACAACCTGCTGGCCCTTGCCGATTTTGTCTCCCTGATACTCGTAGACCGAGCCCACACCGGGCTTGGTCTGCGTCACCGAACTCACCGTTGACGGGTCATAGACGGGGAATGGGTTCCACGAATTGAACTCGTGGAGATCGAGCATCCGATCATAGATTTTTGTCGCCGGAGCATTGATGTGTACCGAGGTTTGAATCGAGTAGGTCTCTGCCATGGTCGTAAGCCTAGGCGCCGAGCTCGGCCAGAACGTCATCCGTGTGCATGACGCGACCGAAGAACTTGGCCATCGCGTCGAACGTTGCATTCTCCGCCTCAACACTGAGCCCACCCGTCGCATCATCCGCGAAGGCCACCTGAAAATCACGCATGTAGGCGCCACGAGCCGTGGAATCGCAACACACCTCGGTGAGGGTTCCGGTGATGATGACGGTGTCAATCTGGTTGAGGCCGCGAATCGTGCGCAGCGTGGGCTCGAGCAGGGTGTTGTGAAACGCGTTGTAGCGATACTTCTCAATAATCGTGTCCTCGGGAGCGGGAGCCAGGTCATCGATGACCTGAACGCCGAAGCTTCCGCGCCTCATGCCGACCTCGAAAAGCTTCGGGTTGTAGGCCGCCTCAAGCGGCGAGTTGATGGCACCGTCGAGAAGCGTGTGTTGGGTGTACATCACGGGGATGTCAAGCTTCCGGCTCGCGGCGATTAGACGCTGAATGTTGGGGATGGCGAGCCGGGCCCGCGGCACCTCCATTGGATACCCCTCGAGCACAAAGTCGTTTTGCATGTCAATCACGAGCAACGCTGTTTTAGCGGGGTTTAAACTCCACACGGTGTCCTCCGGGGTTCGACGGTAGTGCCAGAATACTCAGAGCAAAGGATGAGACGGAATGCCTGAGACACGACTGACCCAGCTCCCGGCGCGACCGGGTCGCGAGGTAGCTCGCGTTGCCATACCGGTGAGTCTCGAATTCATCCTCATTCTCGGTCTCGGTTTTGTGAATCAGATCATCGTCGGCGGTCTGGGCGACACGGCGGTGGCTGCCGTGGGCTTTGCGACGAGCATCCAATTCATCCCGTTCTTTGTGCTCGGCGCACTGGGAACGAGTGCGTCCATCCAAGTGGCCCGCGCGTATGGCGCCAAGCGCGAAAAAGAACTCAACAAGGTCGTCTCTGCCGCCCTCACCACTGCCTTCGTGGTCGGGGTTGTCGTCGGATTGCCGTTCGTCATCTGGCCGAGCCAGATTTTCGCCGCACTCGGCGCCTCACCCGAGGTTGTCGCCGCCGGCTCGGGCTACCTCGCGCTGGCGATGGCATCCCTGTTCATCGGGCTTCTCTCCCAGGTGCTCAGCGGCGTGCTTCGCTCCTCGGATCACGCACGAAGCCCCATGCTCGCCACCATCGTCACGGCCGTGTTGCAAGTTCCGCTCTCGATCGTCCTCGTCTATGGATGGGGACCCATCCCCGCGCTCGGTGTCACCGGAGCGGCCTGGGCCATGGTCATCGCTGGCGCGCTCAAGGTGTGCATGATGATCATCCAGACCTTTGGCATCGCACGTATCGCGCGATGGGAAACACCCGGACCACGTGCCGAGTGGATGTCGGTGCTCCGCCCGCTCATCGTGCTCGCCGCACCCATGGGTCTCACCTCTGGCTTCTGGGCCACCGGTAACTTTCTCTACAACGTGGTCACTCAGCGCCTGGGTGATGCCGCCTTGGCGGCGGCTCAGATTGTTGGAAATCTCGAGGGCATGTTCTTTGTCGGCTCTCTGGGCCTCATGAACGCGGTGAACGCACTCGCCGGTCGTGCCGTGGGTGCCGCGAACGGCGGACTTGCTCTCGCCTGGGTCACCTACATTAAGCGGATCGGCATCGCTACCGGAATCGCGTTTGGAGCACTCTTCGCGCTCTCGTCACTTGGACTCAACGCCATGTTTCCGGCCGTGGCGCCCGTGGTCATCACTTATTCAATCGCCGGGGTGCTCATTAACGCCGTGCTGCAACCGGTCAAAGTTCGCAACGCGCTCATGGGTGCGGCGGTACTGCCCAGTGGCAACGACGTGCGCGGTGTCATGATTGGTGACTTTGCGGCACCCTTCCTGGTCGGCCTTCCGCTATCCATCGCGCTCGGCTTATTCACACCGTTGGGAATCTATGGTGTGTTCATCGGACGCGGGATTGAAGAGCTCGCCAAGACGGCGATTTTTGCGTGGCGCGGAAATCGGCTTAACTGGGATGAGATTGCTGCAAAACACAACATGCTCAATCCCCTAGGCGATGACCCGGCGGAGGGCCTCATCCAGAAATAGGAACACTCATGAATCGCTTCACCCGACTCGTCATCGCGAAACCACTGCTTTCGCTGCTCATTTTTGTCGGACTCGTCGGGGTGAGTGCGATTTGGGGTGTTCAAGCTTTCGGCGCCATGCAGTCCCAGGGCTATAACGACCCCAACAGCGAATCGACTCAGGTCGCCAATACCCTGCGCGACACTTTTAAGGTTGACAATCCCGAGCTGACCATCATTGCCGACTTCGCGCAGAGCGTCGACGACCCGGCATCACGCGCAGAGGCTGACCAACTCACCGCGTCGGTGAACGCCATCGACGGTGTCGAATCCGTCTCCAGTTACTTCTCGCTCGGATCACCGACCAGCTTGCGCAGTGTCGACTCCCGCGCCGCCTACTTCTTTGTGAACTATGACGCCGGCGTGAAGACCTCCGCCGAAACCAACCTGATCATGGATACGCTCGGCAGCGAAGCCGACGGCATTACCCTGCACTACACCGGCATGTCAGTGATGGCCAACGCGCTCAACCAAACGATTTCACACGACATTGGCACCGCCGAGAGTATCGCCATCCCGTTGAGCGTCATCTTGTTGCTCTTCGTCTTCGGCTCGCTCGTGGCCGCGGGCCTCCCCTTGCTCATTGGCGGTCTCGCCATGCTCGGGTCGTTCTTCTTCGTGTGGGTAGCCACGCAGTTCAGCGATGTGTCGATTTTTTCGCTCAACCTCATTACGGCTATGGCGCTCGGGCTCGGTATCGACTACTCGCTGCTCATCGTCAACCGCTTCCGTGAGGAACGCGCCAAAGGTGGGGATGTTCGCGACGCCGTCCTTCGCACCATGGACACCGCCGGACGCACTGTCTTGTTCTCTGGGCTGACGGTGGCCGTCGTGCTTGCATCCCTTCTCATCTTCCCCATGTATTTCCTTCGGTCGATGGGGATTGCGGGAGTGGCCGTGGTGGTCGTCTCGGTCATCGGCGCACTCGTTGGCTTGCCGGCAATGCTTGCCCTCCTCGGCGACCGGGTGAATCGCCTGCGGGTGATTCGTCGAGACTTCACCCCGAAAGACACCGGGATCTGGGCGAACGTTTCCCGCTTCGTCATGCGTCGTGCCGTGCCCGTCTTTCTCGTGACCATCGTCGGACTCGGCGGGCTGGTCTATCTCGGACACAATGTGAGCTTCGGTCTGGTCGACGAGCGCGTCCTCCCGGCAGACAATCAAACCGCCGTCGCCGCGGCCATTGTGCGAGAACGTTTTGACGGTCAAGAAGGCATGCCCATTCAGATCATCGCCACGGGAGCAACGAATGCGCAGCTGCAGTCATACGTCGACGAACTGAGCACCACCGACCACATCGTGCGCGTGCAGAGCCCCCTCGGCATCACGGTGGATGGCGCCACCGACCCGCGCTTCGCGCCGCAGTTCAGCAACTACACCGTTGGCGATGAGCAGCGTGTTGTCGCCATTGAAGATGTCATCGCACGCTCAAGTGAGGGTATGAGCGTCATCAAGGACGTGCGTGCGATTCAACCCGGCTTCACCGTTGAAGTTGGTGGCGTCGCGGCGGATTACACCGACTCGATGGATGGCATCACGCAGCGCATCCCGTGGCTGTTGCTCTGGGTGTTCCTCACCACGATGATTCTGCTCTTCCTCTTTACTGGAAGCCTGCTTTTGCCACTCAAGGCGTTCGCGCTCAACTTGGTTTCGCTCGTGGCGACCCTCGGCTTCTTGACCTGGGTGTTCCTCGACGGCAACCTGCAGTGGTTGATTGGTGCGTTCACTCCGCTGGAAACCGTGGAGACATCCATGTTCATTCTCATCGCGGTCATCACGTTCGGATTGTCGATGGACTACGAGCTCTTCTTGCTCAGTCGCATCAAAGAACTCCACGATCAGGGGCTCTCCACCGAGGACTCGGTTGCGCTCGGTCTGCAACGAAGTGGTCGCATCATCACTGCGGCGGCGCTGATTCTGGCCGCCAACTTCTTCCCCATGCTCACGTCGGGGGTTACGACCATCAAGATGTTGGGTCTCGGACTCGCGTTCGCAATCTTGCTCGATGCGACCGTGGTGCGCGGATTGCTGGTGCCCGCACTGATGAAGCTGTTCGGTGCAGCCAACTGGTGGGCACCAAAGTGGCTCACCAAGCTGTTCACCAAGGCGGGGCTCTCGCACTAGATCGCCGCCCCGTTGGTCGAGCCTCCCTTCGCTGGTCGAGCTTGTCGAGACCACCGCTTCGCTGGTCGAGCATCCCTTCGCTGGTCGAGCTTGTCGAGACCACCGCTTCGCTGGTCGAGCTTGTCGAGACCGAAAAGATGGAAACAGTCGACATCTGCGACACCCACTCACCCCTGCGCCCGCGGGGCCCCGTGGCTTCGCCACCACCCCGACGCCCGACCACACCCCAGGGATGAGTGGCTGTCGCGATTTCGACAGGCTCAATCCGATTTCGACAAGCTCAATCAGCGAAGGGCTCAATCAGCGGCGATTTCGACAAGCTCAATCGGCGGGGGCGGCAAACATCCTTCCGGTTGCCGGAAATGGCTTTGCGGCTGGGGCGTAAACTCCGCTTGTATTTGAGCAGCGCACTTTCCGCTCAGGACCCCGTTGCCATGTGCCCGAATGGTGAGCAGGATCTCGTCACGTACACAGGAGAATCATGGCCAAGGTCGTTCGCGGAACACCCCGCACCCCGCTCGAGATTGTTGACGCACTCGCCAAGCTCGGTGTCGCCACCGTTCATGAGGCGCAGGGCCGCATCGGCCTGCTCGATGTGCGATTGCGCCCCATCTTCCCGGCGATGATTGCCGGCAACGCACTCACCTGCGAAGTTGCCCCCGGGGACAACTGGATGATTCACGTCGCCGTGGAACAGGCACAACCCGGCGACATCCTCGTGGTAACCCCCACCAGCCCGTGCAACGACGGCTACTTGGGTGACCTTCTCGCGGAAAGCCTCATGGCTCACGGCGTGCGCGGACTCGTCATCGATGCGGGCGTGCGCGACGTTGCCACCCTCACCGAAATGGGCTTCCCCGTTTGGGCAAAAACCATCGGCGCGCAGGGCACGGTTAAAGAGACCGTGGCCAACGTTCAGACGCCCATCGTGATCGCGAATCAGGCGGTCCGCCCGGGCGACGTCATCGTTGCCGATGTCGATGGCGTGGTTGTGGTTCGTCGCGAGGACGCGGCCGATGTCCTGGTCAAGGCTCAAGAGCGCGAAGCCAATGAGGCTGGCAAACGCACGCGTCTCGCCAACAAAGAGCTGGGTCTCGACATTTACAACATGCGTGAGAAGCTCGCCGCCAAGGGGCTCGTCTACGTGGACTACGAGGGATGACGAACACGCAGCGCGCAGTGACCTGCGCCGTCATGCGTGGAGGCACATCCAAGGGCCTGTACTTTCTCGAATCCGATTTGCCGACTGACCGGGCAGCGCGGGACGCGCTTTTGCTCGCCGCCATGGGGTCGCCCGATGTTCGCGAAATCGACGGCATGGGTGGCGGACATCCGCTCACCTCAAAGGTCGCCGTGGTCAGCAAGTCGACCCGCGAGGGCATCGATGTTGACTACCTGTTCCTGCAGGTCTGGCCGGATCGCCCCGAAGTGAGCGACACGCAAAACTGCGGCAACATCCTCGCCGGAGTGGGCCCGTTCGCCATCGAGATGGGCCTCGTTCCTGCTCAGGACGGCATGACGCCGGTCTCCATTTTCATGGTGAACACCGACTCGAAAGCTACCGCCTTTGTGGAAACACCGGGTGGCATTGTCAACTACCAGGGCGAGGCGCGCATCGACGGTGTACCCGGCACACACGCACCCATCAACATCAACTTTGAGGATGTCGCCGGCTCCAGCTGCGGATCACTCCTGCCTACCGGTAACGCGCTCGACATGGTCAACGGTGTCGAGGTGACCATGGTCGACAACGGGATGCCCGTGGTCTGCCTCAACGCGTCCGACTTCGGTATCACCGGGTACGAGTCCCCGGCCGAGCTTGAGGCGAACGCCGACCTGAAGGAACGCGTCGAGGCGATTCGTCTGGCCGTCGGTCCGCTCATGAACTTGGGTGACGTGACCAACAAGACCGTCCCCAAGATGAGCTTGCTGGCACCCGCGCAGGATGGCGGACTGCTCAGCACGCGCACGTTCATCCCGCACCGCGTACACGAGTCCATCGGTGTACTCGGTGCCGTGTCAGTCGCCACCGCGTGCATGCTGCCCGGCAGCGTGGCCGCGAAGATCGCCGGGCTGGGCACCATCGGATCGAGCCTCGAAGTTGAGGTCGAACATCCCACCGGTTTCTTCACGGTGCAGATGGAGGTCGACAACTCCAGTGGCACCCCGGTGGTCACCAAGTCGGCGCTCCTGCGCACCGCCCGCATGCTCATGCAGGGCAACATTTTCGTTCCGAGTTCGCTGTAGCTCGGGCATCCCACAAGGAGAAGCACATGATTATTGACGCCCACGGTCACTACACGACCGCCCCCGAACCCCACAATCAGTGGCGCATCGACCAGCTGGCAGCTTTCGCCGCCGGAAAGCCAAGTCCGACCTACCCCGAGATCTCGGACGAGCTCATTCGCGAGTCGATTGACAACAATCAGCTCAAGCTCATCCAGGAGCGCGGCTCAGACCTCACCATTTTCTCGCCGCGCGCATCGGCGATGGGTCACCACGAGGGTGACCAGCGCGTCAGCCTGGAGTGGACACAGGCGTGCAACAACCTGATCAAGCGCGTGGTCGACCTCTACCCCGAAACCTTCGTGGGTGTCGGACAGCTCCCCCAGTCGCCGGGCGCCGACCTCACCGAGTCGGTCAAAGAACTCGACCGCATCGTCAACGAGCTCGGCTTCATCGGTTGCAACCTCAACCCCGACCCGAGCGGGGGTAAGTGGGAGACCGTTCCGCTGACCGATCCATACTGGTACCCCATCTACGAAAAGATGGTCGAGCTCGATGTGCCGGCGATGATTCACGTCTCGGCATCGTGCAACCCGAACTTCCACGCGACTGGTGCTCACTACATGAACGCGGACACCACCGCCTTCATGCAGCTCATTCAGGGCAACCTGTTTAAGGAATTCCCGACGCTGCGCTTCATCATTCCTCACGGTGGCGGCGCGGTGCCCTACCACTGGGGTCGCTACCGCGGTCTGGCCGACATGCTGAACCAGCCGAGCCTCGACACCCATCTGATGAACAACGTCTTCTTTGACACGTGTGTCTACCACCAGCCGGGCATCGACCTGCTCGTCGACGTCATCGACAACAAGAACATCCTGTTCGGCTCGGAGATGATCGGCGCGGTTCGCGGAATCGACCCGCAAACCGGTCATTATTTCGACGACACGAAGCGCTACATCGACGCGGCGAAAATCAGCGACGGCGAGAAGGCATCCATCTTCGAAAGCAACGCTCGAACCGTGTTCCCCCGCCTCGACGCCAAACTCAAGGAGCGTGCCCTGTGAGCCCCGCATTCACCAAAGACGCCGACTGGCTGGACTGGGACCAGAACCCGACCAAGCCGTCATTCGTGGTTCCGGCCGGAGCGGTGGATGCCCACTGCCACGTGTTCGGCCCCGGCGACATCTTTCCCTTCGCCCCGGAGCGCAAGTACACCCCGTGTGACGCGAGCTACCAGCAGTTGTTTGATCTGCGCGACTTTCTCGGGTTCGACAAGAACGTGGTCGTGCAGGCCACGTGCCACGGAGCCGACAACTCGGCTCTGCTCGACGTTCTCGAGCGCGCCGACGACCGCGCCCGCGGTGTCGTGACGGTTCGCCCGGACATCACCCACGACGAACTCGCTCGCATGAACGAGCTCGGCGTTCGAGGCGTTCGTTTCAACTACGTGAAGCGACTTGTCGACCCAAAACCGGATGACTACTACCGCCAAATCATCGACAAAATCAAGCCGTTCGGTTGGCACGTGGTGCTTTACTTCGAACCGTCGGACCTCAACGAAAAGTACGACTTCTTCACCTCGCTCGGCGTGCCGGTCGTCATCGACCACATGGGCCGCCCCGATGTCACGAAGCAGGTCGACGGTCCCGAATTCGAGCTATTCCTCAGGTTCATGCGCGAGAACGAGTCGGTGTGGTCGAAAGTCAGCTGCCCAGACCGACTTTCGGTCAGCGGAAGCCCGCTCTATGCCGACGTTGTCCCGTTCGCGAAGACTATCGTTGAGGAATTTCCCGACCGCGTCCTGTGGGGCACGGACTGGCCTCACCCCAACATGAAGAAGGAAATGCCCGACGACGGCATCTTGGTGGATTACGTTCCGTCGATCGCCACCACGTCGGCGCTTCAGCAAAAACTTCTCGTGACGAACCCCACCAATCTGTACTGGAGCTAATCATGAAGCCCAATTTTGAGCAGTACAAGGACATCCCCGGCACCACGATTTACACGATCGAACTCGCTCGCCAGGGATTCCAGCTCAACGAGTTCTGCATGAGCCTGCGCACCGAGGAAAACCGCAAGCGCTTCCACGCTGACGAGCGCGCCTACCTCGACGAGTGGGACATGTCGGAAGATCAAAAGCAGGCCGTGTTGACCCGCGACTTCCAGAAGATGCTCGACCTAGGCGGCAACGTGTACTTCCTGTCCAAGATTTTTGCGGCCGAAGGTATGTCCTACGTGCAGGCCGTCAGCACCATGACCGACATGAACGTTGAACAGTACCAAGCCATGATGGTGGCCGGTGGACGCAACATCGAAGGATGGCGCTCCAAGAAGGAACGGGGCGAAGCGTAACCATGGCAAAGATTGTTGCGGGAATTTCCACGAGCCACGTCCCGGCTGTGGGACACGCGGTCGACTCGGGACGCACACAGGACGACTATTGGAAGCCGATGTTCGCCGGCTACGAATTCTCCAAGCAGTGGGTGAAGGACAACCCCGCGGATGTCGACATCATCGTCTACAACGACCACGCGTCGTACTTCGGCATGGACATCATGCCGACCTTCGCGATGGGCATTGCCGAGAAGTACGAAATCTGTGACGAGGGATACGGACCTCGCCCGGTTCCCGTGGTCGAGGGACACCCCGAGCTCGCCACCCATCTGGCGGCATCCCTCATCCTCGATGATTTCGACATGACCGTGCTCAACCGGCTCGAGGTGGATCACGGACTCACCGTGCCGATGTCGCTCATGTACGGTCAGCCTGAGAAGTGGCCAACCAAAGTCATCCCCCTGCCGGTGAACGTGGTCATGAACCCGCAACCCTCCGGCGAGCGTTGCCTGGCGCTCGGCAAGGCGATTCGGGATGCTGTGCAGCAGTTCGATGGTGACCTCACGGTGCGCATCTGGGGTACCGGCGGCATGAGCCACCAGATTCAGGGCGCACGCGCGGGACTCATCAACACCCCGTGGGACACCAAGTTTCTTGACGATCTCATCAACGATCCCGAGACACTCAAGTACAAGCCACACCTCGAGTACATGATCGAGGCCGGCTCCGAAGGCGTCGAGCTCATCATGTGGCTCATCATGCGCGGAGCTCTCGGTGACAAAGTCAACGAGGTGTATCGGTTCTACCACGTGCCCGCATCAAACACCGCGGTGGGACACCTCATCCTCACCCCACAGGACTAAGAAAGACATCATGACCGTAAACATCGCAGTCGTCGGCCTCGGCGCTTTCGGCACCAAGCACCTCGACGCCCTCTCGGCAATCGACGACGTGAACATCGCCTACGTGGCACACAGCAAGATGCCCCTCGCCGAGGAGGTCGCTGCTAAGTACGGCGCCAAGCGGGCCTTCACCGATTACGCCGAGCTTCTCGCGCAGCCCGATCTTGACGGCGTCATCCTCGCCACACCGACGCAGATGCACCACGCGCAGACGATGCAGGCGATTCGGGCGCACAAAAACGTGCAGGTCGAAATCCCCATGGCCGACAACCTCGCTGGTGTGACCGAAATCGTGGAGGCGCAACGCGCCGAGGGTGTCATCGCCATGGCCGGTCACACGCGTCGGTTCAACCCATCGCACCAGTACGTGCACAACCTCATCACCGCGGGTGATTTCAACATCCAACAAATGGACGTGCAGACCTACTTCTTCCGTCGCACCAACACCAACGCGCTCGGGCAACCGCGCTCGTGGACCGACCACCTGCTGTGGCACCACGCCGCACACACCGTGGATTTGTTCATGTACCAGACCGGTGAAAAGGTGGTGAAGGCAAACGCCATCCAAGGACCGAAGCACCCTGAGCTCGGCATTGCGATGGACATGTCCATCCAGCTCAAGACCGAATCGGGCGCGATCTGCACCCTGTCGCTCTCGTTCAACAACGACGGACCCTTGGGTACGTTCTTCCGCTACATCGGTGACACCGGGACCTACATCGCGCGGTACGACGATCTCGTCACCGGCAAAGAAGAGGTCATCGACGTGTCGAACGTTGACGTGTCGATGAACGGTATCGAGCTTCAAGACCGCGAGTTCGTCGCGGCCATTCGCGAAGGGCGCGAGCCGAACGCCTCGGTGGCGTCAGTTCTTCCCGCGTACATCGTGCTCGACCAGCTGCAGCAGCAGCTCGAGTACTAACCCCTCGCTCCGCCGGTCGAGACCCCCACGTCGGTCGAGCCTGTCGAGACCCCCTCGCCGGTCGAGCTTGTCGAGACCCCCACGTCGGTCGAGCCTGTCGAGACCCCCACGTCGGTCGAGCCTGTCGAGACCCCCACGTCGGTCGAGCCCGTCGAGACCCCTACCCAAACAACATGTAGCGCGTCGGGTCATCCGGCAAGAACCAGTTGAACCCTTCTTCGGCGAACACGACCAACATGTTGATGGCGATCGTGGCAACGAGCGCCCACACGATAATCCAGGCCAGGCGGCGTCCCCCGCGCGAACGCGGCGCAATCGGCACGAACTCGTGGCCGAACAAAAGAATCACGCCGGCGAAGATCAGCACGACCATGAACGTGATGAGCGCCCAGGTGTAGAGGTGCAAGCCAAAAATCGCAGTCCCGTATCCGGGGTCTCCCGGCAGAATGTGTAGCTCCACCTGCCGCGTAGACATGATGGCGCCCACGATCGCACCCAGCACGGCCATACCGAGACCGACCATGAACTTGGTGGTGGTCAGTAGCCCGCGCAAACTCTGCGTGACGACGTAAACGGGACCGAGGCTTGCAAGCATCATCGCCATGCGCTGGGTGATGCACAGCGGGCAGGGCATCTCGCCGAGACCGAACTGAAAAACGAACATTGCGGTCGAGAGAATGCCGACATAGGCGACGATGAACAGCACCTGAGCCCAGAAACCGAGGCGTCCTGCGACATAGTCTGCCTCGGCGCGGAGCGTCGCTGCCGTGCGTGAGTGGGATGCGGAAGACGAAGTATTCGTTGTCATGATCGCATCCCCCCTAGAAATTCAACGGCAGAGCCGTGGTCACGTGGTGGATGAACAGAACGAACGCGGCAACCGTGGCGACAACCCAGCTGGTCACGATAATCCAGCGTTTTTCGTTGAGCACGATGATGATGGCCGCTGCGAGAATCAACCCGAAGACGATGGTATCCATACCCGAAGTTTAGTGTTTGGCTAATCCTCTGGCTCGGTTTGTGAATAGGGAACTTTTATCGAGTGATACACCTTGTTGTAGACGAGCTGCGTGGGTGGCACGAACAACGAGTGATAGTCCACGCTCTCCAGCATTTCGACCACATCGAGCATCTCGATTTCGCGGCGCTTCACGTCGCGCCCGGATTCGCGCAAGAACGCGCGTGCCGTCTCGGCATCCATCGAATCGAACTCGCGTTGCAGCTCGCCATACGCCCACTCGGTCAGACCCATTTTCTCGGCGGCCCACATGTAGTCGACCACTACACCGGCCATGCATTTGGTGAGGATGCTGCGCGTCAGCGCGTGGGCAGCTGCATCCCCCACCCGATCCGACACGAGTTCCATGGCGAGACCTAACGGCGCGAGCACATCGATGAGCCTGCGGCCAGAGGGCCCGGCCACCAGGAAGGGGTCAAGGTCGGCCACATCAACAAAAGCATCATGTGCGAAAAGCTCGGCGAGATTCTCTTTGAGCCGAGGAGGCCCCGGGTTGAGGTCGGCAAACAACGCGTTCGGGGCAAGGCGCGCGGCAGCATCCCGCGCGTAGGTCAGTGCGTGCGCCGACGAGTTCAGAGAAAGAACCACATCGGCCATGGCAACAGCCTCGGCGAGCGAGGCGGCCTGCTCCACCTGCGGGCGCTTCGGGGCAGCGTGATCGAACCCCACAACGGATGCGCCTGCCGACTGCAACCGCACGGCAAGCGCGGCACCAGCAGCAGCCTGCCCAAGAACGGCGATGCGTGGGGAGGTCATGGCCCAAGTTTACCGAGGGCGCGCTAGGCGAGAATGTTGACGGAGCGGCCGATAACCAAGGCGAGAATCACGAATCCGCTGAGGCCCTGTATTCCCATGAGAATTTTCGTCCGTGCCGTGAGCGGCACCACGTCGTTCGGGGTAAACGCCATCATGTTGGTCAACGCAATGTAGAGGTAGTCCACGTAGCCGGGGCGCCAGTTGGCTTTACTCGTTGACGATGAGCGTTCCACCTCACTCGCTGCAGCACGCTCGTCATCCTGCGGAAATTTAAAATCGGCGGTAGGCAGACTCTCACGGGAGAGCGTTGCCCGGGCGATGGGTCCGCCGCGGTCAATTTCCCAGTAGACCAGGCTGAACGCGATGACGTTGGCTATCCACACCTCGGCCGCCTCGAGCAGCACGAGTCGACCCAGTGTCTGCCCGTTGATGAGGTCGGCCACGATGAAGACCACATCGACCAGATTGAACATCATCAGCATCAGTGACAGCGCGATGGCGAGCCAGCGCACAATGTTCGATTCGACGCCGCTCCTGCCGGGATTAACGATGATGATGAGCAGCAGCATCACCACCGCAATGACGATGAGCCACAGCCTGGGAACAATGTTCTGGGGCGTGATCGCATAGATGGTCAGCATGATGACAATGCCCACGAAGGCAGGCCATCGATTCGAGGTGCGTCGCCGCATCGGCTCGGGAACACTCATGGGTTCAGCCTACGCGTGCAGTGACTGCGTGAGCCGGATGAGCAACTCGACCAACTCGAGGGGCAGAGTGGCGTCGACGTCGAAGTGCAGAGCGCCCTTGGTCTGACTGTAGCCGGCGACCGCATCCCCTGCCATGGTGAGCACCTGGCCCGAGTGGGGATAGTACGACAAAAACTTTTTGTTCGCGGCGAAACCGGCGACCACTCGCCCATTCACCGCAAAACCGGGGATGCCGTAAGAAATCACTTCGTCGACATTGGGCAAGACCGCGTGGATGCTCGCCCGCAGCGCCTCGAGACCAGAGCGTCCCGGCTCAGGCACGCTCGCGAGGTAATCGTCCACCTGAGCACGTGTCATTCCCTCATGCTAGACCGGGATAGCTCGGGCTAGAAGGTGCGCACGGGTACAAGTCGTCCCAGGGTCGCTATTGCGCCGATCAACACGTAAACCGCAATGATGTCCCAGGCGATCTGCAAGTTGACGAGTGGAATGGCCGCCATCGCCATCAGCGAGAGCGCAAGCAGAGTTGCGCTCACCACCTCAAAGGTTCGAGCTCGGCGAGACTTGCGCAGGTCGTGCGTGCCGTGCATATTTCGCGTGATGAGAGGCGACTGTCTCGGCTGCCCGCTTCGTTTGAACTCGGCACTGTCCAGGTGCCGCATCCGACCCCACGCCTCGTCCGTTGCGAATACGGTTCCCCAGAAAGTGACGATGTAGACGATGTCGAGAAAGACATTGAGCACGATCTCGGGGACGATTGCCAGTGAAACGAGAATGGCTTTCCATCCCCCTTTTCGAACGGAGAACGTTTGCTCGAACAGATACAACACAGCCACCGCAACCCAGAGGGGCTGAACAAAATCGATGTCGCTCTGGGTGATGAGCGCAAAGGTGAGCGTGTAGACGTAGAACGGCAAAAACATGACGCCCAAGTAGGTGAGCATTTGACGCAACATGTACGGCACGGTGTGCAGGTTGAGCCCATGGGCGATCAAGTTTTCGAGTGCGCCGCGTTGCCATCGGCGACGTTGTTTGTACAGACTTCCCACAGTGGGCATCATGGCTGTTTCAACTGTGCAGTCCTTCGGCGAAACAACTCGATAGCCCAGTTCCTTGACACTGATGGTGAGTTCGTTGTCCTCGGTGAGTGCGGAGGTGTCATATACGGCACCAGTGCCACCCAGGTCGGGGAGTCGTTTTTCCCGACGGGCCGTCATCACCTCGCGGAGCACACCCGCCCGAAAAACGGTTCCCGTTCCCGTCAACACGAGAGCACGCCCGTGCCGTCTCGAAAGTCTGCGCTGGTAGCGCACGTACTCATTCGATTGCAGCTGGCGAACCAGGTTCCACGCGTCTTCCCGATCGGCGAGAAATATTCCTCCGACACCCGCAATGGGTTTTTTCGATGGCGTGAAGAGCATGGTCTCGGTGGATTCGATGAATCTCTCGTTGAGCACCGTGTCTGCATCCATCACGAGGATGGTGTCGTCAAACTCCAGCATCGGCAAGATGTCCGCGAGCAGCGAATTTAGCGCACCGGCTTTTCCGTCGGCATTATTCACGGATTCCATCACCGAGACCCCAGCGGCAAGGGCGAGAGCGACGGTCGCATCTGTGCAGTTGTCGGCCAGCACGATAATTTCATCCGGGCGACGCGTCTGCGCTCGAAGAGAGCCAATGGTTCGCTCAATAGAGTCCTGCTCGTTGTACGCCGGAATGATCGCGATGACAAAGGGAAACGGTTCACCCTGTCGCAGTGGCTCTTTTTCTCCTTCAAGATTCTCGGCACGAGACTCGGGATGCGGTCCGCTCACAATCATCCGGCGAATTCGAAAACGTGAGGTGTCGTCCTCGCCGGGATCCGTCATGGCTGAAGCAATCGCGCAACCGGCGAATCAGGGTCTCTCGAGGTCACCGCCAGAGCAACTTCGACCAGCGTCAACGCGGTTTGTGCCGATACCTCGTGCAGGCGAACGAGCGCTTGTTCCGCATCGATGGTAAAGCGTTGCGCGATCATGCCCTGGGCTTGCTCAACGGCATTGCGTGATTCCACGGCGACGTGAATGCGACGAATCACAATCTGCAGGTCGACTTGCGGGTCTACCTGCAACAGTGACAACGTTGCCGCGTCGGCGAGAGCCTGAGCAACCAGAAGGCGCCCGGGCGACAGCTGTTGTTCGGCAAAGAGATTGAGCGCCCCGATGGTGAGGTCTCGCGAGCGCAACGGAAGCGCGTAAACGGCAGAGAAGTTGTGCGACCGCGCTAGAGAGCTGAATCGAGGCCAGCGCCCGGTGGGACTCAAATCGGTGTCGCTCACCGCCTCACCGGTTGAGGAGCATTCGAGGCATGGACCTTCCTCGTTTTGAACCTGAAAAAGGTCAAGCAGGTGTGCGGATGGGCTCGAGGCGCCAATGACTTGCAGTGTGCCGGTCACATCCCGCAGCAGGATCCCCGCAGCAGTCACCGGCAGAAGTGAAACACATTTTTCCGCCAGAGTCGTAAAAATGTCGATTGTCTCCGCCCCCGCTGTCACCGCACGCGTGATGTCAATCAGCGTGACCGCCAACTCGGTTGCATCGGGGATCTCATACAGAGTCTCAGCCATGACCGTTTCCTTATCTCTTACTTCGTCAAAATCAGTTCCCGTGCGACGATCGCACGGGCAATGTCGTTTACAGGTTTGTCGTCGGCAAAAGCACGCGCACGAATACGCACGAGCGCTGAAACGATCGAACAATTCAAGGCTTCAGCCACCATTCCCGCAGCAATTTGGACCGTGGACTGATCACTCAACCCGGGCTCGGAGCTCGACAACACATCGCCTGCCGCAATGCCGGCCTGCTGCCTCACGAGCTCATTGGTTGCTAGGGCCGCGAGAATAAGTCCGTCGGCGTACTCCTGTGCAGTCGGTTCACCGTGCTCGACCCGATACACGGTGAGCACTCCAAGGTAAGCACTTCCCACTCGAAGCGGAAACGCGTACACCGCGCGAATGTCGTGCTTCGATGCGACCGGAGCAAAGGCAGGCCATTTCTGAGCTGAATGTCGGTCCGTCATGTCTTCAACGATGATCGGGATGGGAGATTCGCGGGAGTCATATGTCGGCCCATCACCGAACGCAAACTGCTGTTCCTCGAGGAGCGTGCCCAGCGGGCTCGATGCAGCAATGGCGCTATAGGCCTGGTCAATCACGAGTGCGATGGACGCAGATTGAGCGCGAAGCAATTCGGCGGCAACCACGCAGAATCGGTGAACCAAGCTCAGAGACGCATCCGACTCACGTATTTTGTCCGAGATGAAGCTCAGTCGCTGGTTAGGCATCCGCTTCGTCGATACAAGTAGCAGTTGTCATCGAGTTCCCCCTGCCGACTGTGTTGTGGCGACAACTCCGTGCAACCGGAACCGCCGTCGTACCTTGGCGTCAGTCTAGGGGCACACCCTGCGCAAAAGAGTGCTTATTCGTCGAGAAACATTTCGAGCGAGTCAAAGTAACTCGTCATGCCATCACGGGTGGCATCAATCTGCTCGTCGGGCATGTCACCGAATTGGCTGAACTTGACCCAGCTCGTGTTTCCGCGAGCGTCGAACTCGACCACGATCTGATGTGCCGGTGCATCCTCGGGTGCCGCATCGAATTCGGCACGATCTTGCGAGTACGACAGCGAATGCTCAAGCCGAGAGAGCGGCTCAACCACCGAGTACCGCCCCCAGAAATATGCAACGAAATCGTTCATGGGCACGTCAACGGCACACTTCCACAGGCCGCCGACCCGCGCATCCGATACCGTCAACCCCGGAACGCTGGTGAGAATCGTCGGGTGGTACCAACTCTCCAGCTGCGCGGCGTCGGTCCACGCGGACCAGACAACGTCGACTGGATGCGCATACTCGCGCTCCACGGAATACAAGAAGCGAGACATGCCCCCAGTATTTCACGCGACCGTTGCCAACTCTCATGACTCTGCGAAACCTTTCTTACCCGACTCATAGGTTGGGTAAATATCGTGCCAGCATGGCTGTGATGACTACTGACCCCCGCTCCCCCGAATTCGCCGAGACGACTTCCGAGACTCGGCGACGCTTTCGCTGGACCGGTTGGCACACTGGCCTCACCGCGCTTGCCGCGCTGTCGGCGCTTGTGTACCTGTGGGCTCTCGACGTCGCCTCACGCAGCGAGTACTACGCGTCCATTGCCTATTCGATGAGCATGAGTTGGTCGAATTTCTTCTTCGGCGCTCTTGACCCGGCAGGCACCGGATCACTCGACAAGATTCCCGGCTCGTACTGGGTGCCTGCGCTGTTCGTGAAAATGTTTGGCTTCTCGACCTGGTCGATCGAGGCACCCAATGCGATTGCCACCGTCGCGGCGGTCATCGTGATTGCCTTTGCGGCTAATCGCATCGCCGGCCCGACCGCTGGCCTCTTAGCCGGGGCCGCCTTCGCGACAACACCCATCGTGGCTGCCGTCGCCCGATCAAACCAGCCTCAGTCATTCTTCTTACTTCTGCTCGCTCTCGCGCTGTTCAGCTCAATCGTGGCGATCCAGAAGAAATCCCTCGGACACCTGGTACTCGCTGGCGTATGGATCGGGCTCGCGTTTCAGACGTACATGCTCGAAGCGTGGGCTGCCTGGCCGGCACTGATCGTGGGATATCTGCTTATCGAGAAGAAGTGGCTTCTCAAAATTCGGGATCTGCTCATCGCCGGAGCGACGAGTCTCGTGGTCTCGCTTGGCTGGATCCTCATCGTGTCGCTGGTGCCCGCATCCTCACGCCCCTATGTTGGCGGCACCTACTCGAACAGCCCGTGGGAAATGGTCTTCGGCTACAACGGACTTGGCCGCTTCAGCGCGACCACGTCGAGCACGGGAGCCTACCGCTCGTTTACCCCGCCATTCTCGGGAGATCCTGGGGTGGTTCGCCTGTTCAACGAGCAGCTCGCCGGGCAAATCGCGTGGCTCATTCCTTCCGCGGTATTGGCAGTCGTGCTGTTGTTCATCCTCAAGGCGAACAAAGCGATTACGTGGATGCTCACCCTCACGTTCGCCACAATGGCCGTGATGTTCTCCGTGGTCTCCGGGATGCACCAGTTCTACACGAGTGCTCTTGCCATTCCCATGGCTGTACTGGTCGGCGTGGCCTTCGCGGTAGCGCGCAAGGACAAAAAGACGTGGGCTCAGCTCGCCCTAATCGGTCTGAGCGTCACGGTCTCGATCGCGATTGCCCTCAGCTATTCCTCGTACCTGCCGTGGTTGCCGTGGATTCAACTCGCTGTGGGAATTGGCGCCGCTTCAGCCGTGCTGCTCACCGAGGAGTGGTCACTCTCGCGTACCTGGTGGGTATCGCTCGTGGCTGGCGTCAGCATGCTCCTCACCCCGGCAGCGTGGACGATTGACACAATCAACCACAGCAACGCGATCAACCCGGTCGCCGGTAGCGGCGCCAACGCGATGGGCGGCCCTGGCGGCATGGGTGGACCAGGCGGGATGCGCGGACCTGGCGGCATGCCCGGTGGCGCAAATGGCATGCCGGGTGGACTCCCCGGCAACTTGCCCGGTGGCATGCCCGGTGGCGGTATCGGTGCGGGCACGGGAGCCGGCAACGGACCGGGCATGGGGGCCGCGCTAAGCACCAACGCGCTGGCCTTCCTCACGGAAAACCGCGGCTCGGCGAAATATCTTGTTGCGACATACGGTGCGCAGAGTGCCGCATCGATTATCACCTCAACGGGTGAGTCCGTTCTGCCGATTGGCGGTTTCGACGGTCAAGACCCTTATCCGTCACTTGACGCCTTCCAGGCCATGGTGAGCTCGGGCGAGTTGCGATTTGTACTCGCCGGAGGTGGGACCGGTGGGCCGGGCGGAATGGGCGGACCGGGTGGACCAGCAATGAGTGGCACTCCCGGCGCAAGCGCTAGCGGGTCGGCGACATCGACCGGTACGAGCATCCAATCGTGGGTGAGTGCGAACTGCGCACTCGTCACCGATTCACGCGTGACAGCGGGTGCACTCTACGACTGCGCACCTGCTCAGTAGAGACCCGATTGTCGCTCGGCGACCTCGGCCTTAGCGGTGGAGGTCGTCGAGCACGATCTTCTTCATGTTCATGAGTTGCTGCCACGCATAGGCACGCACCTCGGCATCGGGGTTGCCGAGCCACTCCTGCATTGCGGCAGGTGTCACTTGCCACGCCACGCCAAAGGCATCCTCACACCAACCACAGTTGAGTTCTTTACCGTCTTCGGTGAGGGCATCCCAGACGCGGTCAACCTCAGCTTGTGACTCAAGACTCAGGGCCAGAGAGATTGCCTGCGAGAACGGTTGCCCGCCGGGCGCGTTCATGAGCACCAACTCCTGGCCATAGAGCGTTGCCGAGGCGGTGAAAGCTGCCCCGGTCTCGTTTCGGTTGACCTCGCGCACCTCGAGGTCAAAGATACGGCGGTAGTAGTCGAGCACCTCATCGAGGTCGTGGTCGTACCAGAGAAAGGTGGAAAGACGATTAGTCACACCGTGACTCTAGCCGCCAAGGTCTCGCCAAGCTAAACCACACACACGCAATAGCTCGGCAACGCGCTTGAATTAGTCGGGCAGCGGGATCGGGGCCGGCTCGACTCCGTGCGCCTTTCGCCGAGCAGCGGCCTCGAGAATCAAAATGAGCGCACTCAGCACAATCACCGAACTTGAGAATATGGCGAGGGTCCAGAATGACCCGATGACGGCGTAGGTCACCCACAACACCGACGCGACAATAGACATGATGTAGGTGCGGTTCGAAACGGCCGTTGCACGTCCTTTCCGCCACGAGACGAACGACTCGATGACCTGGGGTGCTCGGCTGACGAGTCCGGCGAGCAGAAGGGCTCCGCCGATGACTGGCGGAGAGAAAAACTCGGCGACGAACATCACGATCCACGAGCCAATCACGATGAGAATCCCATACAACAGCCGCATGTGGTACCTGAGAAGTTGAACGGTGAGCACTCCGGTAATGCCGCCAGACATGAGGCTCGTCACAATCTGACTCACGCTGCCGTTGCGTATGCCATAGGCGATCCATGAGGCATTGAGCACGCTGATGATGAACCATGTCCACAACGAGACGCCCGCATTGGTGCGGAGTTTCATGATGCGAAAGACCTGGGGCAGCGAAATGAGACTGCCTATCGTTCCGGCAGTCAGACCGATGAGCTCAACCCACCAGGGAATCACGGCGGCCACCTAAATTCCGCGCCCTAGTTGGGGAGACATGTGCGCGCCCTAGCTCTCTGCTGGTCTCGAGGCGGCGGCAAGCTCATCATCTGTCGGCACATAACCGGGGATGTGCCGCTCGGGCGCTCCGTTGTATTCCGACAGCGGGCGGATCAAGGCGTTACTTGCTGCTTGTTCGATGATGTGTGCCGTCCACCCCGTGATTCGTGCCGCGACAAAAAGCGGGGTGAACGTGAGGGTGTCGAAACCGATGAGGTTGTATGCCGGCCCCGACGGGTAGTCGAGGTTCGGATAGATGCCCTTGCGTGCCACGAATTCGGTTTCGAGAGCGGTATAGAGATCGAGCACATCGGGGCGGTCGTAGTGCGCGACGAGGGTGTCGAGTGCGGCCTTCATCGTGGGCACACGTGAGTCGCCACGCTTGTAGACGCGGTGACCGAACCCCATGATTTTGCGTTTTTCGGCGAGCGCGGTGTCAAGCCACGGCGCGACGTTGTCGGCCGAACCGATCTCGGTGAACACGTGCAAGACAGCTTCGTTAGCGCCACCGTGCAGCGGACCTTTGAGCGCACCGATTGCGCCGGTCACCGCCGAATACACGTCACTCATCGTGCTCGTGATGACTCGCGCGGTGAACGTGGAGGCATTGAACGAGTGCTCCGCATAGAGCACCATCGACTGGTTGAAGGCGTCAACCACGACCGGAGCGGCTTCCTCGCCGAAGGTCATCCACAAGAAATTGGCGGCGTAGTCGAGGTCGTCGCGCGGCTCAACCGGTGCGAGTCCCCGACGCCGACGCTGACCATAAGCAACGATTGCGGGTAGCGCCGCGAAGAGGCGCTGGCTGCGTTCGAGATTCTCCTCCGGTGTGCCACCGGCATCCAGCACCGAACCCGAGCCGGCGAGCTCGCGCGTACCGAGTGCGCTGACCGCGGTGCGCACTTCATCCATCGGGTGTGCGTCGAGTGGAAGCAGGTCAATGGCCGCCTTGACGTCGGGTGAGAGTGTGCGGTGCGCACGCTCGCGGGCGCGAAACTCGGCAAGCTCGTCTGCACTCGGTAGCTCACCGGTCCAGAGTAAAAAAGCGACCGCTTCGAACGACTGCGTTGCCGCGAGTTCCTGAACCGGATACCCGCGATAGAGCAGTGAGTTCGTCTCGGGGTTGACTTTCGAGATTGCCGTGTAATCGACGATGACTCCGGCGAGCCCTTTTCTGATGTCTGGCTGAGTCATGGCTTTCCTAACGGTCAATCTCGAAGTTGTACACGCTCGAGTCGAAGTGGTTGTACCCCTCGTAGTCGAGTAGGTCGTAGAGGTCGGCTCGATGCTGCATCTGGTCGAGTTGACCGGTGAGGTGACCCTCCTCAATCAGCGCATCGAGGGCACGGGATGTGGCCCCCATGGCCACGCGCAGCATAGATACCGGCCAAATCACAATGTTGACACCGACACTGCGCAGCTGCTCTGTAGAGAACAGGTCGGATTTTCCGAACTCGGTCATGTTGGCCAAAATCGGCACGTCGATCGCGTTTCGCATGGCCTCGAACTCGGCGAGGTCACGCATCGCCTCGGGAAAAATAGCGTCGGCACCCGCGTCGACCAACGCCTTGGCACGATCGATCGCAGCCGCGAGATCATCGACCCCGCGAATGTCGGTGCGCGCCATGATGAGAAAGTTGGGGTCACGCCGCGCATCCACGGCAGCACGGATGCGCTTGACCGCGGTGTTCTCGTCAACCACCTGCTTGCCGTCGAGATGACCGCAGCGTTTGGGGTTCACCTGATCTTCGATGTGCGCGCCGACCAGCCCGGCATCTTCGAGCGTATGGATGGTGCGGGCGACATTCATCGGTTCGCCAAATCCCGTGTCGGCATCGATGAGTGCGGGCAGCTCAGTCATGCGGGCAATCTGAGCGCCACGCTCGGCCACTTCGGTGAGCGTGGTCAGACCGATGTCGGGGAGTCCGAGGTCGGCACTGAGCACGGCACCCGAAATGTAGATACCTTCGAAGCCCTTGCGCTCGATCATCCGCGCGCTTAGTGGGTTGAAGGCGCCCGGGAAACGCAGCAGCTCACCACTGGCGAGACGCGCGCGAAACAGGCTGCGCTTATCAGCCGGTGTGGTCTGTGCGTACAGCATTAGAAGAGCCCTTTCGGTGCGGGTGCCGAGGCGAGAACGCCGGGCGCTGCCACGATACTCAGTTCGCGTACCTCGGCTGGGGTGAGTTCGGGGAGTCGCTGCGCCAGCGCGAGGAAGCGCTCAATCTCGGTTGGCTCGAGCACTGATTCAGCGAGCATACGGAACTTGCGCACGTAGTCGGCACGGGCAAACGGGCGAGCACCGAGAGGATGCGCATCCGCGACCGCAATCTCATCCACAATCGTTGTGCCGTCGACGAGATGCACCTCGACGCGACCGCCGAATGCCTTCTCAGCTGGATCTTCCGAGTGATAGCGCCTCGTCCATTCGGGATCCTCTGCCGTGGTGATCTTGTGCCAGAGGGCAACAGTGTCGATGCGCGCGGCGCGCTCGGGCGCATACGAATCCTCGTGATGCCAGCCGCCATCTTGCAGAGCAACCGCAAAAATATAGGGAATCGAGTGGTCGAGCGTTTCGCGCGATGCCATCGGGTCATACTTTTGCGGATCGTTCGCGCCCGAGCCAATCACGAAGTGCGTGTGGTGACTGGTGTGCAGCACGATCGAGGCAACATTCGCCGGGTCGGCGATTTCGGGATGCTCCGCGTGCAACTTGCGCGCCAGGTCAATCCACGCCTGCGCCTGATACTCCGCCGAGTGCTCCTTCGTGTACGAATCGAGGATGGCGCGCTTGGGCTCACCGGGTGCGGGAAGGGGAACCTGGTACGACGCGTCTTTGCCGTCGAGCATCCACGCAATGACTCCGTCTTCACCCTCGTAAATCGGTGACGGCGAGGTTTCACCACGCATGGCGCGATCGACTGCCTCAACCGCCATCTTTCCCGCGAAAGCTGGGGCGTGCGCTTTCCACGAGGAAATTTCACCCTTGCGCGACTGACGAGTAGCCGTCGTGGTGTGCAGTGCTTGGCCGACCGCCTGATAAATCGTCTCGGTGCCGAGCCCGAGAAGGGTGCCTATCCCTGCGGCGGCCGAGGGGCCGAGGTGAGCCACGTGATCAATCTTGTGCTTGTGCAGGCAGATGGCTCGCACCAGGTCAATCTGAATCTCGTAGCCGGTGGCCAGCGCCCGCATGACCGCGGCACCATCCGAGCCCACATGCTGCGCGACCGCGATGATGGGCGGGATGTTGTCACCCGGGTGCGAGTAGTCCGCCGCCAAAAACGTGTCGTGGTAATCGAGTTCGCGCACGGCGACACCGTTCGCCCAGGCGGCCCACTCCGGGCTGGTCACCTGCGTGAGCGCGCATCCAAGCACGGTCGCGCCTGCCCCGCCACGCGAGGGCTCGTGATCCAGTGCCTGGGCGCGAGCGGCACTCACCGGTGCGCGGGTCAGCGACGCGGCCGCGACCGACGCGTTGTCGATGACCCGGTTGATGATCATGTCAATCACCGCGGGCTCGAGAGCGACCGGGTCGACGGCGACCTGCGCAATTTTCCAGGCGAGCTGGTCTTCACGCGCCAGCTTTTCGTCGCTGCGATATACGCGAACGTGGTGGTTGATCGTCATGGTCGTCGGGTTCTTTCAGAGTCTCGGTAGTTGACAGATACGACAGGATGCTTCTGAGCGCGTTGTGCATGTGCATGCACACACGTGTTGCCGAGCCGCTACGGACGCAAACACCACACCGTGTCGTTGATCGTGAAGTCAGCAAATGACTCGCCGAATTCGTTGTGCGCATAAACCCTGAAGGTCACGCCGTCGAGTGTGTTTCCAAAGGGTCCGGATTCGTTACAACCCGCTTGGCGCGTGACGTCATCCGCGGGAGGGGTCATCACCCCGGTTGCGGGGTCAAGTGTGAGACCAGTGACAGTGAACTGCATATAAGTAAAGGTGTACACATAAAAGTCGATAGGTCCGTCGCCGGTAGCCGTGATTGTGAACGGCGCACTGAGGTCATACGTCGTGATGTCGTTGGTGATGACCGGCGCGGCACCCGGCGTTTCAGTGTTTACCGGCGCGGGTGCCGAGCCCTCACACTTTGCGAGAACCTGCGCCTGAGCCGGCGTCGGCGCACTCTGACCGGCGCTCACGAGTAAACCGCCGGCGCTCAACAGGAGTACGAGGAGTAGTGCAGCTCCGCGCAACAGCGAGCGACGCCACACGAATGCCCCGACGCTCGCGAGAAGGACAGCAAGGATGAAAACGATGAGTGGTGTCGGGTTGTACCCCGTGGAGGCAAGACAATCCGTGGCAATGACCATGCGCCCAGACTACTCGTGAGTCTTGAGCCTCTTGCGCTTTTTGGCTAGGCGATTACCGATGACAAAAGCTCCCCAGAAGATCAGCGCGCCGACCACATAGATTCCGAGCACGCTCGCCCACGTCCAGAACGGGACCGAAATCGTCGACCACGCGGTGGGCAGCGGAACGAGCACGAACAGGAACAGCGCGAGAACAACCACGTAGCTCACGCCCCACACGATCTTGTTCCAGCGGAACACCATGCGCCCGGGCATGAACTTGAGCGGCAGCATGACCAACGGCAGGGTGGTGAGCGTCTCAATCGTGAGCGAACCGAGCAGTTCTTGCACGGCAACAACGAGTCCTCCGGCGCCGCCCGCGGTCCACGAGGCCGACAGGTTGTAGCCAACCCAGCCGAGCAGACCGAACACCACGATGACCACGAACGAGACGAACTCGAAACGCCCGAGACTCCGGTGGGTGGCGCGTTCGTTGGCAACGCTCGAGAAGACGTGCTGTGCCTCCATAGCGAGCACGATTCCGAACACGAGAGCCGGTTGAAGGCTAAGGGTGCGTGTGAGCACAACCGAAACAGCGAGCAAGATCAGGTAAAAATAGTGCACGCGGATGCGCGGCAGCGGCACCTCTGACGACTTGCGCAACGCCATCCACACCAGCACGGTTCCGACGTAGTTGATGAGCATGAGCACGACGAAGGTGCTCAGCACCACGCGAAGCGACATGGCATTGAACCCGAAATCGGGGATGGCAAACCCGGTAATGATGGCGGCTACCGCGACCACCGGGATGCCCTTGAGCCACTCGGGTATTTTGTGCCACCAGTTTCGCGCGGCGTCGCGACTCTCCGAGCCTGTTGCCCTCCGCTGTGTGCGCCGCTTTCGCCCGGGAATCCACGACGCAATCGTGTCCGCGTTCTCATCGAGGGTCGAGTTGATGAGCTCGGTGGGGATAAACACGAGGACAGCAAACACCACCGTTGCGCCAACCGTCGTCGCCAGACGCACCGCCTCAGTGACAGGGTCACCGAAGAGTCGAATCTCACTCAGCGGCGTGCGCGTCGCAGCCCCGGACGTATCGGTCGCCAGATCGGCCATGGTGACGTCCCCTTCGGTCGTGAGGGGAATAACGACGGACGTACCAGCATCAGGCGCTGGAGCGGCGAAGCGAGCACGCCACGCCGCCATGTCGACATCCAACGTTCCGGCTTCGACGGCTTGGAACGGACACAGGATGAACGGCATGCCGTTACCCCCGGGTACCGCCTCGCAGCCGAACTGCGCGACACACGCGCCGATGTCCGCCGTACCGCCGCAGGCGGGAATGACATCGTTGTGCAGCGTGTCGTTGGAAATTTGATAGAGCGTGTACGTCACGACACCCGGCGCATCTGAGACCGGCCCGTGACACATGCCCTTGCCGCAGTTAGCTACGTCGCGCGGCTGGCATGACTCGAAAGTCCAATTCGTTTGACCACTGATCGCGGCCTCGCGCTGCACCTGGTTGACACAGTCAACGTACTCGGCGAGCCCAGTCGAGCTGGCCGCTGCGATGAGCATCGACGTGTCGGCCACAGAAACCGGCTCCGACCACGTCTGCGGTGGCATCTCTCCCGTCACCGGGGCAGGGGTCGGGGTTGGTGTTGCGGCGTGAGCCAGCGAGACACCGGAGCCCGCAAGAGCAGTAACAGCGAGAAGAAAAAGCAGACCTCGCCACAGTCGCCGTGTGCGCATCCCGATTTTCCTTCGTGATCTAGCGGTGCAGGATGACTCCCAGCGTAATCGGCGCAACGAAAACGAGAAGCAGAATCAGGGCAACAATCAGCAACACGATCCGAAGGGCACGCCACGTGGAATCGCGCATGCCGTAGAAGAACGAGACGATGCCCATCACGCCGGCGATGAGAGCGAAGGGTAGTTGAGTGGTGAGAAACCAGCCGAGTGCAAAACTTTCGGAAGTGCTGATGCCGAGCAGACCGAACACCAGATACTGGGCTGCAAAACTGAGAATGGCAATCCCCGCCGCCACCAAGGTGATAACGACGTGCGTCTTAATTCTTCGGGACATGTTTGGCGCTGTCATGTATCACACGCTAGCGCGGTGCCTTAGCGACAACAAGGCTAAATTCTCCCGAGAATGTCGCGCTTCTTCGCCTGAAATTCAATGTCGGTGAGCACGCCCTCATCGCGCAGTTTGCCAAGCTCGGCGAGCATTTCGATCGGGTCACGGTCATCATCGGCTGGTGCTGCGGAGGCGGTCGGTACAGAGCCGGTCGATGTCTGCTGACCAAAGCGCACACCCGTCGCATTGATCGCGGCCACAAATGCGCGAGCGGCCGCCTCGACATCGGAATCTGGTGACTCCGTTTCTATGATGAGCACCTGCCCTGTCGCGAGCGTCACGGTCACGGTGATGCGGTTAGGCGCCATGCCCTTGGAAAATGCCAACATGCCAAAGAGCAGCACCTTGCCGGTCGATGGTTTCGTTGCAGCGATCTCAAGAGATGCCGACGCACCCGCCATGTCGTACGAGGGCGTGTCCGAGCCGGTGCCCGCGACCCGACCTCCACCCATGCCATCGTCGCGTCTGCTGAGCGTGCGACCCTTCAGAGTCCACGCGGTGAATTGATACACAGTCTCGTCTGCCCCCATGCGGTCATCCTATGCTGGGGCTATGACAGAACGCGACCTTCTTGACCTCTGGAACAAAGCTCGACTGCACATCATCGTGTCGCAGATCGCGCCGACCTTCCTCCTCATTGCGACAGTGGCGTTGTTGGGTGTCGGTCTCGACCACGCTCATCTGGCTGTTCGCATCGCCGCCCTCGGCATTTTGCTCGCCTCCGGAATTCTCGGCGCACTCGCCCAGTTCACTGCGGCCAATGATGCAATTGCCGCGGCTGATCAGCTTCGCGAGCTCGACTCGAGAGGGCCGCTCGCTGCGAGCGCAATCACGCTCTCACCGTGGTTTGTCATCGTCAAATGGATCACGCCGGCAATCTTTGCCGTCATCTTCATTGCACTTTTTGTCGCGCTGATTTTCTAGCTCAACCGCCAGGGCGTCTCTTCTTACTCGCCGGTGTAGACCGTTTCAACTTCGCCCGAGTGGTTCTCATATGCGGCAACGTAAGCCTGAGCGATCTTGTCGGGCGCGAATGCCGTGGCGGGATCCACCGCGCCAGCGACCGTGATGGTTGCCACCCGAACGCCGTCGGCTTCCAATTCCTGAGCCAACACGAAGGATGCCGAGCGCAGAGCGGCCTTACCCACCGAGAGCACGCCGTATTCGCTCGACGGGTAGAGCGCGTAGCCGCCACCGGTCGTGATGAGGATGCCCGATCCCGCCTTCAGCCCCGCACGAGCCGCCCCCGCCACACTCACGAGGGTGTGCAGGTTGACCTGAGCTGCGGTAACCATCTCGTCCGCGCTGGAATCGAGCAACGGTCCGCCGAATGCGGCGGCGTTGTAGACGACAGCCGAGAGCGGACCCTCGACAGATGAGATCACGCGCGCAACATCACCGGGTTTGGCGGCATCCGCCACCGCGGTGTGAATCTCAACCCCGGTGTCGGCAAGACCTGCGGCAAGCGCATCCAGGTGTGACTGGTCGCGGGCGACAAGCATGACGGGGTGACCCTTGTGCGCAAAGGCTCTGGCCACAGCGGCGCCAATTCCGGGGCCAGCACCAACAACGACGACAAGGTTACGATTTTCCACGGTGAAACTTTCTGAGCGATGGTGTATCCCGGAATCCGTTGACGCCGAGGGATGGCCGAGAAAGTTGCGCCACTACCTCTGATGCTAGACGTTGAAACGGAACTCGACCACGTCGCCATCCTGCATGACGTAGTCCTTGCCTTCCATGCGCGCCTTGCCTTTGGCGCGCGCCTCGGCCACCGAGCCGGTCGCGACGAGGTCGTCGAACGAGATCACCTCGGCCTTGATGAAGCCTTTTTCAAAGTCCGTGTGGATGACGCCAGCGGCCTGCGGGGCTTTCCATCCTTTGCCGATGGTCCACGCGCGAGCCTCTTTCGGTCCAGCTGTGAGGTAGGTCTGCAGGCCGAGTGTGTCAAACCCGATGCGGGCGAGCTGGTCGAGGCCCGATTCGTTCTGCCCCATGGAGGCGAGCAGCTCGCGCGCTTCATCCACATCAAGGTCGATGAGTTCACTCTCCACTTTGGCGTCGAGAAAAACCGCTTTGGCCGGCGCGACCAGGGCGGCGAGCTCGGCCTTCTTCGCGTCGCTCGTGAGTACCGACTCATCCACGTTGAAGACGAAGATGAACGGCTTGCTCGTCATGAGTCCGAGATCTTTGATGGGTGCGAGGTCGAGGCCCGACACCGAGAGTAGCTTGCCGTCGTTGAGGGCAGTCTGGGCGGCGATCGCCGTTTCGAGAACGACCGGCTCAACCTTCTTGCCCTTGACCTCTTTTTCGAGGCGGGCAATCGCGCGCTCGAGCGTTTCTAGGTCAGCCAAAATCAGCTCGGTGTTGATGGTCTCGAGGTCGCTTGCCGGGTTGACCGCACCATCGACGTGCACCACGTCGGCATCGGTGAATCCGCGCACGACCTGAGCGATGGCATCGGCCTCACGGATGTTCGCGAGGAACTTGTTGCCCAAGCCCTCCCCCTCGCTCGCACCGCGCACGATGCCCGCGATGTCGACGAACGAGACCGGAGCCGGCAGGATGCGCTCGCTTCCGAAAATCTCAGCGAGCTTGTTGAGGCGCTCATCCGGCAGGTTCACCACGCCGACGTTCGGTTCAATCGTGGCGAACGGGTAGTTCGCTGCGAGAACCTGATTCTTGGTCAGTGCGTTGAAGAGGGTGGACTTGCCAACATTGGGCAGTCCGACGATTCCGATAGTAAGAGCCACGGGAGTTAAGCCTACCGGCGCGGGTGTGGCAGTTCTGCCCAGCGAGACGAGGCGGATGTACATCCACAGGCCTAGGCCGACCTCCTGTTTCATGTAACAATTGGCGCTATGACTAGTCGGGTGAGAGTAATTGAACACCGCAAAGAAATGGAAGCCCACGGGTATCGCCTTCTGCAGATATGGGTGCCCGACGAGTCACACCCGACGTACCTCGACGAGCTCGACCGCGAAATCGAGAGCGTGAACCGTGCTGACGCGAGTGACCGGCCGATGGACTGGATCGACGAAATCACTCAGGATGTTCTCGCTGATGAACCCGATTTCGACTGGGACGGACTCGGCGTCGACCCCTACCGAGGTTTCGACCCCACAATCTTCCGATTATGAAACGCGGCGAAATCTGGAGCTTCGTGGGTCACGGTTACGGGTCAAAACCGCGGCCGGGTATCATCATCCAGCGTGACGTCACCGGACCGACGCCAAGCGTCACCGTGATCCCCATCACCCGCACCGAATCTGAAACCGGCTGGGTTCGCGCTTCCATCGATTTGCCCGGCGAGACAGGCACCATTCGCAGTTTTGCCATGGTCGACAAGATTGTGACCGTGCGTCGATCTCACTTCGGCGCCCGAATCGGCGAGATCACACTCAAAGAGATGCGCATTATCGAGCGCATTGTGCTCGGGCATCTCGGCTTTGGTTCGCGCCTTCCCAAAAAATCCCGCTAGAGCACGAGCGGGTCGATAGTCTGCGCAAATATGAAGTGCCAGCCGAACCACCACCACGCCGCAAGCATGCCGATGCGAGCCGTGCGGTTGGTCATGATGTTATCGAGCATGTCATCGACCGGAGCAAAGGTCTGCGGCCGCGAGCGCGCAATGATTTCACTCACGATCATGCCGGCCACGATGAGCAGGTAACCTCCCACCACGATTGAGCGAATCATCGTTTACTCCATACCCTCAACAACGCAAGTCCGGCCACCAACCACAGCGCAATAAAGATGATCTTGCCCGGTAGCCACTCCAGGAACGGATCGAGCAGCACCGACACCGTGGGAAAATCGTCTGCCCGTTCGGGCATGACGGTGGCGAAGATGAACATGAGCGCCTCCCACACGCACAGCGCCACACCGAGCGTTGCCCAGGTGATGGCCGAGCGACGGTACGACTGCCTCGGTAGCGGGGTGCGCGGGCGGGCGGGCGCCCATCCCAAAATAAAGACCGCAACTCCGATCACGACCATGGTCACCAGGTCAACCACACCGTGTCGAGGCGCAATCATGAGCACGATGCCGAGCGCGCCCACGACCAACGCGATCACCCAGCGCGGTGCAACTACCGGCGAACGCAACAACTTGATGCGGCGACCCGTGATCGTGTCGACAATGAGCAACACCGTGATCGCGGTAAATAGCCCGCCGTCCACATAGGCACCGCGCCAGAGCTGGAACGCGCTCATAATGGCGAGCACAATCGTCCACAGGATGACCGAAAGACTCCAGCCGGCTTGAGCGTGGGATGCGCTTGCCACGACTAAATCTCGAAATCGGGCCGAGCCGCCCACGGCGTGTGGGCCTCGAGCGACGTGATCAGCGTGAGCGCCGTGAGCTTCGCGTGCTCGTCGCTCAGCGTGCTGTACACGTCAATCGCGAGGGGCGGCGGTTCACCAAACTTGGGGATTTCAATCTCCACCCAGGCGTTGTCGCCGAGAGGAATCCACGGCCGCTGAGTGAGCTGCTGCTCTACGAGGGAGTCGACGGCGAGCGCAACGATGGCGAGCGCATCCAATTTGTTGACCGCGCTCATCACGACAATCGTGGCGCAGTAGAGCTCGTCGCCCTGGTCAGCGGGATGCGCGCTCATCAGTTCTGCGGGAACCCGAGGTTGATGCCGCCGTGGCTCGGGTCGAGCCAGCGCGAGGTCATCGTTTTCGAGCGAGTAAAGAAGTGCACGCCCTCGGCACCGTACGCCTTGGTGTCACCGAAAATTGACGACTTGAATCCGCCGAACGAGTAGTAGGCGACCGGCACGGGAATTGGCACGTTGATGCCGACCATGCCGACTTCCACCTCGTTCTGAAAGCGACGCGCCGCACCACCGTCGTTGGTGAAAATCGCGGTGCCGTTGCCGAATGCGCCGTCGTTGATGAGGGCGAGACCCTCGTCGTAGGAGCCCACGCGAACCACGGAAAGAACCGGACCGAAAATCTCCTCGGTGTACACGCGCGAGGTGGTCGGTACCTGATCGATGAGGGTGGGGCCGAGCCAGAAACCGTTGGCGTCACCGTCCACGTTGATGCCGCGACCGTCGACGACAACCGTCGCGCCGTCTTTTTCGGCGACCTCGATGTAGCCGGCGACCTTGTCACGGTGTTCACGAGTGACGAGTGGGCCCATGTCACAGTTGCGACGGCCGTCACCAATTTTCAGGGTTGCCATGCGCTCGGCGACCTTGGCGATCAGCGCATCGGCAACAGGCTCGACCGCGACTACGACTGAGATGGCCATGCAGCGCTCACCGGCGGAACCGAACCCGGCATTCACGGCCGAGTCTGCGACGAGGTCGAGGTCGGCATCCGGAAGCACGAGCATGTGGTTCTTTGCGCCACCGAGAGCCTGCACGCGCTTGCCGTGCTTGGTTCCGGTTTCGTAAACGTACTGCGCGATGGGGGTCGACCCGACGAACGAAATCGCTGCGATGTCGGGATGCGTGAGCAGACCATCCACTGCCAACTTGTCGCCCTGAAGCACCGTAAAGACGCCATCGGGCAAGCCGGCTTCTTTTAGGGCGCGCGCTATCCACAGCGCAGCCGAGGGGTCCTTTTCGCTCGGCTTGAGCACCACGCTGTTGCCCGCCATGAGCGCGACCGGGATGAACCACAGTGGCACCATGGCCGGAAAGTTGAACGGGCTGATGATGCCGACCACGCCGAGCGGCTGACGGATCGAGTAGACGTCGACACCCGTCGAGACGTTTTCGCTGAAGTCGCCTTTGAGCAGCTGCGGCAGACCGCAGGCAAATTCGACGACCTCGAGTCCGCGGCTAATTTCTCCGGCAGCGTCCGAAACGACTTTGCCGTGCTCGCTCGTGATGATTTCAGCGAGCTCGAGTTTGCGGGCGTTGAGGATCTCACGGAAGGCAAACATCACGCTGCTGCGCTTAGCAAGGCTGGCATCCCGCCAGGCAGGATACGCGGCATGAGCAGACGCGATTGCGAGCGTAATCTCAGCCTCACTCGCGAGCCCCACCTGCTTGGTCTGCACGCCGAGGGCGGGGTCAAAAACGGGGGATGTGCGACCTGACGTTGAGGCGACTTCTTGTCCGTCAATCCAGTGCGGGATGGTGGGCACGGTCATCGTGGCGCGCTTTCTCTTCAGTGTCAGTACCTACTGACACACTAAGTCTATGGATGCTTCTCTCACGCTCGCGCTCGTCATCGGTCTCGTCCTCGGCCTGCTCATCGGCTGGCTCGTAGGTTGGCTCATTGGTTCCCGCAAAAAATCGCCAGGCGCTGATGCCGAAGCTCTCGCGCAGGCTCTTTCTGCCGGTGCCGCGGCGCAGGCCATCGCCGATGAGCGCGCCCGCGCACTGGCCGAAGCCGGTGAGCGCAATCGCGAACTGCTCGAACAACAAGAGCGTGATTCCAAGATCGTCGCCCAGCTCACCCCCATCAAGGCGGTGCTCGAGCAGATGACGCTCAAGGTCAACCAGATGGAGAACCAGCAAAAGGAGCAGCACGGCCTCATCACGCAGCAGCTCACCGATAGTCGCAAGGCTGGGGATGAACTGCGTGCCACCACCGACGCGTTGGCAAGCGCCCTGCGCTCGAACAACTACAAAGGCAAGTGGGGCGAAGCACAGCTTCGTCGCATTGTGGAGGTCGCGGGGCTGCTCAATTACGTCGACTTCTTCACGCAGGAGTCTTCGTCGACCGACGCCGGTGGCATTCGACCCGACATGGTTATTCGCCTGCCCGGTGGGCGCACCATCATCATTGACGCCAAGGTGCCCTTCACGGCCTACCTCGAGGCGAGCCAGATTCCGGTCAACGCAACCGGTGACGAGGCCGCCAAGCGGCAACGCCTGCTCGGTGAGCACGTCAAGGCACTCCGCAAACACGTGGACGACCTGACCCGCAAGTCGTACTGGGAAGGCTTCGAAAACACATCCGAGTTTGTCGTCGCGTTTGTGCCGAGCGAGTCGCTGCTTTCGGTCGCGCTTGAGCTCGATCCCGGTCTGCTTGAAGAGGCCTTCAGCAAGCGCGTTGCGCTCGCCTCTCCCGTCAACCTCTTCGCGGTCCTCAAAACCGTAGCGTTCGCGTGGAACCAAGAAGTCGCCACGCAGCAGGTGGCCGAGATCATCAAACTCGGGCAAGAGCTCTACAAGCGCATCGGGGTAGTCGCCGGCCACGCCGACGACCTTCGTAAGCACCTCGACCGGGCGGTCGGCTCGTACAACAAGTTCGCATCCTCGCTCGAGCGCAACCTGCTCACCACCGCGGCCGAGTTTCCCAAACTCGACATGGCCGACTCCATCGCCGTAGTGCCTGCCATCACGAGTACCACCGAAGGTTTCCGCAAGGAGGAACTCACCACCGAGTTGGAGTAACACCGCGGCGCACCACGGGTGCATGATGAGAGACGCATGTCTTCTTCATCCGGCGCAGGCCACACACCCACTACACCCGTAGCGTTGGATAGACGACCCCTGTGGGCTGGGCGGGCTCTCGCGCTTCTGGGCATCCTGCTCGTTGCTCTCTCACTGCGTATTCTCACCGGATGCGCGTCGCCGATCTTCCCCCTCATCGGACAAAGTTTCGATCTGCCGATACTCGTGATTGCGTTGCTCGGCGCCTTGGCGCCGGCAAGCTTCGCGATTGCGTCGTTCATCTCCCCGCGCATCGGACGCGCCATCGGCATCGAGTGGGGTCTCATCCTCGCCATCACGCTGCTCATCATTGGTCACGTGGTTCGCGCCCTCGCTCCCGAGTGGGGAACGTTCGCCGTAGCGACGGGGATTGGTCTGCTCGGCACCGGTATCGGCAATGTGTTGCTGCCACCCGCCGTGAAGAAATACTTCCCCGACCGCATCGGAATCGTGACCACCCTCTATGTGGGCCTTCTCGCGCTCAGCTCCGGGCTCGCGCCCCTGTTTGCCCACCCGATGAGCGACGCCATCGGATGGCGTGACGGTTTCATCGTCTGGGCGGCACTCACCGTGGCGGCGCTCATCCCCTGGCTGCTCCAACTGCGCGCCGTGCGCGGAAAAGTTGAGCACAACTCCGTCGTCGTGGTGCGCTCAACACTCAAGCTGCACAAGTCCCCGACTGCACTCGCGCTCGCCTTCATGCTCGCCATCTCGAGCATCAACGGGTACGTCGTCTTTGCCTGGCTGCCGACCCTCATCATGGGTACGTCGGGGGTGGGTCCCGGCGAGGCGGGAGTCATGCTTGCAACCTTCGGACTCATTGGGCTACCGGTGAGTCTCGTCACACCCATCCTTGCGGCGCGCGTCAAACGCACCGACATTTTCGTCTACCTGTCGCTCGTGTTCTTCGTCGCCGGGTATGTCGGTCTGATGTTTGCGCCGAACCTCCCGTGGCTCTGGCTGGTACTCATCTCAATCGGACCCATGATTTTCCCGCTGACTCTCGTGCTGATCAACCTGCGCACCAAGTCAACGCATGCGTCGATGCAGCTCAGTGGTTTCGTTCAGGTGGTCGCCTACACGATCGCCATCATCGGCCCGTTCGGCGTCGGTGTCTTGCACGAGTGGACGGGCTCGTGGAATGCCGTACTCATCTTCATGATTGTGAACTCGATACTGCTGATCTTTCTCGCCCCGATTCTGGGCCGCGGCAAGTTCGTCGAAGACGAGGTCGGCTAGTCCACCTCGCTCCTAAATGTCATACTGTTCACTGACAAAGGAGTCGGCATGAAAAAATATGACCTCGTCGTCTACGGAGCCACCGGATTTACCGGCCACCTCATCAGCGAGTACGTGGCCGAGCGGGCCGCAGAGCTTGGCACCTTGCGCTGGGCGCTAGCCGGTCGGTCACTCGACAAGCTCCGCACAGTGCGCGATGAACTCGCACTGGGTGACGTTCCCCTCATCGAAGCCGACATCGCCAACCCGGATTCGATTCGGGATATGGTCCGATCTACTCGACTTGTTCTCACCACGGTTGGCCCCTACGCCCTCTACGGCGAAGCCGTTGTCGCCGCCTGTGCAGAAGAGGGAACGGATTATGTCGACCTCACCGGAGAACCACACTGGATGCGCCGGATGATCGACGCGTACGCCACGACAGCAGAGGCAAGTGGCGCGCGCATCCTCTTCGCGTGTGGATTTGACTCAATCCCGTCCGAGTTCGGGGTCTGGATTTTGCAGGAAGCTGCCATCGCACGCTTCGGAAAGCCCCTGACACACGTTCGAGGCCGCTACGTCGACTTCGTCGGAGGTCCCGGTGGCGGCTCGATGGCGACCGGCATGGCCATGTCACAAGCCGCCGCCGCAGACGCCGAAGTAGCTGCGCTCCTGGCTGACCCCTTCGCCCTAACTCCAGGATTTACCGGGCCAGCGCAGCCCACCGGCTTGGAGCCTGGCGTCGATCCTGACCTCGGGCCGGTTCAGCCATTCTTTCTTGGACCAACCAACGTGAAGAATGTTCACCGCTCAAACATGCTGCTCAAGCACCGTTTTGGCACGGATCTGGTCTACGACGAAATGCTCGTGGGTGAACCGAACACGCAGGCCATGCCTCCCGCGATGCTGAAACCGGGCGAGGGGCCAACTCGCGAAGCCATGAACAACGGTCATTTCGAGATACGTTTCATCGGAACCGATAACGAAGGTCATCGACTGACGTCATCCGTATCGTCGACCAAAGATCCGGGCTTCATGACCACCTCGCGCATGATCACCGAGACGGCCCTGTGCCTGTTGGACTCGCCCGAGGTCACCCCGGGAATCTGGACACCAGTGGCCGCCCTGCATGACAAGCTGCTCGACCGACTTCAGGAACGTTCGTTCATGACGATTCGCGTGTTGCCCGACTAGCGAGTTTCCCTCGCGACACTCACTCGGGGAAAACGGCCACGAGACGACCGACCACCTCGCCGCGATCGAGACGCTCGATTCCTTCGGGAATCTCGTCGAACGAAATCGTGGAGATGACCGGATCGAGATCACCGGAGGCCATGAGGTCGTACACCGCGCTCGTGTCGGCCATCGTGCCGCCGAGTGTTCCCTTGAGCGTGATCTCTTTCATGATCAGACTGTGGGTGCTGATCGTCGCTTCGGTTCGACCGAGCCCAACCTGAATCACGCGACCGCCGGGGCGAACCGTCTGAATAGCCGCCGCCGTGGTTTCGCCAAAGCCCGCAAAGTCGACGATGACGTCGAGATTCAGGTCGGCGAGTTCCGAGATGTGTGACACCACGCGCGTCACGCCAAGCTCGTGAGCGAGCGGCCACACGTCCGTTTTGAGTTCGGCCGCGTAAACCTCGCATCCCATCAGCACAGCAATTCGCGCGCCCATTTGACCGACACCGCCAAGTCCGATCAGCCCGACCTTGTCACCCGCAGCGATCTGCCCGTCGATGACCAGCGCGTGATACGCCGTCATCCCGGCATCGTTTCCTGCGGCGGCTTGCTCAAACGTCACCTCATCGGGCATGCGCAGCAACACGTCGGCATCGACGGCGACCTGAGGCGCGAAACCTCCGTCGCGCATGATTCCCGTGACGTTGTGTCCGACCTGACAGATGCCGACGCGATCGCCGACCTTCCAGTCGGTCACACCGGCACCGACCTGCGCGATGACGCCGGCAATTTCGTGACCAATCGTCAGGGGCGGTTGAACGAATGGTGGCAAAAAGTGCTCGATGGTGAGGATGCCGATATCCGAGTGACACAGGCCAGCGGCCCGAACAGCGACGACCACCTCGCCGGTGGCGGGAGAGGGATCAGCCACCTCGTTGAGTGTGAGCGGAAGGTTCGTGCCGATGAATTGCCAAGCTTTAATGCGATCACTGTCCTTGATGAGGAAATATTGTATGAGGTTACCGGTTTGGCGCGTCGAGCAACAGGTAACGAGGTAATTCGTCCACTCTTCGAACGCTCTGATCGCCACAAGCAATCCCACCCTGTGCAGATTCTGACGCGCTGGAATAATGAGAGCCACGAGAAAGCCGGTGCTAATGCGTTCTTCATGGTTGAACGGACCTTCCGACATCACCGTCGTCGAGCTCGACGACCCCCACATTCTCGAACCGGGCGATGTCATTGTGGACATCAGCTACGCGACGATCTGCGGCTCGGACCTGTGGGCCTACCGAGGGCTCATCCCACGCCCGCCCGGCTCGACCGGCCACGAATTCATTGGGGTCATTCGATCGGTTGGCGCAGAGGTGACCTCGCTCGTCCCCGGCGATAGCGTCATCGCACCGTTCATGTATTCCGACGGCACCTGCTACGAGTGCAGGCACGGAATGCACTCACTCTGCGCACAGGGTGGACTCTGGGGCAAAGGTGGCTCCGGCGCGCACGCCGAACAAATCCGGGTTCCGCACGCCGAGGCCACGCTCGTTCTCTTGCCCTGGCCCGCAGCCGAGATCGATGAAAATCTCGCTCGCAAACTACTCCCCCTCACTGATGTCTATGCGACCGGAACGCACGGCGTTTTTCTTGCCGGCGTGAGCGCAGGTGACACGGTCGTCGTTATCGGCGACGGGGCGGTGGGCATCTCGGCGGCGAGCGCGGCGACCCGAGAAAACGCCGGTCGCGTCGTTCTCATCGGAGAGCAGGATGCCCGCCTCGCGATCGCCCGCTCTTTTGGTGTGGAGACGCTTCAAGTCAGTCGCGACGAGTCGGCCGTGGAGCGCTTTCTCGACGTCAACAATGGGGTTCTCGCCGACCGGGTCGTGGAGTGCGTGGGTATGCAGGCGGCTTTCGATTCCGCGCTCGAGCTGGTTCGCCCCGGGGGAAGTCTCGGTTTCGTCGGCGTCCCTCACGGCGTGGAACCCGTGTCGCCGATGCGCATATTCAACAAGGGGATGCACGTTGCCGGAGGCACCGCGCCGGCTCGCAAGTATCTGCCACAGCTCGTTGCCGCCGTCGCCGAAGGCACGCTCGATCCGTCACCGTTAATTGACCGCGTTGTCCCGCTTTCCGAGGTCGCCCACGGCTTCGCGGCAATGCACACCGGTGACGCGCTCAAGGTCTTGCTGGACATCCGTCGTTAGGTCCAGCGAGCGGACTCTCGCGTTGACACTGGCTACGCCCTTGTCAACAATGTTCATAGGCACTCCTAAATGCCAGACAATATGAGGTACATCTCACCCTGGGTCCAACTGTTGGACTCTCACACGTCAGGAGAAACTCGATGGCTGAACCCATTGCGAAAGATCTCGAGCAAGGCACCGTCGACGTTGACGGCACCACCGTTTCGTATTTCACGGCAGGCAAAAAAGACAGTGACCTACCCCCGGTTGTCCTCATTCACGGCACCGCTGGCTCCACCGAAAATCATTTTTCTTTCGTCTTTCCCACACTTGCCCGGGATCAGCGGGTCGTCTCACTCGATCTGACCGACATCGTTGGTAAACCAGAGATCACCGTCGACGACCTCGAGCGTCAAGTGGCAGCAGTGGTCAATCACCTCGTACCGACCGGTCCGATTTCCGTCTTGGGTTATTCCCTCGGCGCCGTTGTGGCCGCCTCTTATGCGGCGCACAATCCAGACCGGGTGAAGAACCTCATCCTTGTTGCCGGTTGGATCAAAACGGACACTCAGCAACTCGTGCGTCAAGATGTTCAAGCCGCACTCCGTGGCGACATGGTGGCGTACAAGAAACTCTCGCTCGTTCTTGCGTTTGGTGTTCCGTTCGTGGCAAAGCGAACCCTCGACGAACTGATGACCGTTGCCCCGCCACCCGCGGGTGGACCAGAGTTCATCGGCAAGCTGTCTGCTCTCAACCGCATCGTCGACATCACCGACGAGGTGAGCAAAATTAAGGCGACCACACTCATCGTGGGTTGCACCTACGACATGATGGTGCCGCGTCATCACAGCTTGGCGCTCTTTGGCGCAATCGATGACGCGCGCTACACCGAGATGAGTTCGGGACACGCCATCGTGTGGGAGCGTCCGTCGGAACTCGCGATGGCGGTGCGCACGTTCCTGGCAAACCCAGGCTTGCATCCGGCGGGAACCGTCATCCCCGAAGTTCAGCCCTAAAGCACCCACAAGAGAGTCTCGAGAATGTCATCGGCTAATCCCGCACGCGTCACTGAAGTCGAGCTGCTCGCCATCGGCGCCGGTTTTACCGGCATCGGTCTTGGAATCAAGCTCACTCGGCAGGGCTTTCACGATTTTGTGATACTCGAGCGGGCCGGCGACGTGGGTGGAACATGGCGCGACAACACCTATCCCGGTGTTGCGTGCGACGTTCCGGCACACCTCTACTCGTTCTCGTTCAAACTCAATCCCCATTGGAGCAAAATTCAGGCACCGGGCGCTGAGATTTGGAAGTACTTGCGGGACTGCGTCACCGATGAGGGTTTCAGCGACAAGATTCGCCTCAACACCGACGTCACGCGGGCAACCTGGGACGAGGACGCCCGGCGGTGGCTCGTCGAAACCACAAACGGCACCTGGTCGGCAAAGTTCCTCGTCACGGCGTGCGGTCACCTGTCCGACACGCGCATGCCGAACATCCCCGGCCTTGATTCTTTTCCAGGTGACATCTTTCACACGGCACGGTGGAACCACGACGTCTCGCTCGAAGGCAAGCGCATCGCCCTCATCGGAACCGGCGCCTCAGCCGTTCAGGTCTTCCCGGAACTGCAAGAGATTGCGTCCTCGGTCGTTCTCTTTCAGCGCAGCGCTCCATACTTCTTTATCCCCTCGGGAAAGCACCAAGCCTTCACGGATGCGCAACGGCGCCTCTTCGAACGCTACCCTCAAGCGATGCGCGACGTTCGGGCCGAGATCTTCTGGTACAGCGAGGGCAACTTTCCGCCGCGCATCCAGGTTCCCAAACTTCTGGAAAAGGCCCGCAAGGCCTCATTGGATTACCTCGAGGCCTCGATTAGCGACCCGGAACTGCGCGCCAAACTCACGCCCAACTACGAGATCGGCTGTAAGCGCATCCTCGGGCCGGGCCGGTTTTACGCAACCATCTTGCAAGAGAACGTGACCCTCGAGGCCTCGGCGCTCACTCGGGTTGAGGGGTCAACTGTTTACGGCGCCGAAGGAAACGGTTACGAGGTCGACGCGATCATCTTCGCAACCGGCTTCGACGCCACCGAACCAAAATTTGCCTCAATCATTCACGGCATCGATGGCGAGAGCCTCGCCGAATCGTGGGTCGACGGCATGAAGGCCACCGCGTCAATCACCACACCCGGTTTTCCTAACCTCTTCATCACGAACGGCCCGAACACATCGCTCGGTCACAACTCGGCGGTGTACATCATCGAGTCGCAAATCGACTACATCGTCGACACGATGAACTACATCCACAGTCAGGGTGTTGACACGTTCGAGACAACTCCGGAAAGCGAAGCGGCCTATGTCGACAGTGTTGCCGCACGCGCCGAGGGCAGCGTATGGCTCGCTGGCGGTTGCAACAACTGGTATGTCGACCGCCGCACACATCGCCTCACGGTCAGTTGGCCCGACTTCGCGTACCAATTCCGCCAGGAGAACGCGCACTTCAACCCCGCGGAATACACGCTTGAGTTGTCGCAATGACGGTGAAGCCGCTACACCCGAGCGAAGTGGCTGCTCGTGCCACGGCGTAGCACGATGGATGCTGGCGACAGCGTCCAGGTCATCAAGCGTGCCGCGGCGGTACTTGCCGCAATCGCGCGCGAGGGTGTTGACGGAATTCGGCTGGTAGACATCTCACGCATCACGGGGATTGCCCGACCCAGCGTGCACCGCATGCTCCAGGATTTGATCGACATCGACTACGTCGAACGCCACTCCGACAAGCTGTACGCCATCGGCCCGGCACTCTTCACCCTCGGCCTGGCCGCTCCGAACCCCATCATGAACCCGATCCTGTTGCGAACGCTGGCGACCGAGCTCGCCTCCGCAACCGGCGACACGGTGTACGTGTCGATGCGACACGTCGACGGTGTGCACTATTTGATGCGCGAGGAAGGTCAATATCCGATTCGTACCCACTACATCGGCATGGGTGATGTGCGCGCCTACACGAATACCTACAGTGGCATGGTTTTGCTCGCGCACCTGTCTCAGGCAGAACGCAACCGAGCCATCGAGCAATTGCCGCTGAATGCGCCACCTGAATCCGCGGCAGCCGACGACCCGGAAGCCCTCCAAAAATTCCTGCTCGACACCTTCGACGCCATTCGCCGGGACGGCTATTTTTGGGCACCGAACATCGTTCGTCAGGGAGTGGCCGGCATGGCAGCCGTCATCCCGTCGCACACATCCACCCCGTACATGGCGGTGTCCATTTCGGCGATCGAATCGCGACTGCCCGCAGAGCGCATCCCTGAGGTCAGCGCGCTACTGCTCAGGACCGCTCGACAAATGAGCGACGCCATCCTCTAGCGCGTCACACCGCTAGCGCGTCAGACCTGTGGTGCGTCGTGGATGTCGAGTCCCGCGAAATCTCCCGCCTCGCACCAGTCGTGCAGCACCTTGACATAGGCCATGGGGCCTCCGCCATAGGCGCCGTTTTGGATGGCGATGCGCGAGGGAGCGCCCTCGTTGTTGTAGTAACCCGGGGTGCACTCCTCCTGAAACGCCTGATTTTGGGAGGCCTGCTTGTTTTTGACAACGAGGTCGACGATTTCTTGCACCCACGCAGCCTCGCCGGCTTCGGTGACTTCGATGGTTTTTGTTCCGTGAGCGGCACCCTTATCGAACAGGAATCCGACATACTCGGCTTGCTCGGAAATCATGTGCGCAAAGTTTGCGGTGCGTCCAGCCTGTTCCAAACCGCCGATGTAGAAGAAGTTCGGAAAGTTGTGCACCTGCATGCCGTGCAGGGATCGGAAGCCGTCGGCCCAGTGCTCGTCCAAGGTTTCACCGTTGCGCCCAATGATGTTGATTCCGGTGCGCGTGGTGAAACTTGTGCCCACCTCGAAACCGGTGGCAAAGATAATGCAGTCCACCTCGTAGTGCACCCCATTGACCCATAGACCGGTTTCATCGATGCGCTCGACACCCTTACCGTCGGTGTCCACCAAGTGGACACTCGGAAGGTTGAACGTGTCGAGGTACTGGTCGTGGAAGCACGGACGCTTGCAGAAGAAGTTGTACCAGGGCTTGAGGGCATCGGCGGTCTTCTTGTCTTTGACCACCGTGTCGATGCGTTTGCGCGCATCCTCCATCTTGCGAAAGTTCGACATCTGGAAGGGTGAGAATGTTCCACCGGCAACCGCGTCTGCCGCGTCAAAAAAGGTTTCGGTCCAGGCGTCACTCACGAGGTCTTGCTCGGCCTGACCACCGTGAAAAACCGTGGTGAAGTTGGCCATGCGCTCACGCTGCCAGCCTGGTGCCTGATGGGTGAACCAGTCCTCATCGGTTGGACGATCCGCGCGCACGTGAATCGACGACGGTGTGCGTTGCACAACGAAGAGCTCCTTGGCGCTTCGCCCGAGGTGGGGCACACACTGCACGGCAGTTGCTCCCGTGCCGATGATCGCGACTCGCTTGTCGGCGAGACCGGTCAAGTTGCCCTTGTTGTCGCCACCGGTGTAGTCATAGTCCCAGCGACTCGTGTGGAACATGTGCCCCGTGAAGCTGTCTATGCCAGGAAGTCCAGGGAGTTTGGGATGCGCGAGCGGGCCCGGCGCGGTGAACAGGTACCTCGTGGTGAACACGTCGTCGTGGTCGGTGCGGATAGTCCACTTCTCGGTCTCGTCGCTCCACTCGGCGCTGAGGATTCGCGTCTGAAACAGTGAGTCCTTGTACAGGTCGTACTTGCGCGCAATCTTTTTGGTGTGTTCCCAAATCTCAGGAGCCGTGGCGTACTTGTTGGCGGGCATCCCACCAATCTCTTCGAGCATGGGCATGTAGATGTAGCTCTCCACGTCACACGCCGCGCCCGGGTAGCGGTTCCAGTACCAGGTACCGCCAACATCCCCACCGCGCTCGATGAGGCGGATTTTTTTCAGTCCCGCCTTTCGCAGTTCGGCAGCGCACAGTAGACCGCCAAATCCCGCCCCCAGGAGTACCGCGTCGACGTCGTCGTGAACGGGGTCACGAGTAAAGCCCGGCTCGACGTATGGATCGTCAAGGAAGTTAGCGAACTTGCCACGGGGCTGGATGTACTGCGCAAGGCCGTCCTGACGAATCCGCTTTTGGCGCTCAGCCGCGTACCGTTCCTTGAGTGCCAGTGGATCGAAATCCGGAGTCTCAGGACTCGTCACAATTGAATCGGCCATGATTCGTACCTCGCTTGAAAAGATAGCTTGACTTGAATATAAGCCTCTGAATCGGTGGTTGCCAGAGCTAGAGAACAATCCCGAACAAAACGACCACCGACCGGACTTTTAGTGCTGCCAGCGATTGCATGCCGAACAGATGGGCCGGCTCATGAAGTGCCGCGTGCTCATCGTTATGCTTGTGAACTCACTGGCGCTGGTCTTGATCGCTCCAATTCTTCGACGCGGCAGTTTCGTCGATGATGAGGTTGGTTAACCTTTCGCGCTCAATGTCCGTATCGACCTAAACGAATGGGTCGCCATAAAAGTCTCGCCTGTGTCGATTTCACTGGAGTCTCCATCGTCTGTCCACATGGAAGAGCCCCACTGAATATCGAGTTGGCTTAGCGAGTCTGCAACCGACACCTCAAGGTGATAGCCCTGATACATTGCCTTGTAAACGGCAACGCACCCAGATTCCAGAACGAATACGAGCCCGTAATCATTCGTGAACGCCCACACAGGAACGTCATGAAGCGCCGCTCGAACCTCTTCTCGAATCACCAGTACGTCGAGGATGCTCTGCCCACTAAGCAGCTTGTGGAAAGTCACATCGTCGTCCACGAAATGACAGTTCTCAAACACATCGACGCTCAGATGGCCTATGTCATCCTCAAATTCGTCGTCAAATTGAAAGTCGAGGATTGAGGTGTTTATCTTCACACACGAGTCGATTAGCTGAATTCCAATTGCATCCCAGGCCCCAAAATTGCCCAAGTTTTCGGGGTATTCCCAGGCCCAGAAACCCTGCCACGATTGGCCAATTATCGCATCGAGAATCACTAGCGATTCATGATCTAGTGCGTCAATGACTTCGCGGTACGACCCCATGTGTCAAACCTAGTGAGGGTGTAGGACAGAGCAACTGAATTAGATCCAACGCTCGGCGAGGTAGTCAGCCTGCACGCGACGGATGGTGCCCGAGCGACCGCGCAGAATGATGGAGTCGGTGCGGATGATCGGGCCCTTGCGGCGAACACCGTCGAGCATTGCGCCATCGGTGACACCGGTCGCGACAAAGAAGGTGTTGTCACTGCTGACGAGCTCGTCGGCCGTGTAGACGTAATCCATCTTGAGTCCGGCGGCGATACCCTTGGCAGCCTCGGCGTCATCCTTCGGGGCCATCATGGTCTGGATGAAGCCGCCCAGCGCCTTGATTGCGCAGGCCGTGACGATACCCTCGGGGCTGCCACCGATTCCTACACACATGTCGATGCGGGATTCGTAGCGCGCCGCGTTGATGCCGCCGGCGACGTCGCCGTCAAGAAGCAAGCGCGTGCCCGCACCCGCGGAACGAATCTCGTCAATGAGTTGTTCGTGACGTGGACGGTCGAGAACCGCAATCGACATCTCACCGACCGGCTTGCCCTTTGCCTTGGCGAGCGCGCGGATGTTGTCGCCAATCGAAGCCCGAATGTCGAGCACACCCACGCCCTCTGCACCGGCGACGAGTTTGTTCATGTAGAAGACGCTCGACGCATCGAGCATGGTGCCACTATCCGACACGGCAATGACCGAAAGTGCATTTTGGCGACCGGCACCAGTGAGGCTCGTGCCGTCAATCGGGTCGACCGCGATGTCGCATGCAGGTCCGCGACCGGTGCCGACGACCTCACCGTTGAAGAGCATCGGTGCGTTGTCCTTTTCACCCTCACCGATCACGATGGTGCCGCTGAAGTCCACCGTGGCGAGGAAGCCGCGCATCGCATCCACAGCCGCGCCGTCGGCGGCAATCTTGTCACCCTTACCGATGAACGGGTAAGCACGAATGGCCGCCGCTTCGGTGGCTCGAACCAGCTCCATAGCGAGGTTGCGATCGGGGTTCAAGGGGATGGCGCTGGCGTTCGTCGTAGTCACCTTCTCAGCCTAGCGAGCGTCAGTCGCGCCAGTAGACTTGTTCACGCGCTACGAGATGCCGCGAAGAGACGCGCGGATGCGCATCCACCCTTTTTCTTGAGACAGCGGAGAACGACATGGCCATCGCCACCCCGGAACAGTACGCACAGATGCTCGATACCGCGAAAGCCAAAGGCTTCGCGTACCCGGCATTCAACGTGTCCAGCTCACAGACCCTCAACGCGGTTCTTCAAGGACTGACCGAGGCAGGTTCCGACGGCATCATCCAGGTCACCACCGGTGGCGCCGACTACTTTGCCGGGCACACGGTCAAGGCTCGCGCAACGGGCGCACTCGCGTTTGCGAAATTCGCCCACGAGGTGGCCAAGTCGTACCCCGTCACGGTTGCTCTGCACACCGACCACTGCCCCAAGAACGCCCTCGACGACTTCGTGATGCCTCTCATCGCCGCGAGCGAAGAAGAGGTCAAGGCCGGTCGCAACCCGATCTTCCAGTCGCACATGTGGGACGGCTCGGCTGTGCCACTGGCCGAGAACCTCACGATCGCGCAGGACATGATTGCGCGCACCAAGGCCATCCACGCCATCCTCGAGGTCGAGATCGGTGTCGTCGGCGGCGAAGAAGACGGTGTCAGCCACGACATCAACGAGAACCTCTACACGACTGCCGAAGACGCCATTGCGACAGTCGAAGCTCTGGGCCTCGGCGAGAACGGTCGTTACATGGCCGCCATGACCTTCGGAAACGTGCACGGCGTCTACAAGCCCGGCAACGTCAAGCTCAAACCCGAACTGCTCAAAGAATTGCAGGATGCCGTCGCCGCAAAATACGGCACCGGTCCCAAGCCATTCGACCTCGTCTTCCACGGCGGCTCCGGTTCGACCGATGCGGAGATCGCCGAGGCGGTCGCGAACGGCGTCATCAAAATGAACATCGACACCGACACGCAGTATGCGTTTACCCGTTCGGTTGCCGACACCATGTTCCGCAACTACGACGGTGTGCTCAAGGTGGACGGCGAAGTTGGCAACAAGAAGATTTACGACCCGCGCGCCTGGGGCAAGCTCGCCGAGACGGCTATGGCCGCTCGCGTCGTGCAGGCCACGCAGCAGCTCGGCTCGGCCGGACACTCGGGCAAGTAGCACTCGGTCGCATCGACGCGCGAAGACACACACCGAAACCACATGACAGACGAACCCGCCAAGCAGTCGCCAGAGCCGTCAGAGGCTTCAACGGCGCCGGTTGGTGCGCGTCCGGGTTTCTTCAACCTCGTGCTCACCGTGGGACTTCTCGTGATGGGCGCCATCAACGTATTCGGGAGCCTGGCCGAATACCTCCACCCGGGGATGCTCATCACGGGTTTTCTCGCTCAGCTCAGCGCAGCCGATCCGAACTTTCCCCAGGTTAGCTATACGACGACCGCGGCCACTGACATCACCGGAGGGCTCCTCCTGTCACTTCAGGGGGCGAACTTCGGACTCATCCTCTGGTGGTCGTTTGCGCGGCTACGCGCCAAGAAGTTCTCGTTCTGGGTCCCGCTTCTTGGTGCGGCAATCTCGAGTGTCCTGACGATGATTGCCCTCACCACACTCATGCTTGCCGATCCCACGGTGCGTCACGCTCTCTCGGAATTCATCGAGCACGGTCGGCCGAGTCTCTAGGCGGTTTCGACAGGCTCAACCGGCGAATGCCTACTTGCGCGTCGGGCGAAGTTCCTTCGGCAGCGAGAAGATGAGATCCTCTTCGGCGGTCTTCACCTCGGTGATGCCGGCGTATCCCCGCTCAGTGAGCTGAGCTAACAGCTCCGTCACGAGCTCCTCGGGAACCGATGCGCCGCTGGTCACGCCGACGGTGGTGATGCCATCGAACCACTCATCGCGCACTTCGCTCGCGTAGTCCACGCGGTAGGCGGCACGCGCGCCGTTTTCGAGCGCGACCTCGACCAGACGAACCGAGTTGGACGAGTTCGCCGAACCTACGACAATCACGAGTTCGGCATCCTGCGCGACCTTCTTGATGGCGACCTGACGGTTCTGCGTTGCATAACAAATGTCGTCGCTCGGCGGATCTTGCAGCTCGGGAAAACGCTCGCGCAAACGACGAACCGTCTCCATCGTTTCGTCCACACTCAGCGTGGTTTGCGACAACCAGACGAGCTTTCGGTCGGCGGGCACTTCGACGAAGGCCACCGCATCCGGGCTGTTGACCAGGGTCATGTTGTCGGGTGCTTCACCCATGGTGCCCTCGACCTCTTCGTGGCCTTCGTGACCGATGAAGAGGATGTGGTACTCGTCACGCGCGAATCGTGTGGCCTCGCGGTGAACCTTCGTCACGAGAGGGCACGTGGCGTCGATGGTCAGAAGATTGCGAGCACCAGCCGCCGCGACCACGGCGGGAGAGACTCCGTGCGCACTGAACACGAGGTGGGAACCCTCGGGCACTTCATCCACCTCGTCGACAAAGATGGCGCCGCGCTGCTGGAGCGTAGAAACGACGTGTTTGTTGTGCACGATCTCTTTGCGCACATACACGGGAGCTCCGTATTGTTCGAGAGCCTTCTCGACCGCGATCACGGCGCGATCAACCCCCGCGCAATAGCCCCGCGGGGAAGCAAGCAAAATGCGTTTATGACCGGTCACCTCTTCAGTCTAAAGCCGTGGGTGTCCACCAGCTTCGCTACCCTTGACACATGGCCCAGGTACAGACTTCCGCTGATGAACCGTGGGCACTCGGTTCGCTCACCACGAAGCTCAAGCAGTACATCGACGCGTTGGGCGCGGTCTGGGTGGAGGCCGAAATCACCGCGTGGACACCTCGCGCTGCCGGAATATTCGGCACGCTCAAAGACGTCGACGAAGACACGAGCATGGGTTTCGCCGTGTGGTCGAGCGCGAGTTCGCGCATCCCTGATGATTTGAAAGTCGGCGATCGCGTGGTTGCGCTGGTCAAGGTGGATTTCTGGCGCAAGGGTGGCGATCTTCGTCTCAACGTGCTCGAGATGAAACACCTTGGACTGGGCGAGCTCATGGAAAAACTCGAGCGCCTCAAAACCCAGTTGCGTTCCGAGGGCCTGTTCGACGCGGATCGCAAAGTGCCGTTGCCATTCCTGCCCGGGTGTATTGGCCTCATCACCGGTGCGAACTCCGATGCCGAAAAAGACGTGCTCAAGAATGCACGCATGCGCTGGCCTGCGGTCGAATTCGAGGTGCGTCACACGCACGTACAAGGCCCCCAAACAGTGCCCGAGGTCATCGCTGCGCTCACCGAATTGGATGCGCTCCCGCACGTCGACGTGATCATCATCGCCCGCGGCGGCGGTGACTTCTTGCACCTCCTCCCGTTCAGCGATGAGCAACTTATTCGTGCGGTCGCGGCCTGCACGACCCCGGTGGTATCCGCCATCGGGCACGAGGCCGACTCCCCGCTGCTCGACCTGGTTGCCGACCTGCGCGCGAGCACACCCACCGATGCCGCGAAACGCGTGGTGCCCGATGTGGGCGAGGAGCTCGCGCGGGTGGAGCAAGCGCTGGGGCGCATCCGCCTGCAGGCGCGCACTTTCGTGTCGACCGAGTGGGATCGCCTCACACAGGTACGCACGCGTCCAGTACTCGCCTCGGGTGACTGGATTGTGACGAATCGCGCCGAGGAGCTTGGGCGCTACATTCAGCGCGGAGCCGACCTCGCCACGCGCGCGGTCGGCGATGCCCAGGCCGAAACGACGGCTCTGCGTAACCACCTTCGGGCGCTGTCTCCCCAGTCGACGCTGGATCGCGGCTACTCCATCGCCGTGTCGGGCGACGGACGAGTGCTGCGGCAGACCAGCGACGCACCCGCGGGTGCCGAGTTCACCCTGGCCCTCGCCGACGGTCGAATCGCCGCCGTGAGTGGTGGTGCCACTGCGAGTGGCAAGGCCAGCGGCAGCGAAGGCCCCACTGCGAAATCACCTAAAACGCCGAAAGATTAGGATGGAAACCGTGAGCACACCCGACGTCAGCACCCTCTCCTACGAAGAGGCGCGCAATGAACTGGTGACGGTCGTGGCGGAACTCGAGAAGGGATCCGCCACCCTCGAAGAAACGCTCGCACTGTGGGAGCGTGGCGAGGCACTCGCCAGTCGTTGCGAAGAGTGGCTCATGGGCGCAAAAGCGCGACTCGATCAGGCGCGCGCGGCCGCCACCGAGAGCGCCGAGTAGCCGTGGCACGAACCCCGAAACAGCCGCCGATTGTGGCCGAGCTCGGCCGCCCGGAGACCCCTGAAGAAAAAGCTGCGCGTCTTCGCGAGCAGTCGCGGCTCTACCGGTCACGCAAAACAGTCAACAACCTCGTTCTTTCGCTCGGCGTGACACTGCTCGCCGCGTTCGTCATCTTCCTCATGGTGCCGCACGCCGACAATGCTCCCGATTGGCAGGTTGACTACGCACAAATCGGTGCGGATGCGCAATTTGCAGCCGGCAACAGGCTCGACATTCCCAAACTCCCGTCTACCTGGCGTGCCAACCAGGCGCAGCTCGCAGACGGCGGCGCTTCCGGGGTGATCACGTGGCGAATCGGATTCATCACGCCAACCGATGCACTCATCGTCTACCGTCAGGGGCTCGATGCCAAGCTCGACTGGGTGGCGAGCATCCTGACCGACATAAAGCAAACGGGAACCCGTCAAATCGCCGGTCTCGAGTGGCAAGAATTTGATAACCGTTCATCGGAAAGTGCCGGAAATCGCGCCTACTCTCTGGTTACCTCGACAGGTGGGAGCACATTCGTGCTGACCGGAACGGCATCCGATGCCGAGTTCACGGAGCTCGCAACGGCGGTAGTCGCATCACTCCCCACTTCTTAGTTCGGGAAAGTTTACGAAAGGGTCGCTCGTGGAACCTCGAATCACTCCAGCCGAAGCCTGGCGACGCATGGTGCAGGGCAACCAACGATTCATTGCCGGCGCCCCCGCACACCCACGACAAGACGTGGAACGGCGCGAATCTCTCGCCGGCTCACAAGCACCCGATGTGGCGCTGTTTGGTTGCTCAGACTCCCGTCTTTCCGCAGAAATCATCTTTGACAAGGGCCTCGGCGACCTGTTTGTGGTGCGTAATGCTGGGCAAATCATTTCGGATTCCGTACTCGGCTCGCTCGAATACGCGGTCGCAATTCTCGGCGCATCCTTGATTGTGGTCCTCGGGCACGACAATTGCGGTGCCGTGCAAGGCGCCATTGGAACACTCAGCCCGGATGCCCCTGGCATGCCGGCGAGCGTGCGCAAAATGGTGGCACCGATTCGCCCGGCAATTCAACGCGTCGCCAAAGAACACGGCATCTCGGCCGCCGAAGTGGACATCAACGAGGTGGGTGCGGAGCACCTTAAAGACACAATCGCGGAGCTTCTGCAGCAGAGCGAAGTCATCAGCGAAGCCGTTGCAAACGGTACTCTTGCAGTGGTCGGTGCGAACTACCGACTGAACGATGGCAACGTCATACCCGACGTCATCGTTGGCGTCATTGACTGAATAAAAGGACGAATTCCCGTGGCACAAGCACCCGCCGGTTTCCGTATTGAGCACGACACAATGGGCGAGGTTCTCGTCCCCCAAGACGCCCTGTATGCGGCGCAAACACAGCGTGCCGTAGAGAACTTCCCCATCTCAGGGTCAACCCTGGAGTCGGCCCACATCGCCGCTCTCGCACGCATCAAGAAGTCCGCCGCGCTGGCCAACGCCGAGCTCGGCGTGCTGCCACAGGACATCGCCGACGCCATCGCCTGGGCAGCCGATGAGGTTACAACAGGCAAGTTCGACGACCAGTTCCCGATCGACGTCTACCAGACCGGATCCGGCACGAGCTCAAACATGAACATGAACGAGGTGTTGGCCTCGCTCGCCTCAGGCAAGCTCGGAAAGCCCGTACACCCGAACGACCACGTCAACTGCTCACAGTCATCCAATGACGTTTTCCCCACCTCGGTTCACGTCGCCGTCACCAGCGCGATCATCAACGACCTCATCCCGTCGATGGAGCAGCTCGCCGTCTCGCTCGAGAAGAAGGCTGGCGAGTGGGCCAATGCGGTCAAGCCTGGTCGCACGCACCTGATGGATGCCACGCCGGTCACCCTCGGTCAAGAGTTCGGTGGATACGCCGCTCAGGTGCGCTTCGGCATCGAGCGCATCACGTCATCCTTACCCCGCATCGCCGAGGTTCCGCTCGGAGGTACCGCGGTAGGTACGGGAATCAATACCCCGAAAGGCTTCCCACAGCGGGTCATCGCATTGCTCGCCAACGAGACCAAGCTCCCGATTACCGAGGCACGCGACCACTTTGAGGCGCAAGCCAACCGTGACGGTTTGGTTGAGGCGTCGGGTGTGCTGCGCACCATCGCGGTGAGCTACACCAAGATGTGCAACGACATCCGCTGGATGGGCTCAGGCCCGAACACGGGTCTCGCCGAGATTCACATTCCCGACCTCCAGCCGGGTTCGTCGATCATGCCCGGCAAGGTCAACCCCGTCATTCCGGAAGCCGTGCTCATGGTGTGCTCGCGCGTGGTCGGCAACGATGCCGCGGTCGCGTGGGGTGGCGCATCCGGTTCGTTCGAACTCAACGTGCAGATTCCGGTGATGGGTACGGCGCTTCTCGAGTCAATTCGCTTGCTTGCCGCATCGAGCCGCGTGCTCGCCGAAAAGACGGTGGACGGTCTCGTGGCAAACACCGCGCGCGCCGAGGCGCTGGCCGGCATGAGCCCGTCGATTGTGACCCCGCTGAACAAGTACATCGGGTACGAGGCTGCCGCAAAGATCGCCAAGCACTCCGTTGCCGAGGGCATCACGGTTCGCGAAGCGACGATTGCGCTCGGCTACGTCGATGGCGAGAAGCTCACCATGGAGCAGCTCGACAAGGCCCTCGACCTGCTCTCGATGACGCACCCGAACTAGCTCTCCCCCTGCGACGGTCGGACCGTTACCGCAACACAACGACCAGCGTGCTCACCCAGAATCCGGCGAGCATGAATGGACCAAAAGCGATGTGTGTGCGCGTGTGGTGCTGCCCGGTGCGCGTGCGCCGACGATGACGGATGCGCTGCCAGAGCAGCACGACAACAGCCGCCACCCCGCCGAGCACAAACGCGAGAAACACGTTGGCTATCGCAGCGCTGGCGCCGAGCATGCCTGAGGCCGTCCCGAGCACGAGAGCCAGTTTGACGTCGCCCATTCCCATGCCGCCAAGCACCGCGAGCAGCAGCATGCCACAAGCGTAGGCGAGTCCACTGAGGCTCGGGACGAGCGGGAACTCGCCCGAGGTAAGCCACGCGCCACCGATGCAGGCGAGTGCCAAGCCGATGCCTGGCACGACGATCACGTTGGGTAGGCGATGAGCGCGGAAATCGACTATGACCAGCGGAATGGTCGCCACAAGAACATAGCCGCACAGAATCCAACCCCACACACTCATGTGGGCAGGCTAGCCAGCTGTGTCACTCGCGGGTCGCGAGTTGTCCACAACGCGTTCTTTGGTGGGGCCTCACATACAGAAGATCAAGTTGGCGTGCAAAAGGCATCTTGGACCATACGCTCCCAACATGAAACCTTCGGCGGATGCGTCTATCCCTACTAGACAAATTTGCCTAGTCCAACATAGGCAGTTACTATGAAGCGGCGGGAGCTATCGTGAGTCAGGCCGAGCGCAACATTCAGAAAGCGAGCCAAGATGAATGACACGTCATGGAGCGTTCACGCCTCCCCCGTCGGCCGCACGTGGCATGTTCGCGTCGAGGGGCTAGACGGGGCAACCCAGGCTCGGTCCGCCAAAGAGATTGACGAGATGGCGCGCGATTTCATCGCGGTCAGCACGGAAGCGGAAGCCTCATCAATCAACCTGACGGTGAGCTACGACCTTCCCCGTGAAATTGACGCTCTCATTCAGCATGCCGCTGAATTGCGCGCTCACGCGGATGTCGTACGAAAAGAAGCCGCCGCAGAGTCTCGCCACGCTGCGCGTGCGTTGTACGACATGGGGCTCACCGTGCGCGATGTCGGCGCTGCGCTGGGCATATCTCATCAGCGCGCCCAACAACTCATCACGGGGTAGTCAGGTCCTCCCCTAGTTCATGAGCGGGTAACACTTTGAGCGAACCCGCGAACCCGCGAACCCGCGAGTCGACTAACCCGCGAAAACCTAGGCCAGCTCGCCACCCTCGAGCAGGTCGGTCACGAGTGCCGCGATGGCCGAACGTTCCGAACGCGTCAGCGTGATGTGTCCGAATAGTTCCTGCCCCTTCAGTGTCTCGATCACACTTGCGACACCGTCGTGGCGTCCCACCCGCAGGTTGTCCCGCTGAGCGACATCGTGCGTCAGCACGACGCGAGAGTTCTGTCCGATACGGCTCAGCACGGTGAGCAACACGTTGCGTTCGAGCGATTGCGCTTCATCCACAATCACGAATGCATCATGCAGGGATCGACCGCGAATGTGCGTGAGAGGCAGAACTTCGAGGATGCCCCGCTCAACCACCTCATCCATCACGTTCTGCGACACCAGAGCACCGAGGGTATCGAAGATGGCCTGGCCCCACGGGTTCATCTTCTCGGCTGCATCGCCGGGCAGGTAGCCCAGCTCTTGACCACCCACGGCATAGATCGGGCGGAAGACGATGATCTTGCGGTGTTGCTGGCGTTCGAGAACCGACTCGAGGCCGGCACAGAGCGCCAGCGCCGACTTACCTGTTCCGGCGCGACCGCCGAGCGAGACAATACCCATCGACGGATCGAGCAGCATGTCGATTGCGAGGCGCTGTTCAGCCGAACGACCGTGCAGACCAAACAGGTCGCGATCGCCGCGAACAAGCCGGATCTCGCCGGTGCCCGTCACCCGGCCGAGAGCAGAGCCACGGTCTGAGTGAATGACGAGGCCGGTGTTGCGCGGCTGGTCCACGACCTTGCGCGTGCGGATTGACTCCTTCTCGTAGAGCGCGGACATGTCCTCTGCCGAGAGGTCGATTTCGGCAACACCCGTCCAGCCGCTATCCGGAGCGAGTTCGGCACGATACTCCTCGGCACTCAAACCAATCGACGCCGCCTTCACGCGCATCGGCAAGTCCTTTGACACCACCGTGACGTCAAGTCCATCACCCGCAAGGTTCATCGCAACCGCGAGGATGCGCGAATCGTTGTCTCCCAGTTGCAACCCCGAGGGCAACACTGCTTGGTTGCTGTGATTCAACTCGACGCGCAGCGAGCCACCGTCACCAATCGGAATGGGAAAGTCGAGCCGCTCGTGCTTCATGCGCAGGTCATCCAACATGCGGAGCGCCTGGCGGGCAAAGTACCCAATCTCCGGGTCGTGCCGTTTCTTTTCGAGCTCACTGATCACGATGACGGGAATCACCACCGAGTGCTCGGCAAACCGAAAAACAGCCTGCGGGTCAGACAACAAAACCGAGGTATCTAACACGTAGGTACGCTCGGTCTGGCGGGTTTTCGTGGAGCGGGTGCTTCGCACCTTCACTCCGTCATTCGGGGTGCTCATGGGGAAAAACTAACCCGCGAGCGGGAGTCGCACGCGTTGCGACACGCCCGGAGGTTAAGGCTTTACTTTCGAGACACGTGAGCGCGGAAAACGAGACACGTCGCATCGAACACAGTTCGGTCAGCTGACCACCGGCGCCATGGCGATGAGCAAGATTGCCGTCCAGTGGCACAAGTACGCGGCCGCGGTGAGAGCGTGGAAAATCTCGTGAAAACCGAAAATCCCGTGGTCGGGTTTTTTCAGCGCATAGAACACGGCACCGACCGTGTAGCACAGACCACCCACGAGAACGAGCACCATCATCGCCACATTGGCATCGACCAGATCGACCACGTACATGATCGCCGCCCACCCCAACAACAGGTACAGGGGCACATAAAGCCATCGTGGCGCGTGAATCCAGAACACTCGGAACGCGATGCCGAGCAGGGCGCCAGACCACACGAGGATGAGCAACAGCGATCCCTTGCTCCACGGCAAGGCCAGCAGAGCGATCGGTGTGTAGGTCCCGGCAATCAACAAAAAGATATTCGCGTGGTCAATACGCTTGAGAATCACCTTGGTGCGTGGCTTCCAGTTGAAACGGTGATACAGGGCCGAATTGCCGAATAGCAGAAGTGACGTCAGCATGAACACGGCGGATGCCCACTTGGCGAGCGGCCCATCCGCCAAGGTAATGAGTACGATTCCCGAGGCGATGACCAGCGGCGTGAGCCCGGTGTGAATCCAACCCCGCCACAGTGGTTTGCGTTCTATCGGTTTGGACGGCTCGTAGCCGTCAATCAGTGGCAAGGCCATATCTCCAGCCTAGGGGTTTGCCAACGGCTCACCGGCGCGCCAAAACCCTCCGGAGTGGGTACGGTATTCCTATGGAGTTTCGCGTCGATCAGCACGAAGCAGCTGAGCGCACCCCGGGACGCAGCGGACTGCTCTACGGTCTCTACCAACGCCGACTCCGGCGTGGCCTCAACTCCGAAAATCTTCCACACCACATCGGCGTCATCGTCGACGGTAACCGCCGCTGGGCCCGGGTCAACGGACTGAGCAGCCCCTCACACGGTCACCGTGCCGGGGCAGCGAAAGTCCCCGAGTTTCTCCTGTGGTGCGACGAGTTGGGCATCCACATGGTCACCCTGTACTTGCTCTCGACCGACAACCTGAGTGGCCGCCCGAGTGCGGAACTCGATGAACTCTTTGACATCATCGCCACCCTCGCCGAGACGGTCGGCTCACAACGAAACTGGAAAGTGAAGCACGTGGGGGCGGATGACGTTCTGCCTGCCACGCTGCTCGAGCGACTCACCGCCGTCGAGAACGCCACCGCGAACAACACCGGGCTCCACGTCAACCTCGCCATCGGATACGGCGGCCGTGCCGAAATCATGGATGCGGTACGCAGCATCATCGCCGAGCACAAATCCACCGGCGGCACTATCGACAACCTCGCCGACAAGCTGACCCCGAAGCTGATTGGTGACCACCTCTACACGGGTGGGCTTCCCGATCCCGATCTCGTCATTCGCACCTCGGGCGAGCAGCGTCTCAGCGACTTCATGCTCTGGCAGAGCGCACACAGCGAGTTCTATTTTGTGGATGCCCTCTACCCCGACCTTCGACAGGTCGACTTTCTCCGTGCCATGCGTGACTTCACTCGGCGGGAGCGGCGCTTCGGCGCCTAGCCCCTCGCCCTCCGTGGATTGAGCCTGTCGAAATCCCACCTCGCGGATTGAGCACCCGTTCCGCAGATTGAGCTCGTCGAAATCCCACCTCGCGGATTGAGCACCCGTCCCGTGGATTGAGCTCGTCGAAATCCCGCCTACAGTTCAGGGGCTACTTGTCACCCTGCGCCTGAGCAGCTTGAGCTGCCTGCTCTGCATCCAGCTTGGCGGCCACCTCATCTCGAATGCGCACCCGACGAATCCGGCGCATCATGTCAACGATGAGCAGCACGACGCAAATCGCGACGAAGGCAATTGCGATGAACCCGACCGGACCCTGGTCGACACCGGTACCATCGTCGGTCGCTGCGAGAATAAGCGGGGTGAGGGTCGTGATCACGGCATTCCTTTCGTGGCGTAGCCTTAAACTCAAGCGTAATCGCGCAAGGAGCCACAGCATGACCGAACGCAACCACTTGGATGCGCGCTACGGTCGTCGCACCCTCAGCCGGCGTGGTCGCATCCTCGCCTGGGTCGTCCCGATGAGCGCCCTCGGAATCGTTCTTCTCGCGTGGGTGGTGTGGGCAAACCCCTTCTTTGTGGGCGCGTCGATCGAGGCCAAAGACCTCGGCAGCACTGTCGTCGATGACGGTCTCACTTCGGTGAGCTTTCAGCTCACCGCTGAGCCCGGCCGCACCTCCGCCTGTGCCGTCCAGGCACTCGACGACGCGTTCACCATCGTAGGTTGGCGCGTTGTGGAGTACCCGGCATCCCAAGAATTCGTACGCACGTTCACCGAGGAGGTGCGCACCGCTAAAACCGCTACGTCGGGTTTGGTCGCATCCTGCTGGCTGACCTAGGCTCTTGGTTATGTCTGACGCTCCTGAAACCTTTCTCACCCAAGAAGCATTCGACCGCTTGACCGCCGAGTTGAAAGAACTCTCGACGACCGGTCGCGAAGAGATCGCCATGCGTATCGAGAAAGCTCGCGAAGAAGGCGACCTCAAAGAGAACGGTGGCTACCACGCGGCCAAGGACGAGCAGGGCAAGATCGAGATGCGCATCCGTACGCTCACAGCACTGCTCAAGGATGCCAAGGTCGGCGAGGCTCCTGTGAGCGACGGCAAGGTCATGCCCGGCACCGTGATCACGGCGGTTATCGCCGGGGACGAAGAGAAGTTCCTCATCGGTAGTCGCGAAATCGCCGCAGGGACCGACTTCACCGTCTACAGCGAAACCAGTCCGGTCGGTCAGGCCATCCTCGGTTTGAGCGTCGGAGAGTCGACGAGCTACACGGCACCAAGCGGTAAAGAAATCTCCGTCAAGATTCTCAACGTCGAAACCTTCACCGGCTAAGTAGACACCAGCCCCCGGTGGGTTGAGTAGGCGCCAGCCGCATCGAAACCTTCGTGGGTTGAGTAGGCGCCAGCCGCATCGAAACCCGATGGGTTGAGTAGGCGCCAGCCGCATCGAAACCCGGTGGGTTGAGTAGGCGCCAGCCGTATCGAAATCCGGTGGGTTGAGTAGGCGCCAGCCGTATCGAAACCTAGATATCGTCGATCTGACGAACCTGGTACCCGGCGTCGTGGAACTTCTTCATGACCGCCTTGCTGTGGTCCGGTCCGCGCGTCTCGATGTGCAGCTCAAGTTCAGCCTCATTGATCTGGAACTTGCCGTGGCGCGTGTGCAGTACCTCGACCACGTTCGCGTTGGCATCCGCAACCAGTCGTGCCGTTTCAGCGAGCTGACCCGGGCGGTCGGGCAGCATGATGCGCAATTTCAGATAACGCTCCGAGGCGGCCAGGCCGTGGGCCACGATGCGCTGCATGAGCATGGGGTCGATGTTGCCGCCAGAAACCAGTGCAACCGTGGTGCCGGCATGCTTGATTTTGCCTTCGAGGATGGCCGCCACACTCACCGCCCCTGCCGGTTCAGCCACAAGTTTGGCCCGCTCCAGCAGTAGCACGAGGGCCCGGGCAACTGCGTCATCGCTGACCGTGACGACTTCGTCGACAAACTCTTGTACGAGCGGAAAGTTCACCTTGCCCGGAGTTGCGACAGCGATGCCATCAGAAATCGTTGGCTTCACGTCAATAGTGACCGCCTTGCCCGCCTTGAGCGACGGCGGGTATGCGGCGGCATTTTCGGCCTGCACGCCTATGACGCGTACCGAGCGACCGACTTGAGCGCTTTTCAGTTTGACGGCGGTAGCCAAACCCGAGATCAGTCCGCCGCCCCCAATCGGGACAACAATCGTGTCGACGACGGGAAGGTCGTCGAGAATATCGAGCCCCAGGGTTGCCTGGCCGGCCACGATTTTCTCGTCATCAAAAGGTGGCACAAAAACTGCGCCGGTCTTGGTGGCGTGCGCCCGCGCCGCCGTGAGCGACTCGTTAAAAATGTTTCCCGCCAACACGACATTTGCCCCGTAGCCCTGTGTGGCCTCGAGCTTAGGGAGTGCGACGCCGACCGGCATGAAGATGGTCGCCGTGATTCCGAGTTCACGTGCCGCCAGAGCCACACCCTGTGCGTGATTACCCGCCGAAGCCGCGACGACACCCTTTTTGCGCTCGGCGGGAGTCAGCTGAGAGATGAAGTTGTAGGCCCCGCGAATCTTGTACGAGCCCGTACGCTGCAGGTTCTCGCACTTCAGATAAACATCACTGCCAAGAATCTGAGTCAAGTTGCGCGAGTACTCCAGCGGGGTGGGCTGAATCACACAACGCACAACATCGCGCGCAGCCTCAATCTCTGCGAGATCTGGTCCGTGATACGTCGCGCGCGCCATGGAGTTAATCCTAAGCGTTAGAACTTGCCGCCGATTTCGTGGAGACGCTCGATGCGCTCAGCAATCGGCGGGTGTGTCGAGAACAAGCGCTGAGCCATGTTGGGCTTGGGATCAGGATCAGCAATCCACAGGTGCGACATGCTCGTTGACTGCCGCTGGAGGGGACGACCGTAATCCTGCAGTTTCTGAAGCGCACTCGCCAACGCCTCCGGGTTGCGCGTCGTCAACGCACTCGTCGCGTCAGCCAAATACTCGCGCTGGCGTGACACGGCCAGCTGCACGAGCGTGGCAACAATCGGCGCCAACACCAGGGCGAGAATGCCGAAAATCATGACCACCGGATTTCCGCCATTGTCATTTCGGCGACTACCCGCGAAGAACGACATGCGCACCAGAATGTCGGCGATGAAACCGATCGCGACAACGAGGCCGAAGACGATCATGCTGACGCGGATGTCATAGTTGCGCACGTGCCCCATCTCGTGCGCCATAACCCCTTCGAGCTCGGCGTCATCCATCAGGTCTAAGAGTCCGGATGTTGCTGCGACCATCGCATGTTGCGGGTCCCGTCCGGTAGCGAAAGCGTTGGGCGCTTGGTCGTTGATGATGAACACGCGCGGCATCGGGGTGCCAGTCGTGATGCACAGGTTCTCGACGACGCGCCACAGGCGAGGATTGTCCTGCTTCTGAATCTCGATGGCGCCGCTGAGCGCAATCGCCTCCGAGCCGGCCGCAAAATATTGCAGCAGCGCCCAGAAGATGGCGATACCGAACACCCACAACATGATCGCGAGATTCCCGTACAGGTACGAGGCCACCCAGCCGAGCACACCAATGATGATAAGAAACAGCGCGATGTAGAGAATCGTGTTGCGTTTGTTCTTGGCAATGGCGGAATACATCGTGTCGAACCTCAGAAAGTAGGAGCGTGCAACGAGAACAGTGAGGACATCACCGGAAACGATTTAGAACTGGACGCGAGGTGGCTCTTGAATGCTGGCCGCATCGGCGACATCGAAGAACTCACGCTTGGCGAAGCTGAGACGGCGAGCCCACATGTTGTTCGGGAACACCATGATCTTCGTGTTGAACTCGCGCACGCCACCGTTGTAGAAACGGCGAGCTGCCTGAATCTTGTCTTCGGTGTCGACGAGCTCCGCCTGGAGCTGCAAGAAGTTCTGGCTCGCCTGCAGCTGGGGGTACGCCTCAGCAACGGCAAAGATGCTCTTCAGCGCGCTCTGCATGTGCCCCTCGGCAGCGGCCGCCGCAGCCGGACCCTGCGCACTCAGCGTTTCAGCACGCGCCTTCGTGACATTCTCAAAGACCGTCTTCTCGTGCGACGCGTATCCCTTCACCGACTCAATTAGGTTCGGGATGAGGTCGGCTCGGCGCTTGAGCTGAACCGTGATGTCGCTCCACGCTTCATCAACGCGAACATTCAGCGTGACGAGAGCGTTGTACGTCGACCAGAGGTAGATGCCCACAACGAGTGCAAGCACAACAACGAGAACCAAAATGATGATGACGGCTTCCATGGTTCAACTGTACGACGAGAAACAGACATGCAGGCTGGATGTTCGCGCTGGGCGTGCGGTCAGAAGAGAGAGTTAGTCGTGACCGAGTCACGGCTCGCGGTAAATGTCGTGGCGGCCGACTCGACGCCAGACGACAAACATCTCGCCGTCATGGGATTCGAAGTGAAAGGTTGCTCGCCCATCCGGACCAGAAAACGACCACGTGATCGCATGGATGCGCGCTGTCGCGGCGAGTTTCTCGAAACGCAGAGATTTCGGCCACAAGTGACCGGCGGGTTTGGCTTCAAACTTTTTGCAAGATTCGATGAAGACGGCCAAAGCTTCGCGAAATAATGTGCGTTCCGCCTCAGAAAGCTCCTTGTAATCGCGATCAAAGGTAGGAAGGCGACGGTACTTCACAAGACTCACTGCAGGTCAGCCAGAAACTCTTCTCCCGAATCGTACGTTTTGCCAGCACCTGCACGTGCCTCCACATCAGCTTGGCGTTCACCCTGCTGCCATTCTTCGCTCCAGAACCAGGCTTGAGAGGCTTCTACCGAAATCTGTGGACGAAGAACGATTTCCCCATCGCGCACCACAACCTCTACCTGCGCTCCAGGTTCGTTCAGACGAAACTGCTCACGGATTGCGGCGGGCAACGAGATTTGTCCGCGGTCACGCACGGCGATGAAAGTTCTCATGGAACCAGTGTTGCAGAAAATCAGAAATTCTGAAATTGACGATACACGCGTGGTGGACGCGTGACTGAGTCCCACACCAAGATTCTCGGAGGGCGAACCCGCCCGCGCCGCGACCGACGAAGCGATGCTTCGCTGAGCGGCGCAGGACCGGTGCGTTTCTCACCCACATGGAACGCGTCATGAAAAAAGACGGGTCGTTGACCCGTCTTTTTTCATGACGTACCCCCAGTGGGACTCGAACCCACACTGGGACGATTTTAAGTCGTCTGCCTCTGCCGATTGGGCTATGGGGGCATCCGTCACTAGCGTATACGCCAGCGACAGCCCACCTACTTCTTCTTGGCAGCAGGCTCCGGACGAGTGGCGAACTCCTCGAACCAGGCACGCGGGTACTCGGTCATCGGGAGAGACGCGATGTCACGTCCGAGCCAGAAGTTGTTCCACCAACCCCACACCACGCGGAACTTGCGCTCGAAGGACGGCATCGCGAAACCGTGGTAACCGCGGTGAGCGAGCCAGGCGAAGTAACCGGTCATGGCGAACTTGCCCGACTGGAAGGCACCGATGTTGAGACCGAGACCGGCCACAGCACCGAGGTTCTTGTGGAAGTACTCGGTAGGGCCCTCACCGCGCAACACCGCGACGATGTTCTTGGCAAGCAACTTGGCCTGTCGCACTGCGTGCTGAGCATTGGGAACGCAGTAGCCACCGACGCCACCACCAGAAAGGTCCTGGACCGCGGTAGCGTCTCCGGCTCCCCAGGCACCGTCAATGATTCCCTCGTCGCCTTCGACCCGAAGGTCAGTGCGGCAACGAAGTCGTCCACGATCATCCAACGGGAAGTCCGTCTTCTTGAGAAGCGGGTTCGCCATCACTCCGGCCGTCCAGATGATGAGCTCTGATTCAAACGTCATCCCACTCGACAACTCAACGACACCTTTAACGCAGGACTTGAGCTGCGTATCCAAGTGAATCTGAGCACCACGCTCCGCGAGGTTCTTGATGACCCACTCACTGGTGTGGATGAGCACCTCGGGCATGATGCGACCGGTTGCTTCGATGAGGTGGAAGTGGGTGTCCTCGAAGTTGATCTCCGGGTAGTCCTTGAGAAGTGAGCTCGCGAGGGACCGCAACTCGCCGAACGTCTCGATACCGGCGAAGCCACCGCCAACCACAACGACGGTCAGCAGACGGTCACGCTCGCGACCCTTCGGAAGCTGAGCTGCCTTGTCGAAATTGGTGAGCAGGCGATCGCGAACCGAGACAGCCTCTTCAATGGTCTTGAGGCCGATGGCCTCTTCGGCGACACCGGGAATGGGGAACGTGCGCGACACAGCACCCGCGGTGAAGACGATGTGGTCGTACTTCTCGGTAATCGAAACACCGTTGTTGAGGTGGATGTCGGCACGCTTGGCGTGGTGGTTGACCGCGGTCACACGACCGCCAACGATCTTGGTGCGCTTCAGGTGTGAGCGCAACGGAACGACAGCGTGACGCGGCTCAATCGAACCGGCCGCAACTTCAGGCAAGAACGGCTGATAGGTCATGTAGGGCAACGGGTCAACAATCGTGACCTCGGCCTCACCCTTGCGCAACCACTTCTCTAGTTTCCATGCGGTGTAGAAACCGGCATATCCGGCGCCAACAATTAAAATTTTGGGCACAGTCGTGTGTCTCCAGTTAGGTGCGTGACAGGGATGGCGTTCGCGACAACGCAGGTGTCATCGCGATCAGGAAAACGCTCAGAGACGCCAAAGCAACCGAGCAGGTTAAGCCTACCGAAAATGCCGTTGCCTCCTGACACAGGTGGCAACGGGAACGTAGTGCCGCTAGAGACCGTAGTCGAGGCAGGCGCAGACGGTGGGCTTCCACGAGCTGCGTTCGAGCGCTAAATCGCCAATCGGGTTGACGCCGGGGCCGACCGAAAGCGCGTGCCCGGCAAGTGCGTGCAAGCATTTGACCCGCGTCGGCATTCCACCTGCTGAAATGCCAGCCAGCTCGGGAACCTCGGCAAACATCTCGCGATCGACAATGTACTGCTCGTGGGCGGCGGCGTAGGAAGCCGCAATTTCGGAATCGGCACTCAATAGCTCGGCAAATTCCACCATGACCTGAGTCGCCTCGAGCTGACTCATCGCTGCCGTAGCCGCCGGGTGGGTTAGGTAGTAGAGCGTCGGAAACGGCGTACCGTCGGCCAAGCGAGGTGAGGTCGCGACAACCGTGGGATTGCCACAGGCACAGCGTGCCGGAATCCCAATCACGTCTCGAGCGGGACGACCTAGCTGGGCCGAAACGACGGCGATGTCCCGCGCGGACGCCGGCTCAAAAGGTGGACGCATGAGTGACCTCGCTATCGCGCGGGCGTGACGGGTTCGGTCGACAGACCCGCGCCGATGAGTGACGCGAGTGCCGCATCCGCCCAGTTGGTCTGCGTGGTCGTCAACGCTGCGGTTGGCGCGCTTGTCGAGTCAGAAGGAACATTCGCGTCATTTATCACGAGAAAGTTCACTTCGCCCGGCATGACGTAGTAGAGCCGCTCGCGTGCCTGCGCGCGAATGTACGCCGGGTCATCCCAGCGCGCCTGCTCCGTCGTGAGCGCGTCGAGCGTTGCCTGATTGCGCTCAAGCTCGGCCTGAAGATCAGCCACCTGCTGCCGCTGTTCGAAAACGATCTTGAGGGTCGGCGCAAGAATCAGCACCGCCATGACGGTAAGCCCTGCCGTGAGGAGCGTGAGTGCCGAAAATCGTGCACCCGCGACCCAGGCGCTCGCGCGCGAAGTTCCCGCCACAACAGCAGCGGGAACTTTAATTTTTCGCGAACGCGCGCTCACGACTTAATCGTGCCTTACCTAGCTGGCAAAACGGGGGAAGGATGCGCGACCCGCGTAGTGCGCGGCGTCACCCAGCTCTTCCTCAATACGCAACAACTGGTTGTACTTGGCTACGCGGTCACTGCGCGCTGGAGCACCGGTCTTGATTTGACCGCAGTCGGTGGCAACTGCAAGGTCGGCAATGGTGGTGTCCTCAGTTTCACCCGAGCGGTGGGAGAGAATCGCCTGCATGCCAGAGCGCTGTGCGAGCGCTACGGCATCCAGCGTTTCGGTCAGGGTACCGATCTGGTTCACCTTGACGAGGATGCTGTTGCCGGCCTTCTGCGCAATACCCTGAGCGAGACGCTTCGGGTTGGTCACGTACAGGTCATCACCAACGAGCTGGAGCTTCGTGCCAAGCTCCGCCGTGATGTGTGTCCAGCCCGCCCAGTCATCTTCGGCGAGTGGGTCTTCGATTGACACGAGCGGAAAGTCACGAGCGAGCTCGGCGTAGTAAGCCGTCATCTCAGCCGAGGTGCGCTGCTTGCCTTCGAACGAGTAGACACCGTTTTCAAAGAACTCGGTGGACGCGACGTCGAGCGCAAGCGCCACGTCTTTGCCCACCTTGAGGCCAGTGGATTCGATGGCACCCACGATGAACTCGAGTGCGCCACGGTTGTTGGGAAGGTCGGGGGCAAAACCACCCTCATCACCGAGTGCCGTGTTCATGCCGCTCTTCTTGAGGAGCGACTTGAGGGCGTGATAAATCTCTGCACCCCAGCGAAGCGCTTCGCTGAAGCTCTCGGCGCCAAGTGGCACCGCCATAAACTCTTGGATGTCGACACCCGTGTCGGCGTGTGCACCACCATTGATGATGTTCATCAGGGGCACGGGAAGCGTGTGGGCGTTCGGCCCACCGACATAGCGGAACAGCGGAAGGTCGGCCGAGTCAGCTGCCGCCTTGGCAACAGCAAGGCTCACACCGAGGATGGCGTTTGCGCCGAGACGCGACTTGTTCTCGGTGCCGTCGAGCACGATCATGGCCTCGTCGACGAGGCGCTGGTCAGTCGCGTCAAAGCCCTCGAGCTCCGGGCCGATCTCCTCGATGACAGCGTCAACCGCCTTGCGAACGCCTTTACCGAGGTAGCGTGCAGAGTCGCCGTCTCGCAACTCGTAGGCTTCAAATGCGCCGGTGGATGCACCTGACGGCACAGCAGCACGCGACACGACGCCGTCTTCCAACAGCACCTCGACCTCGACGGTGGGGTTTCCGCGAGAGTCAAGAATTTCACGCGCGTGAATGTTTTCAATGAGAGCCACGAAGTTATCTCCTCAGAGTTGGTGTCTACGGATGCGTCGTCTCAAGTCCTCGCAGCGCGAGGCGCATCCGCCTCAAGTTTATTGGTCTTCGGTGTGGCGGTCGCGACGACCGCTTTCGTGACCCTTGGCTTTCGTGACACTTCGGGAATATATTGCTTAACAAGGATAAGTTCATCGTTTTACTGAAAGGTTTGCTTTTATGAAGCCGCGTCGAATGTCACTCGCTGTCACGTTAGCCGTAGCCATCCCTGGCCTCGTTTTCGCGCCACTAGCCGCAAGCCCAGCATTTGCGACAGCTACGCCAACCACATTCACCTCTGATAAGAGCACTTACGCGCCGGGTGATGCCCTCACGCTGACGGTTATCCCTGGCGACAGTGGCGTACTCGATATCTGTGGCTCAGCCAACACTTTTGCCCACCCCACGGACACTTCCAGCAACACCGATCCTGGATTCTCGATTGAGGCCATGCTGTATGACCAGGCAGTGGGCTCCGACGCGTGGCTTGCGTTTCCAGGTACTCCGACCGCGCCTAAAACGCAGTACGCCTGGCAATCCACCTTCGACACCGCTGGCGTCGGGTCATTCACGCCGTCAACCCACACCGGAAACATTGTCGTGAACACAACGATTCCGGCCGATGCACCGGATGGCGACTACCTCTTGTGGGGTGGCTGCATGAGCCCAAACCTCACGATCTATGACGGTAACTACTCAGCCGCTGATGTCCACGGAATTCCCATCAGCATTGTGACCGCCTCGGACAGCGGCTCAGGCGGAGAATCATCCGGAGGTGACTCGTCGGCCGGGTCGAGCCTTCCACGCACGGGATTGGAATCTGTGACCACCGTCGCAGTCGGCTTCGCTGCAATCACCGTTCTTGGCGCGTTATTGCTCATCGTGGCGTTGCGGCGTCGTCGCAATTCAGGAGTCTAAACACGAGAGTCTCCCGACAGACAAATGGTGTCGGTCACCTCTGTGGTGACCGACACCTGTCGTTTAGCCTGGTTAACCGAGTTGCTTGAAGCTCAGGTCACCGACGTTGTGTGTTTCGGCCGTCACAAACGCAAACTGGCTGTAGCCGGCCTCGGCGGCTCGCTCGAGCACCGGATTGAGGTTCTTCGTGCGACGTTCCAAGCGCACGCGCTTGCCGCTGGCAACGAGCTCGTTCTTGAGCGACATGAGGCGCTCCAGCGTCAGTTCACCGGCAAGCATGTCGTGCACGAGAATCACCGCATCCGGATCAGCCTCATTCGCCACACTGATGAGGTCGACCACGCGTTCGAATCCGATCGAGAATCCGGCGGCGGGAACGTCCTGCCCAAGGAAACGCCCGATCATGCCGTCGTAGCGGCCGCCACCGCCCACCGAACTTCCTGAACCGGGGTGGGAGATTTCGTAGATGGTGCCGGTGTAGTAACCCATTCCTCGCACCAGGGTGGGGTCGAACGCGACAGAAACACCGTCGGGCAGGTCGGTGAGCGCTTGGGCGAGGGTCTCCATGGCGGCAACGGCATCCGGGTCGACGCCTTCGGGGAGCACGGAGAGGATGTCCGTCGTAGTCATCGGAACACCACCCCGTTCGAGGTGTGGGGCAATTCGCTCGAGCAGTCCCCCGAGAACGGCAGCCGCATCCGGCCCCTCTTCGCTCAGCTCGGCGATGACGCCATCCACGCCAATCTTGTCGAGTTTGTCGATGGAGATGAGAACCTGCGGCATGCGGTCGTGAGAAAAACCGCAGTAGTGAAGCAGACCGTGCAACAGTCGGCGGTCGTTGACCCGAATGGTGCACTCAGTGAGGCCGAGGGCATCAAGCGCACTCGCCGTGGCCGTGATCAATTCGACTTCAGCGCGCTGGGTGTCATCCCCAATGATGTCGATATCGCACTGAACGAACTGGCGGTAACGTCCTTTTTGCGGTCGTTCCGCCCGCCAGACCGGCGCGATTTGAATCGCGCGGAACGTCGCCGGCAACTCAGCACGGTGCGTTGCGTAGAAGCGCGCAAGAGGCACGGTGAGGTCAAATCGCAGGCCCAAGTCGGCGAGGCCGTGAACGTCGCCGTGAGCGGCTGCCGCGCTCAGATCCTCGTGGGTGAGTCCACGCTTGAGCACAGAGAACCCGAGCTTCTCGTTGTCACCGCCGAGACCCGAGTGAAGCCGGTCGAAGTCTTCGACAACAGGAGTTTCGATCTCATCAAAACCGTGCGCTCGGAACACCTCGCGAATGATGGCGAGTGCGCGTTCGCGCCGCTGCTTGTCGGCGGGCAAAAAATCGCGCATACCGCGGGGAGGATTCACATCACGTGCCATGCCTCAAATTTACTGGTCTATGAAGGGCGGGGTTTCGACACGCTCAACCGGCGGAAGCTGGGTTTCGACACGCTCAACCGGCGTGGGGCACGCTCAACCGGCGAGTTCGGCGTCGCGAATGTCGTCTTGTAGTCCCCGGAGTGCTGTGCGCAGGGCGCGCTCTGCATCCATGCCCTGATTTTTTGCAGAGGCAACGAGGGTCAGAAGCAGCGCGCCCAGGTCATCCTCCGTCTCGAACGGGAACGGGGGCGGCCCATCCATCGCGACGAGCCCGAGCTTGTCGGCCTTGCCAAGAAGCTTGTCGGCCAGGAGAAGGGCAGGCATCGCCTGCGGAACCCCATCAAGCGTGGATGTTCGACCCGGCTTCTCCGCTTTCTTCAGGTCATCCCACACGGCCATAACCGCATCGGCATCGTCGGCTTGCGCATCGCCAAAGACGTGCGGATGGCGCCCGACCATCTTCGCGGTCATGTGCGCGGCGACATCCTCGAGGGTGAAGTTCTCCTCGGGAGTGTGGGCGGCGATGTCCGCGTGAAAAAGCACCTGGTAGAGAACGTCGCCGAGCTCCTCAATCATGTCGTCGCGGTCGCCCGACTCGATCGCGTCGATGAGTTCGTATGTCTCCTCGAGCAGGTAGCGGATGAGTGACTCGTGCGTTTGCTCGGCATCCCACGGGCAGCCACCGGGAGCGCGGAGTTGCGCCATGACGGCGATGAGTTTGTCGAGTTGGGGATTGGGTGCACTTCTGGACGAAGTATTTGTCGCCGACGTTTCGCTCATACTCTCATCGTGTCACGCAGAGGACACGAAGGACATCTTCTCGAGACTCTCACTCAATGATGTCCAGAGACTCACCAAAAAAATCCCGGCGCCAGAGGCGCCGGGTGGTGTGACGTCAGTTTAGCAGGATGCCCATTACCATGGCGCTGGTTTTCGAATCGTTGAGGAAACATGCTCTGCGAGTTGATGGTTCAGAAGGTCAGCTTTGTTAAGTTGATAGTGCCAATGCGCATGTTGGCTAGTTTCGCTCGAGTGCATGAGCTTTCCCGCCAGTCGATTCATCGTTGGGTTGATTAAACCTAAGGGCACCACCTCCCGAACAAAGCGGATGGGGAACTCAAGATCGGAATCGTTGCTGATGACAACAGCCGCGTCCACTCTCTGTGTCAGAACATCGATGAGGAGGTGAGAAGCGACATTGACATCACTGCCCTTTTCTTCGCGCCGAGCAATTGACGCGATAAAAATTGCGTCGCGTTGGTCCTCATTTGTTGTGGGATTTTTTATCATCACGGGCCACTGAGGTTGCACAAGCTGAGGTTTACCGCGGCGGTCCGTGGTAGCGAGAGGTGCGGTAGCCAACCGGCTAACGTAATTGCCATAACTAAACTCGGTGACACTCCCAGAGTGGGCAAGTGCGCGTAAATACACATCTTGCTCGTGCTGACTGGCCTGGGTCGATTGTGTGGCACGGATGCGTGCCGTGCAGTAGGTCACAATGTGTATTTCAGCGTCATGCCATCGCGAATGATTTTCGATGAGAGTGGTGACCATGCTTCGAATATCCAGCCATCGCCAACCTGGGGTTGACCTTCCACACAAACCCCTCGCACCGTAATAGAGATTAAATCCATCAACGTAGACGCCCACACGCACAGGGGAATGGTACTGGTCGGAAAAAGCACCACGGACTTGTCCACAAAAATAGAGCGTCGCACGCCTACTCAACGAGCGAGGGTTTCGATACGGCGCGATGCGCCTACTCAACCAACGAGGGTTTCGATACGGCGCGATGCGCCTACTCAACCAGCGGGGGTGTGGTACTCAACCAGCGAAAGAAAGCGGGGCATCCGACTGAGACGGTGTCGGATGCCCCGTTTGGTAAACGGTGCTGGCAGTGAGACGGTCTGCCAGCACCGCGCCTGGTGGCGACTGTAGTGCGTCTAACTGAGACGCTTCTTCAAGCCCGCCAATTCTGTTGTGAGCTGTTTCGGCAGTCGATCGCCGAACTCAGCAAAGAAGGAGTCGGTGAGATTCACTTCATCGAGCCACATCTGCGAATCAATTTCGAAGAGCTTCTCCATGTCGTGATCGCTCACATCGAGCCCCTCGAGGTTCAAAGTTCCCGCAGCAGGGATTCGTCCAACCGCGACATCAGTCGCCTCGACCAAACCGTCAACCCGACGACAAATCCAGTCGAGTACGCGCGAGTTGTCACCAAAACCGGGCCACAAGAACTTTCCGTTCTCACGACGGAACCAGTTGACCTGGAAAATTTTTGGCGCCTTGTCACCCAGCTTCTCCCCCATGTTCAGCCAGTGGCCCCAGTAGTCAGCCATGTTGTAACCACAGAAGGGGAGCATCGCGAACGGGTCGCGGCGCAGTTGCCCCACGGTACCTTCGGCAGCAGCCGTCTGCTCGCTCGACATCGTTGCGCCGATAAACACACCGTGCTGCCAGTTGTACGCCTCGGCAACCAGCGGAATGTTGGTCGCGCGACGACCGCCGAAGATGATGGCGTCGATCGGCACACCGTCGTTCTTGTACCACTCCTCAGAGAGCGTCGGGCACTGCTGAATCGGGACCGTGAAACGCGAATTTGGATGCGCAGCCAACGTGCCTTCCTCCGGCGTCCACTCCTGGCCGCGCCAGTCGATGAGGTGCTTGGGAACCTCGCGGGTCATCCCCTCCCACCACACGTCACCCTCGTCCGTGAGCGCGACGTTCGTGAAGATTGTGTTTCCCCATACGGTGTTCATGGCAACCGGGTTCGTCGCCTCGCCCGTTCCGGGTGCGACACCAAAGAAGCCGGCCTCGGGGTTGATGGCGTACAGGCGTCCGTCGGGTCCGGGGCGCAACCACGCGATGTCATCACCAATCGTCTCGGCCTTCCAGCCGGGAATGGTCGGCTGGAGCATAGCGAGGTTTGTCTTGCCACAAGCCGAGGGGAATGCGGCAGCCACGTGGTACGCGCGACCCTCGGGGGACGTGAGCTTGAGGATGAGCATGTGCTCGGCAAGCCAGCCCTCTTGCAGTCCCATGTAGGAGCCGATGCGTAGCGAGAAGCACTTCTTTGACAAGAGCGCGTTTCCGCCGTAGCCGGAACCAAACGACCAGATTTCACGGGTTTCGGGAAAGTGCGTGATGTATTTGACCGGGTTGCTCGGCCACACCACATCGAGCACGCGCTCACCGTTGTCGTCCGCGAGTGGGAATCCCACCGAGTGGACGGCTGGAACCCACGGGTCGTTTTCACCGATTTGCTTGAGCGCATCAAAGCCCATGCGGGTCATCGTGCGCATGTTGAGAACTGCGTAGGGCGAATCGGTTAGCTGCACGCCGACCTGCGAAATCGGACCACCGAGCGGACCCATCGAGAACGGCACGACGTACATCGTGCGCCCACGCATGGAACCGCGGAACAGGTCACGCAACTCGTCCATCATGGCGACCGGGTCACGCCAGTTATTAGTCGGACCGGCGTCCTCTTTTTTGGCGGAGCAAATGAAGGTGCGGTCTTCTACGCGGGCAACATCATCGGGATCGGAACGAACCAAGAAGCTGTCTGGGCGGAGCTCGGGATCGAGCGGAATGAGCACACCCTTGTTGATGAGCTTGCGGGTGATCAGGTACCACTCTTCTTGAGAGCCGTCACACCAGTGGATGAATTCCGGCTGGGTGAGGTCAACGATGCTCTGAATCCAGGAGAGCAAGGCCTTGTTGGAGACGAAGTCGGGCGCCTGCAGGTCGGAGAGGACGCTGACCTGGCGCGGCTTGGTGCTGGGTGTTGCCGTGATGCTGGACACGGGTACTCCTTTGTCTCATGAGCCCAAACTCGTCGCGGAATAAAAAAAGCGAGAGGATGTCGGTTCCGAAAGCGTACTCACGAAAAATTTGGCTCTTCTTTGATTCTGTCCGAGATAAGCAGGCACATCCCACTCGATTTGGTGTAAAGAATTGCGATATTTCACCTATAGTAAAAAAATGACGTCTGATTTGTTGATTCTCGGTAAACGCATTCGCCATTTTCGCGCTCAAGCGGGATTGACCCTTGATCAGCTCAGCGCGCAGGTTGGGGTCGTGCCAAGCCAGTTGTCACAGATTGAAAATGGACGACGCGAGCCCAAGCTGTCGCTCCTCACTGCTCTGGCAAACGCCCTGGGCACGAGCGTTCCTGATCTCCTCAGTCAGGAAGCACCAGACCGACGCGCGGAACTCGAGGTAGAACTTGATCGCCTCCAACGCGGCACGATCTACCGCGACTTGAAATTGCCGGTGGTCCGCTCCACCAAGACGATGCCGACCGAAGCCCTTGAGAGCATCGTCGGGCTGCATCGCGACATTGAACGACGCGCGCGCGAAGCGATCGCGACCCCCGAGGAGGCGAGGCGAGCCAATACGGCCCTTCAAAAGGAGCAGCGCGCTGCCGGAAACTACATGCCCGAATTGGATGAGCTCGCCGAAGACTTGGTCAAACGCGCTGGGCACACCGCCGGCGCCCTCATGCACAAGACCGTCGCCGACATGGTGGAACTCATCGGTTTTCAACTGATCTACGTCAACGACCTGCCACCATCAGCGCGAAGTGTGACCGACCTCGAAAACAAGCGCATCTACATTCCACCGGCGTCGATTCCCGGCGGTCACGGATTGCGCGCGATGGCCCTTCAAGCGGTTGCCCACCGCCTGCTCGACCACAAACGACCAGAGAACTACGCAGACTTTTTGCGTCAGCGCCTCGAAATCAACTACTTTGCGGCATCGTGCCTGATGCCGATTACGGCATCCGTCGCGTTTCTGCGTGAGGCCAAGCGTGATCGCAACATCGCCATCGAGGACTTTCGCGATGCGTTCGGCGTGACGCACGAGGCGGCTGCGCTACGGTTTACCAACCTCGCCACCACTCACCTCGATTTGACCTGCCACTTTTTGCGGGTCAACAGCGACGGTGGGCTCTTTCGCGGATACGAGAACGACGGGCTCGCCATTCCCGCCGATCAGTTCGGCTCGATTGAGGGTCAATCAATCTGCCGCAAGTGGCCGGCGCGCGTTGCCTTCGAACGACAAAACCGCACGACCGAGTTCTACCAATACACGGATACTCCGGGAGGCACCTACTGGGACACCACCCAAACGGGTCAGGGCGAGCAGGGTGAGTTCTCGATCTCGATTGGTGTGCCGTTCGAGCAAGCCCAGTGGTTCCGCGGCCGCGACACGAGTGCTCGCGCCACATCCACGTGTCCCGATCCGGAGTGCTGTCGAACCCCCGACGCGCAGGCGCGTGACAAGTGGTCGGGCAAGGCGTGGCCGAGTGCGCGACTCAACCCCTACGTGCTAGCCCCACTCCCCACCGGCACGTTCCCCGGTGTGGACCAGATCGAGATTTACGAGTTCCTCGAGAAGCACGCGCGCGCGTAATTGATCAGAATTATGCGTAGTAGGTAATGGTCATACTCCCGATGTAAACACTGCAGTAGTAATCTGAACCCAACCCAATGAGAAGCTGCCTTCCATCATGCAAATACTTCCACCCGGTTCCGTAGGACGACGAAGTCCAAGTGGGATAAAAAGTCATATTCCCTTGGTCGGATTGAGAATTACTGTTTGTGGAAATGACAACCCACGGGTACCCCGGATTCCCCTCCGTGTCTGCAAAGACGAGGTACCACTGAGTTGGAGTCTTCGGAAGCGTTGGAAGGAAGCCCATGACTGTATCCCCGCTACCGTCCGAATAACCCCAAAACTTGCCATTGGAATAATCACAGGGCTCGAAACTGCCACCCGCATTTACGCACATGTTATATAAGTCCCAGGCACTATAAGTCACGGTGTACTGCTGAACCGTCCATCGAACTGCAGAACTCGAAACGGATTTACCCGCGTAGCCTGAACGGGTAACGGTGCCGGTAAACGTGATGTCATGGCTCGCATCGGCTGGCGTGAGACGGTAGGTCGACGCCCTAGCTCCGGAAATTGGAGAGCCATCGCGATACCACTGATACGACCCGCCAGTCGGAGCAGGAGAGAGACCTGAAACGACCGCACGGAGTGTCGATTCATTTTCTAGGTTGCCCGAAATTGATCCAACTGGAGTTCCACCAAATACGCCGCTAATTGAAGTTGTTTGTGAACTGGTCAGGGTGAGAGGTGAATATCCGGCAAGAGTCCCTGTGACAGCAACCGAAATCCTTGCGCCAACGTCATTTGCACCCAGCAGATATGTTTGCTGCGTAGCCGATCCAATGTTTGCGCCATTTCGTTTCCATTGATATTTCAACTGAGTTGAAGATGGTGTCCACGTTCCTGCGTTTGCGGAAAGCGTGCTGCCGGTCACGGTTGAGCCGGAGATGGTGGGATTTGAGCGTGCGCTCAGCGTGCCTCTGACGACTTCCTCGGTGGAATCCGTTTGAAAAATCACTGATTCGTAATTGATTTTGCTTCCAGTTAGCTTGAGCGAGAGTGTGTGACCCAAATCTGCGGCGACAACGGTGTAAGTGGCTTTCGTTGCACCAGAAATTGGCGATGAGTCCTGGAACCACTGATAGGAGAATGTGGCCCTAGGGGTCCAGAGAGAGGTTGTTGACGAAAGAACATCTCCGACAGCAGGCGACGTTGACGACAGTTGAGGCGCAAAGGTTGTTGAAAACGAATAGAGCGCAACTGGATCCGAGGCATTGGATTCAAGCACAGTGTTCTCGTACGTCGCTTTGGCTACCGTGACCTTAACGGAAAGTCCAGCCCCCACATCAGCTGGTTTTGCGACGTAGGTCACAGAGGTGGCCCCACCGATTGGTGAGCCATCGCGATACCACTGATAAGACGTTGACGAGGGAACTGGATTGAAGTTGGGAAGGCTCGCCGTCACCGAATCGCCTTGGTGAATCACCGTCGGAATGGTTACGTCACCCGCTACTTCGAATGCGTGCAAGAGAACCGTGGACGAGCTATTGGAAGTCATTTCCAATTTGGCATAGTTTGTTTTCGTCAAGGTGACCTTGACAGTAAGTGCGTGAGCGGCGTCAGCAGTCGCCACAGTGTAAGACCTCGCTGTCGCGTTCGTAATTTTTATCCCATCGCGATACCACTGATAGGCGAGCGTGGCACTCGGGGATATCGAGGGCAACACAGCAGTCACTGAATCACCGACAAACAATTCCGTCGCGATTGTGACACCATCAGTCACTTCAAAATCGTGAAGAATTACGGGGTTGCTCTGGTTTGACGTGAGCGTTTTATCGTCGTACGAAGCCAGCTTCGCAGTGACTTGAACCGAGAGATTCTTATTCAGATCGCTGGCAGAAGCCGTATATGAGGAAGCATTTGCACCTGGAATGGCCGATGACCCTCGGTACCACTGGTAACTCACCTGAGATGGCGTCGGCGTAAATGTGGGAACCACGGCCGTTACCTTGTCACCCTGGTACACGCTCGACACAATGGTGACGTCCCCACCCGCGCTGATGAGACCGGTCGCAGTCACGGGGCTTGAGGTTTGTGTTTTATTTTGGTACCCGGCTCGCTTTGCCGTCACCGAAACAGTAATTGATACCCCTCGGTCAGATGCACCAATCAGGTACGTCGAGGACGATCCCTTAGATACGCCTCCAACTTTCCAGTCGTAGGTCATCTCCTCGAAGGCAGGCACCCAGTTGCCCACTTGCACCTCTAACGTGTTGCCAACGTTTGCGGTGCCTAGGATTACTGGTTTCGGAGCCGAGGAGAATTGGGAGAGAGCTGCGGGTGAAATTTCACGTCGCGGACCAACGAAAGCATCCGATGCATAAGACGCTGTCCCTGTGACTGTCAAGCCGGCAAAAAACAACACACTGACAACTAGTGAACCAATGAAACGAAACATCTTTCCCCCAAGTCTCGGTACATTCACGGTACATGAGACAGACGTGGTACACAATCGTCGGCAAGTAATCACTCTGGATTTACATCAGCAGCTGACTTACGCGAGCGCGTAGGTTAGGTGCATGCAGATTTTGCGCAGTGACCGGTTTGCCGCGGTCGCCTTGGCGATTGCCGCGACGCTGGGGTTGATTGTGGCCAATTCTGTCGCGGGTGCGTCTGTGGCCAGTTTTTTTGACACACACATCGCCCTACCCAACACTTTTGTCGAGCTGAGCGCAAAGCACTGGATTACGGACGGGCTACTCGCCGTGTTCTTCTTCATTGTGTCGGTTGACCTCAAGCACGAATTCACGCGCGGGGAACTCAACTCACCGCGCAAAGCAGCCGTGCCGGCCATTGCCGCCCTCGGCGGTGTGATAGTTCCCGCCGCCATCTTTCTCGCGATCGTGGGCAGTGACTACCACAGCGACCACACATCCGGATGGCCGATACCCACGGCAACGGATATCGCGTTCGCCCTCGGGTTGATTGCCCTGGTGGGGCGTAATCTGCCGAAGCGCATCCGCGTCTTTCTGCTCGCACTCGCTGTGCTTGATGACCTCATCGCCATCGTCATCATCGCGGTATTTTTCGCCCACAATGTCAACGGCTTCGCCCTAGCTGGTGCGGGAGTTTCACTTCTCGCCTTTTGGATGTCCACCCGGCCCAATCGCGTGCGCGGTCTGCGACTCATGCTGCTGATATTTTTTGCGCTCATCACGTGGGCGTTGGTCTGGTACTCCGGTGTGCACGCCACCATCGCGGGGGTCGCGCTCGGCTTGGTGCTTCAGCGCGACCTGGCCGAAAAGACGGTGCACAACATCCTGCCGCTCAACAACGCGGTGATTTTGCCACTTTTTGCGTTCGTCTCGGCGTTGGTGGTGATTCCACACACCCCGCTTTGGGCGATGAGTTCGGTCTTTTGGGCCATCGTCATCGCACTACCGGTCGGAAAACTCATTGGCATCTCACTCGCGGGCTGGCTCGGTAATGCACTCATGCGCAATCGTTCGGCGAGCGCGGTGCGCGGCATGGACCTCATCACGGTGGCCGTCGTTGGTGGAATCGGTTTCACCGTGTCGCTGCTGATGAACGAACTCGCTTTTGCGGATGCGCCTGACTTACGCGATCAGGGGGTTCTGGCGGTGCTGACCGGCTCAGCCATCAGCATCGTGATCGGTGGCTGCTTTGTCGCGTGGCGAAGTCGCCTCAACACGATCGCCGGTGGGCAGGAAGCCGTCGAACAGGGACTCGACCCAACCGACTAGGTCGCTTGCGTCAGTGGGCAGCGGAACCGTGACTACGCGAGCACTCGCCACATACTTGGCGCCCGGGAACATGCGCGTCAGACGCACCTGCTTTGACTCGGGCAAATCGAGGGGAGTCAGACGCAAGTTGGGCCCCATCGCGACGACTTCACTGAGGCCTGCGAGATAGGCGCGTCGTCTCAAGCGCGACACCGCGAGCAGCGTCTCCACCTGGGGAGGCAGAGCGCCATATCGATCGACGAGCTCGTCGCGCACCAAACCGATTTGATCGTCAGTGGATGTCGGTGAGCTCGCCACGGAAAGCTTTTGATACGCCTCGAGTCGCAACCGTTCGCTGTCCACGAAGTCGTCCGGGATACGCGCATCCACCGGAATTTCGAGCCGAAGCTCCGTTTGCCCCTCGGCTACGTCGCCGCGGAATGCCGACACGGCCTCACCGATCATGCGCAGGTACAGATCAAAGCCGACACCCGCAATGTGACCGGACTGCTCGCCACCGAGCAGGTTTCCGGCGCCGCGAATTTCAAGGTCCTTGAGCGCTATCTGAATGCCCGAACCCAGTTCGTTATTGGCGGCGAGCGCGGCAAGTCGATCGTGCGCCGTCTCGCTCAGGGGTATCTCGGGGTCATACAACAGATACGCGTAGGCACGTTCGCGTCCGCGACCAACGCGTCCACGCAACTGGTGAAGCTGACTGAGACCATACTTATCCGCGCGGTCGATGATCAATGTGTTGGCGTTCGAAATGTCGATGCCAGTCTCGATGATGGTGGTCGAGACGAGCACGTCGAACTTGCGCTCCCAGAAGTCGACGATGACTTGCTCGAGCTGGGCTTCACCCATCTGCCCGTGGGCCACGGCGATGCGCGCCTCCGGCACGAGCTCGGCCAGCTGAGCGGCAACCCGGTTGATGCTCGAGACCCGGTTGTGTACGAAGAACACCTGGCCCTCGCGCAACAGTTCCCGGTGAATCGCGGCCGCCACCTGCTTGTCGAGGTAGGGGCCAACAAAGGTGAGAATGGGATGCCGATCCTCGGGCGCGGTCGCCAGCGTGGACATCTCCCGGATGCCGGTGACCGCCATCTCAAGGGTGCGCGGAATGGGGGTTGCACTCATCGCCAAAATGTCGACGTTCGTTTTGAGCTTCTTGAGGGCATCCTTGTGCTCGACGCCAAAGCGCTGCTCCTCATCGATGATGACGAGGCCGAGGTCTTTGAAAGAGATTCCGGATGAGAGCAAGCGATGGGTGCCGATGACGACATCCACCGTTCCGTCGGCTAAGCCAGCAATCGTTTCTTTCGATTCCTTCTCCGAATTGAATCGGCTCAGCGTGCGCAGGTGCACCGGAAAACCCGCGAATCGTTCGGCGAATGTCTCACCGTGCTGACGCACGAGCAGCGTGGTGGGTACCAGGATGGCGACCTGCTTGCCGTCTTGAACGGCTTTGAATGCGGCACGGATGGCAATCTCGGTTTTTCCAAAACCCACATCTCCCGAAACAAGCCGATCCATCGGAATGGAGCGTTCCATGTCAGCTTTGACCTCGTCAATGGTGGTCAGCTGGTCGGGCGTTTCGACGTAGGGGAATGCTTCTTCGAGCTCACGCTGCCAGGGCGTGTCTGGCGAGAAGGCGTATCCCTTGCTCGCTTGGCGCGCCGAATACAGCTTGACGAGTTCCACGGCGATGTCGCGAACAGCTCGGCGCGCTCTGCTTTTGGCGGCGGCCCACTCCCCGCCGCCCATTTTCGAGAGCGCGGGGGTTTCACCGCCCACGTAACGGGTGAGTTGATCGAGCTGATCGGTCGGCACGTACAACTTGTCCGGCGGATAGCCGCGCTTGCTCGGTGCAAACTCAAGCACCAAATATTCGCGTGTGTTCTTGATCGGATTGCGGCCCCCGGTCGACACTTCGCGCTGCACGAGTTCGATGAATTTGCCGATTCCGTGCACCTCGTGCACCACGATGTCGCCGGCTTCGAGCTGCAGCGGATCCACGACGTTCTTGCTACGCCGAGCGGCAAGCTTGTGTGAGATGCGCGAATCGTGTGAGGCCGCACGACCGTAAAACTCCGCCTCGTTCATCACCGTGAGCTGAACATCGGGCAACTCGAAACCATGCTCCACGCTGGCCTGAACCACGTAGACCACGCCTGACTCAAGCTGTTCGGGAAGATCCGTGAGTGACGCGAGGATGCGCGAGCCGAGACCATGCTCGGTCAACACCTGTGACGCCCGCTCAACCAAACCGTGACCGGCTGCCGCAACGATGACGTGCCAACCGTCGGCTACCCGCGCGGCCAGGTGATTCACCGCACCGTCGAGGTTGCCCACAAAGGATGGGATGCTCGCGCTGTGAACGCGCAGGGCATCGAGGCTTTCTGCTCCCGAGCCGTCGTCGCCAGACATGCCACCCAGACTCGCACCTGAGTCGAATGCTGACAGGCTCCACCAGCAACCGCCGGGATGGGATGCGCGCAGTTCATCCACCGTCAAAAAATCGCCCGCACCCAAATCGATGGGTGCCTGTGCACCAACGGTGGCCGCGTTCCAAGCCGCCTCAAGAAACTCGGAGTTCGTTTCGGCCAGGTGCGCCGCGCGGGTTGCGACCCGCTCCGGCGACACCACTGTGATGGCCGCATCCGCGGGGAGAAAATCGCTCAGCGGAACGAGGCGGTCGACCAGAGCCGGGGTGAGTGACTCCATGCCCTCGACAGGAATTCCCTCGGCGATTTTCGCGAGCATGGCGGACAGGCTCGGGAACTCGTGTTGCATTTCAGCCGCACGTTGGCGAACGGCCGGCGTGAGCAAGAGTTCGCGACTGGGCCCGAGGATGACCTGCGTGAGTGGTTCACCGAGCGACCTCTGGTCGGCGACCGAGAAATAGCGCAGCGAATCGATTTCATCGCCGAAGAAATCAATACGATACGGATGCTCTGCCGTGGGTGAAAAAACGTCGAGGATTCCGCCACGCACCGCAAACTCACCGCGCCTAGCGACCATGTCCACGCGCGTGTAGGCGAGATCAACCAGCGACGCGCTCAACTCGCGCAGGTCTAATCCTCGGGCGCCGACGGCAAGGTCAATGGTCGGCACATCGAGCAGGTTCGCGGCGATTGGTTGAAGTGCCGCGCGCACCGACGCGATGACGAAAAGCGGCGTGTGCGCATCCCATCGGTTCATCGCGTGCAGAGCAGCAAACCGCCCACCAACGATTTCGGCGCTGGGACTCAGTCGCTCATGTGGCAGGGTTTCCCAGGCGGGAAAATCGACAATCGAGACCTCAGGCATCACGCCCTCGAGGGTTGTTCGCAGGCTTTCTGCTTCGCGCGATGTAGGTGTGACAACCAGCATGGCCGACGTTTTTCCATCGGATGCGCGGCGCGCCATGAGCGCAGCAAGAAGAGGTGCGTTCAGTCCCTCGGCGAGCGAAAAGTCGACGTCGTGCCGTGAGGCGTCGAGTGCATCCCGAATGGTTTCGGACTGCTCGAGGGCGTGCGTGAGCCCTCGAAAAATCATGTGCTCAGTCTATGGCGCGTGAAAGCGCTGCTGGGCCGCAAGGACCCCATCCTGCGCGATGGCACGAACGATGTCTGCGCCTCGATCGAGCACGAATGGCAGCACCTCGCGTTCGGCCTTGGTGAAAGGCTGGAGGACGAATCCGGCCGCATCGCCTCGTCCGGGAGGACGCCCGATGCCCACTCGAACGCGAACAAAATCTGGTGACGCAAGTGCGGCCGAGATGTCACGCAAGCCGTTGTGACCCGCGTGGCCTCCCCCAACTTTGATGCGCACGTCGTCGAAGTCGATGTCGAGTTCGTCGTGCACCACGATGATGTGTGCCGGATCTACTTTGTAAAAACTGGCGAGCGCTGCGGTGGGCTTGCCCGAGGTGTTCATGAACGATCCGAGCTTGGCCAGAATTAGCTTCGACCCTCCGGGAGCAACGCGGGCCTCGGCAACAAAAGCGTTGGCCTTATGCGTGCGAAAGCTCGCCCCCAGATCGGAGGCGAGCTTATCGACGACCATGTGACCGATGTTGTGCCGATGCGCGGCGTAGTCGGGCCCGGGATTACCGAGCCCGATCACCAACCACGTGTCGGGTGACAGGATTACTCCGCGGCTTCGAATTTCTCAGCTTCGGCAACGGCGCCCGAAAGCTCAGCGTCAGCCTCAACGGCTGCCTTTTCCGCATCGTGCTGTTCGTGGTGCAGCTCCTCTTTGTGGGCTGCGTGCGCGGCTTCATCAGCCAGCTCAGCGGCGAGCTCTTCGCCACTCTCGCCGGAGTCCTTGCCAGATGCCGAGTGAACGTGCACGACGAGCTGGGAGGGGTCAGCGTCAATCTTGGCACCGGCCGGGAACTTCAGGTCGCCGAGGGTAACCCTAAATCCGGGAACGGCGCCTTCAATGTCGACCTCGAGGAACTCAGGAATGTGCGTAGCCTCAGCGGTGATGTGAACCGACTTGGCGTCGAGCTCAAGAATCGCACCGGACTGCTGGGTTCCCACCACGTGAATCGGCACCTCAACGTGTACCGTCTCACCCTTGATGATCTCGACAAGGTCCATGTGCTCGATGACCTGGTGCACTGGGTCTTTCTGCACGTCGCGCACGAGAACGAGTTCGCTCTTGCCGTTGATCTGAAGGTCAAGCACGGCGTTCTTCTTACGGATGAGCAGGCTCACCTGGTGCGTCGGAAGCGCAACGTGACGGACCTCGTGTCCGTGTCCGTAAATCACCGCGGGAATCTTGCCGGCAGCACGCAGACGACGAGCAAAACCCTTACCAAATTCGGTGCGCAGGTCTGCGACCACTTTGTTATCTACTTCAGCCATGATGGCCTCTTTCTTATGTTGAGAGACCGCCAGCTGTGTGGCTACGGCCTCGTTTGTCATTCAACTCGAACGCTTGATCACGTGAGGAACGGCCGAGGCCTAAATCCACCGCGTCGATAACGGATGCGCTGCGCTTCAATTCCGAAGTGCGAGCAATCCCTCGCCGAAGTTCTGTCCCTCAGTTTACGCCACAGCTGGGCGCGTGCGAAATCCGGTCGCGTGCCACATAGCTGCCACAGGGGTCGTCACTGATCGATCGCGCGAACTAACTCGCTCGCCACGGCGACGAGCTCGTCATCAGGCCACGTCGCGTCGAGACGAAAACCGTTTTCCTCCGCCTCGAGATGCTCGAGGGTGGCGAGCTGATGAGCCAACTGTGTGGGTGGCATGAAGTGCCCATCACGCCACTCCAGCCGAGCGGCAATCACCTCTGCGGGAGCATCGAGTTCGACGAAGAACAGGTCAGGCGCCGCCGCGCACAGGGTGTCCCGATACGCGCGCTTGAGCGCCGAGCATGCCACAACGAGACCGGGAGGTGGGGCGTCGGCAAGGGCGCGCGCAACACGCGCTAACCAGGGCGCGCGATCGTCGTCGCTGAGAGCGTTGCCCGCGCGCATCCACTCGATGGCTGCAGCGCTGTGCAGATCATCGGCGTCGACGAATCGCAGGCCAAGTTCGGTAGCGAGTGCGGCGCCAATGTGGGTTTTACCCACGCCGGACGGGCCCATCACGACCACACGGCAGAGTCTCATGCTCTCATTCTCGCCGGTAACATATAGGAGTCGCGTGCGAGACGGCCGCGACGTCACGAGAAGGCACGAGCTATGGCGCAAGAAGCAAATATCGGTGTGGTCGGACTCGCGGTGATGGGGTCAAACCTCGCCCGCAATTTGGCCAGTCGCGAGGGCAACAAAGTCGCGGTGTACAACCGCACATTCGCCCGAACTGAGCTGCTCGCCACCGAGCACCCCGAGGCCGGCTTCATCGCCGCCTTAACCATCGACGACTTCGTGGCGTCACTGGCCAAGCCGCGCACCGCGATCATCATGGTTCAGGCCGGAGCAGGTACCGACGCCGTCATTGCCGAACTCGCCGAACGATTCGAGCCGGGCGACATCATTGTCGACGGTGGCAACGCACTGTTTACCGACACCATTCGACGCGAGAAGGATGTTCGTGCCAAGGGCATCCACTTTGTGGGTGCTGGCATCTCAGGTGGCGAAGAAGGTGCCCTCAAGGGCCCGTCGATTATGCCCGGTGGCACCGCGGAGTCGTATGCCACGCTCGGCCCCATCCTCGCCTCAATTGCCGCAGTCGCCGAGGGCGAACCGTGCGTGACCCACGTGGGCACTGATGGCGCCGGACACTTCGTGAAGATGATTCACAACGGAATCGAATACGCCGACATGCAGCTCATCGCTGAAGCGTATGACCTGTTGCGCAATGTGGGCGGCTTTAGCCCGGCGGAGATCGCCGGAATCTTCGAGCAGTGGAACACGGGCGAGCTCGAGTCGTACCTCATCGAGATCACGGCCGAGGTGCTCAAACAAATCGACGCCGCAACCGGCAAGCCGCTCGTCGATGTCATTCTCGACGAGGCCGGCTCTAAGGGAACAGGTGTCTGGACCGTGCAGACCTCGCTCAACCTCGGCGTGCCGGTATCGGGCATCGCCGAAGCGGTCTTCGCCCGCTCGCTCTCGAGCCAGCGCGCGCAGCGTGACGCGGCAAACGGCCTGCCAGCAGAAACCTTCGCCTTCGACGTTCCCGACAAGGCGGCCTTCGTTGAAGAGGTTCGCCTTGCCCTGTACGCCTCCAAGATTGTCGCCTACGCGCAAGGCTTCGACGCCATTCGTGCCGGGGCTGCCGAATACAACTGGGACATCAACCTCGGCGCCGTCGCAAAAATCTGGCGAGGAGGATGCATCATTCGCGCCCAGTTCCTCAATCGCATTGCCGAGGCCTACGGCAAAAACTCTGGTCTGCTCTCGCTCCTGCTCGACGGCTACTTCACGGATGCGGTTACTCGTTCCCTCGGTGCCTGGCGCCGCATCGTGGCGGGGGCGTCGCTGGCGGGCATCCCGGTTCCGGCTTTTGCGTCCTCACTCTCGTACTACGACGGCTTGCGCGCACCGCGCCTTCCCGCCGCTGTGGTTCAGGGTCAGCGCGACTTCTTCGGCGCCCACACCTACAAGCGCATCGACATGCCCGGCGTGTTTCACACACTGTGGTCTGGCGATCGCACCGAAATTGAGACGACGCCGAGTAGCCACTAGGTTGCGCGTTCATGCAGACACTGCACATCGCGCAGACCAACATCCACTCCAAGGAGAGACGCCATGAGTGATCGTATTGTGGTCATCGGTGAAGCCCTGATTGACCTCATCCAGCAATCGGATGGGCGTTTCACCGCCAAACCCGGCGGCGCACCGGCAAACGTGTCGATCGCACTTGCGCGACTCGGTGCGCACGTGAGCTTCGCTGGTCGGATGAGCACCGACATGTTCGGGGAGCAACTGCACGCGTGGCTGAGCCCCGAGAAGATCGACATGTCGCTCGTGGAGCGCACACCCGACCCGACGACACTCGCGGTGGCCTCACTCGATGCGCACGGGAAAGCCAACTACAGCTTCTACGTCAAAGGCACCGCCGACTGGGGTTGGACGCTTGGCGCCTTCATGAGTTTGGAGATGGATCCCCCAGCTGCACTGGTGATTGGTTCGGTGGCCACCGCCATCGAACCGGGTGCCGGAGTGATTGAGAACCTCGCCGATCACCTACACACCAGTGACGCGTCCACCGTGGTCATTGACTTGAACATCCGTCCTGGTCTCGGCTTTGAGCGCGACGCGGAACGCGTTCGGGTTGAGCGGCAAGTTCAGCTGGCGCACATCGTCAAAGCCTCAGACGATGATTTTGCCTGGCTCTACCCCGAGCGCACGCCCGACGAGACGGCTCGAGCCTTCTCGAACGATGGCGGGCACTTCATCATCATGACTCGTGGTGCTGCCGGAGCCACGCTCTTCACCCCCAACGGCCACGAAATTTCTGTTGAGGCCCCTCGCATCGAGGTGGCCGACACGGTCGGTGCCGGCGACTCGTTCCTCGGCGCCATGCTTTACGGCCTCCAACAGCGTGACGCACTCGGCGGTCGCGCACACAGTCTTTTGGTCGATGTCGATGCCGACGCGTGGCGTGAGATTCTCACCCTCGCGGCACGCGTCGGAGCCATCACGTGTTCACGCCCTGGGTGCAACCCGCCCACCCTCGCAGAACTCGGGCTGTAGGCGCCAAGCAATCACCCTGCAGGAGAGCCCTAGTGCCTTCGTCGCCGGCGCGCAACACCCACGATGGCGAGAAGGAGAGAGCCGCCGAGCAAAGCGCCGGTCGCATATCCGGTGAGTGATGTTTGATCGTTACCAGTGTCCGGTAGCGGTTCCGGGTCAGGTTGGTTTACTTTGATCGTCGCCGAACCAATCTCTCCGGTAGAACTCGTGACGCTAATAAGCCACGTCGTCGGTTCAATTTGGATTTCGGGAGTACCACTGACCACACCTGTAACAGGATCGATTATCACTCCGGTGGGTGGATCATCGGTGAAGCGATATTCCACGCTTCCATCCATGCCGGTGGTCGTCAGCGGTAACGATTCGATTGGGTCCCCAATCGGGCACGAAATCGATTGCTCCTCAGGTGTGGTTACCGCGTCAATGAGGTTGAAGTTGAGCTGGGTAACGCCCGTGCTACCCACGTCATCATTGCTCGCAAGTACGCGCCACGGGGTCGTTGCTGCTGAGGAGGTCGGAGCTGTGAAGACTCCGGCTACAAAACGCACGGTCAATGGTTGCGTTACGGTGATGGCGGCGTTGGTATCGTCCGGAAACACAATGATGTGGTTGGAGTATGACGAGGAACCGTCAGCTTTGTACTGGCACATGTATGTACCATCAAAAGGAAGGGATACGTTGTTGCCATCAGACATCGACTCGATACCGCAGACACCTGCAGCATCGAGCGGAACACCCCCGCCTCTCGTCTGATATTTGGGGTTTACTCCCCAGGTATCAAAGATGTTAAAAGCGGCCCCAGAGATGGTGTTCTCCGGCGTGAAGCCAACGGTGACCGAAAAGGCGGGCAACACGCTTCCCCGTGCAATTCCCGTGGCGTCCGTAGTAACCGCACCTGTGCCACTTGCCTGAGCGCTCGACGAACCGACTGCAATACCGGCCACGACAAGGCCAAACACTCCAGCGAGGGAAATAAAAGCGCGCTTCTTCATGGGACTCTCCGCACCATTTCTCTCAGATTAGATCTCCACGCAAGCCTAGCCTCAGCGGTAGCTGTTCTGGGCCTGCCAACCTCGCCCAGCCGATTCATAAAAAGCGTGCGTATGGTTGGTCGTGACCAACAAGAGAGTGCACAACATGTGTCGCTCGAACTGGTCAACAACCCGACTAGCACGAACGCGAGGCACGATATGCGCACATCCCTCATTCGATCCGTTGCCCTTGGCAGCACACTTGCTCTCTCGAGCTTCGCCCTTGCCGGATGCGCACTACTCCCCGGTGGTTCAGACTCAGACAATGACATGGGGATGATGCATGGCGACGACATGATGAATTCCCAATCGGATGGGTCCTCGTTCTCGGGCGCTGACATCATGTTCGCTCAGATGATGATCCCCCACCACCAGCAAGCCGTCGACATGGGAACCCTCGCCGAAACGCGAGCACAGAGCCCGGAGGTCAAGGCACTAGCGGCAAAAATCAAGTCGGAGCAAGCCCCTGAAATTGAACAGATGAAGGGTTGGCTCACGAGTGCCAACGCATCGATGGACATGGGACACGAGATGGGTATGGGTGGCATGCTCACCGATGCCGAAATGACTGCCCTCACGAATGCCTCAGGCGCCGAGTTTGACCACCTCTACCTCGTGGACATGATTGCGCACCACAAGGGTGCAATCCACATGGCCCAGATGGTCGTCGATTCCAACAATGCCGAAGCCCAAGCCCTCGGCAAGGCGATCATCGCATCCCAGACCGAGCAAATCAGTTACATGGAATCACTGCTCGCCCAGTAACCCATCGCGATCAGAACCCGCTCTGAATCACGAGCAACCCGAGGAATATCGCGAACGCGAACGCGCAAAATATGGACCACTCAGCGAAGGAGCTTGGGGTCACATCGGCCCCGGAATTTCGCAACGGTTAGCCTGCAGAGATACGGACCGTAGGATCGCTCGTTCGAATGGTTAGCGCATGACCCGAACGGTTGGCTCGTACCTCGACGGTGATGTTCTTGCCAACATCTGCCGACTGGAGAGTATACGAGGGCGATTTCTCACCAACGATCGTGACACCGTTTCGCTTCCACCGGTAGGCGACACTCGATGGCTCCGGACTCCAGGTTCCCGCATTCGCAACGAGTTGCGAGCCCACTGTGCACGTTCCCGAAACGACTGGCACGGGAGCGGAGCTGAAGAAGTTACTGCGATCTAGTGCGTCGACACCCGTGCGCGCTTGTCCGGCAGTCACGGTGACCAGCTGTGCATTTTCTATTGTGCTCGCACCGCTCCAATACTGCGTTGCCCCTCCAACAAAAGAGAGTTTGTAGCTTCCTGGCCTCAGGTATTTGAAGCTAAACGCACCGTTGTTGGGAAGTATCGCGTACCAGGCCGGCAGGTACGTTCCCCGGCTGGTTTCAGCCCAGATTCGAACGAGTGCGTTGCCATTTTGGCTGTTTGTGAACGTGCCGGAAATCATTGCCGATTTAGGCAGGACGATGTCCTTTCCTGAGGCGGTCCTGCCCGCAGCAACCGCGAAAGAGGTGGACTGTTCTTGAGAGCCCACGTTGCCAAACCATGCCCACGAATAGGGGCTCGTTTCATCAATCGAACCGTTGGTGTAGCCGATGGTGCACGCGTTACCCGCACAGGTTGTATGCCGACCGGCCACCAAGCCACCCAGTCGATACATTCCTGCGGAATCGGTATATGTCGTGTCGACACGTTGCACGCCTGAGCCTACGTAAAAGTCCTCTACCCGCATTCCCGTAATCGGATTTCCATTTGTGTCGAGCACCCGCCCAGTAATAATGGCCTCTTTCGCTAAGACTGAGGCGCCGATTGCCCGGGAAGTATGCGACCCGTCGAGCACCACGGTGTAGACGTTGGTGTACCCATTACCTGAACCGTTACCTCCGAAATATCGCCCGGCATAGCCCGAAAGTGAGAACCCGACGTCGTAAGTGTGGTTTAGGGGCACGCCGGTAATGGAAAAGTTTCCTTGGGCATTTGTGATTGCGGAGTATGTGTCACCAAACGCTGTCCAAAAGGCGGATGCGCGAACTCCCGCCAGTCCAACCCCCTGCACATCGACCACTTTGCCCGTGATTGTGCCGGTTGCAGTAGCAACTGTTGTGGCAGAGACTGCGTTACAGTCAATTCCCACGGCTAGGAAAGCGAGGAGTGCCACGAGAATCGAGGTGAACGTTCGCGTTGGCAACGGGTTCCCGATTGTCTTCTGAGCCATGGATAAATTCCTTCTTCACGAGCACGGCGCTCCAGTGTGATGCCATGACCAAACATTCGAAGCCTACCTCGCTGAGCTGTACGCTGAGGCGAACGCCGGAATCCCACGAATCATCGGTGAACGATGGTGGTCGCTGCTACCGCACAGAAGACTCCTCGTTCACCGTTTCTCCTAACACTCAATCAGAACCCGCTCTGAATCACGAGCAAACCGGGGAATATCGCGAACGCGATGGTGACCGGCAAGATGAGGAAGATCAGCGGCACGAGCATCGCCACCTCGCGGGAGGAAGCTTGCTCCTGCAGGCGTCGGGCCGCCTCGGCTCGCGCCTCGCTGGATTGGGTGCGAAGCACAGCCACAAGTGGTGTTCCGCGTTCGAGACCGCCAACGATCGAGTCGATGGTGCGGGTGAGTGCGGAAATGTCCAACCGCCGGGCCAGCTCGGTGAGCGCGGTCGCGAGCGGAACGCCGAGTGTCGATGAACGGATGCTCGCGCGCAACTCGAGGGCGAGAGGACCTGTGCCTCGTGCCGACACACGCTCAAGTGCATCGGCGAAGCCCTCACCTGCGGTGAGGCACAGCGAGAGAAGCTCACAGAGGACCGGTAGCTCATCCAAAACCTGACGAACCCGGGCTTTGGCTCGCCGACGGAGCAACCACACGCGTGCATAACCGCCAACCGCACCCCCCAGAAATGCGAAAGCGGCAACCGCCAGGGCCGAAGCTGACCCGAACAACACAGCCGCCAGACCAAGGGCTGTTCCACCGAGGGCACCGAAAATGACCGATTCGATGATTCGCGCCAACCACGCGTCCCGGCTGAGCGAAAGACCCGCGCGTGCCAAGGTGACATCGGTTGCTTCGCCCGGCTGCCAGGCCCGTGCCACAATGCTCGCGAGACGACGGATGGCCGTTATGCGCAACGAATCACTCGTGTGAGCAGCGCGAGCCCGAGCATCCCGCATGGCCAGAGGTGAGGATTGCGCGACCCACGGCGCGAGCCGGGTTCTCAAGTTACGTCGGGGAGCCGTGCGCGTGATCACCAGAAAAAGCCCGGCCGCGAGAAGAAGCGCGAGACCGAGAGCACCAAGTACCGCGAGTGTCATGCGGAGAACATCCTTTCTGGTTGGGAAATGCGACCGAGCGCGAGCATGGCCCAATACGCGCACACGCTCATCGCGAGGCCCACAATGAGTACAGCGAGCCCGGCTGGCGAGTTGTACGCCACCACCGCCTCGGGACGAAACGACAGCATGAGCAAGACAATCCACGGTGCAGCCACCCCTACCCGCGCCGCGACATGAACCCAGCTTTGTTTCGCCGCCACATCACGCCGCGTGTTGGTATCGCGACGCACCTGATCCGCGAGTTCCCGCAATACCTCGAGGGATGACCGACCGCCCGACTGATGCGCCACGCGGAGGGTTTCCACCAGCAGATCTCCGACTGGGCTCGCCCAGTCGTATTTGAGTTGATCAAGACACGCCTCGGCGTTGCCGGTCATGCGATACGAGGCAACACAGACGGCAGCTGGACCGGCGATTGCCGGCGGGGCGTGCTCGCTCACGGCTTCGAGGGAACCGATAAGTGATTGCCCAGACCTCACGCGCGAAATGATGGTTTCGATTCCATCCGGAAAAGCTCGAGCATTCGCTGCATCACGTTTTCGCTGGCGACGGATGTGCAGCCAGGGCATCACGCCCGCCCCTAGGCCACCCACCGCAACCGAGAGGCCAATCACACCGGTAATCAGCACGGTGACAAGTGCTGCGGCAACCCCAATGCCTGCACTGAGGGCAATCTGTCGAAGCATGCCGGGCCGTAGCCGAATTGCCCGTGACACGCCATGCGCGGAACTCGTCCCCTCGCTCGAACCGACGCTCTTACCCGTCGCACGCATCAGCAGCATGAAGAGCCCGAGACCGAGGCCGAGACCGGCAACAAGCGCGAGGACGGTAAACACGGGTGCTCCGCTCATGCGCTCATCACCTCCGCCGGGCGTGCGACCACACGCCCCGACTCAACCTCACCGGTCACTTCGAGTATTTCGGCGACGCGTCGATGTCCATCGCTCGAACGCTCACAGTGCACCACCACGTCGATACAGCTCGCCACCGTGGGTACCACGAACGATGCGTCAATGTTTCGTCCGGCGAGCAGGGGTAGTGTGCACAACTTAGTGAGTGCGTCACGGGCAGAGTTTCCGTGAATGGTGCACGCGCCGGGCATCCCGCTGTTCAATGCGATGAGCAGATCGAGACTCTCGGCCTCGCGCACCTCGCCCACGACGAGTCGATCGGGTCGCATGCGCAGAGCCTCCTTGATGAGGCGACGCAAAGTGACCTCGCCTGTGCCTTCAAGGTTTGCCTGCCGACACTGCATCCCCACCACGTCGCGCCCGACGATGTTGAGCTCGAATGTTTCCTCGACGGTGACGATGCGCTCGTGCGAGCCGACCTCGGCGAGAAGAGCGTTGAGCAGTGTCGTCTTACCCGCGTGAGTCGCGCCAGAAACGAGGATGTTCGCGCCCTGAGCCAATCGATCGCGCAGATAGTTCGCCATGGGCTCGGTCAGGGAGCCTCGCGCAATGAGGGCCGCCACACTGGTGAGTGAGCGCGAAAATTTGCGGATGTTGACCGACCAATGTCGGCTCGTGATGTCGGGGATCACCACGTGCAGGCGCGACCCGTCCGGCAGCGACGCGTCAACGAACGGACTCGCCGCATCGACCCGACGCCCGGTGGATGACAGCATGCGTTCAACGAGGTGCCGCACCTGATGGTCCGAGAGCTCGAGGCTGAGTTGTTCGGCAACTCCCGCGCGCGCGATGAAGACCCGATTGGGTGCGTTGATCCAGATCTCTTCGATCGTTGGATCGTCGAGTAGCGGTTGCAACGCGCCAAAACCGGTGAGCTCGGCGAGCGCTGCCGAGACGATGCCCTCTTCGTCGGTTGGCGCAATCTCCCCAAACTTTTCGGCGAAAAGGCGCACCTCGTGAGCGGCGAGGGCACGCGCATCCTCATCACGATCCGAAGCAAGTAGGCGGATGCGCATCGCATCGACCACGGAATCCACAGCATTTTTCATGCTCACGATTCTGTTGCCCACAGCTGGGCGCGTCGTCAGTTATCCACAAGGGCGACGGAGCACGTTACGCTGCGCGCTTTTCCTTACACGGCTCGCTTGTGCTTGGGCGTTGATGCGCGCGCAATCACGCGCTTACCCCACCGCTGAATGGGCCGCTCAAGGACGTTACGTGAGATGAAGGTCAGCAGAATGCACACGAAGGTCAGGCCTGCCGCCTCCGCCAGAAAGAAGGGTGCCCAGGCTGCCAGCGACGGACTGCGCGGCGTGCCCATGATGGTGTTCCACGCCTGCATGAGCGGTTGATGAAACACGTAGATGCCAAACGAATAGGTGCCCAAAAACGCGAGGAATTTTCCCCACCACGATGACGGCGACGCGGAGAATTTTGACACCTGCAAAATCAACAACGCGAAAACCGGAGCCGCCCACAGGGTGATCGCATAGCGGTACGAATTGAAGCCGTTCATCTCGACCCAGACGGGCATGGTCGCGATCAGGGCGAGCGCAATGACGAGCATCCACCAGGTACGCAGGCGGGTGAGTTTGTCGAGGTACTTGCGAAGCAGGAGCCCGATTCCGAAACCGATGACCGCGCGACCCAGTGCTTCCCACCCGCGAATGGGTCCGATGCCGCTAAAGCCGTCGCTGCCGATGATCCAGTCCTGATCGGTCATCAAACCAAACGCGAGCATGAGGTATCCGACGCCGACCAGCGCAAACAGCCCGATGCTGTGTTTAATCCAACTCAGCGGCGCATAGAGCAGGTTGGCAAACCACTCGGCAGAGAGCGACCAGAGCGGAACGTTAATGAACATGGCCGGCGGAACAAGAATCTGCAAGAGCAAGAAGGCCGCGGCGAAGATACCGATCTTGTGCTCGAGTCCGACGCCCGCAACATACCCGAACGGCGGATCGAAGTTGTCGTGCATCACCAGCCAGTCGCGCTCCAGCTGAAGCACGAAAAGTGCCACAAGCAGCGACGCGATGACGAGCGGCCAAAACCGAAAAACGCGCTTGAGAACGAAGACACCGGATGCGCGCCCGAGCCCGGCACGAGCCTGCGGGATGCTCGGCCACAAGACGAACCCACTGAGCACGAAAAAGAAATCGACGAGCAGATAGAGCGAATCGAGCTGACCGAACCGGTCGGTTGGGCTCACCACAACGTGGAAAGACAGCACCCCAATGGCGGCTAGCCCGCGCAACCCATCCAGCGGCAAATAGCGCGCAGTGTTCGTCTCAGTCATGCCGTGCATCCTTGGTCAAAAAATTCGCATGCGAATTTCGTTCGTCTCACCGAAGCGTCTCATGCTCCGGTGCCTTACAGACTAGCGAAGCGATTGGAGGTTTTTTGGCATGATTTGCGAATATTAGTTAGGTAAGGCTAACCTAATCAGATGGATAGTGAATCATCTATTTCTCACCAACTTCGCGTAGCAACGCAAAACCAACACCGTGCTGCCGAAAGCTCGGATTTCGTCGAAAACCTGCTGGACGGTTCGCTCACACTTGAGGCCTACACTGCCTACCTCATCAATCTCGCGTGGGTTTATGAGGCACTCGAAGAACAAACATCCTCAGGCGCGCCCCTGCCCACAACACAACCGTTATGGGATGACCGTCTCAACAGACTCCGCGCGCTCACGGATGATCTCACAGCTCTCGGCGTCGACGATTTTCACACGCAGGCTCCAACGCCACAAACCCTCGCCTACGCCGAACACCTGCGCGCACTTTCAGGCAGAGCAGATGTTCGACTGGTCGCACACCATTACACTCGCTACCTCGGAGATATGTCCGGCGGTCAAGCAATTGGGCGACTTGTTGAGCGACACTACGGAGCAACTCCCGAGCAGTTGAATTTTTCCCGTTTCGATGAAATAGGTGACCTTGTTCGTTACAAGCAGCAGTACCGCGAGCATCTCGATCGCCTAGATCTAATGGCTGGCCAGCGAAAGCTGCTGATTGACGAAGCATGTCGCGCTTTCGATTTCGCGAGAGCAATGTTTCTCGACCTCGGGGTAACTTTCGCTCCAACGGGCACTCATCAGGGTCCGATCACCTCAACCGAATCACGCGCAAATCAAGCTGAAAGCGTGACGGTAAAGTAGTGACAACGCGGGAGTGGTGAAATTGGCAGACACGCAGGATTTAGGTTCCTGTGCTTTCGAGCGTGAGGGTTCAAGTCCCTCCTTCCGCACGTGACTATCGCAGCCGCCTTTGACGTGCAACTCACCGACTTTCTCAATCACGTCGGTGTCATTGTGTTTTACCTTGCCGTCTGGGGATTGGTTTTCGCGGGCACCGGTCTGTTCGTGGGAGTCTTCATCCCTTTCATCACCGGCGACTCGCTGCTTTTTGCGGCCGGGCTTGTATCCGCTGCAGCGAGCGAGCGAGTGAGCATTTTCATTCTTGCGCTCGGCGTCGGAATCGCCGCGTTCATGGGTGACCAACTCGGATTCATTTTGGGGCGCCATCTGGGACGCCCTTATCTCGATGCCAAAACCGGTCCGCGCATGAAAAAGATGGTGATGCGCACCGAGACGTTTTACCTCAAATACGGCTGGTGGTCTGTGGTGGTGGCGCGCTTCATCCCCTGGGGCCGCGTTTTCGTGCCCTGGATCGCGGGCATCGGCAAAATGGACTACTTCAAGTTCTTGACCAGCAATCTCGTGGGAGCTCTCGCGTGGGGAGTCGGGCTCACCGTGGTGGGTTATTTCGCGGCATCCATCCCACAAGTCAAGGTTGCCGCTTACATCATCGGTGGTTTCTTCATCGTGGCTTCACTATTCTTCGGCGTTCGAACCTGGCTTGCCGACCGTCGCGAGCGCAAAGCGTCTCAGTAAACGCACACCCCGGACGGGGTTTCTGCAAGTAGCCTGTAGAGATGATGTCTTCGTTGCACAGTGCTTCCGTTCTCGCCGGAGTCATTCCCGGACTCGATCCCAACGAGCTCATCACGCTTTTTGGCCCTTACGCTCTCCTTGGGGTTGCGCTCATCATTTTCGCCGAGACCGGTCTGCTCATCGGGTTCCTCTTCCCGGGTGACACGCTTCTCATTCTGTGTGGCATTTTGGCGATAGATACCGCATCTGGCGTCAACGCTTTCGGAACCAACGTGTGGGTGGTGGCCGCTGTTATCGGCTTCGCCGCATTCGCTGGTGGAGAAGTCGGCTACCTCATCGGCCACCACTTTGGCCCCCGAATTTTCGAGCGCAAAGAGAGCGGTCTGTTCAGCAAGAAAAACGTCGAGCGAACCAACGCGTTCTTCATCAAGTACGGCGGACTTGCCGTCATCTTTGCCCGATTCGTTCCCGTCGTGCGTACCTTCGCTCCAATCGCGGCGGGGGTTGGGCACATGCCGTGGCGACGCTACTCCCTCTACAACCTCATCGGCGCCATCATCTGGGGCGTGGGCCTTACCATATTTGGATGGCTTGTGGGGCATATCCCTGGCGTGGCTGAATTCGTAGAAAAGTACATCGATCTTGTGCTCATCGGAGTGGTCTTACTCGTCCTCATCCCCACGCTTTGGCACTACTTCCGCACGTCCGCGGCAGCCCGCAAAGCCAAGCGAGCCGGCGGTTCGGACGCCCAACCGCTGACCGATGAACAGGCTACGCTACCGGGCGACGTGTTTGATCCCAACCATCACGGCAAACATCACGAGTAGTCGGTTAGTGACCGACTTCACTGCGTAAGAACATCGGCGAGGAGCTCGAGCGCGCGAGCACGGTGGCTCTGGTCATTCTTCTCGGCGGGTGACATTTCGGCACTTGTGACGCTCAGCCCGTCGGGCACAAAAATCGGGTCGTAGCCGAAACCATTCTCGCCGCGGGGCGCCGTTGCCAGGGTTCCGGACCACCTGGCCTCGACCGTCATCTCACGACCAGCATCTGAGGCTGTACTGGGCCAGACCACCGCGATGCAGCACACGAACGCAGCGGCGCGCTCGGCGGCCGGAACCGCACTCATCTGCTCGAGCACGAGCTCGAGGTTTCGCTGATCCGACTTGGGTTCGCCAGCCCAACGGGCCGACAAAATTCCCGGAGCGCCGTCGAGTGCGTGCACCACAAGTCCCGAGTCGTCGGCCAGCGCCGGCAATCCGGTGTGCTGTGCGGCAGCGCGCGCCTTGATCAGCGCGTTCGCGGCGAACGAGTCACCGTCTTCGATCGGCTCGGGTCCGTCATAGGCAACAAGCTCAAATCCGGGGATGCGCGCACTCAGCATCTGTCGAAATTCATCGACTTTGTGCTGATTGTGCGTTGCCAGCACGAACGCCGTCACGACCTAGGACCGCCCGAGGATGTCGCGCTGCACCTGCGCGAGTCGATCGGTGCCACTGACCGCGAGGTCGAGCAGGGAGCCCAGTTCGTTGCGGTCGAAAGGTGCGCCCTCAGCAGTACCTTGCACCTCAATGAAGAGACCTCGACCCGTGACAACCACGTTCATGTCGGTCTCGGCGCGTGAGTCCTCACGGTACTCAAGATCAAGCATGGGGATCCCGTCGATGATGCCGACCGAAATCGCCGAGACCGAGTCAATGAGCGGCTCGGCCTTGACCGCGATGAACTTGTGCTCGCGACCCCACTCGATTGCGTCGGCGAGCGCGACGTAGGCTCCGGTGATGGCTGCTGTGCGGGTGCCGCCATCCGCCTGAAGCACGTCGCAGTCAATGACGATGGTGTTTTCGCCCAGCGCTTTGGTGTTGACCACGGCGCGAAGTGAGCGGCCGATGAGTCGTGAAATTTCGTGGGTGCGGCCACCGATTTTGCCCTTGACCGATTCCCGATCCATGCGGTCGTTGGTTGAGCGTGGCAGCATGCCGTACTCGGCGGTGACCCATCCCTTACCCGAGCCCGTCATCCACCGTGGCACACCATTGGTAAACGACGCGGTGCACAACACTTTGGTGCGGCCGAACGAAATCAACGCGCTGCCCTCGGCCTGTTCGCTCCAGCCGCGCTCGATGGTGACCGGGCGAAGGTCATTGGGCGTGCGTCCGTCGACACGGATGAGGTCGGTCATAGCTGATTCCTTTGGTGAGGCGAGTTGTGGAGGAGAGGGTGCGCGCGCTGAACTAGCGCGGTGGCAAGTCAATCATGCCGGTCGGCGTGTAATCGACCGAGTCAACCTGTGGTCCGAGGAACAGGCGGGCCAGGCGCATGAACTCGGTGGAGTCCGTTGCCGTGGCCTCGTACCGGTACGTCGGCGGAGCCGATTCAATACGGTCGAGTCCGCGGGTCACGAGTTCGCGGTACACGTCTTTTGCCGTTTCATTATCACTCGACACCAATCGCACAGAATCACCCATCACGTACGAGATTGCCCCTCGCAGGAACGGGTAGTGCGTGCAGCCCAACACGAGGGTATCAATCTGTGCTGAAATCAGAGGTGCAAGGTAGTCGCGCGCAACGCGCAACACATCCTCGCCACTGGTTTGACCGGCTTCGACGAACTCAACAAAGCGTGGCGCTGCTGCGGTGAATAGCTCGAGGTGGGGAGCCGCGGCGAAGGCGTCATCGTAAGCCCGTGAATTAATCGTCGCCGTCGTTCCAATGACACCAACCCGGTTGTTTCGCGTCGCCGCGAGCGCCGCCCTTACCGCGGGTTGAATCACCTCGACCACGGGTACGTCGTAACGTTCACGGGCGTCGCGCAACATGGCGGCGCTGGCGGTGTTGCATGCGATGACGAGCATCTTCACACCTTGCGCGACCAACACATCGAGCACATCGAGAGCGTAGGCGCGAACATCCGCAATGCTCTTCGTTCCGTAGGGAGAATGAGCGGTGTCACCGATGTAGATAAGTGATTCATGCGGCAGTGAGTCGCGAATGGCCCGCGCCACCGTGAGACCACCGACTCCCGAGTCGAATACGCCGATGGGGGCGTTGCGATTCATCCGGCGAGACTTTCGTAGATCTCTTTGCACTCAGGACAAATCGGGAACTTCTGCGGGTCCCGCCCTGGGGTCCATACCTTGCCACACAAAGCGATGACCGGCTCTCCCGACAGTGCAGACTCGAGAATTTTTTCTTTCTGCACGTAGTGGGAGAACCGGTCGTGATCGCCCTCGTCTATTTGCTCGTTGGCAAGGAGTTCCTCGAGTTCACGATCAAGAGTGGATGTTCCACCGCCCGAAGTGGGCTCGTTCTCGGTACCAGACGCACGCATGCGTCAAGTCTACGAAAAGACGAGGCCTAGAGCGCGTCGAGTGTGACCTCTACCGTGTTGGTTTTCCCACCACGTACATAGACCACAGTCGCCTTCGATCCGGCAGCATTCGAACGAACCGCTGCCGTCAAATCGCTCGCGCCCGAAATCGGGGTCCCGTTGAACTCGATAATGATGTCGCCTGCTGCAAGACCCGCGTTGGCAGCCGCCGATCCGGCGACGACCTCTTTGAGCAACGCGCCGACCTGGGTGCTGCCCTTCTGGGCGGCCTCGTCCGCAACCGATGCACCGAGCTTGCCATGCGTTGCCTTGCCGGAGGCGATGATTTCATCAGATACGCGCTTGGCGAGGTTTGACGGAAGCGCAAAGCCGACACCAATGTTTCCCGCCTGACCGGAGCTGGAATTGCCCGAACCGGCGATGGCCACGTTGATGCCGATGAGTCGGCCGTTGACGTCGAGCAAGGCACCTCCCGAGTTACCCGGGTTGATGGCGGCGTCCGTTTGAATGACCGGAACCGAGATGAAGCTCTGTTGGGCTTGCTGCGACTGCGTACCGTTACCGAAATCAAAGTTGAACAGGTTCCAGGGCGAGGACTGCGACTGGTTGTCCGTCGCAGCTCCCTCATTGACCGCGGAGCTGGCAATCTGGATGCTCCGGTTCAAAGCGCTCACGATGCCCGTGGTAACCGTTCCGGCGAGACCAAGGGGCGCGCCCATCGCGACGGTGGTCGCACCGACATTGAGCTTGGCTGAATCAGCCCACTCGATTGGGGTGAGTCCGGATGCGCCGTCGAGTTTGAGAACCGCGAGGTCAACCGTCGGATCCGTTCCAACAACTTTTGCGGTGAAGATGCGGCCGACGTTGTCTTGCACCGTAATCGTGGGATTCGCGGTCGCACCGTCTAGCGTGGCCACGTGGTTGTTGGTGATGACGTACCCGTCGGCGGTGAGAATGACACCGGAGCCGGTGCCCGTGGCGCCGTTACCGGTGGCGGAAATCGTCACGACACTGGGTTGTGCTTTGGCAACGACTGCCGTAATCGCGTTGACGTTCTCTGTGCTGTTCACGACAACACCCGCATTGGTGCTGGTCTGAGAACCGTTCGCCGTCGTGCCGGACATGACAATGGCGACACCGGCACCGGCGGCACCGCCGAGGAGGGCTCCGATCACGAGTGCCGCGGCAACGGGCACGACGAAGGGCTTGAGGTTGCGTCCCGCAGCGACGTTGGTAACGCCTGATGCACTGGCGCTCGCTTGGGCATCGACAGCCGGTCCAAATGCACTCTGTGTCGAGGATGTCGGTTCTGCTGTGAAGCCGGCGGATGTTGACTGAGTCATCGCGTTCGGTTCGGACATCCGCACTCGGCGAGTGGCCCGCGTGGCTACCTCAGCAGCATCGCCGCCATCGAGCGGGTTCTGTGGGTCAAAATTTTCGGGAGTCTGAGACATGGATTCTTCCTTTCATCCATGGTTAGCATCCGAGGTCTCACTATGCGCTTTCTATGACCAGCCTGTGAAGCTTCTGTGAGAGAGGAATTGCTACCCCTACGAGGCTAACAGCCCGGCGCGGGACGCCCACTCACGCACGCACGAGTGACCAAGGAGGGGTCTCCGTCATCGATCAGGATGAGTGACGTTGACACGCTTTTCGTCACTGTCCCGGTGACGCTTCGCCATGTTCCGCCCCCAATTCGGTATTCGGGCGAATAGCTCACTGTCACAGAAGCACGAATCGGCGCGACGACTCGATATACATGGGACGTCGCCGTTGGACTGAACGGGGCAACGCCGAGCGAGGACCAGCTCACCCCGGCGCCGCTGGTGACCTGACTCTCCCCATCGCCAAAGTTCCACGTGTAGGTCATCGGCCAAAAACGCACTTCTGCCGATTGTCCGAAGAGTGTTCCACTGACCGTGTGCACTGGTGCGCCTCCAACAAAGTTCACGGGATACCCGAGCAAGCCCCATCCGTTCGGCTCAGAAGAGAGCGTCGGATTCATCGGAATGAAAGTGGCAATATCGCTGAGGGTAACCGGTGGAGTGGAGGGACGACCGGGCGTCGTGCTCGACCCGTCGGTCGGGCAAAACCAGAGCTGCCAATTGCGGAACATGCATTGAAAGGACATGTTCTGGTCATTGAGGCTTGGCGGTGGAACCACGATTATTCCGCCGTTCCACCAGGAGGATTCGCCAGGATTGCCCGACTGCCCGGGGTTCGACTCTTCTGCAATGACGTCGACGCCACCACCGTTCACCGCCCCCGACGAGCAATCGATACTCACCACAAAGCACGCGTTTGCTTCGGCCCGGGATTCGCCTGCCCCGCCACTCACAGGACTCACCAGTCCTGAACTCAGGCCCACACCGACAGCTGCACCGACCACCGCAGCGACGAGAATCCTTAGTGCACCACGTCGTAACGTGGCGACGACGACGCGAGCCCGCAGGGGGAGGAGTCGAGCTCGCGTCGTCGTCATGCGGACACGATACGACGGATGTGCGTCATGACGCTGCGAACAATCCACAGGGCCGGATGCTGCGTCGATCAGCCGAGCTGAAGCATCTTTCGAATCTGAACGATGTCATCATCCATTTGGGCGATCAGCGGCTCGATTCCGTCGAATTTGAGCTGTGGTCGCAAAAACTCAACGAATTCAATGACGACGTCGTGACCGTAGAGGTCGAGGGTTGCATCAATGACGTGCGCTTCGACCCGTCGTCTCCGCTCGCCTTCGAAAGTAGGGTTCGTGCCGATGGAAATGGCCACGGGATAGCGGGTGCCATCCTCGTCGACAAGCCAACCGGCATACATTCCATCACTGGGCATGAGCCCGGTGGCCTCGTGCGACAGATTTGCCGTCGGGTAGCCGAGTTCGCGCCCGCGTGCATCTCCGTGCACGATTTCGCCGCGCATCCCGTGTCGACGACCAAGGAGCTGGTTCGCCGCCGCGACATCACCGGTGTCAATCAGTTCGCGAACCCACGACGACGACACTCGCCGTTGCCCGTCTGGGCACACATCATCGACGACGGTCACCGAGAAATCGTACTTCTCGCCAAGCTCGCGTAGCGTGTCTACCGTTCCCACCGCTCCATGACCGAAGCGAAAATCCTTACCCACGATGAGCACTTGGGCATGTAGTCGCTCAACCACAATGGCACGCACAAACTCATCAGGCGAAAGCTGCGCGAGCTCCGGGGTGAACGGCAAAATGAGGGTGGCAGCCACACCGGTTGACTCAATGAGCTCCAACCGACGTTGTGGTCCGGTGATATCAGTGGGAACCCGATCCGGCGTGAGTAGCGACGAGGGATGGCGATCAAACGTCACGACCACTGACGTTCCGTTTATTCGGGACGCCGCATCGAGGGTTTCCCGAATCATGGCCAAGTGACCGAGGTGGATACCGTTGAATTTTCCGATGGTCACCGCGGACGGCCCAAAGTCATCGGGCACTTCGGTGAGCGCGTTGAAGAACTGCACTAATTGACCCGCCTATTAGTTCTCGCAAGCCAGATAATTCCGAGAATCGGTAGCACTAGCGGGATGAAAAGGTAGCCTCGGCCGTAGACCGACCACACCGTGTCATGCGGAAAGAGAGCCGGGTCAATCAAACTCAGCGTTCCCACCACAAGCACGCCCAGCAGTTCAAAAACAAGAGCGACCCACGCAACTGCGGACCAGCGCGGGCTGTGCACGAGAAGCGCAACCGTTACGACGACATAGACCACCGCAGCAAGCGCGGAGAGTAGATAGGCCAGAGGGGCCTGATCGAATTTGGTGGCGATCTGAAAAACGGAGCGACCCAGGGCGGCTAGTGCAAGAACCGCGTAGACCGCAATGAGGATGCGTCCGAGTCCCCGGCGACGCTTGTCCGACGGGGAGAGTGGCTCGGTTTCGTCGCTCATGAAACCCAAGTTTACCTAAGCCGTTGTGCCCTGAATAAACCAGATAGTCGACATGCGGTACAGCATGACGGCGACCGCGACGCAGGCGATTCCGAGGATGACCGTGCTCCACCTACTGCGCTCGAGAAGCCCCCAGAACCCCGCGCCAACCGGGATGAAGATAGCAGTGATGAGGTACAAATAAAACTCGAAAATGCTTCCGGTGGGCTCGTTGCCCAACAGTGGAGACGCAATCGTGACACCGAGTTGCACAATCAGAAGGAGTGCGACCACGCCGGTAAAACCCATGGTCAGATCACTTGGTCGTCGACCGAGCAATCCCAGCACAATACCCAGGATTCCGCCGGCGACGGCGACGGCAATCTGCACCCAGGTGAACCACTCAATCATGTTTGTCACTCACATTCATCGGCTCGCCATGGGCGGTGTCATCTTCAGCTCGTGGAGGCCACGCCATCAATTACTCGTCGGTCGGAAAATTCACGAGAGACTTTACGACGGCGCCTGACACACTCACTAGCCCAATCAGCCTACCCGCTGAATCCAGAGCCGCTAATTGAGGCGCATCGGCATGGTCACACACCGGGCGCTTGCCGTGCATCAGGTCTCGTGCCTGCTCATCGCTCAAAACGAGTTCCGGAAAAACGCGCACGGCGGCCTCAGCTGGAGTGAGCAAATGTGGCGCGGAAGTTTCCGTGGTCTCTTCGCGAGACGAGGGCATGTGGCTCGCCTCAGTGACGTCGAAGGGGCCGACCCGAGTTCGCCGCAAAGCCGTGAGGTGCCCACCGGTACCGAGAGCAAATCCCACGTCGCGAGCAATCGCTCGGATGTATGTGCCGGACGAACAGCTCACCCGCACATCGAGATCGATGACCGGATGCCCGTCGGCGAACACGTGGCGCACATCCCGCAATTCGCACTCGGATATCGTGACTGGCCTGGCCGCAAGGTTGACCTGCTCTCCCGCGCGCACCCGCGCATAGGCGCGTTCACCGTTGACCTTGATTGCGCTGACCGAGCTCGGCACCTGCAGGATGTCTCCGGTGAGATTCACGAGAGCTGTCCGAATATCATCATCCGTAATGCGCGCGATTTGTGTGGCAGGAGCGTAACCGAGAAGCTCACCCTCGGCGTCGTCAGTCGTCGTCGACGCACCGAGGCGAATCGTCGCTTCGTACTCTTTGTCGAGACCGACAAAAAAGGTCAGCAGGCGCGTCGATGAATTGACCCCCAGAATGAGCAATCCGGTGGCCATCGGATCGAGAGTTCCGGCGTGCCCGACCTTTCGGGTGTTGAACAATCGGCGCGACTTACCGACGACGTCGTGGCTCGTCCAACCCGTCGGCTTGTCCACGAGAGCTATCCCGCTCGTCGGGTTGCCACCATTTCGCTCGTTCGCCACGGTCTTCATTATCCCGGCTAACGCTCCTGCTCTAGGCTCAACACTGTGCAGGATCAAGTCATCTCGTGGTTTGACGAGAACGGCCGTGACCTGCCCTGGCGCGCACCCGAATTCACCCCGTGGGGCGCGCTGGTCAGCGAATTCATGTTGCAGCAGACCCCGGTCGCGCGCGTCGTACCCAAGCTCACTCAGTGGCTTGCCCGATGGGCAACACCCGCGGATCTCGCTGTGGACTCCCCCGGCGAGGCGGTCCGCATGTGGGACAAGCTCGGCTATCCGCGCCGTGCGCTGTGGCTTCACGCCTGCGCGGTCGCCATCGTCGAAAAGTTCGACGGCAACGTGCCCGAAACAGTGGATGCGCTGCTCACGCTGCCCGGCGTCGGCCCGTACACCGCTCGCGCCATCGCGGTGTTCGTCTTTGGCGCGCACGAACCCGTGGTGGACACCAACATTCGTCGGGTGATAGCACGACACGAGCACGGGCAGAGCGATCAAGACCACCCCAACACCGCGCGTGATCTCGCCGACATGGCAGCCCTCCTGCCCGAACCGAGTCAATCACCGAGATTCAACCAAGCGGTGATGGAGCTCGGCGCACTCGTCTGCACAGCACGAGCACCACGCTGCGAGGTGTGCCCGATCGCGAGCTCCTGTGCTTGGCGTTCGGCGGGATACCCCGATACCGGGGCGCGGGGCGTACCCAAACAGGCCCGGTACGAAGGGAGCGATCGTCAGGCTCGAGGAGCAGTGTTGAACGTGCTTCGCGAGGCCGCGCATCCGGTAAGCCGGGACGAGATTGACGAGTGCTGGTCGGATGCGCCCCAGCGCGATCGCGCCGTCGCGAGCCTGTTACGCGATGGGCTCATCGTGCTCGTCGACGACGAGGTTCTCGCACTGCCCTAGGTTGACCTGGCCGAAATAAAGGTGTGGACTGGCAGTCTATGTAAAGTTCGAGAAGGGGGGCTCGCGTGCAGTGGTTGCCTTTTGCGGTGTCGCTGGCTCTCGCCTGCGTACTCGCTGGGGACTGGTGGGCGACGTCGGCGGCGGCGCGGCGCGCCCGCGACTCACGAAAAGTCAGGATCGTGGTCACCGGCTCGCGCGGCAAATCAGGCACGGTTCGCCTCATCCACGCAGTGTTAAACCACAGCGAAGTAACGACTTACGCAAAAATAACTGGTGCCGTAGCCGAAGAAATTCGGCACGATGGCGACTCGCGGATGACGCGCCGCATCGGACCTATTTCAGCCACGGAGATGCTCGGCGCGCTGCGCCGCGCTGGGCGCGACAAGTGTGATGCCGTGGTTTTCGAGTGCATGGCGGTAGCCCCGAAACTGATTACCTTCGTGGTCAACGAGGTGGTGAGACCGAACATCCTGGTTATTCCGACCGTGCGCTTGGACCATTTAGAGGATGAGGGTCACAGCCTCGACGAGATCACCAGAAACATCATCTCGCCCTTGACCGGCTTCGAGGTCGTCATTACCGGTGACACCGATCTGCGCGTTCTGCAAACCCTGCGCAAACTTGCCCGGGAAAAAAACTTTCGGCTCGTTGAAGCGCGTGTGCACGAGAGCCAGCCCGTCATCCCCGAGCACCATCCGGTGAATGTCGCCGTTGCTCTCGCGATCGCCACCCAAGCCGGGATTGCGGCCGAGCACGCGCGAGCAGCCTTGCTCGGTGCGACCCATGAACCGAACGCAGGCATCGGGTGGTGGCTCGATCACGACGACAAGCGCACTTTCGTTTGCGACTTAGGAAAGGCCAATGACGTGCAGTCGGCAGCCGAGGCCATTCGGGGCGTTCGGGAATACCTCGGTGATGATGTACCTCTCGTCCCGGTCATCGCAAATCGGTGGGATCGACCGTTGCGCGGACGGAGTTTTGTGGCAGCACTAACCTCCACCCCAGACAATGAACCCGTGGTTCTCTCGGGTGATGCTTACGCCCAATCGCGACGCGTACTCGCTCGGCACGGAGTCGAACGGCCGCGCATCACGAGGCTCCCAATTAGCGCGACACTCTCGAAAAAATCACTCACGCGTCTCTTTGCTAGGTGGCACGGGGAGCACCCCGAAATTGCCGTGCTCCTGCTCGAAAATGACCACTCCACGGCGGTTCGACTCCTGCGTGCACGGGCTGGCAAACATGGGCGCGCGGTACGTCACAATCGCCCCGGCACCCCTGGGGTGAATCATGACTGAGCTTGACCTCGCACGATTGACCCTCGTCGCGGGGCTCGTGGTCGCCGCATTCATTTACCAGCGAACGCGATTGGTAAGCGGTGGTCTCATGACACCGGCCTACCTGGCGATTCTCATCTCGGCTGGCAGCTGGGTCGACGTCTATTCCTGGGCGGCCCTGTCTTTTGTCAGCTGGCTGGTCATCATGGTCATCCGGCGACTCGTTGCACTTCCCAAGACATGGCTACTCATGATTGCCATCACAACCTCGACGGTGATTCACGCCATCGCGGTCCTTGTCACTGGTGGTCGCGGAGGACAACAGCCCATCGAAATCGGCGCCTTCACGCTTGTGATTTCAGGTGGCATGTACATCACCCCCGGGCTCACGGCATTCGACCTCTCCCGTCAAGGGTGGTTGCGCACTCTCGGTGTGGTCATTGTCGCCACAGGCGTGACCCTTGGCTTGACTCTGGGCATCGCGGCACTGGGAAACCTGAGTGGTCCGGTCATCCCGCTGTCTAATCCGGATTCACGGGTATTCACCTCAATGAGTTTGCCCGTCGCGATGATTGTGTGCGTGCTGCTCGCCGAGGGCGTGCGCATCGCCTTCGGCTGGGGAAGCGGCGGCATTATCGGTGCCATATTTTTTGTGGAACTACTCGACCTCACCAACGCCATCGTGATCATCCTGCTTGTCGCGATCACTGCCGTGATTGCACACTACGCACGGAAACTTCTCACCATGACGCCTCGACAGTGGTTCCAGTTCACCATGATTCTGGGAGCCATCATCGCGTGGGCTGGACTGAGTGTCGGAAGCGCTCTAGGACTACCCGCTGCCGCAACCGTCGGCGCCTATGCACTCGAGCCTCTCCTTGCGGTCGGTCTCATTTCTACCGACGTCGCACGATTTGGAACTCTCAAGACGATTTACGGCAAACTCGTCGTTCTTGCCGGCGTCATCCTGACCAATCTCCTGGTCATCACCGGAGGCTTCACAAGTTGGTTAGCCCTCGGTGGGGTTGTTTTCGCAGGTCTTGCGATTTACATTTTCGCGTTCCGGAAAGTGCGTGCCGACTGGAAAGTCGCGGACGACATTGGACTGCAGCACCCGCTCTTTACCGGGGCGAAAAAGTAAACGAGACCACTCAGTCCTCGTCGGACTCCGAGACGATCTCAAGCTCAGGCTCAATCTCAAGCTCCGGCTCAATCTCCCGAGGCTTGACGTACGGATCGGCATCCCCGGCATACGCCGCCTTCTTGGCGAGGGCCTCAACTTCGGCATCGGCTGCGTGGGCTTTGGCCAGCAAATCATCAATCGACTTGGCTGTGTCCGGCAGCGCATCCAAATGGAACTCAATTGTCGGCGTGAGCCGAACCGTGAGATTTCGACCCACCTCGCCACGGATGCGGCCGGTGTTGTCCTTGAGTGCCGCGACAGTCTCGTCGCGCTCCTCGTCGCTTCCGTACACCGTGTAGAAAATGCTCGCGTGCTGCAAATCACCGGTCATGCGCACATCCGTGATCGTGACGAAGCCCAAGCGGGAGTCTTTGATGACTCCGCGCTCGAGGGCTTCGGCCACAATTACTTTGATGCGCTCAGCGAGTTTGCGCGCCCGGGCGTGATCGACCATTAGACGCGCGGTTTCTCTTTAAGCTCGATGGTTTCGATTTCATCGCCGATCTGAATGTCGTTGTACTTGCCCAGACCGATACCACACTCGAAGTCGGTGCGAACTTCAGTGGCGTCGTCCTTGAAGCGACGCAGCGACTCGATGGCCAGACCATCGGCGATGACGACACCCTCGCGAATGACACGTGCCTTCGAGTTTCGCGTGATGGTTCCGCTGCGCACAATACAACCGGCGATGTTGCCGAACTTGCTCGACCGGAAGACCTCGCGAATCTCGGCGACACCCGACTGCACCTCTTCGAACTCCGGCTTGAGCATTCCCTTGAGCGAGTTCTCGATGTCCTCGAGTGCGTTGTAGATAACCGAGTAGAAACGGATGTCGACACCCTCGCGCGCAGCACGCTCGCGTGCCTTGGTGTCGGGGCGAACGTTGAACCCGATGATGATGGCGTTGTCGACGGTGGCCAGGTTGACGTCAGATTCGGTGACGGCACCCACACCGCGGTGGATGATGCGCAGCTGCACGCTGTCATCGACATCGATCTTGAGGAGCGACTCTTCGAGCGCCTCAACCGCACCAGAAACGTCACCCTTGATGATGAGGTTGAGCGACTCAACCTTGCCGTCTTCGAGTGCCTTGGTGAAGTCTTCGAGGCTGATGCGCTTGCGGGCCTTGGCCAGCTGAGCGTTGCGCTCGGCGGCTTCACGCTTCTCGGCAATCTGGCGCGCGGTTCGGTCTTCTTCGGTCACGATGAAGGTGTCACCGGCGCGGGGAACGCTGGAAAGACCCTGCACCTGAACCGGACGCGACGGAGTCGCCGCATCCACGGGATTGCCGTTTTCATCCGTCATGGCACGCACACGACCGTACGCGGTTCCCGCGACGATGGCGTCTCCCACGTGAAGTGTTCCCGACTGGATGAGCACCGTAGCGACCGCACCACGACCCTTGTCGAGCTTGGCTTCAATGGCCACACCACGGGCATCCTTGTTCGGATTCGCACGCAGGTCGAGGCCGGCATCGGCGGTCAGCAAGACCGCATCGAGAAGTTCGGCGACACCCTGACCGGTGGCTGCCGATACATCGACGAACATGACATCTCCGCCGTACTCTTCAGCCACAAGGTTGAATTCGGTGAGCTGCTGGCGCACCTTCGCTGGATTCGCATCCGGCTTATCAATCTTGTTGACAGCGACAACAATGGGAACGCCGGCCGACTGAGCGTGATTCAACGCCTCAACCGTCTGAGGCATGATGCCATCGTCAGCGGCGACAACGAGGATGGCAACGTCGGTGACCTGCGCACCACGGGCGCGCATCGCGGTGAACGCTTCGTGTCCTGGGGTGTCGATGAAGGTGACCGGGCGATCTATTCCCTCGTGAATCGTGTGAACCTGGTACGCACCGATGTGCTGCGTAATACCGCCCGCTTCACCCGAGACCACGTTGGTCTTGCGAATGGCGTCAAGCAATCGGGTCTTACCGTGGTCGACGTGACCCATCACGGTGACCACGGGCGGACGGGCCGCGAGGTCATCTTCTGATTCGTCTTCGAGTTCCTGGTCGAGATCGATGTCGAAGCCTTCGAGGAGTTCGCGATCTTCATCCTCAGGGCTGACGATGTTGATCTTGTAACCGAGCTCGTCACCGAGGATTTCGAAGGTCGCCTCATCGAGGCTCTCGGTTGCGGTAGCCATCTCACCGAGGTGGAACAGTACCGTGACCAGGTTTGCCGGGCTGGCACCAATCTTTTCGGCAAAGTCGGCGAGGGATGCACCGCGGCGCATGCGCACAACCGTGCCACCGTCACCCTTGGGGACGCTCACACCACCGAGAGTCGGGGCCTCGCGTAATTCGTATTCGGCGCGTTTCGCGGCCTTCGACTTGCGGGACTTGCTCTTTCCGCCACCTTTTCCGAAGGCACCGGCGGTTCCTCCTCCAGGACCACGGCCACGTCCACCCGCACCGGGACGACCGGTGCCAGCAGGCGCGCCTGCTCCAGGGGCGCCGAAGCCACCGGGGCGCGCTGCGCCACCGCTGAAACCACCAGGACGGCCAGCTCCTCCAGGACGACCGGGACCACCCGCACCACCGGGACGACCGGGACCACCCGGACGACCGGGGGCGCCAGCACCAGCGCCTTGACCAGGTCGCGGTGCTTGGGGCCGAGGGATGCTACCCGGGCTAGGGCGTGTACCCATACCCTGAGCGCTGGCGAAGGGGTTGTTACCCGGGCGAGGGATGTTGGTCGGACGAGCGCCCATTCCCTGCGAGGGAGCAAAAGGATTGTTGCCTGGGCGTGGTGCCGAGGATGCTGGTTTCGACCCGGGAGCCGGTGCGTCGCCATCAGGCTTGGCCGCTGAGGCTGAGCTCTCAGGTGCACCCGTGCCTGCGGTTTCGCCCACGGACGCAGTGGAATCCGCAGGTGTCGCGCCAGAAGCCTCGACATCGGGAACTGCGCTTCGGGCGGCACCGGGAGCCTTGGGAGTGACAGTTGAGGCAGTCCGCGAGCTTGCAGCTGAAGCGGTGGGAGCGGTGTCAGATGCCGTCGAAGTCTCTGAGGTGGCGGAGGCGGCCGATGCCGGCGCTGCCGATTTGGCGGCAGGAGCAGAAGCCCCGGCGGCAACCTTGGTCATCCCGTCGGCCTCGAGCGCGGCACGCAACTTGCGAGCGACGGGTGGTTCGATACTCGAGGACGAGGCTTTGACATACTCGCCGAGTTCGTGAAGTTTTGCGAGAGCTAATTTGCTGTCGATGCCGTACTCGGCAGCAATCTCATGTACGCGTGGTTTGGCAGCCACAATTCTCCTGTCTTACGGTCTGACCTGTAAGACAGGGCAGACCTCTAAATGCGGACGGAACTCATTTCGAGCCGCTCATTAGTTGTCCATTAGCCGTTCAGCCTTTGTGTTCTCTCGAGACCCCGGCGGGGTCTCTGCATTGGGTAAAAGCGCCTGAAGCGCTTCAGTGTTTGTCACCGGAGTTCGTAGCGCACGACCAAAAGCCTTGCGCGTGATCGCCTGCGATACACATTCTGGTGTGGGATGAACCCACGAACCTCGACCGACTGCGGTGGCAGTCTCATCGACGCGAAGCTCACCATCTCGGGCGACAACTCTCGTGAGAGAGGATTTGTCTGCCCGTTGACGACAGCCAACGCAGGTTCTTACCGGTTCCATTGTAACCCACGAGTCACCGAGGTGAATTGCCTCAGGCTTCGAGAGCCGAGTCCGGTTGGATGTCGATCTTTGCACCGGTGAGCTTGGCCGCAAGACGCGCATTCTGTCCGCCATTACCAATCGCCAGCGAGAGCTGGAAATCTGGCACGAACGCGCGCACCGCCTTGTACGTCGCATCCACCATGACGACCTTGGTCACGCGTGATGGGGACAGCGCGTTGGCGACAAACGTCTCAAGATCCTCGGAGTAGTCGACGATGTCAATTTTTTCATCGCGGAGCTCATCGCTGACCGCGCGCACCCGTCGACCCAGCTCGCCGATACACGCACCCTTGGCATTAATGGCCGGGTCAGTCGCTCGAACAGCAATCTTGGTGCGGTGACCGGCTTCACGCGACAACGACACGATTTCGACGAGGCCCTGTGAAATTTCCGGCACCTCGAGGGCAAACAATTTGCGCACGAGTTGAGGATGCTTGCGGGAGACAACCACCTGAGGCCCCTTGAGCCCGCGAGCAACCTTGACGATGAAGAACCTCATCCGCGTGCCGTGAACGTACTCCTCGTTGGGCACCTGCTCCTCTTCAGGCATCATCGCTTCGATGGTGCCGAGGTCAACCTGGATCATCTTGGGGTTTGATCCCTGCTGGATGGTCCCGGCCATGATGTCGCCCTCGCGACCCTTGAAGTCACCGAGGATGGCCTCGTCTGCGATGGCTCGCAGCCGGGCATTGATGACCTGCTTCGCGGCGAACGCGGCAATACGACCAAAGTCTTCGGGGGTCACGTCCGATTCACCAATGAGGGCGCCGTCATCGTCGTACTCGGGCGAGTAGACCGTCACGACACCGGTGGTGCGATCTAGGTTCACGCGCGCCTCAGGCAGCTCAACCGTTGGTTTCGGAGCTGTGGTGTCACCAGGCTTGCGCTCCACGCGAGCGGGCGGATTAACCTGCAGTACATGCCGCTGATAGGCAATGAGAATCGCCTGCTCGATGATTTCGCACTGCTCGTTGAACGGGATGCCCTTTTCGGTTTCCAACAGTTTGAGAGCTCTCAAATCAATGTCCACGGGCAACTCCTCTATTCTCGAATGCTGCTACTCACCATCAGCGCAGTGCTTCTAGATTACCTCAGCTGCGCGAGGACCTCGACGAGAGGGACGCTCCGTCGCTCGTTGCTGCGACGATCCCACAACTCCACGAGCCCCTCGGAGAGACCCTTTCCGACGATGACGATCTGAGGCACACCGATCAACTCAGCGTCCCCAAATTTCACGCCGGGAGATGCTTTGACCCGGTCGTCATAGACCACGTCATATCCAGCTCCCTCCAGTGTGGCAACCAGGCCCTCGGCGGCACGGTAGACATCATCCTCTTTGCCCGTCGCAATGACGTGCACGTCGAATGGGGCAACAGCAGCCGGCCAGACCAGCCCCCGGTCATCATTGTTCTTTTCGGCGATGGCAGCGAGGATACGCGTCACGCCAATCCCGTATGAGCCCATCGTGACCGTGACGAGCTTGCCGTCTTCGCCCTGCACCTTGAGGCCGAGCGCTTCGGCGTATTTGCGACCGAGCTGGAAAACGTGCCCAATTTCCATGCCACGTGCGATTTCGACGGGTCCAGAGCCATCCGGTGCAAGATCGCCCGCACGAACATCCGACATCTCAATGGTTCCGTCAGCGACAAAGTCACGCCCGGCAACCACATGGATGGCGTGCTCGCCTTCGCGATTCGCTCCGGTGACCCAACTCGACCCATCCACGACCCGTGGGTCGACGAAGTAGCGGAGGTTGGTTGACGACTTTTCTCCCAGAATCTGACCTGCGGCAGACCAGGGTCCGATGTAGCCCACGACGAGAGCTTTGTGTTTTGCGAAGTCCGCGGGGGTTGCCGGCTCGACCTTTGCCGGCGAGAAGGCCACCTCCACGCGGGCAAGTTCAACTTCACGGTCACCCGGAAGTCCCAGGACGACAATCTCGCGTGTTCCGTCCAGGTGCGTCAGCGCAAGAACGACATTCTTGAGGGTCTGATCGGCGGACCAATCCGTGCGACCACCCGCGGCGGACTGATTGAGTGACTCAACGAGTGCATCAATGGTGGCAGCCGACGGGGTGGACACCAACTCAGGGCTCGGCACTCCCGCGGTATTGCCCAGTGCCGGAACAACCGTGGTGAACGCTTCGATGTTGGCTGCGTATCCCCCGGCAGAGCGCACGAACGAATCCTCGCCAACTTCGGTGGGGTGCAAAAATTCCTCGGAGCGCGAACCACCCATTGCACCGGCGTCGGCCTTGACGATGACGTAGTCGAGCCCGAGGCGGGTGAAGATGCGCTCATAGGCATCGCGCTGCGCCTGGTAGCTCACGGCGAGTCCGGCGTCGTCGATGTCGAACGAGTACGCGTCTTTCATGCTGAATTCGCGACCGCGCAAGAGACCGGCGCGTGGCCTCGCCTCATCCCGATACTTGTCTTGAATTTGATAAAGCGTGACGGGGAGATCTTTGTACGACCCATACAAGTCTTTGACGAGAAGGGTGAAAGCTTCTTCGTGCGTGGGTGCCAACAGGTAGTCAGCTTCTTTACGGTCCTTTACGCGAAAAATGCCATCGCCGTACTCTTCCCACCGACCCGTCATTTCGTAGGGTTCCTTGGGTAGCAGTGCCGGAAATAGCACCTCTTGCGCGCCCGCAGCGGACATTTCCTCGCGGATGATTCGCTCAATTTTTCCGCGCACGCGCAAGCCAAGCGGGAGCCAGGCAAAGATTCCAGGGGCTTGACGACGGATGTAGCCTGCGCGAACGAGCAACCGGTGGCTGGTTACTTCAGCGTCGTTGGGGTCTTCACGAAGGGTGCGGAGAAAGAGCTGGGAAAGGCGAGTGGACACCCGTTAAGCCTAGAGCGTCGCAGCCTTCGGTCGACGACGCACCAGAAGGATGACCCCGGTGGAGAGCACGACGCTTGCCATCGTGACGACGTTGAGCAGACCGTAGCCAAAACCGCCAAGCAGGAGTCCCGCAAGGATTGCGCCGACGGCTCCCATGTAGCTCATCATCGAGTCGGAGAAACCTTGAACCGTGGTGCGCTGGTTAATATCCACGCTCTCGGTGAGTAAAGCCGAACCGGCAACCGTCGTCATTGACCACGCGATGCCGAGGAGTGTCAACGCAACCATCACGGCAGCCATGTTGTGAGCCGCAACCGCATTGATAATGAGGGCAATGCCATAGACAATTTCACCGGCCACGATGACGGTGACACGACCGAATCGGTCCGAAAGCCAGCCGAATATCGGGGAGAGCGCATACATTCCGGCAGTGTGCATACTCACCGTGATGCCGATGAGTGGCAGGGTGATGTCCATCATGGCGAGATGCACTGGAGTGACACCCATGACACCGACCATGACGCCATTGCTCAGAGCAAGAACGGCTACCGTCGCTGCCGCCACCGGGTTAGCGGACAGGATGCGCAGCGCGCTGCGGAAACCCCCCTTGGGCGTGGGGATGGCGCGCTGCTCCGCGGTCTCGAGCGATCGTGCGACGAGAAGTGGATCGGGTCGCAACCCGATGTTGAAGAAGGTTATGCCGACGATGTAGGCAAACGTCGGAATGAGAAAGGCTCCGGCGAGCGCGGGCAACCCAAGCAGGTGGCCAAGAGCATCGCCCGGGGTAGCAAGGTTCGGACCTATGACAACGCCAATGGTCGTCGCCCAAATCACCAGCGAGAGGTCACGAGCGCGCGTGCGATCCGACGCAAGGTCAGCGGCAGCAAATCGGGTCTGATAGTTCGTGGCCGAACCTGAACCGAGCATGAACATTCCGACCAGAAAAAGCGGAAAAACCAGGAGGACCGCAGCCAGCACGATGATGAGGGAGCCCGCCCCAGCAATGCACATACCAATCGTGAGAGCTGGCCTACGGCCCCATCGGCTTGCGGCTCGCGCGAGAGGAATCGACACCACCGCGGCTCCGAGCATGGATGCTGTGGCGGCAAAACCCGCAAAAGCCGGATTGCCACTGAGCTGCGCCGCCATGAGCGACCCCATCGAAAAACCGGCCCCGGTTCCGAAGGCACCCACAACCTGGCCGATAGCCAGGATGAGAACGGTGCGTCGCTGAATGAGCTCCCGATTGAGTGGCGCAGCCGTCATCCCCATCAGCTAGGCAGTGACAACTTCGACGCTGCCGAGATCCCCCGGTGGCATCGAATCAGCGATGCGCTGAGCTTCCTCGATGAGCGTCGCAACGATTTCACTCTCCGGCACGGTCTTGATGACTTCACCCTTGACGAAGATTTGTCCCTTGCCATTACCCGACGCGACACCGAGATCCGCTTCGCGAGCCTCACCCGGACCGTTGACGACACATCCCATGACGGCGACGCGCAAGGGCACGGTCACGTGCTTGAGTCCTTCGGTCACATCGTTAGCCAGGGTGTAGACATCAACCTGTGCACGTCCACAGCTGGGGCAAGACACAATCTCGAGTTTGCGCTCGCGCAGGTTCAATGACTGGAGAATCTGCAAACCGACTTTGATTTCTTCGGCAGGCGGCGCGGAGAGCGACACGCGAATCGTGTCTCCGATGCCTTCACCGAGCAGGATGCCGAACGCCGTTGCTGACTTGATGGTGCCCTGAAAGGATGGACCCGCCTCGGTTACACCGAGGTGCAGCGGCCAGTCGCCTCGTTCTGCGAGCATCCGGTACGCCTTCACCATGACGACGGGGTCGTTGTGCTTGACGGAAATTTTGAAGTCGTGAAAATCGTGCTCTTCAAACAGGCTGGCTTCCCACACGGCACTTTCCACGAGCGCCTCAGGCGTCGCCTTTCCGTACTTTTCGAGAAGACGTGGGTCGAGGGAACCGGCGTTCACGCCGATACGAAGGCTGACACCCGCCGCCTGGGCGCGCTTGGCAATCTCGGCTACCTGATCGTCGAATTTGCGAATGTTGCCCGGGTTGACCCGAACGGCAGCGCAACCGGCATCGATGGCGGCGTATACGTACGCCGGCTGAAAGTGAATGTCCGCGATGACCGGGATTTGGCTCTTTTTGGCAATGATGTGCAGGACCTCAGCGTCATCGCGGCTGGGGACAGCAACCCGCACGATGTCGCAACCGCTGGCGGTAAGTTCTGCAATTTGCTGCAGTGTCGCATTGATGTCTGTCGTGGGTGTCGTCGTCATCGACTGAACACTCACCGGAGCGTCACCACCGACAAGCACCTTGCCGACCTTTATTTGACGCGACTTTCGCCGGGGCGCGAGTGTTTCGACTTTGCGTGGCATTCCGAGGTTAACTGCTGGCACGATGCAAGCCTACGACGAAAGCGGGCTCGCCGACGGAAGACCGCCGTGAGTCACCCGGTGACTCACGGGGGCTCTGCGGCTAACCCAGCAGGTTGACCGGCTTGACGATGTCCGCGTAGATGAGCAACGCACTCATCGCCATCAAGACGGCCATCACCACAAAGGTCAGCGGCATCAGCACGGAGGCGTCAAACGGCCCCGGGTCCTTTTTGCGACGGAGCTTCGCGATCTGCCTCCGTGCGCCTTCAAAAAGCGCACCGGCAATGTGTCCACCATCAAGCGGCAAGAGCGGGATGAGGTTGAACACGAACAACGCCACGTTCAGTGAAGCCATGATGCCGATGAGAGTCGCCACCTTGCTCTGCGTGGTGATGACATCCGTGCCGGCGATTTCTCCCGCCACGCGACCGACACCAACCACCGAAATCGGTGAATCAATCGAGCGATCCGCCGTGCCAAAGGCGGCGCTCGACACGTCGACCATTTTGGACGGCAGGTTGGCAATCATTTGGGTCGTGCCAGCGACCGTCTCCCACATGGTCGGAAAAACCGTGGTGATCGGTTGGGGCACAAGACCGGTGACGGGCGTGATGCCGATGACCCCGACCTGTTGAGTCGTGTATGTTCCGTCAGGATTCTTGACCGGCTGCCCGGCGGCATCCACCACATAGCGCTCGCTCAGTGCCGGGGTAACGGTGAGGATGACCGGCTTTCCATCCCGCAGTACACCAATCTGAATCGGCTTTCCGGCCGACTGCTGGATCAGTGCGGTCCCTGTCGACCAGCTCGTCACCGGCGTCCCGGCAACCGAGACGAGATCATCTCCAGCCAGGAATCCTGCCGCTGCAGCCGGTGAGACCGGGGCATCCGGCGCACACTCATTCGAGGTCGCGCTCAGGGAAATGACACAGGGGTTCACGCTGGCAACAGTCGTGGTGGTGCCTGGCTTACCGATACCGGTCAACAAAATAGTGAACAGCACGAAAGCAAGCAGCAGGTTCATAAAAGGACCACCGAACATCACGATGATGCGCTTCCAAATAGGCAGGTGGTAAAAGGCGCGGGATTCGTCGAATCCTTTCATCGACTCGGCATTCGAATCTTGCGCGTCATCAACAATTTTTCGAAGAAAGGCTGGCATGCGCGAGCGTTTCGCTGATGCCTCGTTTGCCTGCACAGCCTCTGGCTTTGGCGGGTACATTCCCCCGATGGAGATGTAGCCACCGAGTGGTATCGCCTTGACGCCGTATTCGGTCTCACCGCGCTTGCGAGAAAAGAGTGTGGGCCCAAAACCGATGAAGTACTTGCTGACCGGAACCTTGAAAATCTTGGCGGGGATGAGGTGTCCCAGCTCGTGCAGTCCGATAGAGATAGCCAGCCCGACAATAAAGACGAGCACGCCGATGGCGAAGTACCAGGAGTTAGTCACGAGCAAAACCTTAGGTGCCGAGTCTGACAATCAGCTGGTCGGCTCGTGCACGCGCGCTGGACTCCGCCTGCAAAACGGCATCCAGACTCATCTCCGACTCCGGGCGATGCTCGTCCACCGCCGCGCGCACCACATCGAGAATGTCGAGGTAGGCGATGGCCCCGGCATGGAATGCCATGACCGCCTGCTCGTTTGCCGCATTGAAAACGGCTGGATAGGTCAGTCCAGCCGATCCCACCTCCTTGGCCAGAGCGACCGCGGGGAAGGCCTCGTCATCGAGCGGCTCAAAGGTCCACGAGCTCGCTCGCGTCCAGTCGAGCGGAACACCAACCCCGGCGACACGGTGTGGCCAGTCCAAGCCCAGCGCGATGGGGAGGCGCATGTCCGGTGGCGAAGCTTGCGCGATGGTCGACCCATCCACAAATTCCACCATCGAGTGAACGATCGACTGTGGATGCACGGTGACGTCAATCCGGTCAAAGGGAATGTTGAACAACAGGTGGGCTTCGATGACTTCGAGGCCCTTGTTGACCAGCGTGGACGAGTTCGTCGTCACGACGACACCCATGTCCCAGGTGGGATGCGCGAGCGCCTGCTGAGGCGTCACCGACGCCAGCTCGGCGCGAGTTCGACCGCGAAACGGACCGCCCGAGGCGGTGAGCACCAGGCGCTGAACTTCGGAATGAGTGCCGGAGGCGAGACACTGCGCGATTGCGCTGTGTTCCGAGTCGACCGGCACGATTTGCCCCGGCGCTGCGAGGTCTGTCACGAGCGAGCCACCCACAATCAAGCTCTCTTTATTGGCGAGCGCAAGCGAGCTTCCTGAAGCGAGGGCAGCCAGGGTTGGACGCAAACCGACCGACCCCGTGATGCCGTTGAGCACGACGTCGGCTTCGACCGACTCCACCAACGCGACGGCGTCAGCAGCACCCAGCGCTACCTCAGTGACACCAAATTCGCGCGCTTGCGCATCCACGAGGTCCCGGTTGGAACCCGCAGCGAGTCCAACCACCTCAAACCGGTCGGGATTGGCTCGAATGACATCGAGAGCTTGAGTACCAATAGATCCGGTAGAACCAAGGATGAGAACGCGGCGCACATTACCTATTTTGGCACCGGAGCACTCCCGTCCGGCTCGTAGACTTAAGACATGACGACAATTGAAGCTGATGCCATCACTCGTGAGCGCAAGATTGTGACCGCAATTCCCGGTCCCAAGTCACAGGCAATGCACGAGCGACGAAAGAATGCCGTGTCAAACGGTGTCGGCGCGGCGCTCCCGGTCTACATCGCGGCAGCCCACGACTCGATCGTGGTGGATATTGACGGCAATCAATTCATCGACATGGCTTCGGGAATCGGCGTCACGACGATTGGTCACACCGACCCCGCCGTGGTGAGCGCGGTGCAGAACCAGGTGGCGTCGTTCACCCACACCTGCTTCACCGTCACGCCCTACGAAGACTATGTGCGCGTCGCCGAACTTCTTGCGGCACACACCCCGGGAACGCACGCGAAAAAGGCGGTCCTCGTCAATTCGGGCGCAGAGGCCATTGAGAACGCCATCAAGATTGCACGCAAGTACACGGGCAAGAACGCGGTCGGCGTGCTCGATCACGCGTATCACGGGCGCACGAACATGACCATGGCCATGAACTTCAAAAATTCACCGTACGCAACGGGATATGGCTCGCTCGGCACCGCCGTATTTCGCGCACCCAGCTCCTACCCCTACTGGGACGGACTGACCGGCGAAGAGGCCGCCGAGCGCACCATCTGGTATTTCGAAAAGCAGGTCGGCGTTGATGACCTCGCGTGCATCTTTGCCGAGCCCATCCAGGGCGAGGGCGGATTCATGGTCCCCGCCGATGGTTACCTCAACGCCATTCAAGCGTGGTGCACAAAGAACAACGTTGTCTTCATCGCTGACGAAGTGCAGAGCGGCATGGCACGTACCGGCGCCTATTTTGCGAGTGAAACCTTTGGTCTCGTTCCCGACCTCATCACCACGGCAAAGGGCATCGCCGGTGGCATGCCACTCGCTGGGGTTGTCGGACGTGCGGAAATCATGGATGCGTCCCACCCCGGAGGTCTCGGTGGCACGTTCGGCGGCAACCCGGTCTCGTGTGCGGCATCCGTCGCCGTGTTCGAGCAGATCGAGCGCGAGAACCTGCTGGCAGAAGCCCGTCGAGTGGAAAAGACTTTGGTCGGTGGGCTGCTCGAACTTCAGAAGAAGTACCCGTTCATCGGCGAGGTTCGGGGAAAGGGCGCGATGATTGCCATCGAACTCGTTCAGCCCGGAACCAAGACATCCAACCCCGAAGCCGTGACCAAGGCGATTGCCTACGCGTTCCAGAAGGGCGTGCTCCTGCTCAACGCGGGAACAAACTACAACGTCATCCGCTTCCTCCCGAGTGTCAAGACCAGTGACGCACTGCTTCTCGACGTGGTGTCCGTGCTCGACGAGGCATTCGCCACCATCTAGAAAGACTGGCGCGTCATGGAAACCTTTCGCGCCGACGAGGCCGTTGAACTCGCCACTCTCGATCGAAGTGGTTTTGTCGAATCTCGACATCTGGGTTCGTTAGTAGTTCTCGACGCGAGAGGATCGATTGCGTTAGAGCTCGGTAACCCGAATGCACCGGTTTTTGGACGGTCTGCTCTCAAGCCATTTCAAGCCACCGCGATTGTGGCTGCCCTTGCCGAGTGCGACATTACCCTCCCCGATGAACTCGTCGCGATTGCCTCAGCCAGTCACACCGGCACGCCTACGCATGCGCGCCTCGTCACCGCGGTACTCGACTCGGCCGGTTTGTCACTCGATGCGCTGAGGTGCCCGGCCGATTGGCCGGGAGACCCTAAGGCACAAGACGATCTGATTCGTGCCGGAAGCGGCAAGTCACCCCTCTACATGAACTGTTCCGGCAAGCACGCGGGTTTTCTCGTGGCGTGTGTGGCGCATGGCTGGCCGGTAGAGAGTTACCTCGATCCTGGACATCCCATGCAGCTTGCCGTGCGTGAGTGTGTCGAAACATTCACCGGTGAGCCCATCGCCTGGACCGGTGTAGATGGATGCGGCGCTCCCGTTCACGCGCTGTCACTTGTCGCTCTCGCTCGCGGTTTTCGCGCGATTGCCCTTGCCCCACATGACGCATCGGCGCCCGCCCTTTCCCGGGCGGCGGCACAGGTGTCTCGAGCGATGCGCGCATTTCCTGCCGTCGTTGACGGCCCCGGATTACCCGATGCCACCGTTGTCGAAAAACTCGGCCTTCTCGTCAAGTGTGGCGCCGAGGGGGTCATGGTGATGTCCGCACCCACCGGTGAAACGGTCGCGCTCAAGATTCTCGATGGCAACCTGCGTGCGGCCACCGTCGTTGCGCTCCATGCCCTCACCAAGGTTGGCGCAGTCTCACTCGTTGATTTCGCTCGGCTCCTCGAGAATTTACAGCTCGATGTATACGGTGGCGGCCGACCAGTTGGCTCGATTCACCCGACCTTCTGACCAGAGCACAGCGGAAACGTTGTCCAATTTTTGGTGAGGGCACGCACAAAAATGTCGAGCTTGAGCCGGCGCTCAGGTTTAACAGTGACCACTGCGATTGAATAGATGAGATGAAAAAGTTGCGCGCATTAGCGATTTCCGCCGTGGTCGGTGCCATTCTTGGCGCGACCGCGTTTATCGCGCCCGCATCCGCCCTCACCCTCGGAGCAACTGACGGCTTCGACGTGTCCTATCCGCAGTGTGGTCGTACGACGGCAGCGACGCTGCCCGCGCCGGGCGGGTTCTCAATCATCGGCGTCGACGGTGGTCGGGTTTATGACGCAAACCCGTGCCTCGTAGCGCAGTTACAGTGGGCCAAAGCCGGCAACAGCAAGATTCAGCTCTACGTCAACTCCGGTAACCCGGGTGGCCCCTCCCTCGTCAACCACACCACTTCACCAGCTTCGTCGTACACGGTGACACATTGGCCATCGGGCACATCAAGCCCCAAAGTTTGTGCCGCAGAAAACCCGGCGACCGCGAACGTGTTCGAATCTGACACGATCGCGTGTGCCTACGACTACGGTTATCTCGCGGCGCAGAGCTCCTATCAACGTGCCACGACGGCCTTTACGGCTGCAGGATTGTCCTACGCACCGAACACGGTCAACTGGTGGATTGATCTCGAAGAGGGCAACACCTGGCGTAGCCACGACCTTGAATTCACGCACCCAAATGATGGCAATCTCACGCAGGCACAGCTCGATGCGCGCAACCGGGCATCCATGCTGGGCGCTCACGACTACCTCGTGAATGTCGCACAGGTCAAACAGCTCGGGTTTTACGGTTCCCCGAACGGATGGACCAGCATCATGAACACGACCACGATGTTCCGCGATCACCCTTACTGGTACCCCATCGGAGCAGCTAGTCGTTCGGATGCCCTCGCCAAGTGCGCCACCTTCCGCAACGTGAGTGGCGTGGGTCAGCCCGTCTACGTTCAGTACGTCGATACCGGTGCCGACATCGACGTCAGTGTGCGCTGCAACCCGGCTAGCAATTTGACCTACGCCAGTGCGACCTCGGCTACCCGCACCTCCTCGGCAACCACCACCACGCTTTCCGCGCGACTTCGCACCGCGGGATCATCGATTGGCCTCCACGGTCAGAACGTCGAGTTTGTCTTCCGCGGAAAAACCTACACGGCACGAACAGCGGCAGGCGGTCTCGCCACCGTGACCGTGCCGCTTCCCGCTCAGGCGGGCAACTTTCCGGTTACCGTGCGCTATCGGTACAACACCTATCTCGCCACGCTCCTGACCACGAGCCTCAGCGTTACCCTCGGCTAGCTCACAGAGCATCCGGGATGCGCACCCGGCGATACTCACCAGACTTCTGCACCTCGAGGACAGTGCGCTCGAGTGGCGGCGAAATCGGATGCGGGCTAAGCCGCAGGGATCGCGCTTCTGCGGGTGAGCATCCCTCGATAAAAACTCGTTGCCCTGGTGCAATAGTCACCCGACCGAGAAGTATCGCTTCGGGTGGCTCGACGCTGAGGTGCACACGAGCACAGAACTCAGCACGGAGGCCCACCTGCCACAGCGAGACGAACGGGGTGATCAGTAGGGAATCGTCGAAACAGCCTTCGGGAATCTCGCTTTCGACACATGCGCGTAGCTGGCCCTCGCCATCAGCAGATTCGCTACTGACGAGAGTGACACTCTCCTCGCCGATAAATGCACGAGCCGCCATGCGGGAGTCACGTCGCACGAGAAGGTGATCGAGTTGTCGAAACCTTGCGGCGACTGGTCCACTCGGAAAAAGATCGGCGTGCGCGCCGCCTGTCGTAGCCGTCACGGAGCGTGGCGTTAATTCCGAAGCGAGTGTGACCACAACCGCACATCCCCGGGCACTTCTGCGACGCACGGCATCGAGTGTGCGATCGACGAGCTCATCCCGCCAGGCGTTCGGCGTTTGCGCGATCAGGGAATCGAACTCGTGAATAATCACGGGTGTCGCGTCGCCATACACGCACTCGTCCCAGAGTTCGACCGGCTGTGTGCAGTGCCTCACCTCGTCGATCTGGCTCCCAAGAACCTCAGCCAGTTCGTAGCGCTGCATCGACGTTCCCCCGGCGATGAGAATGACTCCCGCCGCGTGAGATGGAATCGACAACGGGACCCATTCACGTGCGGCATTATCGGCGCGAAGTCCGACCCAGAGCGGATGCGCATCCACCCGATCCCCAACGGGTGAATGCTGAGGCGATTGCATCTGTCGAACCTGCTGCAGAGGAGGACGATCGGCCAAGGGCTCGAGCCAGAGCGGGTCGGGCAGTGTCTGAGCCGCATCGCCGCGGGGAGTTCGCCCCTCAGCCGAGGCGACATCGCGCCCCACCGTGGGAAGGTGAAATCGTCGAAGTGGGGAACCGGGAAACCGGAGAAACCCCTCCCCGGGCTTGAGGGAATGCGTGACGGCGTGGGATGAACCCAGCACGAGGTCGCTCTCACGCGCGTCGCCGGCTCGAAGAGCCACGCGAAGGCCACAGTTTGCCGTAAAGGCATCGGTTGCTAGTTGCGCAAAGCGCTGCGTTGCCACGATGAGATGCAGACCGAGAGCTCGGCCGCGCAACGCGATATCAGTGATGAGCTCCTGCGCCTGAGGGTACTCATCGAGTAGAGCGCGGTACTCATCAATGCACAGGTACACGCGCGCCGGTCGGACGGTGCTCGGGAGATCGGCGAGATCCGGACTCCCGTGCGTGGCCAGCAAGCTCTGTCGAGTGACGATGAGTTGTCGCACACCGGAGAGCAGAGCATCCATTCGGTCCGGGGTGAGATTGGTCACCATGTGGCGCACGTGCGGCCAGTGAGCCAAGCGCGCAAAACCGCCTCCGCCCTTGAAGTCCACGACGACCACGGCGAAATCCTGCGGCGACCGTTTGCGCATTTCGTCGGTCAACCAGCTCACCAGAAACTCGGTCTTACCTGAGCCGGTGACGCCCGAAACGAGTGCGTGTGTTCCGTCTCGCTCGAGGGTCCAAAACACCGAGGTGGCCGTTGATTGGGAAGACACGTTGGCACGCCGTGATTCAAGAAGCGCTTGTTCGCGCTCGAACAACATGTCCAGATGGATGTTCGTCACCGTCGGTTCTCGGGAGAGTTGGTCGATCAGCCGCCCCACGCCATGCGAATCGACCACAATGAGCCAGCGGGTGTGCGCCTCCTCCGAATCTGCGACCACGAGTGGCGCGTCACTTCCCTCGTGCCACCACCATCGCACTGACTCGATGAGGTTTCGTCGCACGGCTTCGCCGAGCACGTCATCACCAACCACGCGCACCCCTCCGGCGGGCTCGAGCAGGACGACACTTTGGTTTGCCGTCGCGGTGATCCGCTTCCGATGCCACAGGCGCAACCCACGCGGCAACCGCAACCTGCGAGGTGCTCGTTCGACTATCACCTCGTCGGGCCTGCACCCGATGCGGATGCGCGCGGGACTCTGTTCGTGATTGAGCGTGATGCTCCAACTCGGCAGAACCTCCGGGCGAACGGTGGCAATGTCATGCAGTGAGGGCCACCGTGCGGACTCTCGCTCCCGCTGACTTCGAGCCGCGTTGCGCGCACGTCGGCGTTCCGCCGTGGCAGCCAGGTTCGTCCCGAGAAACGACAGCGGCATCATCGCGGCAAAAAGCAAGCCGAGTGGATTTCCCATGACCACAGCGGCGATGAGGGCAAGAATCACACCACCCAGCATGGGAATGAGAAGAGCCATACGGGATGCGTGCACCCGGATATGGTGCCAGTCACGCCACGCGCAACGTTCGTGCATCTACCGGTGCTGTGGAAAACCCGTCGCCAGAGCTCGCGGTTTTTTACTCGCGGGATGCCGACTAGACGCTGACGTACCCGCCGGTTGCGGTGTCTTCGGAGCTCGGCTCACCCGTGAACATGGGCTGAGTAACGCCGTGCACATCCACCACCACGATCGTGATGTTGTCGCGACCGCTGTTGGTCAATGCTTCGCGAAGCAGGTTATCGACAGCCTCTTGGGGTGTCGGCGAGGTCTTGAGATAGTGCTCAATACCTTCGTCGATGATCTCTTTGTTGAGTCCATCTGAGCAGAGCAAAAAGCGCATTCCCGGCCGAGCATCAAAAAGCGAGTAGGTCGGAATTGGTTCGTCGTCGATGCCCACAGCTCGCGTAATGACGTTCGAGTGGGGATGCGTGTGTGCTTCTTCACGCGTGATTTGCCCGGCATCGACAAGCTGCTGAACCACCGAGTCATCCGTCGTGACCTGCATGAGTTTGTCTCCGTAGTAGAGATAGACCCGCGAGTCACCGATGTTGAAGACGGCCCACCGCACGCTGTCCTGGTCGCAGGTGAGAGCTGCTCCGGTAACCGTGGTGCCCGCACCCTGCTGAGTTTCTCCGAGACTGGCCGCCAACAAGTCCACCGCTCCGCGCAGTGCCGAATTGATCGCATCGGTGGTGGTGAAACCGTTGCCTGAGAGCGTGGAGAGACCACGAACGACAGAGTCGCTGGCCACGTCGCCGGCAGAATGGCCGCCCATACCGTCGGCCACCGCAAAGACGGGCGGGGAAACGACATAACTGTCTTCGTTGTTTTGACGATGGTGACCCACGTCGGAGACCGCGGCCCACGACAGGGTCACGCTGGCACCGGTGTTGAGGTCACGCACGGTGTAACCGGTAGCTCCAGAACCTATCTCTGTCACAACTCAACTCCAACACCTGCTCGTCGCCCCCGCGTCTGTGAGCAGGTATCTCAGTCTAACCGTTAGCCGATGAAGGACATGACGTGCTTGATTCGGGTGTAGTCCTCAAAACCGTACGCCGACAGGTCTTTCCCGTAGCCGGAGTGCTTGAAACCACCGTGTGGCATTTCGGCGGCGAGAGGAATGTGCGTGTTGATCCACACGCATCCGAAATCAAGTTTTTTGGATGCGCGCATCGCGGTACCAAAATCGGTGGTCCACACCGACGATGCGAGACCGTACTGCACGTCGTTTGCCATCGTCAGCGCTTCCTCTTCGGTGTCGAAGACCTGCACCGTGATGACGGGACCAAAAATTTCGCGTTGGATTGCTTCGTCGGTCTGCAACAGCCCGGTCACAATGGTCGCCTCGTGGAAGTAACCCTTGCCTCCAACAGCTTTTCCGCCCAGCTTAATGTCGGCGTTGTCGGGCAGACGATCGATGAACCCGGTGACCTGAGCGAGCTGGTTGGGATTGTTCAACGGGCCGAACATGGTCGACTCGTCACGCGGCGCTCCGGTAATGGCATTGTCACGCGCGTAGGCAACGAGTGCGGCGACGAACTCGTCGTGGATACCCCGCTGCACGAGAAGTCGCGTTGCCGCGGTGCAGTCTTGACCGGCGTTGAAATATCCGGCGCCAACGATCCCCTCAACCGCGGCTTCGATGTTCGCGTCGTTGAAGACGATAACGGGCGCTTTACCGCCGAGCTCGAGGTGGACACGCTTGAGGTCACTCGCTGCCGACTTGGCGACCTCCATACCTGCCCGAACGCTACCGGTGATCGACACCATCTGCGGAATGGAGTTCTCGATCATGGCGCGCCCGGTGTCGCGTGTGCCGGTGATGACGTTCATCACGCCGGCGGGCAAGAACTCGGCTGCCACTTCGGCCAGAAGCAGGGTGGAGAGGGGAGTCGTATCCGACGGCTTGAGCACGATTGTGTTTCCGGCGGCTATCGCGGGTGCAAACTTCCAGGTGGCCATGTTCAGCGGGTAGTTCCACGGAGTCACCTGGCCGATTACGCCAATGGGTTCACGTCGAATTGACGAGGTGTGATCCTTGACGTACTCCCCGGTCGCCAGACCCTGCAGATTGCGCGCGGCACCGGCGAAGAATCGGATCTGGTCGACCGACGGCATGATCTCGTAGTCGACGAGCGTGCCACGTGGCTTGCCCGTATTCAACGACTCGACATCAGCAAACTCTTCTGCCCGTGCCTCCATCGCGTCCGCAATGCGAAAAAGAGCCAGTTGACGCTCGCTGGGGGTTGTTTCACTCCACGTCTCAAAAGCTGCTTTCGCCGCACCGAAGGCGCTGGCGACATCCTGCTCACTGGATACAGGGCTGGACGCAATCACCGCTTCGGTCGCCGGATCGATGACGTCAAAACGATCATTTCCGCGTGACTCAACAAATTCACCGTTGATAAAGTTCTTCAATTCGCGAGCAGACATTACTGGCCTTTCAGGTGTTCCCACGTGCTTCACGCAACCCGTGCGTGAGCTAATCCTACGCGTGCACACCCGCGGGCTTTAAGCTGAAAATCCCTACGTCACGATTCATGACCGGCCCGAGCAGGGCACTTCCTCCGCTCGTGTCGCCTGAGTCCGCACCGGAAGCCAGTATGAAAACCCACAGCACGGTATTTGAGCGCGAAGCTCCCCATATCGACATAGTCCGTACCGCACTCGCGCAAAGCCGTCTCGCGCCGTTCTGGACGAATTCTTCACCTCACGAGAGCTACCCAGCACTGAGCGAGGATCTCGACGTGGATCTCGTGATCGTCGGCGGCGGCTTCACCGGACTCTGGACGGCGGTCCGCGCCAAAGAGCGCAACCCCGATCGCAGCGTGGCTCTGATCGAATCCCACCGTCTCGGCTGGGCCGCGTCGGGACGAAATGGCGGATTTTGTGAAGCCAGCCTTACTCACGGTAGAGAGAACGGACTCGCGCGGTGGCCGCGTGAGTACGCGCAACTCGAGCAGATGGGTCTCACCAATCTCGACGAAATCGAGCAGACAATCACGCGATACGGGATGGACGTCGAGTTCGAGCGCACCGGGGCGTTTGCGGTTGCGGTTGAAGAACATCAGGTTGAGTGGCTTCGTGACGACCCGTCGTTTCTCGACCGGGAGGCTATCTATGCCGAGGTGCATTCGCCGACCTACCTCGGTGCATCCTTTGATGCACACGGCACGGCGATGATCAACCCAACAAAGCTCGTCAATGAATTGGCGCGTGTGGCCGCCTCGCTCGGGGTTCAGATTTTTGAGGAAACTCCTGCTCTCGGGCTCGTCGGTGGCTCCGTGGTCACCACACCGCACGGTCGAGTCACCGCTCGCAAAATCGCGCTTGCCACGAACGCCTTTCGTTCACTCCTGAAGCGCAACGCGCTGCGCACGGTTCCGGTTTACGACTACGTACTCATGACGGAACCGCTGACGGATGCGCAGCTCGCGTCAATCGGCTGGCGCTCACGAGCGGGCATCGCCGATGTCGCAAACCAGTTTCACTACTATCGTCTCAGCGCGGATAACCGCATCCTCTTTGGTGGCTATGACGCGGTGTATCACTTCGGCGGTCGCGTTTCTGAAGCACACGAAGATCGCAGTGAGAGCTTCGAGCGACTAGCCAGCCACTTCTTCACCACCTTCCCCCAGCTTGTCGGTGTGACCTTCACGCATCGCTGGGCTGGCGCCATCGATACCTGCTCGCGCTTCTGCGCATTTTTCGGCACGGCCCGGCGCGGACGAGTTGCCTACGCTCTCGGCTTCACGGGACTCGGGGTGGCCGCCACTCGATTCGCCGCCGATGTCATGCTCGACCTTCTGGACGGGCTCACAACCGAACGGACACGCCTCACGATGGTGCGCTCAAAGCCGATGCCTTTTCCGCCGGAACCTCTCGCGAGCCTTGCCATCAATATGGTTCGCCGGGCACTCGACCGCGCTGATCACAACCGTGGCAAGCGCAACCTGTTTCTGCGGACTCTGGACTTTTTTGGTTTGGGGTTCGACTCATGAGCGAATCTCTCGAAACTGCGAGCTGTGTCCAGGCACGCGAACTCGTCGTGCCGGTGCAGACCCTCCCAACCGAGCTCGTCGTGACCGGCACCCCACGTGCAGGCAGCGTGACACTTGGCCGGTTCGGCGAGATTGAGGTTGGTGTGTGGGAACACTCGGCGGGCGCATCCACCGATTCTGAAGTGGATGAAGTGTTTATTGTCATCGACGGTTGCGCGACCATCGAGTTTATTACGCCACCGGCTCCGACGATGACCGTTAGCGTAGGTGACATCGTTCGGCTCGCTGCAGGAATGCAGACGCGGTGGACAATCAACGAGAGGCTTCGCAAGGTTTACCTCATCGCCGCTGATGAGCACCGTGCTGAGTAACCCACTGAGCACTCTCCTGAAATTTTCGGCGCCTGACACACGAGCACTCTGCCATGCACGAAAATAGAGGAATGAGCGACTTGAACCACGCGGAACACGACCGCCTTCAGGGCATGGCCAGCGATCACCTCTGGATGCACTTCACCAGACAGTCCATGCAGCACGAGGGTCGCCTGCCCATCATCACCGGGGCGAAGGGGCATCACCTCACGGATTCACGAGGTCGCACCATCTTTGACGGCCTCTCGGGGTTGTTCACCACGAACGCGGGTCACGGTCGAAAGCGTCTCGCCGAGGCCGCGAAGAAGCAGATCGAGCAGCTCGACTTCTTTCCGATTTGGTCGTTTTCGCACCCGGCCGCCATCGAGCTTGCAGATCGACTTGCTGACCTTGCGCCCGGCGATCTGAACCGCGTCTTTTTCGCGAGCGGTGGTGGCGAGGCAAACGAAACCGCCTTCAAACTCGCCAAACAGTTCTGGAAACTTCAGGGCAAGCCGATGAAGACCAAGGTGATTTCGCGGTTCAGCTCCTACCACGGGACACCGCAGGGCGCCCTCTCCATCACGGGACTTCAGGCCATGAAAGCACCGTTCGAACCGCTTCTTCCCTCGTTCCGAGTTCCGAACACCAACTTCTACCGCGCTGATGAACAAACGGGCGCACCAGCCGATGATCGTGAGGCTTTCGGAATCTGGGCGGCGAATCGAATCGAAGAAATGATTCTCATGGAGGGTCCTGACACCGTTGCGGCTGTCTTTCTCGAGCCGGTTCAAAACGCCGGTGGATGCTTGACCCCGCCCGCTGGGTATTTCCAGCGTGTGCGCGAAATCTGCGACAAGCATGACGTTCTCCTCGTGGCCGACGAGGTCATCTGCGGTTTCGGTCGCATCGGCAATTGGTTCGCCTCGCTCACCTACGAGTTCCAGCCCGACATGATCACTTGCGCAAAAGCGCTGACGAGTGGCTACATCCCGTTGTCGGCCACCATCATCAGTGACCGCATCTACGAGCCATTCTCGAAGGGAACGGTGACCTTTCCACACGGGTATACGTTTGCCGGGCATCCGGTGGCCGCTGCCGTTGCCCTGGAAAACCTCAACATTTTCGAAGAAGAGGACCTCAACGGCAATGTGCGTCGCAACTCCGACGCGTTCCGCGCAGAGCTCGACAAGCTTCGCGCCCTTCCGATTGTCGGGGATGTTCGCGGTGACGGCTACTTCTTTGCCATCGAGCTCGTGGCTGACCAGGCCACTAAGTTACGCTTGACCGCGCCTCAGCGCGAAAAGCTGCTGCGCGGTTACCTGCCGGATGCGATGCTCGACGCCGGACTCTACGCACGCGCGGATGATCGCCAAGACGCCGTGATTACGCTCGCGCCGCCGCTCACAATTGGCCCACGTGAATTCGTTGAGCTCAGGCAAATGCTCGAAACCGTTCTCACCGATGCGCCGAACCACATTGAGTGATATTTTTAAAATCTAGGAGACGGATTAGTGCCTTCCCCCAGCTACTAATCCGTTTCTCTGTGTGGCGAACCTGTCGGTTGTGTGCTGTGTCGCCCTTATTCCATGAGCCATAATGGCGCCGTGAAGTCGGAAACAAGCGCGCTGGCATCGTCGGTACACACCCACAGCGTGAGTTGCACCGAATCGACCCACTCGGCCACACAGGTCTTGCCGCTGAACGATGAAGGCCCCCAGAGATCTCCCGCGGACTGCACCACCGACGATCGAGGTGCGCCGACCTGAATGCCTGCGGGCGTGAGGAAAGCTACCCCGTTGTGTGCCGGCGCCGTTACCTTGACGTAGTAGACGCGTTCCATCGCCTTGTCCGGAGGTCGATCTTCAGTGGTGAGCTGGAAACCTGACCATGTGTATCTGATGCCGGGAAAGCCCTCAAGCCCGCCGGCTAGCGTCTCGGTCGTCGGCGTCTCACCCAACACCGTCGTTACGGTTGAGGCTACGGCGTTACCATCGCTCGCATACGGGAATGAGTAAACAATCGCACCGCCTGCATCGGCGAACTGCAGTCCGGTCTGGGTCAGCGTGATTGATTTCACGACGGGAGATGGTGGGGTCGGCGTTGGGGATGGGGTTGAGCTCGCCGACGAGGTTTCCCCGCCCGAAGCCATCGGCACTGGTGCGGACGTCGGGAAACAGGCCGCGAGTCCCGAGATGACCAGGGCGCTGAGCGCGAGAAGAAATCCTCTGCGAAATGTTGTTCGGCGAGTGCCGTCACTTTTCAGACGCATGACCACCCTCCTGGTTGGCGTTAAGTGCAGACTACTGCGGGATGTGGTTGCCACTCAAGGACGGAGGAGCGTGGATGCGGCCGTGAAGTGGCTTTGCGTTTTGTTATCCACAGGAGCTCCCCGCGAGCGACCATCCCGGGTGTTCTCGGAGCAATCGGGTCGAGGGTCGCTCGCGCGTTAGTGTTGGCGCATGGTTTCAACATGCACCACGATTTCATCGCCGATTGGCAGTCTGCATCTTTCGTCGAACGGAGATGCCCTGACTGAACTCACCATCGTGGGTTCCGTGTCCCCGCTCTCACCCCATGAATGCTCTCCGAAAGCCGACCGGGTGCTCAAGGCGGCGACTTTGCAACTCTCCGAGTACTTCGCTGGTCGGCGCACCACCTTTGATCTTCCCGTGGCGGTCACCGGTACCGCGTTTCAGCAGTCAATCTGGCAGCAGCTACGCACAATTCCGTTTGGGAGCACCCGTGGCTACGGGGAGCTCGGTGCGGCAGTCGGCAAGCCGACGGCCTCGCGCGCGGTCGGTGGCTGTGTGGGTGCCAACCCCATAGCGATCATCATCCCCTGCCACCGAGTCCTCGCCAGTGATCGACGCATCACCGGCTTCAGTGGTGGCGATGGCATCACCACAAAGCAGTGGCTACTCAATCACGAAAAAATCGCGTTTCGACACTAGTTCTCTGGCAGCGCGTTGGCGACGAGGAGCCTGGTCTCCGCCCCCGACGACGTCACGAGCGTAAATCCATGCTCAACACCCCAGCCGCACAGATCGTCTACTGAGGCAATTCCACTGCTGTGAGGCGAATCTAGGGCAAGCGCGCGCAGAAACTCGCCCTTACCCTTCTTGTTGAAGTGGTTCAGCGCGCGAGTCTGACCGTTCGAATCGGTGGTGACCACGCGCAGATAGGTCGCGCTACTTGTCGGCGGCAATGGCGCAAGAGCGGCATAACCCTCACTGCGCATATCCAAAAGGAAATCGTCGACGCCGGCGAGCACATTCTCGCCGACAGGTGCCCACAACCGCTTGAGCGAGCTGCCCAAAGACGGGAGCCGTGAGTCGAACGAGAGCCGATAAGCCGGTATTGGATCGAGGCCGCCGATGAGACCAAAACACGCCGATTGGATGGCGGTGTGCGCCCCGAGGAACTCCCTCGCCTCATCCGGAAGCGTGCTCGCGTTGAGCGCATCAAAAAGTACCCCGGTGAAACGGTCAACAGCGGGCATGGTTGGCGACGTCATCAGGGCAGCATTGTGCGCGATTTCGGCCGATTGACGAGGACTCAGCCCAAGTGCCGCAGCGCACGCCGTGGGGTTCTGCGCGAGATCTACGACGGCCTCGGTGACGCGGGTTCGTGCATCCTCTTGTTGTTTCGCACCGAGAAGGCGCGTCAGGTTGACCGGCTTTCCCGTTCCTCCATCACGCTTCGTCTCCGAAGGTGGAAGGAGAATCAGCACGTGAGCGCCTGCTCGAAAAGGTGACTAGTCAACCAGTTCAGCGTAGGACGCCACGATGGAGACGTTGTTGTTCTCCACCGAGAGAAAACCGCCGTCGGCGCGGGCGGTCACCTTGGAACCGTCGTTGCCAGTGACGCGAACGTCACCCCCGGCGAGAATCGCCAGCATGGGCTCGTGACCGGGCAAGATACCAATCTCGCCGTCCACCGTGCGCGCAACAACCATCGTGGCCACCCCGGAGTAAACCTCGTTGTCGGCGGAGACCACGTGTACCTGAAGCTGCGCGGCAGCCATGATTAGGCGTTCTCTTTCTGAATCTTGGCCCACTGAGCCTCAACGTCAGAGATCGAACCGACGTTGAAGAAGGCCTGCTCGGCAACGTGGTCGAAGTCACCGCGCACGATGGCGTCGAAGGACTCGATGGTGTCTTTGAGCGGAACAGTTGACCCCTCAACGCCGGTGAACTTCTTGGCCATGTAGGTGTTCTGCGAGAGGAACTGCTGGATGCGGCGGGCGCGGGCAACAGTGATCTTGTCTTCCTCAGAAAGCTCGTCGACACCGAGGATGGCGATGATCTCTTGAAGCTCTTTGTTCTTCTGCAGGATCGCCTTGACCGAGGTGGCAACGCGGTAGTGGTCTTCACCCAAGTAGCGGGGGTCCATGATGCGGCTGGTCGAGCTGAGCGGATCAACGGCCGGGTAGAGACCCTTCGACGCAATTTCACGCGAAAGCTCGGTGGTCGCATCGAGGTGAGCAAACGTGGTCGCCGGCGCCGGGTCGGTGTAGTCATCGGCAGGCACGTAAATCGCCTGAAGTGACGTAATCGAGTGGCCACGCGTCGAGGTGATGCGCTCCTGGAGGATACCCATCTCGTCGGCAAGGTTCGGCTGGTAACCCACAGCGGACGGCATGCGACCAAGCAGCGTCGAAACCTCAGAACCGGCCTGGGTGAAACGGAAGATGTTGTCGATGAAGAGCAGAACGTCCTGCTTCTGAACGTCACGGAAGTACTCCGCCATGGTCAGTGCCGAGAGGGCAACGCGAAGACGCGTTCCTGGTGGCTCATCCATCTGGCCGAAGACGAGAGCCGTCTTGTCGAAGACGCCGGCTTCTTCCATTTCGTGGATGAGGTCGTTACCCTCGCGGGTACGCTCACCAACACCGGCGAAAACCGAAACACCACCGTGGTCTTGCGCCACGCGCTGAATCATCTCCTGGATGAGCACGGTCTTTCCCACACCGGCACCACCGAAGAGACCAATTTTTCCACCCTGAACATAGGGAGTGAGAAGGTCGATGACCTTGATACCGGTCTCGAAGAGCTGAGTCTTCGACTCGAGCTGGTCAAAGGCCGGTGGCTGACGGTGAATCGACCAGCGCTCTTTGATGTCGATCTTCTCGCCGGGCTTGGCGTTGAGAACGTTACCGGTAACGTCGAAGACTTTACCCTTGGTCACGTCACCAACCGGAACGCTGATTGGTGCACCGGTGTCGTGCACCTCTTGACCGCGAACCAAACCGTCGGTGGGCTTAAGAGCGATAGCACGAACAACGTCATCACCGAGGTGCTGGGCAACCTCAAGGGTGAGCTCAGACTTCGTACCCGAGATGTCAATCGTCGTGGTCAACGCATTGTAGATACCGGGGATGGCGTCGTGCGGGAACTCGATGTCCACGACGGGTCCGGTAACACGGGCGATGCGACCAATTCCGGCCTTCGTGGCAGCTTTGGTGGTAGCCATTCTCTTCTTCTCTCTTACCTGTGGGGAAAGTTCTATTTTTTGGCGCCGGACAGAGCGTCTGCTCCACCGACGATTTCGGAAATTTGCTGGGTGATTTCGGACTGACGAGCGTTGTTTGCCAGACGTGTGTATTCACGGATGAGCTTGTCTGCGTTGTCGCTCGCCGACTTCATCGCGCGCTGGCGGCTGGCGTGCTCAGAAGCGGCCGACTGCAGCATCGCGTTGTAAATGCGGCTCTCGATGTAGACCGGGAGCAACGCGTCGAGCACGGTGTCAGCCTCGGGCTCGAATTCGTAGAGGGGGAGCACCTCGGCTTCGCCCGGAACGTCAACACCGTCAACAATTTCGAGGGGAAGCACACGAACAACCTCGGGAACCTGGCTCACCATGTTGACGAAGCGGTTGTAAACGATGTGAATTTCGTCGACGCCGCCCTCGGCCGTGTCGCGAAGGAACGCATCCACGATTTCTTGACCGATTTCTTGAGCGGTCTCAAAAACCGGGGCATCGGTGCCACCGGTCCAGATTCGTGCGGCTTGACGGTTACGGAAGCTGAAGTAGCCCTGAGCCTTGCGACCAACGAGGTAGTAGACCACGTCTTTGCCCTGCTCGCGCAAAAGTTCAGCAAGCTGCTCCGCTTCGCGAAGCACGTTTGAGCTGAATGCACCGGCGAGTCCGCGGTCGGATGCGAAGATGACAATCGCGGCCCGATCCACCTGAGCAGGTTCGGTGGTCAAGATGTGCGCCACATTGGAGTACGTGGCAACCGCCGAGACGGCACGAGTAACCGCACGCGAGTACGGCGTCGCCGCGGCAACACGCGCTTGCGCTTTCTGGATGCGTGAGGCTGAAATCAGCTCCATCGCACGCGTGATCTTCTTGGTCGTCTGGGCAGAACGAATTTTCTGCCGGTAGACCCGAAGTTGCGCTCCCATGTCTTGTCCTTCTTAGCTGCGAATAGTTGTCAGTGAGTTGTGGATGCGCGGCGCAAGCCGCTCACCGTGCTACTTCTTGCGCTTGACGATCTTCTCTTGGTGCACGTCTGCTTCGGGAAGGGCGTCGAATTCTTCAACGCCGACCGAGGCGAGTGACTTGCCCGAACCGGTCTGGAATTCCTTCTTGAACTCCACGATTCCGCGCTCGAGGTCTTCGACGGTGTCATCATCGAGCACGTTGGTGTCACGAAGCTTGGAGAGCACCTTGGTCTTGCGACCGAGGTAGTCCAGGAACTCGCGCTCAAATCGGAGGATGTCCTCGACCGGAACCTCGTCGAGCTTGCCGGTGGTACCAGCCCAGATCGACACAACCTGATCTTCGACCGGGTATGGCGTGTATTGAGGCTGCTTGAGCAGCTCGGTGAGGCGAGCACCACGAGCGAGCTGACGACGGCTTGCCGCGTCAAGGTCGGAGGCAAACATGGCGAATGCTTCGAGCGAACGGTACTGGGCGAGTTCGAGCTTCAAGGTACCGGAGACCTTCTTGATCGACTTGACCTGAGCGTCACCACCCACACGCGACACCGAGATACCCACGTCAACTGCGGGACGCTGGTTCGCGTTGAACAGGTCTGACTGGAGGAAGATCTGTCCGTCGGTGATCGAAATAACGTTGGTCGGGATGTACGCCGAAACGTCGTTCGCCTTGGTCTCGATGATCGGCAGACCGGTCATCGAGCCGGCACCGAGCTCGTCGGAGAGCTTGGCACAGCGCTCGAGCAGACGGGAGTGTAAGTAGAACACGTCACCCGGGTATGCCTCGCGGCCCGGCGGACGACGCAGGAGCAGCGAAACAGCACGGTAAGCCTCAGCCTGCTTGGAGAGGTCATCGAAAATGATGAGCACGTGCTTGCCGGCATACATCCAGTGCTGGCCGATGGCCGAGCCGGTGTACGGCGCGAGGTACTTGAAACCTGCGGGGTCGGATGCTGGTGCGGCAACGATGGTGGTGTACTGCATCGCGCCAGCGTCTTCGAGAGCGCCCTTCACGGCAGCAATGGTCGAGCCCTTCTGACCAATCGCGACGTAAATGCAGCGAACCTGCTTGTTGACGTCACCCGACTCCCAGTTGGCTTTCTGGTTGATGATGGTGTCAATCGCGATGGCGGTCTTACCGGTCTGGCGGTCACCAATGATGAGCTGACGCTGTCCGCGACCAACCGGGATCATGGCGTCGATGGCCTTGATGCCTGTCTGGAGCGGCTCGTGAACCGACTTACGCTGCATAACGCCAGGAGCCTGGAGCTCGAGTGCGCGACGCCCTTCAAGCTTCGTGATTTCACCGAGACCATCGATGGGGGTACCGAGCGGGTCAACCACGCGACCGAGGTAGCCCTCACCGACCGGTACCGAGAGAACCTCACCGGTGCGGGTGACTTCTTGACCTTCTTCGACGCCGGTGAACTCACCGAGCACAACCACACCGATTTCGTTTTCGTCGAGGTTTAGGGCGAGGCCGAGCGTTCCATCGGCAAAGCGGATGAGTTCATTCGCCATCACACCGGGGAGACCCTCGACGTGCGCAATACCGTCAGCGGCATCGATGACACGACCGACCTCGGTCTTGGCTGCACTGCTGGGCTTGTACGACTTAACGAAATCCTTCAGCGCGCTGCGGATTTCGTCTGGGCTGATCGTCAGTTCTGCCATGAGTTTTCCTTGTGGTAAGTGATACCGGCGGTACCAGTTGGATTCTCAGCTCGTCCGTTAGCCGGCGAGCGAAAGTTTGAGTTGGGTGAGTCGTGACGCGACCGAGCCGTCGATGACATCTGCGCCGACCTGCACGCGAACACCACCGATGAGTGACGCGTCAACCTGAGCGTTGACGTACATCTCACGACCGTATTGGGAGCCGAGAGTTTTGGCGAGGCTTTTCACCGTCGCTGCCGACAGCGGGTTCGCGCTGGTCACCGTGGCGACGGACGCCCCTGACTGGTCGGCGACAATGCCGGCGGCGTGTGCCATGAGTGCGCCGATTCGACGTCCTCGAGGCTGCGCAACGAGAGCCGAGATGATGGCCACAGCCTGAGGCGAGGCCTTCTTACCGAGCAGGTTTGCCGCGAGCCGAGCCTTGGCATCTGGGTCGCCGAGTTTACTGCCGAGGGCTAGCTCGAGCTCGGCGTCACTCGCGACCGCACGCGAGAACGTGAAAATCTCACCCTCGATGCTTGCGGACTTGCCACCCGAGATAGCGGCCACGCGAATGGCGGCATCCTCAATGGCGGCCACCAGGTCACCCTCAGAGGACCAACGCTGGGCGACGATGCCGTCGAGGATGGCGGTGGCCTCTTTGCCGAGCTTCTTGCCAAAGACACCGTTAACGAGTGTGGACTTGGCGGTGGCCTCCAGGGCAGGATTGCTCAGGGTTGCCCGAAGTTGGGTCGATTGACCAATGGCCCGACCCGCTCCGAAGAGCTCCTCAGCGGTCGCCACGCTCACCTTCGAACCCACACTCGCCACGAGTGATTGAGTTGCGATGGTGGCCGCGCGTGTTGCACTACCCATTACTTGGCTGCCTTCTCCGACTTCTCAAGGTCGGACAAGAAGCGGTCAACAAGTGCGTTGGACTTCTTGTCATCGTTGAGTGCTTCACCAATCACGCTGGAGGCGAGGTCGAGGGCCAGTGAACCAACCTCGGAACGCAAGCTGACCAGAGCTGACTGACGCTCTGCTTCGATCTGGGCGTGTGCAGTCGCGGTGATGCGAGCGGCTTCAGTCGATGCCACGTCTTTTGCTTCGGCGACAATCTTTGCGCCATCGGCGCGAGCGTCATCCCGAATCTTGCCAGCTTCGGCGCGAGCCTCTGCCAACTGAGCGGTGTACTGCGCCAGCGCAGCCTCCGCCTCTTTTTGAGTCGCGTCAGCCTTCTCGATGTTGCCCTCAATCGCCTCGGCCCGCTTGTCCAACATCTTGTTGACATTGGGCAGCACCTTCCAGAGGAAGAACGCCAAGATGATGACAAAGACGACCGACGACCAAACGAGGTCAGACGTTTCGGGCAGCAACGGGTTGTGCGTTGTCTCCCCTGTGGCCTCGCTCGCGAGAATCAGTTGGTGAAGCATGATGCCTCCGGTTTGTAGCGGCTAAAAGCGGCGCGGTGGCTTAGTTGGTGAAGATGAAGTAGGTAGCGATACCGATGAACGCCAGTGCCTCAGTGAAGGCGATGCCGAGGTACATAAGCACCTGAAGGCGTCCGGCGAGTTCAGGCTGGCGTGCGACAGACTCGATGGTCTTGCCGACGACAATTCCTACGCCGATAGCGGGTCCAATGGCAGCAAGACCGTAGCCAACGGTTGCGATGTTTCCGTTGATTTCGGCGAGTACCGATGTTGCGTCCACGAGGGTTTCCTTTCGTGTGGTCCTTGAGGCGGTTGCCTCAAGAAGTTTTAGTGATCTTCAGCCAGTGCGAGCTGGATGTAGACAGTGGTGAGCAGGGTGAACACGTACGCCTGAAGCACGGCGACGAGGATTTCAAACAGTGAGAACACAAACCCGAAGGCAAAAGTTCCGATACTGAAGAGTTTGAAGAACGAGGGTGCTTCCAGGAGGAACCACGACGTTGCGCTGAAGCACAGCACAAGCAGCAAGTGACCAGCCACCATGTTCATGAGAAGACGCAGAGCAAGCGTGATGGGGCGAAGAATGAAAATGGAGAAAAACTCGATCGGCGTGACGATGATGTAAATCGGCCACGGCACACCCGGCGGGAAGAACGAATTCTTGAGGAAGGTACCGGGGTGCTTGCGCAGACCCGCGTAGATAAAGGTGACGTAGGCAACGACCGCCATCACGATCGGAAGACCGACCAGCGAGGTGCCCGCAACGTTGAGGCCAGGAATGATTCCCGGCAGGTTCATGGCCAGGGTCGTGAAGAAGATGGTGGTCAGTAGCGGCAAGAAGCGGCGTCCGTCTTTTTTGCCGAGCAAATCTTCAGCAATGTTGATGCGCACGACATCGAGGGCCATCTCGGTAAGTGACTGTCCACGACCCGGAACGAGTTTCATCCGTCGGGTTCCCAGCCAGAACAGCAGGATGAGAACCACCATCATCAACAGGCGAATCGCGATGATGCGGTTGATCTCAAAAGGAGTGCCCTGGAAGAGGAAAAACTCAGGGAAGAACTCGTTGATCGACGGGCCAACGAATCCGCCATCGCTACCTTCGGCGAGCAGCGTTACAGCGTTCTCTAACAGCGCTATCTCCTGATTCGGGGCGTGGAGCTTCTCGACTCTCGCGACGACGAACAACAAATCCTGCACGGAACCGTCGCAGGCGTCATCGTCTCGACAGGATCCCCGTGCGCCCGAACGACCAGGCGCGGATGTGACTCCACTCTACACACTCACGTGGGCTCGAAACTAATCCCCTGAGCGAGCGCCGGGGGCGTTACCGACCAGCGGAATTATCGCCGCGAGGAGCGAGATCGCTGACGTAGGGCATGCGCGATTTCATCACGACGACAAGGTCGACAACCAGCGAAACGACCACGCCGATGATCATGGTGAGAAAAAGGGCGAGCGGGTTGATCCACGGCTGATTCTTGAGCAAGAGTGCGGCGACGATAAACACCACAAATTTGAGAACCCACGCGCCCAACACAATCCCAAAAAACGCCACGATGTCAAAGCGAACCGCCAACAGGATGCTCGCCGCCGTGATCCCCAAAAACACCGCGGAGAACACCGCACCCAGCACGGCGCTCCACGCCCCGACCGGTCCCGCCACCAAGCCGGCAACGACTCCCCCGACGACGGCGAGGATGAGCGCGGACAGACCGCCCCAGACCAGGGTGCGTTTCAGCACGGGAACGGAACTCGGCATCGGGCGAGGAGCACTCATGAGGAATTTCGCTTTCGTGTCGTGTGAGGAGGACGAGCAGATTTTGTGGAGTCAGACCTTCGACCTCGGGTCATGCGCACCGAGGCCGTGTAGACGGCATCAACGGGCTTACGCAGAACGCGCCACGACGCGATGGCCGCCTGCTCAAACTCGCGTTGTCCGAGCGGGAAGAAGGTGAGGAACACGCATCCAGCTATTCCGATAACGAGGATGAGGGCGGCGATCCAGGCAGGCTTGATGACAAAGAAGAGCAGTAGTCCGACAGAGACCACGGCTGTCCAGGCATAAAAAACCAGCACGGCCATCACGTGTCCGTGACCCATGTCGAGCAATCGGTGATGCAGGTGAAGACGGTCTGCGCTGAAGGGAGATTTTCCGGCGGCCAAGCGACGAATCACAGCGAGGGCGAAGTCGGTCAACGGGAGCAACAAGATTGCGAAAGGCAGGAGAATCGGCACAAACGCCGGAAGAAGTTGGGAGCGACCGAGCTCGGCCGGATCGACCTGACCCGTGACCGCAATGGCGCTCGTGGCCATGAGCAAGCCGACCAACATCGAACCCGCATCACCCATGAACATGCGCGCGCGATGCCAGTTGAACGGCAGGAAACCGACGCACGCACCAACCACCACGGCCGCGATGAGCGACGCGAGATTGAAGTAGTTCGAAGGGCTCGTGAGTCGAGCAAGGAGGTAGCTGTAAACCAGGAACACACCGTTGGCGATGATGGCCACCCCCGCGACGAGACCGTCCAATCCATCGATGAAATTGACCGCATTCATCACGAGCACGATGGCCAGAATGGTGATGATGAGCGAAATGTACGGCGAGGTCACGGTCAGGCCGCCGATCGGCAGCGACAGAATTTGCACCCCCTGCCACGCCACAAGACCGGCCACCAAAATCTGCGCGGCCAGCTTGATCATCCAATCGAGGTCCCACAGGTCATCGGCGACACCGACAAGAACGGTGATGAACGCGGCACCCAGAATGGCAATCACCGGTGTCGGGTTGGCAAAAACCACGTGGAAAAAGGGCAACTGCCAGGCGACGAGCATCGCGACAAGGACACCGCAAAACATCGCCACACCGCCCAATCGTGGGGTGGGGCGCGTGTGAACGTCTCGATCGCGAATCGCGGGATAGAGCTTGTACTTGAGTCCGATGCGCAACACGACGAACGACAAGCCAAAGGTGACGACGGCGGTCACGACGACCATCACGGCGAGAGTGACCACGACTAGACCAGCCGATCGGTGGCAGGTTCGAGGTCGTCGCCGAGGACGTCGCGCAGTGCCGCGGACGAGATGGCGCCGTCACGCAGGATGCGCGCTGCTCCGGTACCACGCATGAGCGCAGTCACATCCACAATCGTGGATGCGGCCGTGGCTGACTCACCGGCTTCGAGGTACACGTCAACACTCGAGCCAAGCTGCTCGAATGCGGCCGCGGCCGTCTGCGCCGCAGGTGACCCGGTGAGATTCGCGCTGGACACGGCAAGGGGACCCGTTTCGGCGAGCAGCTCGAGGGCAATGGGATGCGCGGGAACGCGCAGTGCGACGGTTCCGTGCGTGTCGCCGAGATCCCACGCGAGCGAGGGCTGCGCATCCACCACAACGGTCAGTCCCCCCGGCCAAAACGCCTCAGCGAGGGCACTGAGCTGATCGGGCACATGTGCGGCCAGCGCCGGCAAGGTCTGAATGCCCGGGATGAGGACGGGAGGTGGGGATTGCCGACCCCGACCTTTGGCGGCGAGCAACGCGGAAACTGCCCCCGTCGAAAACGCGTCGGCGGCAATTCCGTAAACCGTATCGGTGGGAATAACCACCAGTGAGCCCTTGGCGATTGCCGTGCGCGCTAAACGCATGCCGGCAAGAAGCTCGGCATCAACGCGGGTATCGAAGACGCTGGACATGACCTATTCAGCCTAAGGCAGGCATCCTGCGGAACAGGTTAGGGTCGGGTCGCCCGCGTATAGCGATCGCGCTGGGTGAGGTCACGCAGGGTCTGCGGGTTACGCCATCCATCGGCCTGGAGAAGTGCGCGAATCTCAGCACCCTGAAGCTCGCCGTGCTCGATGATGAGGACTCCGCCCGGGTGCACGAGGTCGCGGGCTCGGAGCGACAGCGAACGAACCACGTCGAGGCCATCCTCACCACCAAAGAGCGCGATTGCCGGATCGAATCTGGCGACCTCGACGTCGCGCGGAATGGCAGAATCCGGGATGTAGGGCGGGTTGGATGCGACGACGGAAACCGTGCCGTCGAGCTCGGTCAGCGCGCGAGCCAAATCACCCTCGACCAGTGTGACGCGGTTGCCGTATCGCGCAATATTTTTGCGCGTCCAGGGCAGGGCGTCGGGGCTCTTCTCGACTGCGTAGACCGTGGCGTGCGGCACCTCGGTGGCCATCGATATCGCAATGGCGCCACTGCCCGTGCCGAGATCGACGCCGATCGGTGAGGGGCTGGCCTGTGCCCGAAGTGCCTCGACGGCGAACTCGGCGAGGAGTTCCGTTTCGGGGCGCGGTACAAAAACGCCCGGCCCGACCTCTAGCTCGAGTGACCGAAACCAGGCCACACCGAGGATGTGTTGCAGCGGCTCACGTGCGGCTCGACGCTCGACAAACTCGGTGAACTGGGCCCGCTCGCCATGCGTATCTGCGGGCAGCACACCGCCGGTGAGGGCCTTGGCCTCCACCTCGCCACGCGTGAGTCCCCAGACAAAACCGAGGATAAGGTCTGCATCGACGCTGGGGTCGGGCACGCCACCCTCGCTCAATTGGCGAATTGCCCAGTCTCGCACGGTCGAAATATCGCCAGAGGAATCGGTCATGATGTCATTGACCGTAACAGAAAGTCGCAAAAGCACTCGCCCTGCATACTCTTGCAGTAAGCAATTTTTCCTCCAACACACTTACTTACGGATGGGAGCCCTCGTGGGCCGCGTTTATAACAACATCACTGACGTCACCGGAAACACGCCACTGGTGAAGATCAACCGCCTGACCGAAGGTGCGGGAGCAACCGTGCTCGCCAAGCTCGAGTTCTACAACCCAGGAAACTCGGTGAAAGATCGCCTGGGTAAGGCGATCATCGATGCCGCAGAAAAATCGGGTGAACTCAAGCCCGGTGGCACCATCGTGGAGGGCACATCGGGAAACACCGGAATTGCACTCGCCCTCATCGGTGCTGCTCGAGGCTATAACGTCATCCTCACCATGCCGGAAACCATGTCCACCGAGCGTCGTGTTTTGCTTCGTGCCTTTGGCGCTGAGATTGTCTTGACCCCGGGCTCTGAAGGCATGAAGGGTGCGGTCGCCAAGGCCGAAGAAATTGTCGCGAACACTCCCGGAGCGATTCTTGCCCGTCAGTTCGAGAACGAGGCCAACCCGCAGATTCACCGCGAAACAACCGCCGAAGAGATTTGGGCGGACACCGACGGAGGCGTGGACATTTTCATTGCCGGCGTCGGAACCGGTGGAACCATCACCGGTGTGGGGCAGCGCCTCAAGGAGCTCAAGCCCGGCGTGCAAATCATCGCCGTTGAGCCGCTCGAGTCGCCCATCCTCAATGGTGGTGCTCCCGGCCCACACAAGATTCAAGGCATCGGTGCGAACTTCATTCCCCCGATTCTCGACCGGACCGCCTACGACGAAGTGTTCGATGTGAACATTGACACCGCAGTCGAGGTCGCTCGCCGTCTGGCCGCCGAAGAGGGTATCCTCGCCGGCATCTCGACCGGAGCGATTTTCCACGCTGCCATCGAGGTGGCCAAGCGACCAGAAAATGCCGGCAAGACCATCGTCGCCATTGTGTGTGACTTTGGTGAGCGCTACGTGTCAACCGTGCTGTGGGAGCCGTTCCGCGATTAATTGGTCCCTGCAGGGGAATATCTGCTGTGTTGGCTCGGTTACTGTGACCGGGCCAACATGCATTTAACCGCAGCCGTGGCAACTAACCTAGGTAACGATGTCCATTCGCGATGATGTGCGCAACGCACGATCCCACGACCCAGCCGCGCGCAACGGGTTCGAGACGTTTCTCGTCTCCTCGGGTCTGCACGCCATTTGGTGGCACCGGTGGCATCACCGCCTCTGGAAAGCGGGCTTCAAACTGTGGGCACGCCTCGGTTCACAATGGATGCGCTTCCTCACCGGCATCGAAATCCATCCCGGCGCACACATCGGCAAACGGTTCTTCATTGACCACGGCATGGGGGTCGTCATCGGCGAGACGGCCATCATCGGAGATGACGTCATGCTGTATCACGGCGTGACCCTGGGCGGTCGATCACTGGAAGCCGGTAAGCGGCATCCCACGCTCGGAAATCACGTGGTCGTGGGTGCGGGCGCCAAAATTCTCGGCGCGATTCACATCGGCGATCACAGCGCCATCGGCGCCAACGCGGTCGTTGTCTCTGACGTGCCCGCGAATTCGATTGCCGTGGGAATCCCCGCCAAGGTAAGTGCGAAAAAAGAGGTCGGCGGAACCAAACGCGCGGCCACTGTTCCCGACATCGACTGGGTTGATCCCGCGATTTTTATTTAAACCGACGCTGCCAGGCCGCCCACGACGACTGCGCCATTTCGGTCAGCGAGTAGGTGTTAGCCCAGCCCAGATCACGGGCAGCAGCGGCTCCCGAGGCCACAATTCGTGCCGGATCTCCTGCGCGAGGTGGCTTAATGTCCGGGGTGAACGTGATCCCGGTGGCCTCGGCCATGACGTTCATGATGTCCCGAACAGACGTTCCGTCGCCGGCGCCAAGGTTGTACACGGCATCGAGTGCAACGCCATCCATCATTTTTTGCGCGGCAGCCACGTGCGCCCGAGCAATGTCGGTGACATGCACGTAGTCGCGCACGCAGGTGCCGTCAGGCGTGGGGTAGGTATCACCAAAAATTGCCGGGGTGCGTCCGTCACCCAAAGCGCGAAACACGAGGGGGAAAAGATTGAAGGGGCTCGTGTCGACGATCTCTACGCTTCCGGAACCCACGACGTTGAAGTAGCGCAGCGAGGTGTGCCGCAATCCCGTGGCCTGGCCTTGCGCCGCCATCAGCCACTCCCCGAGCAACTTGGTCTCACCGTAGGGCGACTGCGGGTCGGTCGCGGTGTCCTCAGTGACCTGCGCCACATCGGGTGAGCCATACACGGCAGCACTTGACGAAAACACGATATTCGTCACCTCGTGGCGTTGCATCGCCGACAGGAGATTGACGGTCGCCGTGACGTTTTGCTCGTAGGTGTGCAGTGGTCGCTGAACGGACTCGCCCGCGTATTTGTATCCAGCGAGATGAACCACACCGGTAATGTGCCCGTCACCCTGGCCAGCAAGTGCCTCATTCAGGGCAGACTCATCGAGCAAGCTGCCCCGGACGAATCGAACCCCGGTGGGAACGAAATCCTCGTGCCCCGAAGACAAGTCGTCGAGGACGACCGCGTCGATGCCCGCAGCGAGAAATTCGCGAACCACGTGAGAACCGATGTAGCCGGCACCGCCGGTGACTAACCACGCCATGCGAGCTCGCTAGCTGGCGTCGCCGATGGCTGACAGACGAGATTCTTCATCCATCTTGATGCAGGACTCCACAATGGGACCGAGGGCGCCATCCATCACGCGGTCGAGGTCGTAGGCCTTGTACCCCGTTCGGTGATCGGCGATACGGTTCTCTGGAAAGTTATAGGTACGGATGCGCTCCGAGCGGTCAACCGTGCGCACCTGCGTTTTGCGAGCAGCACTGGCCTCGGCCTCAGCTTCTTCTTGCTGCTTGGCCAAAATGCGCGCGCGGAGCACACGCATTCCCGCCTCGCGGTTCTGCAGCTGGCTCTTCTCGTTTTGCATCGAGACGACGATTCCGGTGGGAAGGTGTGTGATGCGCACGGCCGAGTCAGTCGTGTTGACCGACTGACCGCCAGGTCCTGAGGATCGGTAGACGTCGATCTTCAGATCGTTTTGACTGATCTCAACTTCTTCGGGTTCATCCGCTTCGGGAAACACGAGAACACCCGCGGCGGAGGTGTGAATACGTCCCTGTGACTCGGTCGCCGGGACGCGCTGCACCCGGTGCACGCCGCCCTCGTACTTAAGGTGAGCCCACACTCCCTGTGACGGGTCGGGCGAATTGCCCTTGATCGCGATCTGCACATCCTTGTAACCGCCAAGGTCGGATTCGGTGCGCTCGAGCAGCTCCGTTTTCCAGCCCTTCGACTCGGCATAGTGCTGATACATGCGGAGCAAATCCGCGGCGAACAGCGCGGATTCCGCGCCACCCTCACCCGCTTTGATTTCCATAATCACGTCACGACCGTCGTCCGGATCGCGAGGGATGAGCAAACGCCGAAGTTTTTCCTGAGCTACCGGAAGGGCGAGCTCAAGCGCGGGGACTTCTTCGGCAAAGGCGTCATCCTCTTTGGCGAGTTCTTTAGCGGCGGCAAGGTCATCCTGCGCCTGAATCCAACCCTCATAGGCTGCCTTGATTTGGCTCAGCTCGGCGTACCGACGATTGAGCTTCTTGGAGCGCGCCGGATCGGCGTGAACCGCCGGGTCCGACAGCTCCGTCTGAAGCGCCTCGTGCTCGGCGAGCAGAGTTTTTACCGAATCAAACACGAGGTTTAGTTGTCCTGCCCGTTGACGCCCGACTTCTGCATGAGCATGAGGAACTCGACGTTGCTGCCGGTGTCCTTGAGCTTGCCAAGCACTGACTCGAGAGCGGCCTGCGGTTCGAGACCGGCGAGCGCGCGACGAATCGACCAGGTGACTTTAACCTCATCGGCTCCCATGAGCATCTCTTCGCGACGTGTGCCCGAGGCACTGATGTCAACCGCCGGGAAGATGCGCTTGTCGGCCAGTGCGCGTGAGAGGCGCAGCTCCATGTTTCCGGTTCCCTTGAACTCCTCGAAGATAACCTCGTCCATCTTGGATCCGGTCTCGACGAGTGCCGAGGCGATGATGGTCAGCGACCCACCGTTTTCGATGTTTCGCGCTGCGCCGAAGAACTTCTTGGGCGGGTAGAGCGCGGCGGCATCTACGCCACCACTGAGCACGCGACCCGAGGCCGGAGCCGAGAGATTGTAGGCACGGCCGAGGCGGGTGATGGAGTCCAGGAGGACAACGACATCCTGACCGAGTTCAACCAAACGCTTGGCGCGTTCAATCGCTAACTCGGCAACCGTGGTGTGGTCTTCTGCCGGACGGTCGAAGGTTGACGCGATGACCTCACCCTTGACGGTGCGCTGCATCTCGGTGACCTCTTCCGGACGCTCGTCAACCAAAACGACCATGAGGTGAACCTCGGGGTTATTCTCGGCGATGGCGTTAGCGATTTGCTGCATCACAACGGTCTTGCCAGCCTTGGGCGGCGCCACAATGAGTCCGCGCTGTCCCTTGCCGATCGGTGCTACCAGATCGATGATCCGGGTGGTGAGCTTTGTCGACTCGGTCTCGAGGCGCAGACGCTCCTGCGGGTAGAGCGGGGTCAGGTCGTGGAAATCGACGCGTGTGGCAGCCTGCTCAACAGATTGTGCGTTGATGGAATCCACCTTGACGAGTGCGTTGAATTTCTGGCGACCGAAGTTTTCACCCTCGCGAGGCTGCTTGACGGCGCCGATGACAGCGTCACCCTTACGCATGTTGTACTTCTTGACCTGGCCCAGCGAGACGTAAACGTCACTCGTCCCGGGGAGGTAGCCAGCGGTGCGCACGAATGCGTAGTTGTCGAGGATGTCCAACACGCCAGCAATGGGGATGAGCACGTCGTCGTCGAGGATCTCCGGTTCGAAGTCATCCATTCCGTTACGACCGCGGCGACGATCGCGCTGACGGTTGCGGCTCTGACGCGGATCGCGATCCGCGCCATTGTCGTTCGAGTTAGAGCCGGAATCCGATCCATTTCCCTCATCGTCTGAGTCGTCACCGGAATTATGTGCGGAACCTGAATTGTTGTTGCGGCCATTACGGTTGCGGTTTCGGTTGCGGTTGCGGCTCTGACGCTCACCCTGCTCACCCTGCTCACCCTGATCACCGGCATCAGATGACCCGGAACCGCTGTCACCCTCGCTCTGATTCTCGCTCGCGACGGCGTTACTCTGGCGACCAGCACTGTCGCTCGATGAGTCACCGTTTGCGGGTGCCTCGTCCTCGCTCTTGCCGCGGGCACGTCCACGACCGCGGCGGGGGCCAGCTTCAGCTGCTGCGGCATCATCCGTGGTGATGCCCGAGCCGAAGCCCTCGGCGGATGTGGTGTTGACGTGATCGCTCGCGCTAACCGCCTCAGCCGGATCTGTTGCGACGACGCGGCGGGATCGGCGAAGTGGCTTCTTGGCTACTTCTGCTTCGCCTGAAAGGTCAATGCCCTGCGTGGTTTCTTCTTCCACGATTTCTCCTTAGTTTTTTCACACGGATGTTCACCAACCGCTCGCGAAGAGCAGGGCACATCAGCAACGTGTGTTTGAGATGAAGCGAATGCTTCGAATGAATGCTCCGGGAGCCTCGCGTAAGAGTTACGCGACTACAACCGGTAGCACCTCAACTGTAGCACCCATAAAGTCGACGGCGAGCATGTGTGGCTCCCAGGTCGTCTCTTGATGGGTGCGAACGAGGTCAATGGCAGACTGCCGGGCGGATGGATCATCGCACAGAACCAAGATCGATGGCCCCGCGCCTGACACCACGGCGGCAAAGCCCGCGGCACGAAGTTGCGCAATCAGCGTGTTCGTTTCAGGCATGGCAGCGGCCCGGTAGTTCTGGTGAAGCTTGTCTTCCGTGGCGACGAACAGCAGTTCCGGGCTCTGCGTGAGCGCCGCGACGAGAAGGGACGAGCGTGAGACGTTGAAGATGGCGTCCTCGTGCGGGACCTGGTCCGGTTGAAGCGAGCGTGCCAGTTTTGTCGACATCGTGAACGAGGGCACGAGCACAAGCGGTGATACGCCTCGGTGCACGAGGAGCTTTTTTTGATGTGCTCCGTTCTCATCGGTCCACGCGATGGTGAGTCCCCCAAACAACGCCGGAGCGACATTGTCGGGATGCCCTTCCATCTCAGTCGCGAGCGAGAGAAGTGTCTGCTCGCTGAACTCGACAACGCCGTCGAGCAGCCCCTTCGCAGCCAACAGGCCGGACACGATTGCGGCGCTCGAGGAACCCATGCCCCGACTGTGTGGGATGTTGTTGCGCGCGCGGAGGGTCAAGCCTGGAAGTGGCTGTTTCGCCCACGCGAAGGCGTGCGCAACGGCTTGAACCACGAGATTTTTCTCATTGGTTGGAACCGGGTTTCCCGAGTCCGCCGAGCCATATCCGGTGATGTGCACGGTGGCACCGGGCTCGTGACGAACCTCCACCTCGAGTTCGTCGTAGTAGGCCAGCGCAAGTCCGAGAGTGTCGAATCCCGGCCCGAGGTTAGCGCTCGTCGCCGGCACGCGAACGCGAACATGCGTGCCCGTTGGAATCATTAGTGCGTGCCGCCCTTTACCAAACCGAGCACACCGGCAACCTCGTCGAGGTCGACGGGCACAACGGTCGGCTCAACCTGTGAGCCATCCTCGCGGCGAAGCGCCCACTGCGGGTCTTTGAGCCCGTGGCCGGTAACGGTGAGAACGACGGTTGCGCCCGAGGGAATTTCACCAGCGGCGTGGCGATCGAGCAGACCGGCAACTGAAATGGCGGATGCCGGCTCAACGAAAATTCCCACGTGACCCGACAGCAGCCGCTGTGCCTTGAGAATCGTCTCGTCGTCGATGGCGCCAAAGTAGCCATTGGTTTTTTCGCGAGCAGTGAGAGCCAACTCCCACGACGCAGGGTTACCGATCCGAATAGCGGTTGCGATGGTGTCGGGGTTCTTCACCGGGTGACCTAACACGATCGGTGCGCTACCGGCCGCTTGGAATCCGAACATCCGCGGCATCTTGGTGGTGACACCGCGCTCGAGTTCTTCGGCGTAGCCTCGGGTATACGCGGTGTAGTTGCCCGCGTTGCCGACCGGAAGAATGTGAATGTCCGGTGCGTCTTCGAGCACCTCAACAACCTCAAACGACGCCGTTTTTTGACCTTCGATTCGATCGTTATTCACCGAGTTGACCAGGTGAACCGGGTAGTTCTCGGCCAAGTCACGAGCGATGTCGAGACAGTCGTCAAAGTTGCCGGTCAACTGAATGAGCTGCCCGTTGTGTGCGACGGCTTGCGAGAGCTTGCCCATCGAGATTTTCCCCTCGGGCACCAGAACGGCGGCGGTAATTCCCGCGTGTGCCGCGTAAGCCGCTGCAGAGGCCGACGTGTTTCCGGTCGAGGCACAGATAACCGCTTTGGCGCCGTGCTCGACAGCCTTGGACACGGCCATTGTCATACCGCGGTCTTTAAACGAACCCGTCGGGTTCATCCCCTCGTACTTGACGTACACCTTGGCATCGGTCATCGCGGAAAGCGCGGGAGCGAAAATGAGTGGCGTGCCACCCTCGCCAAGCGAGACAATCGGCGTCGCATCTGAGACATCGAGGCGATCACGATATTCGCGGAGAACGCCGCGCCACTGGTGTGCCATTAGGCTCCTTCAACTCGAAGCACCGAAACAACCGAATCCACGACCGGAAGCTTGCTCAGCGCCGTAACGGTGGCCGCAAGATCGGATTCCCGAGCCTCGTGCGTACCAATAACTAGCGTAGTAGTCGCGCGTTTACTCGCCGGACCGGTTTGGGGCGTGAACACACCCTGTTCGACGAGCTCTACCGAGACGTTGTACTCGTGAAACACACTTGCCACGGTCGCGAGCACACCCGGTTGATCGGCAACCCGAAGCACGACGTGGTAGCTGGTTTCAATATCGTTAATCGGGATGACCGGCAGATCGGCATGCTGCGACTCGCCCAAACCCGGACCGCCCATGATGTGGCGTCGGGCAGCCGAAACGACATCGCCCATGATGGCGGATGCGGTCTCGGGGCCACCCGCGCCGGCGCCGTAGAACATGAGGCTTCCGGCGGCTTCCGACTGCACGAAAACGGCATTGTTCGCCTTGCGCACAGACGCAAGAGGATGCTCGCGCGGAATCAGTGCCGGATATACCCGCGCAGAGATGGACTCCCGTCCAGTGGTGGCGTCGGTCACCCGCTCCGCGATGGCAAGAAGTTTGATGACGAATCCTGCATAGCGCGCCAATTCGACGACCTCCGCCGAGATACCGCGGATTCCTTCGCGATAGACCGTCTCAAGTGGCACATGCGTGTGGAACGCAAGTCCCGCGAGAATGGCGACCTTCTGCGCAGCATCGAACGCGTCAACATCCGCGGTCGGATCTGCTTCGGCATAGCCGAGTTCGGTTGCCATGGCGAGAGCGGAGTCGAAGGAATCCTTCTCGCTGTCCATCCGGTCGAGGATGTAGTTGGTCGTGCCGTTGACGATACCCATCACTCGCTCCACCCGGTCGCCGGCCAAGCTTTCGCGCAAGGGACGAATGATGGGGATTGCCCCCGCCACCGCGGCTTCGTAATAAACCTGCGCACCCACCCGCTCGGCCGCCGCGAACAGTTCCGGCCCGTGATTTGCCAAAAGCGCCTTGTTCGCCGTCACCACGTCCGCGCCCGAGCCAAGCGCTTCCAGGATGTACTCCCGGGCGGGCTCGATGCCGCCCATGACCTCGATAACGATGTCGGCTCCGAGGATGAGCTCGTGCGCATCCGTCGTAAACAGGGATGCCGGAAGATCAACGGGACGCTTTGCGGAGAGGTTGCGCACGGCAATGCCGGTGAGCTCGAGGCGGGCGCCAACTCGGGCAGCCAGTTCGTCGGCGTGCTCGAGCAGAATCTTTGCGACGTTGGCGCCAACCGTGCCGCCGCCAAGAAGGGCAACGCGCACGCTGCGGTAGTCGTTCATGAGTTTCCTCCGTTGATTCCGGCGTCGCGCGCCAGCAAATCCGCCTCGGTTTCACCGCGCACGATGACGCGCGCGTCGCCGTCACGCACGGCGACAACCGCCGGACGGGCAAGGTAGTTGTAATTGCTCGAGAGCGACCAGCAGTAGGCGCCGGTTGCCGGCACCGCCAGCACATCACCCGGTGTGACATCCCCCGGAAGATAATCCGCATGGATCACGATGTCGCCCGATTCGCAGTGCTTTCCCGCCACCCGCACGAGTGCCGCCGGAGCGGATGACACGCGATTTGCGAGCCGAACGTGATACTCGGAGCCGTAGAGTGCCGGTCGCGCATTGTCACTCATGCCGCCGTCAACGCTGACGTACAGGCGCGTGGCGGTCTCATTGCCGACCGTGGCCGTGACTTCTTTGGTCGTACCGACCGAGTAGATCGTGAACATTGAGGAGCCGACGATGATGCGGCCTGGTTCGAAGGCGAGAACCGGGATCGGCACGCCGTGCTTCTCACACTCGGTGGCAACGGCTCGCGCAATTTCAGCGGCGATGGTTTCGACATCAGTAGGAGTGTCACCCGGCTTGTACGCGATGCCGAATCCCCCGCCGAGATTGAGCTCGGCGACTGGACCGGTCTGACTCAGCAGCGCGTGCAGTGCGACGAGACGCGTGGCAGACTCGGCAAAACCATCGGTTCCATAGATTTGGGAACCGATGTGACAGTGCAGCCCAACAAATTCGAGGCTCTCGTGCGCGCGAATCGCGGCAACGAGAGCGGGCGCATCCGCTATGGTCACGCCAAATTTTTGGTCTTCATGTGCGGTGGCCAGAAATGAGTGCGTGCTCGCGTGAACGCCACTGTTAACCCGCAAGCGCACGCGCTGTCGACGACCGGCTGTTGTGGCTGCGGAAGCCACCCGTTCGATTTCCCACGAGGAATCGATGACGATGGTTCCGACACCAACCGATGCCGCCCGCTCGATCTCGGCGACCGATTTGTTATTGCCGTGCAGACCGATGCGGGCCGGGTCGATGCCGGTCGCCAGCGCAACGGCAAGCTCGCCGCCGCTTGCGACGTCGACATAGAGTCCGGCAGCGGTGACCAGTCGCACCATTTCAGTACACAAAAAGGCCTTGCCGGCGTAGTACACCGTGGCGGTGGTGTTGACCGCGGTACACGCGGCATCGAATGCCGCGCGAACACGACCAGCTGCGGTCTGCGCGTGCGCTTCATCCATCACATAAAGCGGCGTGCCAAAACGGTGGGCCAGGTCGGTGACACTGACACCCGCGACACTCATCTGCCCTGAACCGTCGCGCGCCACGTTGTCGGCCCAAATCCCGGGGACCAGCGCGTTGGGGTCGACGGACGCGTCAAGCCACTCGGGAGCTAACGGATTCGCCACGGTACACCTCAACGGACAATGAAGACCCCAGTTTACCTGCCCTAGCATGGAGACCATGACGTGCTTGGTGACCGGTGGTGCCGGATATATCGGCTCCCACATCATCGCGAGTCTGACCGCGCACGGTTATCGAAGCGTTGTGGTGGATGACCTCTCGACCGGAGTCGAAGCGCGCATTGCGGGGCTGCCCCTGCTCGTGGCCGACATCAGCGATCCCGCATCAATCGAGACGCTCACCGCCTTTATGCGCGACCACGGAGTCACGTCAATCATTCACACCGCCGCTCACAAGAGCGTGCCTGAATCGATGGTCAACCCTCTTGGCTACTACCGGGTTAACGTGGGGGGCACGATCAACGTGCTGCGAGCCGCCGAGGCTGCACAGGTGAGCGCCTTCGTTTTTTCGGGGACCGCCGCGGTCTACGGCATGGCCGACGGGCGCGTGACGGAGGAGTCGCCCACCACGCCAATCAACCCGTACGGCGAATCCAAACTGGCCGGTGAACAGTTGCTCGCCGACCTCGGTCGCATCGGCGCTCTGCGCGCAACCAGCCTGCGCTACTTCAATGTGGCTGGCACGGGCAGCACACTGGGAGCGGACAACGGCGCGACGAATCTCATCCCTCAGGCCCTGCGGCGTATCTCGCAGGGTGTCTCCCCGGAGATTTACGGCAGCGACTATCCGACTCCCGACGGAACGTGTGTTCGCGACTACATCCACGTCGTGGATCTTGCCGAGGCACACATCGCCGCTCTCGCTGCTATCGAAGCCGATCCGACCTGGTCTTTTCGGGTCTTCAATGTGGGAACCGGCACGGGGTATTCCGTGCGCGAAGTTCTCGACCTCGCGATCGAGGTCTCGGAAACCAGCTTGGGCTACCGCCTGGTGGATCGTCGTCCCGGCGACCCCGCGAGCATCGTGGCGGACCCGCAGCGCATCACGCACGAGCTCGGCTGGAGTGCGAGCCACAACCTGCGGGACATGGTCTCCAGCGCGTGGAACGGCATGACCGGCACCGCATAGCCGAAGACGGCACAAACGCTACATGCGCTCCGGTGCGGATACGCCGAGCATGGTGAGACCGTTGCGGATGACCTGTGACGTCGCATCGTTCAGCCACAACCTCGTGCACTGAAGCGACGTCACCGGCTCGTCCGCGAGTGGGAGAACACGACACTTGTCGTACCAGCGGTGGTAGTGACCGGCAACCTCTTCGATGTAGCGGGCAATCCGATGTGGTTCACGCAAACTCGCTGCCTGAGCCACGATGCGCGGGAATTCCTGCAGTGCCCCGAGAAGCACCGACTCGGTTTCGTGATCGAGCATTTCGGGGGCGAAACCCCCCTCGCGCGTGACACCGGCCGCGACCGCATTTCGAGAAACCGAGCAGGTGCGTGCGTGCGCGTACTGCACGTAGAAGACGGGATTGTCATTCGTGTGCTTGGCGAGCAGGTCGAGGTCAATGTCGAGCTGAGAGTCACTCGAGCTGCGCACGAGAGCGTAGCGTCCCGCATCCACACCGACGGCTTCAACGAGGTCTTCTAGCGTGACGATGGTGCCCGCGCGCTTGCTCATGCGCACCGGCTGACCATCGCGAAGCAGGTTGACCATCTGCCCGATAAGAATCTGAAGGTTGACGTGTGGCTCATCACCGAATGCCTGACACATCGCCATCATGCGCGCGACATATCCGTGATGGTCGGCACCGAGCATGATGATGTTTTGATCAAATCCACGTTCGCGCTTGTTGAGGTAGTACGCCAGGTCACCCGCGATATAGGCCGCTTGCCCGTCGCTCTTGATGACTACGCGGTCTTTGTCGTCACCGAAATCAGTCGTGCGGAGCCAGACCGCACCATCCTTATCGAAGATGACACCCAGTTCGCGCAAGCGCTCGACAGCGCGATCGACCGCGCGGGTTTCATAGAGCGAGTCCTCGTGGAAGTACACGTCGAAGTCCACACCGAAGTCGTGGAGCTGTTGCTTAATTTCGCCAAACATGAGTTCGACACCCATCGAGCGAAAAACCTCTTGCATCTCGTCAGCCGGCAATGTGCTCAAATCGTGCGCATATGCCACGGCAACCCGCTCCGCGATGTCGTGGATGTAGGCGCCTCCATACCCGTCTTCTGGCGTTGGCTGACCCTGGTAGGCCGCGATGAGCGACCGCGCAAAGCGATCGATCTGTGCGCCGTGATCATTGAAGTAGTACTCGCGCGTGACCTCAGCACCCTGCGATTGGAGCACCCGAGCAAGTGAGTCGCCCACTGCCGCCCAGCGCGTGCCACCCATGTGAATGGGACCGGTTGGGTTCGCTGATACGAACTCAAGGTTCATTTTGATTCCGCGATAGGCCAGGGACGATCCGTACTGGTCAGCCGCCTGAACAATAACCTGAGCCAAGGTACCGGCGGACGCAGCGCTCAATCGAATGTTGATGAATCCTGGTCCGGCAATCTCCACTCCGGCAATGCCCTCAACGCTGGCGATTGCGTCGGCGATCTCCTGGGCAATCTCGCGCGGATTCACCCCGAGTGGCTTGGCCAGCTTGAGTGCGATGCTCGCGGCCCAGTCACCGTGCTCCCGGTTTTTCGGACGCTCGAGCACGACATCGGCAGTGCTCAACGCGGTGACCACGGGGTCTTCGCTGACTCCACGCGATGCGGCAACCTCGAGAATGCGTTCGAAAATGATGCGGGCAAGATCATCGGGGGTCATAAGAAACGAGTGTAATCGCGCGCGCTGTCGGGTAATTCCCACGCGCGCTCCCTACAATCGCTGACATGCCCATGCTCACTCGCGCCACGTCGACCCGCGTCACAACATCCGTCGCGTCGACCCTCGGAGCCGTCGTGGGAGTTTTTGCGCTCGCCACCCTGCTCACCGGCTGCGTGTCTCCCGACCCCGTGCCGGTAACGGGGTCAACTCATGAAACCGCCACGGATAGGCCGGCGACCATCCCGACCGAGTCCACGCAAGCGAGCATCACGGGTGTCCCGACAAATACAAGTTGCGCTCGCGTGCTCTCGGCCGACGCCCTGTACTCACTCAAGGGCGGCGCGAACTACACGCTGATTGGTGACATCACACCTGCCCCGGGAACGACCGCGGCGAAACTCGTTGACCTGCGTGGGCTCTCGTGCACCTATGTCAACGACACCAATGCCACATCCTTCACCGTTGCTGTCGCCCGCATCACACCCGAGACCATGCCCCTGGCCAAAGAGCAGGTGGATGCGCGCCTCGGCCAGTCCGCACGCGCGAGCATCTACGAAACGAGCGCCGGTTGCGTGGGGTACTTCGCCACAGGCAACACCGTGGGCGAGGCCCAGGTGCTGACCGACACATTCTGGGTTGACGTGTCGAGCGACACCTTCGAAACACCGCAGGATGCGGCGCAGATCGTCGCGAGTGTGCTCAAAGGCCTCGGCGAATAGTCGCCTCAAGAATCGGTCGCCCAGTTAGAGTGGTAGCTTCTAGGGCACGGTAAGTGGGGTCGTATGGCGAAATGGTCTGAATCGGTCAGCGTCGTCATTGCGACGTACAACCGTCCCGACACCCTGCTCGTAGCGATCACATCCGCCCTAGCACAAACCCACCCCGTCGAGGAGGTCATCGTCGTCGGCGATTGCTGTAACGAGACGACGGCCGATGCCCTCGCAGGTCTCAACGATTCGCGAGTGAAATACATCAACCTACCGGTACGTTGCGGCGAGCAGGCCATCCCCAATGCCATCGGCGTGCTCTGGGCCACGAGCACGTGGGTCGCATTCCTCAATCATGATGACATCTGGCTTCCACAGCACGTCGGGACGCTTCTCGGGGAGATGCGACGCACTCGTTCACGGTGGGCCATAGGGGCTGGGACATTTTCCTACGAAAGTGAATCGACGGCAGACGGTCTTCGCCCCATATTTTCGGATGTGACACCACCGAACCGGCGGATCTCAAACGCCTTCGTCTTCTCACTTATGTATCTCGAGCCAACGAGTTCGTGGCTGGTGCGGCGTGACGACCTGATCTCCGTGGGCAACTGGAGACCCGCCTGGACGATGCGCCGCACGCCGACAAACGAATTCGCGCTGAGGTTGTGGAGACGCATTGGTGAGCCGGTTTTTGTGAGCAGTGTCACCTGCCTCAAAATCCTTGATAAGCCGGAGGAGGGGCCACGATACGCACGTGTGAGCGGCGCTCATGCGTTCATCGCGGAGCGCTTATCTAACTCTGTCGCGAACGCGTGGGGCAATCTCGGCACGCTCGAAGCAGGGCAGACCCGCCATCGCACCGCACCCATTACTGCCTTGTGGCTAGACCTCCCTCAGACTGGGTTACTGGCCAAGCTCACGAGCTGGTTCATTCGCAGACCGCGACTCGTCGCGTCAATCTACAAATGTGCGCGAGTCGATGTCGTCGAGTTGCTGCTCGCACTCCGAGGGGTCGCTTGTGGATCTACCCTCACTCAATTACTCACGGAACGCACAAACGAAATTCGATTGGGCAGGTTCGGCGTGCGCGAGGTCGCTCGCATGACGAAGATTCGTGACCACGTGTGAGAGCGCGGAGTGGCGCGCATCGTTGGTCGATTCTCCCCGCCGAATAGCTGGTAGCCTCGAAGCATCCCGCCCTCGTAGCTCAGGGGATAGAGCGCTGGTTTCCGGTACCAAAGGTCGGAGGTTCGAATCCTCTCGAGGGCACGAATCCACGGTGACCGTGTGGTCGCGGCGGATTCGTTCTTAAGCGGACGAGAAGCTCCTCGTGAGACCGCGCATGACCGAACCACACCGTTGTCGCAAGTCTTTACTGGCTTACCGGGTTCGACCTGGTGGAGTGGTCGCTGGTCAAAGCCGGACTCGAGCCCGGCCACATCTACAAATGGCGTATTCAGCATCTCTCGGGCAGGCAGGCTGAGCTCCCTCAGCACACTCCCGAGGAAGTTATGGCCATGCTCACCACGTCACAACCACGCGAGTAGCAATGAAACTCCAGAACGCAATTCGTTCGTTGTGGTGAGAGGCGTGCACGCCAGCTCGTTGAGAGTCCGCAGATTCACCCAGATGAACGATCGGTCAAAAGCCTCTTGCGCCGCACGATTGGTCGGACCTTTCTCGAAGATTTCAACGACCGAGTAGGCACAGCGGGCGTCCATGAAGCGCCCCCCTTCTTCAGATTGCATGACTCGAGCTCGCACGGTTCCCGACTGAACAGCATGAGTTAGCCACTGCTGCACTCCGTCATCCGCCGCAAGGTCGTGACCCGTCGAGTCACGCTTCGAGAGCGAGAGGCCAAACTCGACACCGCTCAACAAACCCGTTTCGTGGCGAGCTCGCAGAAGTACTTTCGTGCCTTCGGTCGCCTCACGGGTGATGAGCGTCTGAATGTCTTCTTCCCGGTCGTAGTAGAGGGGCTGTCGCCAGGTCGTCACTTCGCGTCGTGACGATGAAACTTCGACGAAGCGAATCTCTTGCTGACCATTCCGCAGGTCACTCGATGTCGCGATGTCACAAATGGGCTCCTCAGGCATGCCGAGTCTCCACGCTTCCTGGGAGGAACGTAGACGCTCGAGCATGGCGATGGCGTCGTCGAATTGCGACTCGCGGCTCGCAAAACTGCGAGCCAAACCCATGTCTTCGGGTGCGCGTCCACGGGAGAAGGGCACGGATCCGCGCGGAACTAAGTGCCGCCACGGCGTAGCCGCAAGAACTGACCGAGCGTCTGTGTTCACCACGTAGTCATCGAACATTGCGTCGAGCAGGTCGTCCAACCGGGCGATGGCAAGATTCGTGCTGACCGGTGGGGGTTCGATCATAGAAATCATCACATTGCGATTTCGTTTTTTCCAGAAGCGACTGCCGTGCTCCGATTGCAGTGAGTCGCTGAGGACCACACCCGGAGTTGATTCGGGATGCGCCTCCGCAAACAGGGGCGTCGCCTCGCCACCGTGTATGCGGAGGTAGTTGGACTCTGTCGCTTGAACAGTCGGGGCGAGTTGAACCATGCCCACATTGCCCGGTTCCTCTTTTGCATGGACAACGACGAGAACTTCCCCGGCGGACTCCATAACGATAATGCTCAGTAGTCCAATCTCAGACTGGTCAATGTAGAGACCGTCGCGCAAAACAACCGAGAAATAACGACCGTCCGGGCGAGTCAGGCGACCTGCGGCTAAGCCCCACGGAGTGCATGCATCAAACGTGATCTCACGAACGAGCATGTCAGTCGACGTGCGCTTTTCGTTTAGCCAGTCTCGAACATCACTGACAATCATTTAGCGACCGAGCGCGAGTAGACGCTGCAGGTACTCCCCGTAACCGCTCTTGAGCAGGGGGACGGCGAGCGCGGCGAGGTCGTCATCCGAAATCCATTCGTTCCGCCACGCGATTTCTTCGAGGCAGCCAATTTTCATGCCCTGGCGATCTTCGATGACTTTGACGTATTCCGAAGCCTGCATGAGCGAGGTGAATGTCCCGGTGTCGAGCCATGCTGTGCCACGGTCTAGCACCTGCACCGACAGCCGACCTTGTCCCAAGTAATGCTCGTTCACCGAGGAAATTTCTAACTCCCCGCGAGCGCTGGGTTTTAGCGACTTCGCGATCTCGATGACATCGTGACTGTAAAAGTAGAGCCCCGGGACCGCAAAGGTGCTCTTGGGTGCGACCGGCTTTTCTTCAATTGAGAGCGCACGGAATTCGGCATCGAACTCCACCACGCCGTAGTCCTGGGGGTTGGCCACTTGATAGGCGAAAACGAGGGCACCGTCGATGTCGTTGAACCGAGCAAGGGAAGTACCCAGACCCCGGCCGTGAAAGATGTTGTCACCGAGCACCAGCGCAACGTTCTCATCGCCAATGAATTCCTCGCCGATGATGAAGGCCTGAGCCAACCCATCCGGGGTGGGTTGCACCGCGTACTCAATGACCATGCCGAGCTGCGAACCATCGCCGAGCAGCGCCTCAAAGGATGCCCGATACTCCGGCGTCGTGATGAGCAGTACTTCGCGTACTCCGGCCATCATGAGTGTCGACAGCGGGTAGTACACCATGGGCTTGTCGTAGACCGGCATGAGCTGCTTTGACGTGCCAAGCGTGATCGGCCAGAGCCGTGATCCGGTGCCACCGGCGAGAACAATTCCGCGCACGGGTCTCAGTCTAAATGACCCCCTTCAACGCAATAGTCTTAAACCATGCCTGCCGCACGACCTGAACCACAAATGTCCACCTCTCACGTTGTGCAGCGTGTGGTGTTGCCCACCGAGGCAGACCCCGAAGTGCTCGCCCTCTACATCGACGGTGACTCGTGGGGCACGATCGCCGGCAAGCCCGTCCGGTTGAGCAATAACAACCACATCGAAGATGTTCTGGGACGGCAACGGCTGCGTGTGCGTGCGGGACAGGACGTCTCCTTTGCCAGCTACTTCAACGCATTCCCGGCAGCCTACTGGCAGCGATGGACGAGCATCCCTCAGGTGACACTCACGATTCGCACGAGTGGTCCGGGCACGATTCTGGTCTATCGATCGAATGCCCGTGGCGTGACGCAGCGCATCAACTCGGCGCAGGTTTCCGGTAAGGCGGTTAGCGAGTTCGCCCTGCCGCTCACCAACTTCATCGACGGTGGCTGGTACTGGTTTGACCTCATCGCGGGAACCGCGGATCTGGTTCTCGAAGGCGCTGACTATTCGACGACTCACGCCCCCAACCGAACGGGCAAGGCGAGTGTCGGCATCACGACGTTCAACCGCGCGGAGTACTGCGTCGAAGTGGTTCGGATGCTCGCGCATGAAGTCGGCATCGAATCGGCTCTCGACGCGATTACCGTGGTTGATCAGGGTTCTCAACGCGTGAGTGACCAGCCCGCATTCCCGGCTCTCGCCAAAAAACTAGGCTCGCGGCTCAACTACATCACGCAACCCAATCTCGGCGGTTCGGGTGGATTCTCGCGCGGCATGTTGGAAGCGCTCAATCGGCCCGAGAGCGATTTCGTCCTCCTCCTCGATGACGACGTCATCGTCGAACCTGAGGGCGTCATGCGGGCCGTGGCTTTCGGCCGCTACACGCACAAGCCAACCATCGTCGGCGGGCACATGTTCGATATGTACGACCGTGCCCAGATGCACTCGTTCAGTGAAAAGGTTGACCGCAACCGATTCTTCTGGCAGCCCAAGGACTGGTCGCAGTATCGGCACAACTTTGCCATTTCTAATCTGCGCCAGACACTCTGGCTTCACGAACGTGCCGACGTGGACTTCAACGGCTGGTGGATGAGCCTCATCCCCCTTGAGGTGGTTCGCGAGATCGGCCTGTCTCTGCCGGTATTCATCAAGTGGGACGACGCGGAGTACTCATTGCGCGCATCCGATCACGGATTCTCCACGGTGAGTTTTCCGGGAGCTGCCGTTTGGCACGTGTCATGGCAAGACAAGGACGACTACAAAGACTGGCAAGCCTACTTTCACGCACGCAACCGAGCCATCGCCGCGCTACTGCACTCGCCCTATAAGCGTGGTGGCAAGATGATCAACCACAGTTTGATCATGAGCGTGAAGCACCTGTTCAAGATGCAGTACTTCACCGACGAGCTCTATTCACTGGGCATCGCGGATGTCCTTGCCGGACCCTCAGGCCTGCACGACATGATGGGCACACGACTCGGTGATGTGCGCGCCACGGCGGTGCGGTTCCCGGAGACGGTCGTGATCCGAGACTCGGCTGCCCTCCCCGAGCCCATCATCAACGTCAATGATGTCGTCCCCTACACCGCCCTCGGCAAAGCCGGCCTTCTCGCCTGGGGACTGACCAAAGGGCCGCGACACTTCCGCAAGGCTAAGGCAGTCAACATCGGCGAGCGACCTCAGGTATCACTCACCGCAAGTCAAGCAAGCTGGTGGGCGCTGGCCGGCTACGACAGTGCCCTCGTCTCGACCGCCGATGGCAGTGGCAAGCAGCACTACCGACGCGATGCCAAAGAATTTAGGCGACGTCTGCGTCGCACACTTGCCCAGCATCGAGCTCTCCGCCGCAACTGGACCCGACTGGCAGCCGAGTATCGTGCAGCTCTCGCCGACATCACCTCTCGCCAGGCATGGCGCAACACGGTAGGTCTGCCTCAGACCGGGAGTTCACCGACCGTGAGCCCAAAGCGTTCCTCGCGCGCAGCCAGTAAGTCCGTCGCATCCGCGAAGTCCGCCGCGAGCTCGAAAGGCTAAAGCACCGCCGAAATCGTGTTTTCGTACATGGTCAGCGCCGAAGCGATGGCCATGTGCATGTCGAGGTACTGATACGTTCCCAGTCGACCGCCGAAGAACACCCCGGCTTCAGCGTCGGCACTCGCGCGATAGGCCAGAAGTTTGGCACGGTCATCCGGCGTGTTTACCGGGTAGTAGGGCTCGTCGTCGCCCTCGGCAAACCGCGAGAACTCGCGCATGATGACCGTCTTGGACGAGGTGTTCTTGCGCTCGGGGTGAAAGTGCTTGAACTCGTGGATGCGCGTGTAGGGCGCCTCAATATCCGCGTAGTTCATCACCGAGGTCCCCTGAAAGTCAGGAACATCGACCACTTCTTGCTCGAAGTCGAGCGTGCGCCAGGTGAGTGCCCCTTGCGCATAGTCGAAGTAGCGATCGACGGGTCCGGTGTAGACCACGGGCACGACGCCCACAAGGGCTTTTTTGTTCATGGGTTGGGTCTCGTCAAAGAAGTCCGTGTTGAGCTGCACGTCGATATTTTCGTGATCCGCCATGCGTTCCAGCCACGCTGTGTATCCATCGACCGGCAGCCCCTCGTAGGTGTCATTGAAGTACCGATTGTCATACGTGTAGCGCACGGGCAAGCGCGAAATGATCTCAGGAGGCAGGTTTCGCGGACTCGTCTGCCACTGCTTCTCGGTGTAATCGCGAATAAACGCTTCGTAGAGGGGCCGGCCGATGAGCGAAATGGCTTTGTCTTCGAGGTTGGTGATGTCGGCGTCGCCAAGTTCAGCCGCTTGTTCAACGATGAGCGCCTTAGCTTCGGTGGGCGAATAGGCGGCGCGGAAAAACTGGTTAATCGTGCCGAGATTGATCGGCATCGGGTAGACGACACCGTTGTGCACGGTGTACACCTTGTGCACGTAATTGGTGAACGACGTGAAGCGATTCACGTACTCCCAGACGACCTCGTTTGACGTGTGGAACAGGTGCGCCCCATAGCGGTGCACTTCGACACCGGTTTCTGGCTCGAACTCGCTGTACGCGTTGCCACCGATGTGAGCTCGACGCTCGATGATGAGCACCTTTTTACCGGCGGATGCGGCACGCTCGGCGACCGTCAAACCGAACAAACCCGAGCCGACCACGACGAGGTCATATTTCACGAAAAGTCTCCTTTGCGGCCTGACCAAGGTGACCACTCAGTCGTCGTCAGACGCGTCGAAACTAGCCTACGGTAAGCGCGCCCGGTGGAGTCTCGAGCCCCGCAGTATCCGGTTACAGGCTCGGGCCAGATCGCTCGTTGACGTGACTTGACTTTTATGGGCTGTATCTCTTTACTGTTCTTTATTGCGTTAAGTTATGCGTTTAACTTAACTAATGCACTCGAATCTCAGTCACCCCTGTCCCGCACCATTCGGAGAAGCCACTGTGAACAAGCCCCTCGGGAGAATTCTCTCCGCCCTTGCCGCCTCAATCGGACTGATCGCGAGCGTGCTCGTCGCGAGCCAAACAGCTATGGCTCTACCCAGTCACGTTTCCGGTGGGGACGCGAAAGTCAGTTCGGTTGCCGTCGATTACAACGTCACTCGACTCAACGCACAAAGCCAGCCGACGTACACCAACAGCTCGCAATTGGTGATCTCTAACCTTCCGGCCGACATTCAATTCGATCAAACGAATGAAGCGGTTGTGGGTCTATCCCTCAACGCGGTCAAGGCAAAGGCCCTTGCCGACACGGCAACTCCAATGAAATTCGTGTTGACCACGTACGTGCCGGGTGGCATGACACTCGTCAACAATCAAACACCCTCAACGCTCACCAAAAATCAAGCCTCGGTGGTCTTCTCATCCTCGGTTCCTGGGGTCACCGCTTCGTTCACTGATGCAAAGAACGGAACAATTACCCTTCCCGCCGGTTTGAACACCGCGGTCGAATTTTTGTTCACGCTCAAGCTTTCGCCCGCCGGTTACACCAGTGGCATGTACCAGCTGAACCCAGCGATTTATGACAACGCGACCGCGCCGTCGGCGATTGGCGTGAACACCACTTCGCCCTATGCACCAACTGACCTCAAGGCCGCCGTCTCGACCAAGCGTTACGCCTACACCGCACTCATCAAGGGTGCGAGCATCCCCGCTGCGCCGGCATTCTCGCGCGTGACGTACAACGTCACGGTTTGCACCGATCCTAAAATGGTCAAACTCAATGACAACCTCGTCGCAACGGCCTCGTGGGGCAACAGCGACTACACGCTGGATGCCGCTGCGGGTTCGTGGTTTGATCGCCCCTCCACCGTGCGGGCTGCTATCAATACCACGCTCAAGCTGAACGCTACTGACATCAGCAAGGGGGTGCGCGGAACCGCGGCGATTCTCGTCACCAACACGTCGGGATCCGACAATAACTACCCTGGCGTTGACCTGTCGATCTACAACACGACGACGCTGGATGAAGTATCGGCTCCCTGTGCGGCAAAGCCAACCGCACCGCGCATCTCGATAAACGCGTCGACTCGAAAGATGAGCGTTGAGGTGCCGAGCACCGTTCCCAATACTTTGGGCGGAGCCATTGCCGTAACCGTGTGGCCCATTGACAGTACGTACCAGTCGGTAGCCAAGGCACAGTTCGACGTGACGAACCTGACCCTGCCGACCGCGGGCTACTACAAGAAGTTCGAAGTCAACCTCGTCAAGCCGACTGCACTCGTCACATCAACCACCTCCTCAGACCAATTCACCGTGTCAACAAAGACGGACTACGTCGCCAAAATCTCATTTATTGACACATCTGAAGTGTTGGTGTCTGCCGACTCAGACCAGTCCAACTTTGCCGCGGACATCGCGCAGCCAATCGTTACCGGCTCAGATGACGTGCTGTATGGTCTGAATGCCGGTGGCAACGTCGTGACCTTGACCGGACGTAACTTTGGCGCGACCGGAAATCAGAAGATTGTTGACGTGGTATTCAGCAGTCCGTGGTCAGATCCGGTGAGCGCGACAAACTTCGTGGTCAAGCCCCTCGTGAATAGCATCATCGTTACTATTCCCGCCTACGCCAACGTGGCAGCTGACTTGGGTCAACCGTCCGTGACCCACCCGGTGAGCCGAGACATCAAACTCAAGCTCCAGGACGGATCTTTGGTGTACCCGACCGGAATGCTCTCGTACAAGTACATCGGTACAAGCAAGGCGACCCAAACAGTCACCATGGAATTCCAAGATTGGTCATTTACCGGATTGGTTACCGACTCCGATTTCGGCATCATGACCACCCAATCAACCAACATTTCAGGCTGGTGGGAAGTCAAGCCAACGTTGTCGGCGAAATCCGTTCCTGTTGTCGCCAATACCTCCGTGTGTAGCATCGTGAACTTGAGTTACGGTGACTACGTTCACTTCAACGGTGGCGCGGGAGACTGCGTGATCACGGCAACGGGCGCAGCGACCGCTGCTTACGACAAGGTCACGCAAACCAAGACATACACCGTGGTCAAGCCGGACGCGATAACGGTCAACGACACGTACAACGTCTCGTCCTACGGCACAATGTCTGGCGGAACGCTCGGATTCATCCCCGAGATTTCGTCCACGTCTGGTCGGCCAATCACACTGACGATTGACCCGGCATCCGTTGATGTCTGCGAGACCCCGACTGTCGACAGCCCCACGAAAAAGGTGGGCACGGTTTACGCCAAACCCGGTATGACCTGGTACAACTACTGCACAATCATCGCAACAACCCCTGCTGATAACAGCCAGTGGAAGCAGGCTACCAAGACGTTCTCGCTGAGCGTTGGAGATTCAACGCTGGGCACAAGTGCCAACCCAATCACTCTTGACTCGGACACCGATCCGGCCAAATACGTGTCCCTCAACTCCACGCGATATGACTGGAATGCGACAACTGGTGACCTCATCGTCACGTCACGAAGTCGCTACATTGGTGCGGTGACGGCAACCCTCAAGTTCACCGACAAGACTGGCGTTGCCCAGACCTGTGTGGCGAACTTTGGAATTCTGACAAAAATCACCGGGTCGAGCATTTGGGCGATTCAAAATGCCAAGAGTGCGACACTGTGCTCCGACGCTACAGTCAAGACCAAGCTCAAGGCTGCTGTGGCAGCAAAGAAGGCTCTCCAGCAGTATCTCCCGGTGACGATTTCGATTACGCGTGCACTGAACAGACCGGACACAAACGCGGTCTACCAGGCCAGTGAGGTCATCCCGAAGGTATACCTCAACCTCAACTAATCACCACCCATTCGTGTGGGGCTTAGCCGGGTCACACCGGCTAAGCCCCACACGACGTTAACGCGGACTCAGTGTTAGCGCGGATTCGCTGCCGGCTCGGCATGCACCCTCGAGCGCATCAGAGAGAAGGACCTGAGTCCTGTTCGGAAAAGCGGGTGGCGATGAGTCTGCGGTAGGCGCGACGGCGGATTGGCTCGGGAACCAGTCGGTACCCGCCACGAATCAGCACGTTGCGTGCGAACTGAAAAATGTTCGTGAAACCGAGGCGAACGAATCGCCACTGGAGCCCAAGTTCAGTGCGTAACTTGTCAGCCCCGCCCCGACGGGCATAGGCCCCATCGTCGATCCGATACCGCAGGAGTGGCGTGGCGATATTCGTGACACGAGCTCCCCCGTAAATCATGCGAGCGAAGAGCCAGTAATCCTCCATCGGGCCGATGTCTTCATATCCGCCGGCTGCTTCAACCGCTGCCTTACGAAACATCACGGTCGGGTGGTAAAACGGCTGCGCAAATCGCGACGAACGCGCGATGTCGCGGGGATCAGTCGGCGGCGTTCGAGTGATGGCTGTGTGCTCCTCGTGCCCGACGAACTCCACAAGAGCAGTGCCGACGAGGTCGAAGCCCGACTCAATCACCGGGAGCTGAGTGGCGAAGCGCTGTGGCTCGCTGATGTCATCCGCATCCATCCTGGCCACGATGTCGTAGGAGCATGACTCGAGGCCGATGGCGAGCGCATTAGCCAGCCCCACATTTTTTTCGAGCTTGAGCCGTTTCACGGGCGCCGGCGACTCACTGGCGACACGTTCAATCACCGCGCACATGTCTAACGAGACAGGCCCGTCTTCGACGACCACGACTTCGCTAGGTACAAGCGTTTGCTTGTTCACGGTGGAACGGAACGCGCGTAAAAAGTAGTCTGCCTTGTCGCCGGCATAGACCGACATGAGCACCGAAAACGGAGCGTGCTGAGTCACGAACGACCACGGCTTTCAACCTCACGAACCTGATCACTCACCGAGCCGAACCCCGCAAGCACGTCGGCGTTACGTCGTGGTCTCGTTGTCCAGCCCTCATGCCAGCCGCGTTTGCGCTCACGCACGAGCACCTCAGGCTCTTTCGAGTTGCGAACCGTGCGCATCCATCGACGTAGCGTGGAGGCGCTGTAGACGAGCTTCTCGTAGACCGAAAGCCCTCGCGAGAAGCGCATCAGCCACACCTTGTTACGCACCTCGTAGAAGAAACGCGCGCCGGGATCAGCGTCGGTGGAACCCAGGACTTTCGTTTTGTGGACAACAACACTCGCGGGAACGAAGATGCCGCGGTGTCCGCGAATGAGCCGCACCGAGTACTCGAAATCATCGTTCCAAATGAAATAGTCAGCAATCGGTAAACCGACCTCGCGAATACGCGAGGCGCGGATCAGCATCGAGACGAAGGATGAACTGCGCACCGCGAGACCGCCGAGTTCGCGAGCGCGCGCAGCCTCTCGTCGGGACGCAAAAGGATTCTCGCGCGGTGTGTTCATCGGGTGATCGGTTCCGTCGTGCCAGACGACACGCGAGCCGGCAACCACGATGCTCGCTTGCCCCGATTCGTCGTCAGCAATAGCCATGTGGAGTAGTTCGTCGAGCGCGGTCGGGGTGGGGATGGTGTCATCGTCCATAAGCCAGACCCAGTCTGCGTTGTGCGCAGCGAGAGCTCGTGCGATACCCGTAGCGAAGCCGCCCGCTCCCCCGGTGTTTCGATCGAGAGTGACCAGGTCGATCTTCGGCGCAACCGCGAGCGCAGCCGCACCGGAACCATCTGTCGACGCATTGTCCACAACGACAATCGCGTCACAGGGCCTCGTCTGGAGCGCCAAGGCCGACAGTGACTCGACGAGTAAATCCTTGCGATTGAAAGCCACAACAACCGCGACAACACGCAGGTTACGAGACTCGGTCGGCACTCATCAAGACTACAAGCCGAACGGATAGACTGCCCCACGTGAGTTGGATGGTTGCCCTCGTGCCGAGCCTTATTGCGCTCGGTCTTTTGTTTGTCCCCGGCCTCGTCATTGGCGCGGCCGCCCGCCTCCAACTGCGGCTCTGGCTCGCACTCGCGCCTGCATTCTCGATGACCTCGGTTGCAATTGCGTCCACTCTCGGGCCGTTCGTGCATGTCTCGTGGGGTCTCCCACTCTATGCCGTGGTGACCGCAGCACTCGCGGTTCTCGTGGGGCTGATTCGCTGGTGGCTCGGTCGGCGTTGGCCTGAGCGGGTTCGGCAAGGCGAGATCAATCGCTCGTGGCGCCTCAACCTGTGGTTCATCGGCGCCATCGCGATTGCGGCAATCGCCATTTCCGCCCGGCTCATGGTGATGATCGGCGACCCGCAAAACTTCTCGCAAACCTACGACGACATCTTCCACCTCAACGCCGTGCGTTATGTGATGGAGACCGGAAACGCGTCATCGCTGACACTCGGTGGCCTGAAACTTGGCGACCTGAGTGGAGCTAGTTTCTATCCTTCTGTGTGGCATGCCCTGACCGCACTCACCGCCATGCTCAGTGGTGCGAGCATCCCACTGGCGGTCAACGCGATGACCCTCGTCATGTGCGCGGTCGTGTGGCCGGTTGGTGCGCTCATTCTCGCTCAAATGGTCAACGGATCGCGCAAGTTCGTCTTCATCGCCACGGGCATCCTCAGCGCCGGCTTTCTCGCGTTCCCCTACCTGATGGTCGACTACGGGGTGCTGTTTCCCTTCACACTCGCGCTTGCCGTGCTCAGCCCTGCGGTCGCCCTCATGGTCACCGCCAGCGGTTACGCGAGCGAACCGGTCGCACCGCGGGTGTACAGCAGCCTGCTTCTAGCCCTCGCGATTCCGGGAATTGCCCTGGCTCACACCTCAGTGCTGATGACACTGGTCACCATGTTCGGACCCATCGTCTTACTTGCCATGATTGCCATCCATCGGCGCTTGAAGGCACGGAAGGCACGCGCATCCGCATATTGGCTGCTCTACGGTTCGGGTGTGGTGCTCCTCGCCCTCGTTGGAATGCTCTTCATGAAGCTCGGTCCGGGCAACATGTGGGAAGGTCGCGAGCCGATCTACCAAGCCCTGCTTGAACTATTCATGAACGGTCCGTTCGGCTACGGCCCAGCCATCGCGGTGAGCGTCTGTGTGATTGTCGGTCTCGTCGTCAGCCTTCGGGCTCGGCGCAACACCTGGCTCCTCATCAACTGGGCGCTGTTTGCCCTGATGTTCCTCATGGGCGCCACCGTCAAGTGGTCGTTCATACGCAGTCTCATCATCGGAATGTGGTACGGCGATGTTCAGCGCATCGCTGCCATGCTGGCCATCATCGCTCTTCCGATCGCGGTGACGGGCGCCGTGTGGATGAGTGACAGGCTCGGCGCACTCATACGTCGCGCCACCAAAAACCGCGGCGGGATGCGCATCCTCGCCCCGCTTGTCTCCGCGCTACTCCTGGTGATCATCGCCGCCGACGTCCAGACGGGCAACGTAAACGGACAGACCGCCGTCGGTCACACCGACTACTCGATGACGCCGGATTCCCCGCTCATCACTCCGGATGAATTCGCGTTGCTCAACGAGGTTGACCAGTTCGTGCCTGAAGGAATCACGGTGGGCGGTACTCCCTGGACGGGAACCTCGCTCGTCTATGCGATTGCCAACCGACCGGCCCTGCTGATGCACGTGCTCTACGAAACCGCAGACGATGCGGTCATCATTTATCACCTCCAGCACGCGGCAAAGGTCCCTGAACTGTGTCCGATGGTGCAGAAATTCAAGATGGGGTACGTGCTCGATTTCGGTCTCACCGAGGTACATGGACAACGCCACATTTACCCCGGCTTCGAGAATATGGATAAAAACCCCTCGGTAGAACTGGTGAAGCGCATCGGTGGCGCATCCCTGTGGAAGGTCACGGCCTGCGGCGACATTGTTGCGGGCTCCTAGAGTTAAGCCCTGCTCATCGGCAACGTCGCATCCCTGACCCACGTCGTCGCTTTCTCTGAGGGCCGGCCCGACTCTGCCAGAATGGAGCCATGGCTTCTTCTGGCTCAAAAAACCCCGATGTGTGGGTGGTCATCCCGCTGTACAACGAGGCCCAGGTAATCGGCGGCGTGCTCGACGAGTTGCACGAATTCTTCGAGAATGTCGTCTGCGTCGACGATGGCAGCAAGGACGGGTCAGGAGCCGTCGCCCGTGAACACGGCGCACGCGTCGTCACTCACCCCATCAACCTGGGTCAGGGTGCGGCCCTGCAAACCGGTATTTCCTTTGCTCGCGTCAGACCCGAGACGGCTTTCGTCATCACCTTTGACGCGGATGGTCAACACCGCATCGTGGATGCGCTCGCCATGCTCGAGCTTGCCCGCGCCGAGAAGCTCGACACGGTATTCGGATCGCGCTTCCTCGACAATCGCACCCAACCCGGCCTGCTCAAGAAAATTGTGCTCAAAACTGCCGTCTTCGTCACCAACATCACGACACACACCAAACTCACCGACGCACACAATGGTCTGCGTGTGCTGAGTGTCGAGATGTGTCGGCGCATCAATCTTCGTCAAGATCGCATGGCCCACGCTTCTGAAATTGTGGCTCAAATTGGTGCGGCGAAACTGCCCTGGGCTGAATATCCAGTCGAGTTGCTCTACACCGACTATTCGAAGGCCAAGGGGCAGTCGCTGCTTAACTCGGTCAACATCCTCTTCGAACTGATTGTGCGGTAACCATGAACTGGATGCAGCTTCTCCTCATCATCGGTCTCATTCTGGTGATCGTGTATCTGGTTCGCGCTCGCCCGAATGCCAGCCACCTCGCGATTCGTCGAATGTTTGTCGTTCTCGCGGCTCTCGCCGGCGTGGTCGTCGTGCTTTGGCCCGGCCTCTTGACCTGGGTGGCAAACCTTCTCGGCATTGGCCGCGGTGCCGACCTCGTGCTGTATGCACTTGTCGTCGTCGTTCTCGTCGACCTGGTGGCGAACTACAAACGCAGCGTGAATCACTCGCGCACCACCACCGAGTTGGCCCGCGCGCTCGCACTGAGCGAGGCACGGCTAGAAGAGGCACTCGAAAAAGTGGCGTCAGTGAAGAGTGCGTCGGGAAAGAGCGCCTCGGTTTCGACTCGGTCGAGCAAGACAGGTTCCGCGAAAACCAGCAGCGCTAAATCGGGCACCCGCGCGTGAAACTGCTCGTCACCGGTGGAGCTGGGTTCATCGGCTCCAACTTTGTGCGTCGCGTGCTCAGCGATGACTACCCGAATCTGGCCGGTGCCGAGGTCACCGTTCTCGATGCCCTGACCTATTCGGGAAACCTCGCCAATCTGGCACCGGTGGCCTCGAGCGCACGCTACAAGTTCGTGCAGGGCGATATCCGCGACCGTGAGCTCCTCGACGGGCTTCTCCCAGGCATTGATGTAGTAGTCCACTTCGCGGCGGAGAGCCACGTGGACCGGTCGGTACGAGATGCGTCGGTCTTCGTGTCCACGAACGTGCTCGGGACGCAAACCCTTCTCGATGCGTGCCTGCACAGCGGGGTGCCGCGCTTCATCCACGTGTCGACCGATGAGGTCTACGGATCAATCGAGAGCGGGTCATGGAAAGAGGATCACATCCTCGAACCGAACTCGCCCTACTCGGCCTCGAAGGCAGGGAGCGACCTGCTCGTGCGCAGCTACTTTCGCACGCACGGCCTCAACACGAGCATCACACGCTGTAGCAACAACTACGGTCCGTACCACTTTCCGGAGAAGGTCATCCCGCTTTTCGTCACGAACCTCCTCGACGGCAAAAAGGTTCCGCTCTACGGCGAAGGGCTGAACGTGCGCGACTGGTTGCACGTAGATGACCACTGTCGCGCAATCGCACTCGTCGTCACCGAAGGACGCGCTGGCGAGATCTACAACATCGGTGGCGGCACCGAACTGACCAACCGGGAGCTCACCGAGTTACTCCTGAGTGCCACGGGAGCAAGCTGGGACTCGGTCGAGCACGTACCCGACCGACTCGGGCACGACCTGCGCTACTCGGTGGATCACACCAAAATCACGGCAGAACTGGGCTACCAACCCCTTGTGCCGTTTGAGCAGGGTCTCGCGGACGTCGTGCAGTGGTATCGCGACAACCGCGCCTGGTGGGAACCGCTCAAAGAGCGCGCCGGTCTCTGATCCGACCCGAACAGCTACTTGGAGCGGAACGACTCCTGATTCGCTAAGTACCACTCGTAGGTGCGGCGGATGCCCTCCTCAAGCCCGACCTGCGACTCGAACCCGAGCGAACTCAGGCGCGAAATGTCGAGCAGCTTCTGTGGCGTGCCATCCGGCTTGGAAGTGTCTTGCACCAGGGCGCCTTCGTACCCCACGGTTTTCGCCACGAGCTCAGCGAGTTCACGAATCGAGACGTCGGTACCCACCCCGACGTTGATCGTTTCGGGTGAGTCGTAGTGCTCAAGCAAAAAGACACAGGCGGCTGCCATGTCGTCGACGTACATGAACTCGCGACGCGGGCGTCCTGTACCCCAGATGATGACTTCGGGTGCACCGGCAAGCTTGGCTTCGTGCAACCGACGAATGAGTGCGGGCAACACATGCGAATGCTCCGGATGAAAATTGTCTCCGGGGCCATACATGTTGGTCGGCATCGCGCTAATCCAGTGGCGATCGTATTGGCGACGGGAGGCCTGCACCTGCATGATTCCGGCAATCTTGGCGATGGCGTAAGCATCGTTAGTGGGCTCGAGGGCCCCCGTCAGCAGGGACGATTCCTTGATTGGCTGCTCGGCAAACTTCGGGTAGATACACGACGAGCCCAAGAAGAGCAGGCGATCGACGTTTGCCGCGTTAGCCGCATCCATGATGTTGACCTGGATCTGCAGGTTGTCACTGAGAAACTCGGCTGGGTAGGTGTTGTTGGCAAGGATGCCCCCCACGCGCGCCGCGGCATCGATGACGACATCCGGGCGCACTGTTTCGAAGAAGGCAAAGACTGCTGCCCGGTCGCGTAGATCGAGTTCAGACGAGGTGCGACCGATCAGGTTGGTAAACCCCTGAGCTTCCAACTGACGCCAAATCGCCCCACCGACGAGTCCGCGGTGTCCCGCGACATAAACCTTGGCAGCGCGGTCAATCGGTCGATTCACGAGTTCAGTCATAGATAAAGTCTAGAGCGAAGAGTTTCCCACCTTTTGGCACCCGCGAACGGAGCGCAACCGCATGACAGCATCCGACATTCTGGTGGTGCTCCCCACCCTCGGCGACCGAATCGACACCCTGCGAGAGACCCTTGCGGCGATTGATGCCCAACGTGCCGATGTGGCACTCACTCTCGCCATCGTCGTCCCCACGAAAGCCACCGAAGCCCGCGCGCTGGCGGCTTCGCATGGAGCGCTGCTCATCGACGACCCCAAAGCGGGGATGTCCGCCGCAATCAACGCGGGAATTGCCGCGCGCACCAGCGAGACCTACTATGCGTGGATGGGTGATGACGACCTCTTTCGCCCGGGCGGATTACTCCGCTTGAAGACGATGTTGGATGCGCACCCGCAGGCCGTGGTCGCCTACGGCGGATGCGAGTACATCGACCCGACCGGCAAGGTCTTGTGGACCAGTGCAGCCGGTGGATTGGCGCGCACGCTCTTACCCTGGGGCCCGAACCTCATCCCCCACCCCGGTTCGATGATTCGCCTCGACGATTTGGAAGCAGTCGGAAGTTTCAAAAACCCGCTCAAGTACTCCATGGATCTTGACGTGTTTCTCGCGCTGCGCAAACGCGGCAAGTTCGTCAGCACACGGACACCTGTGTCGGCTTTCCGCTGGCATCCCGATTCGCTCACCGTCGCGAATCGTCGGGCATCCAGTCTCGAAGCTGAGGCGGTGAAGCGTTCCCACTTACCGCGTGTGCTTCGTCCCGTGAGCTACCTCTGGTCGTACCCAGTGCGCTGGGCGTCGGCACTGGCAGCCAAGCGCGTCAACGCCGCCGCCTAGCTGGCTGGCCAGCCACCGCAGGGCCTGACGCACCCCCGGCTAGAATTGAGTCATTCGTTCTTGATTGGGTTGCTCTGATGAAAAACTCGATGCTCGCTGCCGCGAAACTATCGATTGGGCTTCTCAGCCGACGCCAAAAAGTCACCTACTTCACACTGATCACCTTCCGTTCCCTGTTGGGTCTGTTCGACGTGATCGGCATCGCGATGATTGGTCTCATCTCGGCGATTGCCGCAACGGGGTTCAATAGCGACACCCCGGTCACCATTGCCGGCATCACTCTTCCGACCATCACACCGGAGTGGCTGGTCATCCTGGTGATCTGCGTTCTGGTGATTTTTGTTGTCAAGACATTCGTCGCGCTCATTTTCACCCGCAGCATGACCCGGTTTGTTGCAGGCATCGAAGCGCAAAACGCAACGCGTATCGCCAAGCATGTGCTGACCGGCAAACTCGACGAGGTTACGCGGTACTCAAAAGCTGAAATCAACTGGGCCGTGATCGGTTCTACGTCGAACGCCTTCACCGGCGTACTCAACGACATCGCGACACTGATCAGCGAGGCGACGCTCCTCATCCTGGTGATTGCCACGTTCATTTTGGTGAATCCGCTGGCCACCCTCTTTGTCACCCTGTATTTCGGGCTCATCGTGTTCGCGATACAGGTCATCATCGGACGTAGCCTCACCTGGGCGGGTCAGCAGTCGAGTGAGGGCACGATTGGTACGACCAACTCCATAAACGACACCCTCGACGCCTACCGCGAAATCGTGGTGCTCGGCAAGGTGCCACACTTCTTGAACATTTTTGAGCGGGAACGCACTCGACTGGCCAACAGCAGCGGGCTGCTAACGTTCCTCGGTGGCATGCCCCGCTACGTGGTCGAGACCTCGCTCATCTTGGGTGTCGTGCTGTTTGTCGGCGTTCAGTTCCTCACCGGGCAACTGGCTGAAGGCATGCTCACCATCGGCGTCTTTCTCACCGGTGGTGTGCGAATTATGGCCTCGCTGCTTCCCTTGCAGGCCGCTTTCGCCGGACTGAGCAACCACTCGAGCCAAGCGGACATGGCCTACGAACTGCTTACCGAGTACGCAGCCGACGAGGCTCTGGGCGACAAGTCGCGTCACGCAAAGCAGGCTCCACGAACCGCATCCATCCCGGTCACCGGACAGCGCGCCGCCGGCGAACGGCATGCCGGAGCACCGGTCGACATCACCGGCTTGAGCTACACCTACCCCGGAAATGACGAACCCACCCTGTCGGGGATCTCGATGCATATCCCGGCCGGAGGCAAGGTCGCCATCATCGGTCCCTCGGGCGCCGGAAAAACGACACTGGTGGATGTGCTTCTCGGCCTCATGGCGCCCACCGGGGGAAACGTTCTTATCGATGGCGAGCGTCCCTCGGTGTGGCGCACTCAAGCACCCGGGCGCATCTCCTACGTGCCACAACGACCCGGTCTCGTCTCGGGGAGCATTGCCGAAAACATCGCCCTCGGGCTCGACGCAAGCGAGATCGACGAGGCGCGCGTCGAAGACGCTTTGCGCCGAGCACACCTGTGGGATTTCGTCTGCACACTGCCCGAGGGAATGCACGCAGCCATCGGGAAACAGTCCGACGGCCTCAGCGGCGGTCAGGTGCAGCGCCTCGGGCTCGCGCGCGCGCTGTATGTCAATCCGTCGATCATCGTGCTCGACGAAGCCACCAGTGCCCTCGACGCCGGCTCAGAGGCACTCGTCGCGCAGACACTCGACGAACTCGGCGACGACGTGACCGTCATCGTCATCGCGCACCGGCTCTCCACCGTTCAGCATTCCGATTGCGTCTATGTTCTCGAGCGGGGTGAGCTGGTTGCCAGCGGAACCTTCGCTTACCTGCGCAAGACCGTGCCGATGGTGGCCGAGTACGTCGAGCTGATGTCGTTCGACAACTAACGGTCGAACGAGTCGAATACTCGCGCTAGACCCGTACGGAATTTCCGGTCAGCGTCGAGACCGAGTTCAAAGCGAACTTACGCAGGCGAGAGAGCACGCCGCGAAGTCCGACTCCGCGGGGAGCCACGGGCGTTGTGGCGACCTGCTGTCGTTGCAACAGACGCTCGTTTGACTCCAGGTGCGCGATGTATGGTCGGTAAATTTCACGCATGAGTGTGCGCGAGGCGCTCGCCCCATAAACCAATTGGGCGGTGATGTAGCGGTTGCGAACTTTACGAACGCCGTGCGCGTGAAAGAAAACCAGTGGATGCCCATCCACCTGAACCTCGTAGATCTGAGTCGTGACATCACGAGTCACCGTGATGCTGTGCCGCCCGGTATTCCAGGGAGCGAGGTTAAATCCCGCTTCAGGAAGCACCCGCACTCCGTCAAAATCGGGGAACCAGTTGAGGTAGCCCTGATCTGCGTAACGGCCATCCGAGGGGGTGTCAGAACACCAGTCGAGACACTGCGTGGCGTACCAGTCGAGCACCGCACGACCATGGACGTCATCCCGAAAACCGACCCAACCCACATTGAACCGGCCGTACTTGGCGAGCTTACGAGCAGCTCGATCCGGGTATCGGTGCTCAATGATGCCAACGGAGTCGTCACCGAGCGCCTGCACGACCAGTGAGGGGTCATCGAAAAAGTACATGTCCGCGTCGAGGTAAATCGCGACCGAACCGGGGGTGTTCAGCTGGTTGAGCACGTAACGAATGAGGAGCGGTGTGCAGGTGAAGTAGTACTCCATCCGGGTGCGCTTTTTTTTGACCGCAAGAAGACCCGGTTCCACCGCTTCGAGTGCGCCGACACGAATGACGTGAACCCCCTCGCGCGGGAAGCGCGCGAAATAGTCGGCAACTCCGTCATCGAGGGCGAGCACATAGATGGGCGAATTGTCACCGTTAGCTCGCAGGGACTCAATGAGCGTGATTCCTCGCGAGAGATATCCACTGTCAAAGTAGGAGCAGTAGCCGCGCAGACCGTCTGTGCGTCGAGTGGTCGCCATGACTGCTACAGCCGCTCGAGGTGCTCGCCTGTGAAGCGACCCGTGGCATCGAGTAGCGGTGTGCGGCTTGAAGCGAGGACATCAGCCGCGGCAACGAAGTCGCTGTGTGCCTGAACAATGATGGCCGCGTGGGACTCGGCAAGGGCATCCTGAACGGAGGCAAAACGCTCAATAGGCGAACCATTGATTGACCAGTCGTCAACAAACGGGTCAACATATTTCACGGTTGCGCCGAGTTCGATGAGCTTTTCGGCTAGTGGTACAGCCGGTGATTCGCGTTTGTCGGAAATGTTCGGCTTGTACGTCACGCCGAGCAACGTAACTGTCGAACCTGAGATGTTGCTGTGATGAGCCTGAAGCAGCGCGGCCATGCGCTGTGCCACGTAACCCGGCATTCCTGAGTTGACCTCTTCGGCGAGCTCAATGAACTGGAAGGGGCGCGAGAGCTCAGCACGAACCTTGAAGGCGAGATAGTTCGGATCAATCGGGATGCAGTGCCCGCCAACACCCGCGCTTGGCCGGAATGACTGGAAACCGAAGGGCTTGGTCTTGGCGAGGTCAACCACATCCCAGATGTCGATGCCCATTGCGTGGCACAGTTGCGCCATCTCGTTGACGAGTGCGATGTTGATGTGGCGATAGGTGTTTTCGAGAAGCTTCGCGGTCTCCGCCTCGCGTGTGCCCTTGGCGCGAACCACGGTATCGATGAAGCGCTCGTAAAACGCGGCTGCCTTGTCGCCGCAAGCTTTAGTTACCCCGCCAACAATCTTCGGCGTATTCGTGATTCCGAAGGTGGGGTTGCCCGGGTCGATGCGCTCAGGTGAGAAGGCGAGGAACAGGTCGGATCCAATGGTGAAACCGCGCTCTTCCAGGATGGGCTGCAGAACCTCTTCCGTGGTACCCGGGTACGTGGTGGACTCCAGCACGACGGTGAGACCGGCACTCGCATTGGCGGCGATGTCACGCGAGGCCGCCATGACCGCGGCGAGGTCTGGTTCGCCCGCTCGGTTGAGTGGCGTGGGAACGCAGATCACCACGATGTCGGCTTCTGCGATCACCGCCGAATCGGTCGTCGCAGTGAATCCGGTTGCGACCAACGACGCAATGTCAGCATCCGTAAAGTCGTCAATGTGACTGCGTCCCACGGTTAATCCGCTGACAATCTCCTCGTTTTTGTCGAGGCCGGTGACCTGGACTCCCGCTTCGGCGGCGGCGATGGCCAACGGCAGCCCGACATAGCCGAGACCGACAATGACTGCTTTCACGCGCGAAGGCCTTCCGGTATTGGGAGAATTGACTCAAAGCCTCCCTAAGCCTACCGAAAGTGTCGTGATTACCGTGCGTGAGACCCCCGTCGTCATCTTGGGCTACAACCGCGCCGGCAAGGTGGAACGCCTGATCGAACGGCTCGCCGAAATCAAGCCGCGCAACGTGATTTTTTCGGTCGACGGACCCAAGCCGCACATCGCCGGTGACGCCGAAAAAGTGGATGCGGTTCGCGCGTTGGTGGAACGCATCACGTGGACACCCCATGTCGAAACGCGCTTCCGCGAGGTCAACGCCGGACTCCAAATCGCGGTCACGGATGCGGTCACTCACGCGGTCAACACTTTTGGCCAGGTTGTCGTTCTCGAGGAGGACACCCTTCCCGGGCACGACTGGTTGCCGTATGCCAACGAGATGCTCGAGCGGTACCGTGACGAGGAACGCATTGCTCACATTTCTGGTTACAACGTCGTGCCGCCAACTCATCTGACTCAGGGCGCTCGGGGTAGTCGCTTGAGTCGCTACCCCGAATCGATCGCCTGGGCGACCTGGGATCGGGCGTGGGCTCAGTACGACCCCACTCTCGAGTGGGCGCGCAATGTTTCGGTATCCGACTTAGCGCGCATCACCGGGTCTCGGATGGGTGCGCTCCGCTGGAAGCAGAACTTCGCCGATGCCGCAGCCGGTCGCATCTCCACGTGGGCGTATCGCTGGATTGCCAGCATGTGGGCGCACGATCGCTTTGTGCTCTCGCCCAACGCGAATCTGGTGACATACGCGGGCTATGACGAGGGTACACACACCGTGATGAAGGCGCCGTGGGATGAGCTCCCGCTGTTTGATGGCGCGCGTGACGAACTGACCTCGGGTGAACCCCAATTCGATGAACGGTGTGATGCCTGGCTTGCCAAAACCGTCTTTGCAGAGAGCGCCTACGGAGTGGCGCGTGGTGTCGCCATCACCGCCGTGCTGGAAGCGCGCAAGCGTCAGCGCGCCCGTAAGCAAGCCCTCGCCGCGCGGTAGACTTGTCTCACTGGCACAGCTGTGAACTGGTGAGGAGACCCTTGTGGCTAAAACCGCCCCTGAGACCGTCGAGAATTTCGATCCGCTGTTTTATCGCCCCTGCATTTTCCCGATTCTGGGCGAGCTGTCGTATGGCACATCCATCACGGTCAATAACGGGTTGAAGAGCGGTCCGTACACCACCGATTTCGAGATGTCGATTTCGTTCTTCGACGACAAGGGCAAGCACATCGTCACCAGCCCCGTGCTGGCTCACTTGAAGCCCGGCGACATCATCAAGCTCGACACGCGCGACGTGCTCAAAGACCTCAAGGTGAAGACCAAGGGCAACATGCTCGGTGTGGCACACATGGTTCCCACGCGCTTTGTGGGTCAGAAGCTCGTCACGGTTGATCCGAACGAACTTAAGGCTCACGTTGGTGCCGCTGACGACTTCATCGAGTTCCGTCAAGAGCCCAAGGGAGTCATTACCGGTGTGGCCTACCAAATGGGGCCACAAAACGATTTCCGCTTCAACAAGACGCGCACCACTCTGCTTCAAGCTCCCAAGGCGATCGTCACGCCGACTGTCGACACGCTCTTTGCGGTGATCAACCCGTCGACCAGCCTCGACTACACCGACGAAGCGCACATGGAGTACTGGCTCATCGACCCCGCGGGCAAGAAAGTCGCCCGCGGAGAGGCCACCGTGCCCGCGTGGACCTGCCGATTCATCAGCGTGCGCGAGCTGCTCGAAAAGAACAATCTTCTCGACTCGTTCATTGCCGACGGTGGTCTGGGGATGATCCTCGGGCTCTGTCGCGACGCCGGCCTCGTACCGGTCTCGATGACGCGCAACCTGGAAACCGGCGCCATCGCGTGCGACCACACGCTGCCCCCGATCTACTACTTCTCCACCTGGGGCGGTCAGCGTCGCCTCGAGGCCAATACGCTGCTGCACGAAATCGTCTTTGGCGAAGACGTCATTGCCGACAGCCTCACGCCAGCTGGCGCAAAGGAGCTTGCCGATGTCTCTGCTTAGTTCACTCGCCAAAAACCCCCTCGCGCAGCGCGGGTACAACGGCATTCTCGAGTCCGGGTTCATCCCGCGTCGCGCGTTCGCGCACTATTTCATGAACACGGCCGGTCTGCGCTCGCGCGTCCACCTGCAGAACTACTACTCGATGTTCTTTCCGGATGAGCTCACCCCGGTCACAGCTCGCGTGTGGTTGTGCAATTCGGACGGCAAAATCGTGGCACACAAGAGCTTCGAGATGCCTGCATTCGGCCAGCTCTACCTCGAGATTGAGGACATCGCCGGCTACGACATGGACGTCGAAGGCATGGTGATGGTCGACGTACTCCCGCCCAAGGCGGTCAAGTCAAAACTAAAGACGATTCCGAACTTGAGCGCTCTCAACATTCAGACTCCATTCTGGGTGTCGTATCGCGACAGCGCCGACAACTACATGTACGTGCACTCCATCGAGTCGTACCGCGGCAAGATTTTCGGCGCCATGTGGCCGATCAACCAGATGCTGGCCCACGCTCCGCAGGCCCGGGCTCCATGGGAATCGTGGCGCCTTCTGGATGTGAACCTGCTCGATGAACTCATGGTCGTCGTGATGAACCACGCCGCCGCCCCCGGCGACACCGTCGTCAAGGTGATCTCCGAAAAGGGTGACGAACTGTGGCGTCAGGATGTGCACCTCACCACCCGCCAGTCCCGTCGGGTCATTGTGCCCGCCGAGATGATTGCTCAGTGGAAAAAGGATGGCGTGTACGAGACGGTTCGCGTGGCGCTGGACCCCATCCTCTCGGACAACGGCAAGCCCTACGTGCTCATGCGCTACGCGGGTGGCCCGCTGAGCATGCACCACGGCTAGGCCTGCGGCCAATCCCTTGGCTCAGGTCACGGCTCACCCCACGGCTCACTTTTTGCGGAGAACTGCACTGACCGTTGCGGCGAGCGAGGCGCGCGAGCGATAGCCCGACCACGCGTTGGCTTCAAGCCAAGCGAGGCGCTCGCGCAACAGGCGCGTTTCATCCTCGAGGCTCGACGAGCGCGCGGGCCACTTCGATGACGCGGTCAGGCTGGCCCGGCGGTTCACGATGGTGTCGGCGAAAATGTCTTTCGTCGTCTCAGATGAGCTACGCCCGCGCAGGGCGAGACGCTCACGAATGAGCGGACCGAACTGAATGATGAGGTAGACCATCTTGCGCCAGAGCCACAGGCGCAAGCCGGGCTTCTTGGGGCGAATGGCAATCGGTTTGGCGTTCACCGAATCGGAGAAGTCGACGGCAATGCGAGTGAACAAGAACGCGAACCAGCGATAGACAATGCGCATGTTCTCGAGCGACCAACCGGTGGTAACGGCCTCGTCGATCAACGTAGCGAACTCGTCCTCGGTGAACGCGGTCTTGTTGACCTCACTGGGGTACGAGAAGAAATCCTTGTTGGCAGGTGCCACCACGGGTAAGCCGTAGGCGGCGAACTCCGCGCCAACACTCGAGCGGTAGCCCAGCACGACATCCACAATCTGGAGTAGGTCGTAGATGCTCACATCATCACTGGGCAGGTTGATCACGACGTTCGCTGGCGCCTCGTCGATGAGTGCCATCACGCGTGCCACCACCGGCGCCACCACGCTCTCGCGCTTATTGGGGAACATGCGCGGATGCAGTCGCAAGATGAAACGGTAGCCCGGGCGCTGCCGTGCAAACTCAAACAGGTAGCGAATCCAGGCGAACTGGTCGGCAAACAGGTTGGGCTTGTGTGACGTGTCGGGCAGCAGGTCGGCAAGCTGGGCGGCATTCAGCTCGTCCTCACTCGACATCGGGATGAGGAGAACTGGCGCATCCTCAGCAATGTTGAAGCGGGCACGAATGTCGTCTGGCTCGGCGGCCTCAAACGCACTTGAGTAGGCGAACGCGCTGCTGGCTTCCATGAGTCCGTCGAGGTGGGAGTTCACCAAGTTGGCTTCGAACTCGTTGACTGGCGTCGACGCAAAACTCTGCCAGTTCACCGAGTCGAGCTCTTGAAAGAGGGTGTTGCTGTCTAAGAACATCGTCATGGTTTCGCCGCGCAGGGTCACGTGACCGCCGCCCTGGAGGGTGTACGTCGGCAGTCCACGCGCCTCGGCGATGGCCAGAAAGGCGTGGTTGACGCCGTAGAGGCGGTTGTAGGTAATGACCGCATCGGGTTGCTGCTCGTCCAATATGCGTGCGCTGGCACGCAAGACGAGGATGCTCACCCGCAGCTGCTCCTGATAAATGGGAAACAGCTCAGCTGAAATCTCCGTACCCAGCACCTTGTAGTTGAGCAGAAACTCATACGCGGCATACCGACCGATTGCTACACCATCGAGTGCAATGGCCGGCCAGGATTCGAGGGTGGCGCCAGCTGAGATGCGCTCGGCTTCGGCGCGATCATCCGCCGTAATGTATCGCTCGATGAGCACGGACGGAAAACCAAACGACGAATCGAGAAGGTTACGTCGTTTTCGGCACGCGGCGCACACCTGCTTTTTCTTGCGCAGGGTATCCGCTGCGGTGAGACCGGATGCGCTCATCGCGACACAAAAAGATTGCATCAGTCCGTCACAGCGCACGGTCACAATTTCGGCATCGCGGTCGCGCAGTCCTTCGGCCACGAGCCCCTCGGGAAAGGCGTGTTCCCAGATGTTGGCGAACGGGCTGAAGAACAGGAGTTTCACGCGTTTCACGCTAACAGATGGGCTCATGCAATAAGTTCGAAGCATGTCTCAGCTCACCGTTGCCCGCGCGACCCAGGCCGATTCGGCTGACCTGTTTGCGTGGCGTAACGACCCACAAACCCGTGCCGTATCACTCAACACCGATGAGGTTGCGTGGGCCGACCATGAGCGGTGGTTCGCTGCCTCGCTGGAGAATCCCCGCCGAGTCATTTACCTCGTTCGGGATGGAGCGAACGCGATCGGCATGATTCGCTTCGACATTGACGAGGCGGGCGAACGCGCTGAGGTGAGTATCAATCTCAATCCAAATGCCCGCGGCAAGGGCTTCGGAACCAGAACCCTGATTGCCGGGCTCGAGCAGTTCGCCGTTGACCGACCCGACCTGCGCGGGACGACCGCACAGATTCGGTCCACGAACGCGCCGAGTATCGCGATTTTTACGAAGGCTGGCTACGAACTAACCGACACTATTGACGGCGTCGGTCAGTACGTGCTCGATCGCTGAGCCGACACGGTTGAGCGCTGCGGACTAAAAAAGGTCCCAGCTGACGGGCGTTCCTTTGGGCGCATCCGCGGTGAACACGCGACCGTGCACACGCTCAATCTCTTTGGGCGGGAGGCCGCCACCGGGGCGAACGGAGCGCACATTACGCGCATCCGCGACATCGCCGGCTTTGACATCCTCAGCAACGTAGAGCGAGGGTCGCAGGCGCAGGGACTCGTTCTCGGCGGAGGTTGCCCACGCACTGGCCGAACCGAGCGCACGAACGGCTGCGTCGCAGGCCTCGACCAACTGCGCGAGTTCGGCCGGTTCGAGCGAGAAGGCGCTGTCGACGCCGCCATCGGAGCGGCGAAGAGTAACGTGCTTTTCAATGACGGTCGCGCCGAGTGCGGCGGCGGCCACCGAAACACCCGTGCCCATCGTGTGGTCGGAGAGGCCGACCTTGACCCCGAACATGTCCGCCATGACGGGCATGCGGAGCAGGTTGGCATCGTCGGGTTGTGCCGGGTATGAGCTGGTGCAGGCGAGGAGCGTGAGGTCCGTGCATCCACCGGCTCGCGCAGCGGCCACAGCCTCGGCAACTTCGGCGATCGACCCGGTGCCCACCGAAATGATGACCGGCTTGCCCGTCTCGGCAACCTGCTTGATCAGCGGCAAATCCACGATTTCGAGCGAGGCGATTTTGTAGAGTGGCACGTCAAAGGTTTCGAGAAAGTCAACGGCCGTCTCGTCGAATGGCGTACTGAAGGCCATCATCCCTAAGTCGTTTGCGAGCGAGAAGATCGGTTCGTGCCACTCCCACGGGGTGTGGGCTTCTTGGTAGAGCTCGTAGAGGCGACGCTCCGACCACAGCTCGTGGCCACCGGAGATGCGGAACGCCGGGGCATCCACATCGAGGGTGATGGTGTCAGCCGTGTAGGTCTGAATCTTGACCGCGTGCGCGCCCGTGTCAGCAATGGCGCGCACGATGTCGAGTGCGCGAGGAAGCGAACCGTTGTGGTTACCCGAGATCTCCGCAACGATGAGTGGCCCGCGCGCGGGAAAAGTGTTGACCTTAGACATCGTCTCTCCTGGGTTCGAAAACTTTTAGGCGGCGAGAGCCGCGCGCAGCACCTCAATGACCCGGGAAACCTGGTCGTGAGTGAGATCGGCATACATCGGCAACGAAATCTCCTGCTCGTAGTAGAGCTCCGCGTTCGGGCACATGCCGCGCTGGTAACCCAAATCTTCGAAGGCGGGATGCCAGTACGCCGGGATGTAGTTGACCTGAACCAGAACCCCTTGCGCGCGCATGAATTCGAAGACCTCGCGTCGACGACCACCCTGAACCCGAATGGGGTAGAGGTGCCACATCGGGTCGACGTAGTCACGCTTCGCCGGGAGAATCAGCCCGTCGACATCTGCCAGCTCTGCCGTGTAACGATCAAAAATGGCGGTGCGACGCGCCTTGAACTCCTCGATGCGCGCAATCTGGCTGAGACCCATCGCGGCGAGCACATCGGGCAAACGGTAGTTGAGACCGAACTCGTGCACTTCTTGGTGCCACGGACCCTCGTCGGGGTACCGCTGCTCCGCCTTGTCGCGCACGAGACCGTGCGAGCGAAAGCGACGCGCGCGCTCCACCAGTGCCGCGTCGGGTGCGACCACAGCACCACCCTCGCCGGTGGTCATGTTCTTGGTGGGAAAGAACGAAAACGCGGTGATGTCGGCGAGACTGCCGACCGGGCGGCCGCGATAAGTGGAGGCAATCGAGTGCGCGGCGTCTTCGAGGAAAAACGCACCGGCACCGTGTGCAAGCGCGCTCAGCTCATCGGCGTCGACGGGGTGTCCGGCGTAGTCCACGCCGGCAATGACCTTGGTTTTGCTCGTCACGAGCGCGGCGGCAGAGTCGACATCAATGTTTCCGGTGTCGAGTTGCACGTCAGCAAAAAGCACCTTCGCGCCCTCGGCAATTGCCGTTGCCGCGGTGGCCACAAAAGTCATCGGTGAGGTGATGACCTCGTCACCTTCACCAACACCCAGGGCAGCGTAGGCACAGTGCAGGGCCGAGGTGCCCGACGACACCGCGGTGGCCGCGGGCGTGTGAGCCAGCTGGGCAACAGCCTGCTCAAACTCGGCGAGAACCGGCCCCATGGTGAGCCAATCGGTGGTCATCACAGCGGCAACGGCTGCGATGTCCGCCTCACTGATTGATTGGCGACCGTAGGGAATCGACACGATTACGCGAATTTCTCGATAAGGTCGCGAAGCTGCTCCACGCTCAACCACTCGTCGTTCGAGTCGGAGCGGTACGCGAAGCCATCCTCAACTTCTTCACCGGTGGGAGCCACGAAGCCCCACTCCGCGATGGTGGGAAGAATCACGTAGCGGTCGTCAAGACGCAGGGTGCGACGGCTGTCATCCTGCGAAATCATCTCTTCGTGCAGTTTTTCGCCGGGACGAATACCCACGGTGTGCGTCTTCGAACCGGGTGCGACCGCCTCTACGAGATCGAGGATGCGCATGCTCGGGATACGCGGAACGTACAGCTCGCCACCAACCATGGAGTCGAACGAGTCGACCACGAACTGCACCGCCTGAGGCAGCGTGATCCAGAAGCGAGTCATGCGCTCATCGGTGATCGGGAGCGACTCGCCACGTGCGGCAAGCTCTTTGAAGAAGGGGATGACCGATCCGCGGCTACCCATGACGTTGCCGTAACGCACAACGGAGAAGCGGGTCTCGTATCCGGCGGCGTAGTGGTTTGCCGATTGGAACAGCTTGTCGGCCGCGAGTTTCGTGGCGCCGTAGAGGTTGAGCGGGCTGGATGCCTTGTCGGTCGACAGGGCGACAATCTTCTTGACGCCCGTATCAATCGACGCCTCGATGACGTTCTGCGAACCGATGATGTTGGTCTGCACATACTCGAAGGGGTTGTACTCGGCGGTGTCGACCTGCTTGAGAGCGGCAGCGTGAACCACATAGTCGATGCCGTGCATCGCGCGCATGAGGCGGTGCTGGTCGCGGATGTCACCGACGAAGAAGCGCAGGCGCGGGTCGTTTTCGAACTTGAGACGCACCTCGTACTGCTTGAGCTCATCGCGCGAGAAGATGACGATCTTCTTCGGGTTGAGGTGAGCCAAGGCATACTCAATGAATGCCTTGCCGAAGGAACCGGTGCCGCCCGTGATGAGGATCGACGAGCCTTCTAGAATGGACACAGCCAAACCTCCGAAATTGATGGGCGCAACGCTTTTAAAGCCTTAGTGAGCCTACCAAACTCTGTGCAGGCACTGCGAAAGGACGACACTGTGAAGGTCCTCCTGCGTGCCGACGCCTCTCCCACACAGGGCACGGGGCACGTCATGCGGTGCCTGACCCTTGCTGAAGCCTTGCGGCGTGCAGGCCACGAGGTTCGCGTGGCCACAAACCACTCGGGCGTGGACTGGCTCGAAAATCTCATTTCACGCCAGGACGTCAGCGTTGAGCGAGTGCCACAGCACAGCCTGAGTAGCGATCTCATCGCGGCCTTTCGACCTGACTGGCTGGTCGTTGACTCCTATGAAATTGACGCCGCCCTCATTTCTCAGGCACGGGCGAGCACGAAGGTTCTCGCAATCGTCGACGGCGACGACCGCAGCATCGACGCCGATGTGTATGTCGACCACAACATCGGTGCCGAAAAGCTGGCCTGGCCCGATTCAGTTCGCCCGCGCTTGCTCGCCGGGTCGCGCTACGCACTCATCCGACAGGCGGTGCTCGACGTGCGCCGAAATGCTCCGTGGGAACTAGCGACCGACGTGCCCCATGTCGTCGCCGTGATGGGCGGAAGCGACCCAACCGGGATGATCGTTCCCGTCGCCTCAGCGTTGGCGCGAGCATCCACTTCCCTGAGCGCCACGATTGTGTGTGCGCCCGCGTGGCGAACCCGGGTGGATGCCATCGTGGCCGGCCACACCGGGCTACACGTCGTCCCGCCGACCAACGACCTGCCGGCACTCCTCGGCACCGCAGACATCGCCGTTTCGGCAGCGGGTACGTCGTCGTGGGAGTTGTGCACGTTGGGCATCCCCTCGGTTCTCGTCGAAGTGGTCGACAATCAAACCGAGGGTCTTCGAGCCATGACCGCCCAAGGTCTCGTCATCGGCATCAGCCCGCGGCTCATGACCTCAACCGAGCTCGAAGTCAGCCTTCGCGAATCACTCGACAGCCTGTGCACGGATGCGGGTAAGCGCCGCGAACTTTCTCAGCGTTGCCTCGACGAGTTCGACGGACGAGGCGCGGAACGCGTCGTCACGGCAATGGAGCGCGCCACATCCGACACTGCTCAGAGCTGAGCTGAGCCACGCCCGCTCCTTACGATTGACGCGTCTTGGCCTTGAGGCTCGAGGAGTTGAACGCCGCACTGCGGTGCCGCCACACGTCCAGTGTCGAGGCAATCGAGTCACGAATGGAGGGGTTACCACCGGCCACGAGGAGCGCGGCAACGCCAACCGCGCGCGGGCGACGCGAGATGTCCCAGGGTTCCCAGCCAGGAATACTCATATCCATCTGTTGATCGCGGTTGACCAGGTAGGCGATGTACTTTTCGGCACCGTGCGCGTCGACCGTGTAGGGGGCCATCATTTTGGGTGTCACCTGATCCGGGCCAAACACCTCACGCACGTCGGCGACTTCGCCGTAGCGCGAGGCCGCGCAGGTCCAGACTGGAATTCCGCGAGCGCTGGCCTCGAGCCCAATCGTGGAATCCCACACGACGACCGAGTCACTGACTTCAAGCAGTGCATAGGAGCTGACCGGTGTGTCGTGCGCGATGACGAGCAGGTTGGGATGCCGGTCGGCGAGACGCTTCATGTCGGCTCGCTCCCGCAGAAAACACTCGTGTGCTTTGGTGGCCAAGTTCGGGTGGATGCGGAGGTAGCACAGCGCGCCCTGCTCCTCAAAAAAGTTCAGTAGCGTGTCGAAGGCCTCAAACTGCGACTCCCAGGAGTGGAGTTGCCATTCGGGACCCAAGAACATGAACTCGTCCTGTGACGAGGTGAAGAAGCCGACAACTGGACGTTTAGCCACACCTGAGGCAAGATTGTCCGCGAGTTCTGACGGGAGCTGATTGACCCAGTTCGCCGAGAACTCATTCGACGAGGTCCCCGTCGGTGAGGATGCCGGTGCTCGGCGCGCAAGCCAGATGTGTGCGTCGTTGGCGATGTCTTTTTTCGACATTCCCGCCAGAACCGTTTTCACGGCCGCTTGGGATACGAGTCGGTTTTGCGGCGCATAAGGCTGCACGTAGGCGCCTGCCGGGGTTTCCCCCTTCTCAAAGTGCACCGTTGACACACCGTGCGCGGTCGCCGCCAGGAACGCCATCTTTTGGGCGGGGAAACGACCATTCGCCAAATTCACATGGGCGAACTTTCGTTCGCTCAGCAGACGGCTCACGGCCCGGAAGACAGCGTGCCCTTCAGCTTCGAGTGCGCGCGCGATGCGCCCGACTCTGCGAATCTTGCGGTTCGGGCGATCGGTTCGGTAGTACGTGATGAGCGCCGACTCCACGGCAATCGCGAGTTGCGCACGCTGATCGTCGGTGAGTGGCATATCCGGCGTGTGTGCCAACACCTCACCCGCGTCAAGGTACTCGGCGCCGATGGCGCGCATCCGCTCTGCCACATCGTGGCCGGGGTGACGCAGGCCAAACGCGTGGAGCGTGCGACGGTGATACGACTCGGCCGGAACCGGTGACAGAGCTGAAGTGTCGAGAACGACGGCCTGGTGTCCCGCGGCAATGTCACCGCGAACCAGATGATCGGTGATGCGCAGATACGCGGGGTCGTAACTGGCGACGATGGTCAGGGCAAGCGTCATGTCGGCAAAGTTTTCGTCAGGTCGGGATAATTGGAAGCGTGTCGATTTCAACCGTACCTTTCAATGACCTGTCGCGCTCGGTAGCCGATATTCGCGCCGACATCGACGCGGCCATCGCTCGGGTCGTTTCGAGTGGCTGGTTCGTTCTCGGCCCGGAGCACAACGCCTTCGAAGCGGAACTTGCCCAGTACGTTGGCGTGCGCCACGCGGTCAATGTGGGCAATGGCACGGATGCGCTGGAACTCGCACTCGCAGCTCTCGGGGTCACGAACGGCAGCATCGTGCTTACCGTGGCCAATGCGGGCGCCTACACCTCAACGGCCACGCGTTTGCTCGGTGCCGAGCCGGTGTTTGTCGATATCGACCCGAGCACCATGCTGATGTCGGCCGAAACTCTGCACGCCGCTCTGGCGGCCTGTGCTGAGCCACCCACGGCAATCGTCGTGACTCATCTCTACGGAGCACTTGCCCCCATGGCGGAGATTTGCGCGGTTGCCCGAGAAGCCGGCATCCCGGTTCTCGAAGACTGCGCGCAGTCACTCGGTGCAACTGTCGATGGCGTCAAGGGCGGATCACTTGCCGACATCGCCACCACGAGTTTTTACCCGACCAAAAACCTTGGCGGGCTCGGCGACGGCGGCGCGGTGCTCACCAACCGGGATGACCTCGCCGACTCCGTTCGTCGGATGCGCCAGTACGGCTGGGCGTCAAAATACAACATTGAGTACGCGCACGGACGAAACTCACGCATGGATGAGTTACAGGCGGCCATCTTGCGCGTCAAACTCCCCTTGCTCGACGCGGGAAACCAGCGGCGTCGGGACATTCACACCGCGTACGAATCCGCGGCGCAGTCGCGCGTGACATTCGTCAACACCGCCAACGAGTCGTTCATCGGCCACCTCGCGGTTGTCACGGCGGAGAACCGCGACGAGGTGCGCGCCCAGTTGACTGCCGCGGGAGTGACCACTGACGTGCACTACCCCATCCCCGATTTTTTGCAGAAATTCCCCGACTTCAGTCCCCGGGCCATGCCGGTGGAAGCCACGCTGTGGGCGAGTGAGCACATCCTCTCACTACCTATGTTCCCCGAACTGACCGACGCTGAGGTGGAACAGGTCGTGCGCGCACTCGAGGCGCTGTCATGACCGGAATAGCGCAGCTGATCGAGCTGCCCGAATTTGCCGATGCCCGCGGCTCGCTCATCGTGGCTGAACATGGTCTGCAGTTGCCATTCGCGATCGAGCGCGTCTTCTTCGTGTCAGGGGTGGGACCCAACGACACGCGCGGCATGCACGCGCACCACGCCTGCCATCAGATTTTGGTCTGCGTGCACGGCAGTGTCACGGCTCGCGTCGACAACGGACACGAGACACAGACCGTCCGGCTCGATCGTCCAACCCTCGGCTTGCACATGCCGCCACTGACGTGGGGGACACAGTGGGACTACTCGGCCGACGCGGTGCTGCTCGTGCTGAACTCGATGGGCTACGACCCGAAAGATTACATCCACGACTACGACGAGTTCCTCGAGGTCGTCTCGGCGCGTGAGGCGGCAGGTGAATCGTCATGATTGTTTCCGAGCCCATCCGGTCCGAGCGATTTCGGTTAGTCACACTCGACGAGTCATTTGCCAGCGCTGACTATCTCCGCTGGCTCTCCGACCCCGAGACCACAGCATTTCTCGAAACTCGTTTTTCGACGAGCACCCCAGAAAGCCTGCGTGCGTTCGTCGCCGCCCAAATGGCATCGACGGACTCATACCTGTTCGCCATCGTGGTTGCCGAAACCGATGCCCATATCGGCAACATCAAATTGGGACCAATCAATCCGCATCACCACAACGCGTCCATCGGTTTGTTTATTGGTGAGAGCGACTGGTGGGGCAAAGGCGTGGCGACCGAAGTCATCGCCGCCCTCACCGCATGGGCTTTTGAGGCTCTCGGGCTCGCCAAAGTCACCGCGGGTGCCTACGCGAGCAATGTCGGATCGATTCGCGCGTTTGAGTCGTGCGGTTTTGAGCGCGAGGGTCTCTTGCGCTCACAGGTGAAACTCACCACCGGCGATCGTGACGACGTGGTCCTCCTTGGCAAGGTCAACCCCCGTGGCTGAACTGGCTCTGGGCACCGTCGCCTTCGGCATCGACTACGGAATCACCAACGCCGATGGCGCACCTAGTGACGCCGAGATGACGCGGATGCTCGTGCAGGCGCACGACGGCGGAGTGACGCTCTTCGACACCGCCGCCGACTACGGTCGATCGCAGCAACGACTCGGCGAACTCATGCCGCCCGAATACTCCGCGCGGTACATCACCAAGTTTTCTCTTCCCACCGATGGAGCTCTGTCAACCAGGGACAACCTGTTCGGCAACTCAATGGCCCAGCTGGGCGTTTCACGCGTGGCAGGGGTTCTGTTTCACAAGCTGGCTGATCTTGATGACGTCCGCTGCCGGGATGCCGTGGCTATATTGCGTGAGGCGCGCTCCGAGGGTGTCATCGAACGCGCCGGGGTGAGCGTCTACCACGAGGATGATCTTTCGCGCGCACTGAGCGTTTTTGAGGATCTCGACATCGTTCAGCTTCCGGCTAATGCGTGTGACACCGAACTGTTGTCTAGTTCGCTGGTGAGCGAACTTCACGAGCGCGGCGTGCAAATTCACGTGCGCAGCGCGTTTTTGCAGGGACTCGTTTTCGCCAACCCGGATGCCCTCCCCGAGTTCTTCGCGCCCCTCGCGCCCGCACTGCGATCGCTCCGTGCCGAGGCCGCACGAAGCGCCACATCGGTGCAGTCCGTTGCCCTAGGCGCACTGAAGTTCCATCCGAATGTCGACGTGGTGCTCGCCGGAGCAAATTCGTCCGACGAACTCGGCGAGATTCTCGCCGCCTGGCAAGCGGCAGACCGAGCACCGCAACTGGCGATTGACCCTCTGCCGCGCGAGGTACTCGACCCCCGAGTGTGGCCCGCGACAAAGGTGACGACATGAGACTCGGAATTCTTCAGGGACGTTTGAGCTCAACGCGACTGCCCGGCAAGGTCCTCATGGACCTGCACGGTGAGCCCATGATTCTGCGTCAGATTGAGCGTTTGCGACAATGCCACAACCTTGACGCCCTCGTCGTGGCGACATCGGTTGACCCCAGCGATGATCCCTTGGTCGCCGTGCTCGAATCGGCCGGCGTCACGGTGCGCCGTGGACCACTCGACGACGTGGTGGAGCGGTTTCGCATCATTGTCGACGAATTCCAGCCCGACACGATTGTGCGACTGACCGCAGACTGCCCGCTGGCCGATCCGGCGACCATCGACCGGGTCATCGCGGAGCACATCGCCAGTGGCGCCGACTACACATCCAATGTTCTCAAGCCCACCTACCCGGATGGGCTCGATGTGGAGTGCATCAGTGGCGCAGCGTTTGCACGCATGTGCGCGCTCCCGCTCAGCGAAATGGAACGTGAGCACGTGACGATGGGGCTGTACTCGCGCCCCGACGAGTTCACCCTGCGTTCGGTGGAACAAGAGCCCGACATCAGCAATCTGCGCTGGACCGTGGACGTGGCAGACGACCTCGCCTTCGTGAGACTCGTATATTCTCGTCTCTACGACCACAATCCACGTTTTGGTCAGGCCGAGATTCTCGCGCTGGCGACTGCCGAGCCTCCCCTGTCTCGAACAGATGACGACGTCGCCCGCAATTCCGGACTTACCAAGTAACGACACCCAGGAGGGGTTATGCCGACCGGAGCCAATCGCTACGACGCATCACTCGCACAGCTCAAGCGCGCGGAAGCCGTCATCCCACTCGGTGCACAAACGGTCAGCAAGTCACGTCTCACCCTCCCAGCCGGCATCGCGCCGCTGTACGGAAGTCGAGCTGAAGGGTGCCGAATCACGGACCTCGACGGGCACGAATACGTCGACCTGATTAGCGGGCTCGCGGCCATCAACATCGGCTACGGTGACCCCGACATCACTGCAGCGGTCGTCAATCAGGTTCCGCTTGGCGTCACTATTTCATTGACCCACCCGATTGAGACCGAAGTTGCTCAGCTCATCGTTGATCTGGTGCCCTCGGCCGAGATGGTGCGTTTCGGTAAGAACGGCTCCGACGCCACGTCAGCCGCCATCCGCGTCGCCCGCGGCTACACCGGTCGTGACCACGTTGTGGTCTGCGGCTATCACGGTTGGCACGACTGGTACATCGGCACCTCGCCCACACGAAACCTCGGCGTTCCCGATGACGTTGCCGCGCTCGCACACTCCGTCCCGTTCAACGATCTGGCCGCGATGGAAGCCGCACTCATGGCACACCCCACCGCCGCCATCATCATGGAGATCATGACGGTCGAGTGGCCAGCCGAGGGCTACCTGCAGGGAGTTCGCGATCTCGCCACAAAGTACGGCGCTCTCCTGGTCTTCGACGAAATGGTGACCGGATTCCGCTTCTCGAACGGTGGCGCTCAAGAGTACTTCGGGGTCACACCCGACTTGTCCACGTTTGGCAAGGGGATGGCCAACGGCTACCCGCTCTCGGCTATCGTCGGCAAGCGCGAGTACATGATGGTGCTCGAGAAAGCCTTCTTTACCGGAACCTTCGGTGGCGAGCTGCTTTCGCTCACCGCTGCCAAGGTCGTTCTCGAGCGGATTAAGTCAACCGACGTGATCAGCCGCATTTCGGCCAAGGGCGAGAAACTGGCCAACCTGGTCAACCAGGTCATTCGTGACGCCGGGGCAGAGCATGTTGTGTCACTGCAGGGTCACCCCTCGTGGATGTTCCTGGTCTGGAACCCTGAACTCGGTGACCAACTGGCCGACCTCAAGATTCTCTTCATGCAGGAGATGTGCCGTCGCGGGGTGCTCATGATCGCCACCCACAACGTGATGGATGCGCACGATGAACTCGCGATGAAAACCATCGCGGACGCCTACGCCGGTACGCTGCCCATCATCCTCGAAGCCATTGCCGCCGGCGATGCGCGCGATCGTCTCGACGCCGAGGTTCCCGAACTCGGTCCGCGGGTTCGCTAGCGGAATCGCAGGTCGCTGACATGACGGAGCAGACGAATCTGGTTCTCGTGGAGCGCGTGGGTCACGTGCTCCACATGCAGCTCAACCGGCCCGATAAGCGAAACGCGGCGAACGTGGCGATGCTTCAGCAGCTAGCCCTAGCTTTCGGCGAGCTTGACCGCGACCCGACTCTGCGGGTCGGACTGGTCAGCGCGGTGGGCGAACACTTCACCGGAGGACTCGACCTTGCCGACGTCGGCGCTCACCTCGGGGCCGATGGGCTGCGCTACGTTCCCGAGGGTGGTCTCGATCCGTGGGGCGTGCAATCGACCCCTGTGCGCAAGCCGGTCGTCATGGCGGTCAACGGGACGTGCCTCACCTTGGGTATCGAACTCATCCTCGCCGCCGACGTTGCGGTAGCCGCCGACGACACCGCGTTTGCGCAGCTTGAGGTCAGTCGAGGAATCCTGCCCTTCGGCGGGGCGACACTGCGCTTCGCCGAGCGCAGCGGATGGGGCAACGCGATGCGCTACATCCTCACCGGTGACCGCTTCGACGCGACCGAGGCGCTGCGGATCGGACTCGTGCAAGAAGTCACGCCAGCCGGCGAGCATGTCTCACGTGCGTTGCAGATTGCCGAAACCATCGCCGCGCAGGCACCGTTGGCGGTTCAGGCAACGCTGGCAAACTCTCGTCTGGCTCGGAGCGCCGGGCACGACACCGCTGCCGCAGCCCTGCAACCCGAGCTGATGCGGCTCCTTGCGAGCAAAGACGCCACGCGCGGTTTTGAGGCGTTCATGACGCGCCAGACCGCCGAATTTCAGGGCGACTAACCGCCCGCGAAATTTCTCGCGAGCATCGGTAGTGCGCCCGATTCGGCAGAGCGTGCGGGATGACGTTTCACGTGGAGCAGTTAGTGTGTCGACTTCTTCTTCAGCGACTTCTGCAAAGTTATGGTGCCCACGTCGTGGCCGAACTTGAAGCCAACCCGACCCATGCGACCCACCTCGGTGAATCCCAAGTCGGCGTGCAATTTCAGTGACGCTTCGGCACCGGAATCGGCAATGACCGCAATCATTTCGCGATAGCCGTTCTCGCGGCAACGCTCAACAAGGGCGGTGAGCAGCACGCGCCCCAGCCCCTTGCCGCGTGATACCGGGCGAATGTAGATCGAGTTTTCCACCGTGAAGCGAAACGCACTCTTTTGTCGCCAGGGTGCCACCAAGGCATACCCGTGAATCTGCCCCGACGGAGATTGAGCCACGATAATCGGAAAGCCGTGTTTGGTGAGATGGGCAAACTTCGAACGCCACTCGCGCAGGCTCATCGCCTTCTCATCAAAGGTCACGACCGTGTTGAGCACGTAGTAGTTATAGATCTCGCGAATGTCTGGCAGGTCTGCGGTGGTCGCATCCCGAAGCACGTACTCGAACTCTGGCTCGGGGTCAGGCTGTTTGCGCAGGTGCGGTGGCAAGACCCGCCGTCCGCTCATGTACTCTTCGAGAACCACGCTTACATCCTAGAGACGCTCTGTGTCGGCGCGATGACCATTCTGTGACAGATTCCAATCGATGGGCGTGGCACCTGCGGCGACAAGCACCTCGTTCGCGCGGCTGAAGGGCCGTGAGCCGAAAAAACCGCGACGCGCCGAAAGTGGGCTGGGATGCGCCGAGAGGATGCGCGTCGCGCGGTCAAGCTCAGGCTCGAGTGTGCCCGCATCCGCACCCCACAAGATCGCCACCAGCGGTAAAGCTGGCGCCGCGGATTCACCGCGCGCCGCATTGAGCGCGCGCACTACGGCGAGTGTGACCCCTTCCCAGCCGGTGCCGCGCAGCGAGCCGGGTTCGCCCTCAGTCACCGCGAGCACTCGGTTGAGCAGCAGCACGCCCTGTTCGGTCCAGGCGGTGAGATCACCGGTTGTCGGCGACGCTACGCCGAGGTCATCAACGAGCTCACGAAATATGTTGCGCAAACTAGCCGGCAGAGAGCCCATGCTCGGCGCAACCGAGAACGCCAGGCCCACGGCGTTTCCGGCGGTGGGGTAAGGGTCCTGACCAACGATGAGCACCCGCACGAGCGGCAACGGCACCTCAAGAGCGCGCAACACCTGCTCGTCAGCCGGGAACGTGCGTGCACCTCGTGCCCGCACCCGCAAGACGTGCACTGCGGCCTGCTCAAGTTCAGAGTGCACCGAGTCGAGCACGGGCATCCACGAGGTATCTACCGGCGCAAGCCAGCGCGTGACGAGTTCCCGAACGGCCTGAGCGCTTGGCGCCTCCTCAGGCTCAGCGGGACGAGGATTTCCCGGCATTCTTCGTGCGAGCTTCGGTGGCGACCTGCGTGGTCTTCTGCGCCGACGCCGCCTCTACGCGTGAGCCATTGGCGACCTTGTCCTTCTCGCGCTGGTGCGCCACGGTAATCATCTGCCCAAACCAGGACACCACGAGACCGGTGGTCGCCCCCACCAGAAGCATGCCCCCAAGCATGAGAAAACCGGCATAAATACGACCGACGATAGTGACCGGCACGACGTCGCCGTAGCCCACGGTGGAGAGTGTGGTGAGAGCCCACCAGACGGAATTACCGTAGGAGTTGATGGAAGCACCGGGTGCATCACGCTCAGCTGAATAGACGAGTAGAGAAATGACGTAGGTATAAAGCACCGAAAACGAAAGCAGATAGACAATCACGCGGGCACGCACGTTTTTGCCTTCACGACCGGAAAAGTATGGCAATCGCGAGAGATACACGAGAAGCAGGAACGGTCTGGCCACCGGCACAATCAGTGAGACGAAATCGATGATGTTGTGTCGCAAAAACGACCGCCGATTGGCACTTAGGGCAAACCTCACGATGAAATCAACCCAGAACGCAATCCACACGATGAACAAGACCGCGATGAGAACTGCGTCGATGCCCTGAAAATAGTTGAGGTCATCGAGGATGAGAATCGACATGCTGAGCAAAAAGACAAACGAGGCGATGATCATCGGGATCGTGGTGATGTTCTCGTAGCGAATCTCGCGAACGCTTCGTTCCCCACGCCAAAAAAGCTGAGTCTGCGTTTCTGTGGGTACAGGTTTGCGCATGTGTTGCTGTGCCATGAACCAAGGCTAGCCAATGCGGCGGCTCGCGCATCCGCGTCTTTGTTACGCGATGTGACGGGTGTCGTTGAGGCGACACAGGGAGGCAACTTACGCTCAGAGCACATCTTCTTTACCAACCTAAGGACACACCATGAGCAACAACCCCGCAGAGTGGAAATTTGAAACCAAGCAGGTGCACTCCGGTGCCCAGCCCGACCCGGTGACCAACGCCCGCGCGACGCCGATCTACCAGACCACGTCGTACGTGTTCAACAGTGCCGAGCACGCTAAGAACCTGTTCGCCCTCGCTGAGTTCGGCAACATCTACACCCGCATCATGAACCCGACTCAGGAAGTCGTCGAGCAGCGCGTCGCCGCTCTCGAGGGTGGAACCGCTGCGCTCATGGTCGCATCTGGTCAGGCCGCTGAAACCTTTGCCGTGCTGAACATCGCAGGCGCCGGAGACCACATTGTGTCGTCCAGCTCGATCTACGGTGGAACGTACAACCTGTTCAAGTACACGCTGGCCAAGCTCGGCATCGAAGTTACCTTCGTCGAGAATCAGGATGACGCTGACGAGTGGCGTCGTGCTGTTCGTCCGAACACCAAGCTCTTCTTTGCCGAGACCATCGGTAACCCGCGGGTCAACGTGCTCGACATCGAGCTCGTGGCCGGTGTTGCACACGAGAACCGTTTGCCACTCATCGTGGACAACACCATTGCCACGCCTTACCTGATCCGTCCGCTCGAGCACGGAGCCGACATCGTCATCCACTCGGCTACCAAGTTCCTCGGCGGTCACGGAACCGTCATCGGTGGAATCATCGTCGACGGTGGCAAGTTCGAGTGGTCGAAGAACGCGGACAAGTTCCCCGGCCTCACCGAGCCCGACCCCTCGTACCACGGAGCTTCGTACACCACCGTGCTCGGCGACGCGATTGCGTACGTCATCAAGGCACGCGTGCAGTTGCTCCGTGACCTCGGTTCGTCCATCGCTCCTGCGAGCGCGTGGCAGATCATCCAGGGCATCGAAACACTCAGCCTTCGCATCGAGCGCCACGTGGAGAACGCCAAGAAGATTGCGGATTGGCTCGAGGCTCACCCACAGGTCGAGTCCGTCAACTACGCCAGCTTGAAGTCAAGCCCGTGGTACACCAACGCCAACAAGTACGCACCGAAGGGCGTCGGCGCAATCGTGTCGTTCGAGATCAAGGGCGGCGTCGAGGCCGGCAAGAAGTTCGTCGACAACCTGTCGCTGTTCAGCCACCTCGCCAACATCGGTGACGTGCGGTCGCTGGTTATCCACCCCGCATCGACCACGCACTCGCAGCTCACCCCGGAGCAGCAGCTCACCACGGGTGTGACCCCCGGACTCATCCGCCTCTCGGTGGGTATCGAAAACGTCGACGACCTGCTCGCCGACCTCGAGACCGGATTCGCCGCAGCGAAGTAATTCGCGCGCGCTGCTCACATCAACGCGAGAGGGACTCACTTCGGTGGGTCCCTCTCGCGTGTTGCTGCCCCCTCGCTTCGCGAGCACGGGAGGGACGCGTGCGAACCAGCTACCGACTGGTGAGTCCGAGCGCATCCAATTCACGAGCCAGAATTGGGCCGAGTGTGCCGGCATACGTCTTGCTGATGTGGGAGCGGTCCAGATAGACCGTGACCCCACCAGCTGTGGTGAAACAGCTCGCTGCCGTGCAGAAGTAGCGACTCAGATCAAGCGGATACACCCCGGCAATCTGTTTCGCCGCCTCAAACTGGTAGTCGGTCTGCGCCTCGAACTGAGCTCGGGGTGCGTCGCACTGGGCAGGATCCGGCACCTGCGTGAGACACAGCGACGGCGTTTCGGGCCATTCCGGATTGTCGTGAAGTACAACAACGCGTGAACCCCGTGCGATGAGCGGGCGCCACTTATCCGCAAAACCTGCCGTGGCCTGATCCGGGCTGAGGACGCCGCGCTGAATGTCCTCTCTCAGATTGGTGGCATACCCGGTGACCACCACGAGGTCGAACGGGGGCAGCTCACTCAATCGGGCACTGAGATCATTCCCCCACGCGGTGCACGGACCGTAGTCGGCACTGCGCGGGGCGGATGAAAAGACGCAGCTGAACTTGGTGAACGTCGTGATGCTCGCGCCGCTCTCGGCAAAAGCCGACTCGACAGCCGGAAACCAGGATGCCGCGTGTGAGTCGCCAATGAGGGCGACGCGGTACGCCCCCTGCGGGTTGCCAAACGAGCAGGTGAGCAGTGAGCTGGTCTCGCTAATGCAGTTGTGGTCATAGAGCTCGGCGCGATCGTTTTCAGCGACACTCGGATCGGGTTGCAACAGGGACCACGACCGCGACGCGCAGGTCTCGGGCGCGTCAATGGCCCGAGCACCAAAGCAGGAGTCCGTGGCCAGAACCTGGGCGACCTCGGCACTACGTTGCGCCTGCGCATCCTGTGCCACGCCAACACCAATCGCGGGAGCCAGCACAATGCCGGCAACACCAAGACCGAGAACGGCCGTTCGCCACGTTTTGGGCGAGGCAAGAAAATTCCATCGTCGAATCGGTGCCTCGACCCATCGCGTAGTCACCCAGGCCAGCAACACGGTGAGCGCAAGGATGCCGATTTTTTCGCCCAGCGAGGGCTCGTGGTGCAGTGCGAAGGGGTAAATCACGATCAGTGGCCAGTGCCACAAGTAGAGGGCGTACGAAATTCCGCCGATCCACACCGCGGGAGTCAGTAGTCGCGCCAGCCTCGCTGGCACCGTGACATTGGCGCCGATAATCATGGCCGTCGCGACAACGGGAAGCAGAGCCCACAGTCCCGGAAATGGCGTGGTGTCCCGAATAATCGCGAGTGAGACGGCCAGACCGATCCAGCCCAGCAGAGCGAGCACAATGCGCATGACCGGGGTGCGCTGAGGTCTCAGTGTCGCTGCCGAACCAGCGCGGGCGCGCCACGCCATCCACACTGCAAGTAGGCCGCCCGCACCGAATTCCCAAGCCCTCGACCAGGTCGAAAAGTACGCGACGGATTGACCCTGCCAGACGGCAACAACCGAGTAGACGAGGGATGCTGCACTCACGACGCCCAAAACCGATGCGGTGGCGGCAAAACTGCCGCGCCCTCGCCACCTACGCACGAGGAGAATTGCCAGCAGGATGAGCAGTGGCCAGACGATGTAGAACTGCTCCTCAGCCGACAGTGACCAGTACTGCTGAACCGCCGTTGGTGGTTTATCCGCAGCTAGGTAGTTTGTCGCGTCGGCGGCGAGCGCCCAGTTCTCGACATAGAACGTCGAGGCAACGGCTTGGCGAATGAAGCTCAGCCACATTGCCGAGGGTTGATAGAGAAACACGAGCACGGACGTCACCAGCACCACCAGGTAGGCCGACGGTAACAAACGCCGTGCACGACGAGCCCAAAACTGGCGCAGCCCGATGGTGTTTCGCGCCTGAGCTTCAGTGACGAGGTGCGTCGTGATGAGAAAACCGGAGATGACAAAGAAGATGTCCACACCGACGAAACCACCCACCACGGTGTGTGGCCACAGGTGAAAACCAACGACGAACAACACCGCGACTGCACGCAGAAGTTGAATGTCTACCCGCAGGACGGTTCGTTCGGCAACAGCGCTCACGGTGAGACTCCGATGGTTGGTGATGGGCAACGCTCCATTACACCGCATGACGATGGGAATGTGCCGGGGCGATGCGCCCGTAGACCAGAATAGAAGACACCATGGAATGGCAACGATCAGGAGATACCGAGCCGTCGGCGTTCATCACCGACGAGCAGGTGCGCGCTCTCGCCGGGCGACCACCCGCCACGGGTGCGTGGCGCGACGGTGACCCCGCGGGAAACCGTCAGTTTGCCAATTTAGGTCCGATGGAGTTTGAGTGCGGCGGTTCGTTGCCGCACGTTCGGGTGGCCTACGAAACATGGGGCGAGCTCAACGCCGCCAAAGACAATGCCGTGTTGGTTCTCCACGCCCTCACTGGTGACTCTCACGTGGTTGGCGAGTCCGGCAAAGGACACGTCACCGCGGGTTGGTGGGGCGACGTTATCGGCCCCGGCAAAGCCATCGATACCGATACCTGGTTCGTGGTTGCGCCCAATGTTCTCGGCGGGTGTCAGGGCACGACGGGACCGGCATCCCTCGCCCCGGACGGCTACGAGTGGGGCTCACGCTTTCCCTATACGACGATTCGCGACCAGGTCGTCGCCCAAGCCAAACTCAGTGACTTTCTTGGCATCGACTGCTGGGCCGCCATCATTGGCGGTTCGATGGGAGCGATGCACTCACTCGAGTGGGGCATCATGTTCCCCGAGCGGGCCAAGCGGCTCGCGGTGATTGCCGCACCGGCTGCTACAAGTGCAGACGAAATTGCTCTCAACACGGTGCAGATCGAAGCCATCAAGCTCGATCCGAACTGGCGAGCCGGACACTACTACGAAGCACACGACGGGGATGGCCCGCACAACGGTCTCGCGCTTGCCCGCCGCATCTCGTTCCAGAACTTCCGCACCCCCGCAGAGCTCAACGACCGGTTCGATCGTTCCGCGCAGAGTGAGATCTCGCCCCTCGGTGACGGCGGCCGTTTTGCCGTGGCGAGCTACCTCGACTTTCACGGCAACAAGTTCACCCGTCGCTTTGACGCCAACAGCTACCTCGTGCTGGTTGAAGCGATGAACTCCCACGACGTCGGACGCGGTCGTGGCAGCGTCGACGAGGTTCTTGCGCGCATCACCGTCCCGACACTTGTGCTCGGCATCGAGAACGACCGGTTCTTCCCGCTCGCGGGTCAGCAGCGTATTGCCGCCAAGGTTCCGGGAAACCTCGATGGGGACGTGCCCTTCATCCTGCACTCAGATTTTGGACACGACGCGTTTCTCATCGAGTCAGACGTGGTCGGGGCGCAACTCGCGCGACTGCTCGCGACGCCTGCCCAGTAGCCACAGGCTCATTCCGAGCAGAACCAGCTCGAGCACGTTGCGGGCGCTGAGTGCCACCAGCGCTATCGGATTGAGTGTGAGGATGTCGTTGTACACCCACGGGTAAATCATCTGGGTCAGCACGCAACCCACCAAGCCGAGAGCGGAGATCGCGGCAAAGCGTGATCGGTCGATGACCAATCCCGCGACAATCGGCGCGATGAGCCACGTGAAGTACTGGGGCGAACCCACCTTGTTGAACGCGATGAGCACCATCACGAAGGCCAGCGTTGCCGCCGGGAGATACTGCACGACGCGCAGACCATCGCGCTGTGCGTCCCTCAGGCGCAGCCACAGCAGAACACACACGGCAAGGACGCCGAGAATCATGAGAACGCTCACCACGGTAGCGGCAGCCGCGACGCCGGGACCACGGACCTCAAAGGTGAGAATGTCGTCGTCGAAGAAGACCTCAAGCCCCGATGTCGGGTTCGTCGCCAGCCACAAAAATGGCGTCGCCGCGGGGGACTCAATTTGGAGTCCTCGATTCGATTGAAAACCAATGAATGAGAGGATGTTCGCCCCGCCGCCAAGGGCAAGGTCGACGATGACCACCACGAGCGTCACGGCCACTGCGCCGAACAGGAGGGCGAGACGTCGACGAACGAGCGCAATCGCGGCAAGCAGAATAGCCGCCGGCCAGACCTTGATCCACGCCCCGACTGCCATGAGCGCACCGGCCAGCATCGGGCGCGTCAAGACGAAGAGCAGAGCACAGATCGCCAGCGGGGTGACCGGTGTATCGAGCCGGCCAACAGCGATGGGGCCGAGTGCGACGAGTGCCCCCATCCACCACCATGCCGCGCGGGCTCGGGGAGCGCGCGGTCTCCACCAGTGGATGAGCACACCGAACCCAATCGCGTCAAGTATCGTCACCATGCCCAACCACCCCCACAGGTAGTTGTTCGCTCCGGCGAGAACCGGCGCGAACAGGGGGATAAGCGCGAGAACGGGGTAGACCCACGGGGTGGTCACTCCCACGAGATAGCGTCCCGACAGGCCGCCTAACACCCAGAAGTGATAGATGCCGGTCACATCGCCGAGCGCCTCGGGCACGACGATTCCGCTGAGCCACAGAAGCCACGCATGCACGAGCACAAAGGCGAGCCACAGGACTGCAGGGCGGAAGATCCAGCGTGGCGCAGCACTCATGCGAGCACCTCAGTCACAACCCGGGAAACCGACTGCGCCACCTCAAGCGCGACGAGAGGCCCGCCGGCACTAGCCAGCTCACCTGCCCGCGCGTGCAGCCAGGCGGCTGAGGCAGCGACGCCGCCGAGAGCGGCCAGGTCCTCACGCACACGCGAGTGTTGAGTGGCAATCAGCGCACCGAGAATTCCGGCGAGCACGTCGCCCGTTCCGGCGGTCGCCATCCAATGATTTGTGGTGGACACTTGGGCGCGAAAGCGCGCGCCGTGTCCGAGGTCGGGACCAACGATGTGCGTGTGTGACCCCTTGAGCAACACGACCACGCCAAACCGGTCGGCGATGAGGGCGCTACTTCCTTCGGGGTCGCGGCTGACGTCGAGCGGGCTCACGGATTCGCCGAGCGAACTCAGCACGCGCGCGAGCTCAGCTGCGTGAGGTGTGATGACGCACGCCGTGCCCGCATCGCGAACCCGTTCCAGAAACTCTGCCTCGAGGAGACCGGCATCGCACACGAGAGGCGTACGCGATGCGATGGCCTCGGTGATGACGAGCAGCTGGCTCGGGTCGATTGTCTCCCGCACCACCCCTGACCCGGCAACGACCGCATTCGTGGCCCCCGGCCGCACGACGACCTCGGGACGGCGCGCCACGACGAGTCGGGTCGGTTCGGGCGGGCCCACATAGCGCGCCATTCCCACACCGGTGCGACAGGCGGCTTCAACCGAGAGAACCGCAGCGCCCGGATACTCGAGTGAACCCGTGGCGAGAGTCAGCACTCCGCGCGAATACTTGTCGTCGTGTTCGCCGGGAACCGCGACGAACGCGCGAGTTTCGCGCGCATCCCATGCTTTCGGCTCGGCAGACGCAGACATGATTACAACGATAGTTTGTAAGGATGAGCCAGCCCGCCCTGTTCACGCCGTTCACCATCCGCCACCTCACGATGCGAAACCGTGCGTGGGTTCCCCCAATGTGCCAATACTCGTGCACCAACCGTGACGGAGTTCCCGGCGCGTGGCACCAGGTGCACTACGGAGCTATGGCGGTCGGTGGTGCCGGCCTGATCATCGCGGAAGCGACTGCGGTGTCACCCGAAGGACGCATCTCGCCACACGACACCGGATTGTGGAACGAGGAGCAGGTCGCAGCGTGGAAACCCATCACCGCATTCGTGAAGTCCCAGGGTGCTGTCGTCGGCGTCCAACTCGCGCACGCTGGTCGCAAAGCATCGATCTGGCCAGACTGGGGCTTCGAACACAGCGGATCGATGCCGCTCGACGAGGGTGGCTGGGAAACTCTCGCTCCGAGCGCGGTCGAGTTTCCCTCCTACCGGGCTCCGCGAGCCATGTCGAGTGAAGAAATCACTTGGGTTCAGTCAGACTTTGTCGCCGCGGCCACGCGCGCTGTTGACGCCGGATTCCAAGTTCTGGAAATCCACGCGGCGCACGGTTACCTGATGCACGAGTTTCTCTCCCCGGCGAGCAACCTCCGCGATGACCAATACGGCGGTCCCCTGGAAAATCGTGCACGATTACTCGTCGACACGGTTCGCGATATGCGCCGCGCGGTGGGTGATGACATCGTCATCGGCGTCCGCTTTTCCGCAACCGACTGGCTCACCGAAGGCTGGAACGAGCAGGAGTGTGCGAGCGTTGCCTCGTGGTGCCGCGAAGCGGGCGCCGACATGTTCGATATCTCGAGTGGTGGCAACGTTGTCGGCGTCACGATTCCGGTCTCCCCGGGATATCAAGTGCCCCTGGCTCACTTCATTAAAGACCACGCCCAGGTGCCAACTGCGGCAGTGGGTCTCATCACGGAATTCGAACTGGCGAACAGCATCATCGACGAGCAGCGAGCGGATGCGGTGCTCATCGGGCGCGAAAGCTTGCGTGACCCGCACTGGCCTCTGCGCGCGGCCGTTGCGCTCAATGCCGAGATCGACTACTGGCCACCGCAGTACAAGCGGGCACGTCCGCGCCCTACGAGCTAACGTCTTTTCGTCCCGGTCGAGGGCGCTGGCCTAGCTGCGGCGGGTGGCGTCGTTGACCTCACCAACGAGCTCTTCGATGATGTCTTCCAAGAAGAGCACGCCAAGTGTCTCACCGTGTTCATCAAAGACGCGGGCGAGGTGCGCGCCGGTGCGCTGTAGCAGAGCGAGGGCATCCTCAAGGTCCATGTCGGCGTGCACCGCTTCGAGTCGGCGGATGCGCTTCTCAGGCACCACACCCGTGCGAGTTCCCGTCACATCGTCGTCCAAGATGTCCTTGAGGTGGATGTAGCCGGTGAGCTCGCCGGTCGGCCCGACCACGACGTAGCGCGAGAACCCGTGTTTGGTCACCGCGAGCTCCACGTCAGCGGCGCTCACGGGTGCGGTGAGCGCCACGAGGTGCGCGAGTGGCACGAGTGAATCCTTCGCCTTTTTGGTGGTGAATTCGAAGGCTGCTGTGAGCGTGGCCGAAGAATCCGTGAGGGTGCCCTCCGCCTGCGAATGAGACACGATGGTCGCCACCTGCTCGAGCGTAAACGTGCTGTTCGCCTCCTGACGGGGCGTGAGGCCGAACAACCGCACCGCCGAATTGGCCGTCAGATTGAGCAACCAGATAATCGGACGAACAACGCGACCAAGAAATACGAGCGGCGTCGCGAGGATGAGGAGTGCGCGATCGGGCACCGAGAACGAGGCATTCTTAGGCACCATTTCACCGAAGGTGACGTGCAGAAAAGTCACCACGATGAGTGCCACGGCAAACCCGATCCCGCCCAGGACATCCGCGGGAAGACCGGTGAATGCAAAACCGGTCTCAATGAGGTGGTGGATTGACGGCTCGGCAACGTTGAGAATGAGCAGCGAAGCCACCGTGATTCCCAACTGACAGGTGGCCAGCATGAGTCCGGCGTGCTCAAGCGCCCAGAGCGCGACAATCGCGGAGCGCTTCCCGTCGGCAGCGCGGGGTTCAATCTGCGATCGACGAGCCGAGACCACGGCGAACTCGGCCGCAACAAAAAACGCGTTCACGAGCAGCAACACGACCAGCCACACGATGCCTATCCAGTCGTTCACTCGTCGTCACCATCCCTCACGAGTGGGATGAACCGCAGGCGATCGATGCGTCGCCCATCCATGTGTATGACACGGTAGGTGCCGTGCTCGTCGCTGGCTTCATCGCCGACGGCGGGGATTCGACCGAGCAGGCTGAGCACGTAGCCGGCAACCGTCTCGTAGGGACCGTCTTCAGGAATCACCACGCCGGTTTGCTGCGCCAACTCGTCCGGCCGCAAACCTCCAGGAAAACTGATGCTGTCATCTCGGGCAACGACACCGGCGCGGGTGCGATCGTGTTCGTCACGCACCTCACCAACGAGCTCCTCAACTAGGTCTTCGAGCGTGGTGATACCGGCGGTGCCACCGTATTCATCGACCACGACCGCAAGCTGGTAGCCCTTTGCTCGAAGTTCAGTGAGTAAGACATCCAGGTTCATCGTGTCGGGAACACGCAGTGTCTGCTCGGTCATGATTGCCGAAATGGGAACGTCAGCACGACGATCGCGCGGCACCGCAACGGCATATTTCACGTGCACGACGCCAATCACGTCGTCTAATCCCTCGTCAACCACAGGAAAGCGCGAGTACCCCGTGGCGCGCGCACGCTCGAGAACCGCGACGACCGACTCCTGCGGGCCGACACTCGTCACCTGCAGGCGGGGCGTCATCACATCGCCCGCCGTCAACTCACTAAACGCGAGGGTTCGACCCAACAGTGTTGCGGTGTCACGTTCGAGCAGGCCAGCTTCTGCTGATCGAGCCACGATGGATGCGAGTTCATCCGACGACCTCGCCTCGGAGAGTTCTTCTTTCGGCTCAATCCCGAATGCGCGCACGACACCATTTGACGCCCGGTTGAACACGCGGACCACCGGCAAAAACACGAACGTAAAGGCCGTTTGGAACGCGATGACAAACCGGGCCGTCTTGAGAGGAACCGTGAGCGCGAATGCCTTGGGGATGAGTTCGCCGATGACCATCGACAAAATCGTGGCAACGACGACGGCGAGGATGCCCGCGACGATGTGTGCCGCAGCCACCGTCATCCCCCACCCCGTGAAAAGTGGGTCGAGCAGACTGCTCAGTGCGGGTTCCATCAGGAAACCCGTGAGCAAGGTGGTCAGGGTGATGCCGAGTTGGGCCGCCGAGATGTGGGTGAGCGTCTTGCGCAGGGCTCGGATGATGAGCCCCAGGCCCTTCGTCCCATTGTCACGCATGCTCTCGAGCTCGGGGCGGTTCAGGGTCACCAGCGAAAACTCAGCGGCAACAAACATTCCGGTCGCGCCCGTGAGCACGACACCGGCCGCGAACATCAGCCACGGCTCCCACATGTTTTTACTTTACCGAGGAGACTCTCGCGGGTCGTGACGTCGTGAGGGGAGGACTAGTCTATTAGAGGTCATTTTTACCAGCGCCTGTCAGCTGGTTGTTTGCGGAAAATCCAACGAAAGATAGGGCGACAAAGCCGTGTCCAGCACTACTGAAACTGGCAAAGCCGACGAGTTCGGCGAAAACATTTGGCTCGTCGAGGAGCTGTACGAAAAATATGTCGTCGACAAAAACTCAGTAGACGCGTCATGGTGGCCGACTCTCGATAAGTACGGCGCCAGCACCGGAGCCCAGACCCCCGCCGTTGCGGTGAACAAGTCAGCCCCCGTTGCCGCAACGAATGCTTCACCTACGGAAACAACCGCGACTGTTCCGACCACTACCGGCTCGCAGCCCGTTGCTCGAACCACGTCCGTTCCCGCGAAGGCCAATCCCATCCCGGCGGACGCCCCACTGATCGATGGGCTCGGCGCCGCCGAATCCAACGAGCAAGACGTGGTCACCGTCCTCAAAGGAATGCCTAAGACGCTCGCGGCCAACATGGACGCCTCGATCACGGTACCCACCGCGACGAGCGTGCGCGCCGTCCCCGCCAAATTACTCATCGACAACCGCATTGTCATCAACAATCACCTCTCACGCCGCCGAGGCGGCAAGGTGTCGTTCACGCACATTCTCGGCTGGGCGATTGTCCGCGCGCTCAAAGAGTTCCCCAGCCAAAACGTCTACTACGACGAAATCGATGGCAAGCCGTCCGTGGTGCAGTGCGCCCACGTCACCCTCGGTCTCGCCGTGGATGTCCCCAAGCCAGATGGCTCCCGTGCCCTGATGGTGCCCGGCATTTCACGTGCCGACACGATGACATTCGATCAGTACCTCGCCGCGTATGAGGACTTGGTTGCCCGCGCGCGAAACAACAAGCTCGTTGCCGATGACTTTAAGGGCATCACCGTTTCCCTCACCAACCCGGGTGGCATCGGAACAAACCACTCCGTACCGCGGCTCATGAAAGGTCAGGGCTGCATCATCGGGGCGGGAGCGCTGGACTACCCCGCAGAGTTCCAGGGCGCGAGTGAAAAGACGCTGACGGATCTGGCAATCGGAAAAATCCTCACCCTCACGTCGACCTATGACCACCGCGTCATTCAGGGGGCTGGTTCCGGCGAGTTCCTCAAGAAGGTGCACGAACTCCTTATCGGTCAGCGGAATTTCTACGAAGAAATCTTCGCGGCCCTGCGAATTCCCTACAAGCCCATCCAGTGGGCTAATGACGTTTCCGTCGACAAAGGGTCAGGCGTCAACAAGACGGCACGCGTTCAAGAACTCATTCAGGCCTTCCGCGAGCGCGGACACCTCATGGCCGACATCGACCCGCTTGAGTACCAACAGCGCTCGCACCCCGACCTCGAAATCGAGAGCCACGGCCTGACGCTGTGGGACCTCGACCGCGAATTCGTCACCGGTGGGGTAACCGGCGAAAAGACGGCTCCGCTGCGCAAGATCCTCGGCGTACTGCGCGACTCCTACTGCCGCACAGTCGGTCTGGAGTACATGTACATCCAAGATCCGGAAGAACGTCGCTGGATCCAGGCGAAAGTTGAGCGCCCCTACGAGAAGCCCGGCCACGACGAGCAGCTGCGCATCCTCGGCAAACTCAACGAGGCTGAGGCCTTCGAAACCTTCCTGCAAACCAAGTACGTCGGTCAGAAGCGCTTCAGTCTCGAAGGTGGCGAGTCGCTCATCCCGTTTATCGACGCCATCATCCTGGAGGCCGCTGAAGCAGAGCTCGACGGCGTCGACATCGGTATGGCTCACCGCGGTCGTCTCAATGTGTTGACCAACATCGCAGGCAAGACGTACGGACAAATCTTCCGTGAGTTTGAGGGTACGACTGACACCAGTACGGTTCAGGGATCCGGTGACGTCAAGTACCACCTCGGCACCGAAGGAATGTTCACCGCACCAAACGGTAAGCAAATTCCGGTCTCGTTGGCGGCTAACCCTTCGCACCTCGAGACGGTCAACACCGTTCTTCAGGGCATCACGCGTGCCAAACAGGACCTCAAACCAATCGGTACCTTCACAACCCTGCCTATTCTCGTCCACGGTGACGCAGCGATGGCTGGACAGGGTGTGGTCTACGAGGGTCTTCAGATGTCACAGCTGCGTGGCTACCGCATCGGAGGCACCATCCACGTGGTCGTCAACAACCAGGTCGGATTCACGACACTTCCCTGGGAGTCGCGCACCTCGGTGTACTCCACAGATGTTGCCAAGGTGATTCAGGCTCCGGTGTGGCACGTCAATGGCGATGACCCTGAAGCCGTCGTTCGCGTGGCCCAACTTGCCTTCGAGTACCGTCAGAAGTTCAAAAAAGACGTGGTCATCGACATCGTGTGCTACCGCCGTCGCGGACACAACGAGGGTGACGATCCCTCGATGACGCAGCCACTGATGTACAACCTCATCGAAGCCAAGCGCTCGGTGCGTCGTCTGTACACCGAGGCACTCGTGGGTCGCGGCGACATCACTCAAGAAGAGTTCGACAAGGCGCAGGCTGACTTCCAGTCCCAGCTCGAAACCGCGTTTGCCGAAACTCATGCCGCGCAATCTGGACACGGAGCCACCACGGGTGTCACGTCGAGCACGCCACCGTCGAGCGAGGTTGTCGTTCCACAAAACACCGCGGTTGATGTTTCCGTCATCCACCGCATTGGCGACGCGTTCAACAACGTTCCCCCGGGATTCACGGTTCACCCGAAGCTTCAGCAGCTCATCGAAAAGCGCGTCGAGATGAGTCGCCTCGGCGGCATCGACTGGGGATTCGGCGAACTCCTCGCCTTCGGTTCGATTCTGCTCGAGGGCAAGCCCGTTCGAATCACCGGTCAGGATGTCAGGCGTGGCACATTTGTTCAGCGCCACGCGATCTTCCACGACCGCGAGAACGGTCAGGAATGGCTCCCGCTGGTGAACCTCGCCGAAGACCAGGGACGCTTCTGGATCTATGACTCCTTGCTCAGCGAATACGCGGTGATGGGCTTCGAGTACGGCTACTCGGTTCAGCGTGAGGATGCTCTCGTGCTGTGGGAAGCGCAGTTCGGTGACTTCGCCGACGGCGCACAATCCGTCATCGACGAGTACATCTCATCCTCCGAGCAAAAGTGGGGTCAGCGCTCATCCGTGGTTCTGCTCCTGCCGCACGGCTACGAGGGCCAAGGTCCGGACCACTCATCCGCCCGCATGGAGCGCTACCTCCAAATGTGTGCCGAAAACAACATGATTGTGGCACGCCCGTCAACGCCGGCTTCCTACTTCCACCTGCTGCGTCGTCAGGCTTACGCTCGTCCACGCCGACCACTGATTGTCTTCACTCCGAAAGCGATGCTTCGACTTCGCGACGCCGCTTCGCCGGTTGAGGAATTCATCAGCGGTGGGTTTGAAACGGTGATTGACGACGCGAGGGCGCTTGATCGGGCCAAGGTGAAACGCGTCATCATCACCGCAGGCAAGCCCTACCACGACCTCATGGCTGAAATCGCGAAAACCGGAGACACTCAGGTTGCGGTCGTGCGCATGGAGCAGTTCTACCCGGCACCGATTGACGAACTCAAAGCTGTTCTGGACACCTACCCGAACGCCGAACTCGTCTGGTTCCAGGATGAGCCGGCAAACCAGGGCGCGTGGCAGTTCATCGCCATGGAGGTGGCACCGTTCCTGGGATCACGCACCGTGCGTAATGTGTCTCGCCCAGCCGCCGCGTCACCGGCAGCCGGTAGTGCCAAGCGCCACGCGGTCGAAGCAACGGCCATCCTGGGTGAGGCGCTGAGCTTCTAACCCAGGGTCACCTCAGTGTGGCGCGCTAGCGCGCTACACAACTGGCGCTCGCGCGCTACACAACTGGCGTTAGTGCGCCTGCATGTCCCGAAGTTTGGCCATCACTTGAAAGCGAAGCTCTTCGGGTGCGGTCTCATCGCAGGCACGCTGCACCGCTTCACGCAACACAACTTGCAGTCGCTGGTCGGTTTGACAGTCGGCGCACGTCTCGATGTGTTCGCGAATGTCGGTCGCCTCTTCACTGCACAGCTCGTTGTGCAGGTACTCTTCGAGGTCCTTTTTAGCTTTCTCGCAGCCACAATCAGCCATTTTTTCCTCCGGTGGTGCTGACCGCGATTCCCTGTTCGCGTGCGTAATCGGTCAATTGTTCCCGCAGCAGGCGACGACCGCGGTGCAAGCGGCTCATCACGGTACCGGTCGGGGTGCCCATGATCTCGGCGATTTCTTGGTACGAAAAGCCTTGAACGTCGGCAAGAAAAACGGCGACGCGAAATTCCTCTGGTAGCGCGTGCAGTGCATCCGTCACGACCCCAGCCGGCATGTTGTCAATAGCCTCGGCCTCAGCGGACCTGGTCGACATTGCCGTGCGCGACTCGGCCTCGCCGAGTTGCCAATCCTCGAGCTCCTCGACAGAGCGCTGAAAGGGCTCACGCGAGGACTTTCGGTAGTTGTTGATGAAGGTGTTCTCGAGAATGCGGTGGAGCCACGCTTTGATGTTGGTGCCCTGTTCGAACGAGTCAAACGCCGCAAAGGCTTTGAGATAGGTCTCTTGCACCAGGTCATTGGCGTCCGCCGGATTGCCGGTCTTGCGCATCGCGTGACCGTACAACTGGTCAATCAGCGGCATTGCCTGCTCCACAAAAAGCGTTCGCTTTGCCTCGGCGAGCGCTTCGGCGACCTCAGCCTGAGGGTCACCCTGAGCTTCGGCTCTCTGTGCGGAATCGTGAGTCATCGTAATCAAGCCTACGCCTCCCTTCTGACGAACCTTCGGGTTCGCCGGTAACCTAGAACAAATGTTGACGTCACCCTATTCCCGACCGGAGTTTGATCCGTATGGCGATTCGTCGGGTATGCCCGATAATGCCGGTGACTGGCCAGCACCCATTGCTCGTTCACCGCTCGACGCGACACTGAGTTTGCCCGGATCGAAGTCGCTAACCAACCGCGAACTCGTGCTCTCGGCCCTCGCCGACGCACCCACTCTCTTGCACGCTCCCCTGCACTCTCGTGACTCCCACCTCATGGTCGAAGCGCTGACCAACCTCGGCGTGAGCATCACCGAGCAGGAGGGCGACGGCCAATTCGGTCCCGACTGGTTGGTGACTCCCGGCGAGTTGACTGGCAGCACCACGATCGACTGCGGCCTGGCCGGAACCGTGATGCGGTTCATGCCCCCGGTTGCCGCACTCGCACTCGGTCCAACCACGTTTGACGGGGATGCAGCTGCTCGCCGCCGCCCCATGTCGACGACGGTGAGTTCTCTTCGCGCCCTCGGCGTTGACGTGGCGGATGAAGGTCGAGGCGCCCTTCCCTTCACCGTGCACGGGACCGGCACAGTCTCCGGTGGAGAGCTGACGATCGACGCGTCATCCTCGAGTCAATTCGTCTCCGGCCTGCTTCTCGCCGCCGCGAGATTCGAACGCGGACTCGACCTTCGACACAGCGGAGAGCGACTGCCGAGCTTGCCCCACATCGACATGACGCTTGAGGTGCTGCGCGCCCGAGGTGTCGCCGTGACCAATCCCGAGGTCGGTCGGTGGCGCGTCGAACCCGGCCCCATCGCTGGCGGAACAGTCGACATCGAACCGGACCTCTCTAACGCGGCTCCGTTCCTCATCGCCGCCATCGTGGCCGGCGGCAGCGTAACGATTACGGGCTGGCCAGCGCACACCACCCAGGTGGGTAACGACCTCCTCGAGCTGTTGCCCCAGTTCGGCGCTCGGGTTGAGCGCGAGGGCTCACGGGTCACGGTGAGTGGCGGCGAGCGCATCCATGGCGTCACCCTCGATCTCACCACTGGCGGTGAGCTCGCACCCAACCTCGTCGCGCTGGCCGCTCTGGCAGATTCGCCGAGCACCATCACCGGTATCGGGCACATCCGTCACCACGAAACCGACCGTCTCGCCGCGTTGGCCGCGGAGATAAACAAGCTCGGCGGCAACGTGACCGAACTTCCCGACGGGTTGCACATCGAACCGGCCACGCTGCACGGGGGACAGTGGCTCTCCTATCAAGACCACCGCATGGCTACCTCGGGAGCCATCATCGGGTTGGCCGTTTCTGGCGTCGACATTGAAAACGTCGGATGCACATCCAAAACGCTGCCCGAATTCACAACCCTCTGGCATACCATGTTGGAGCCCGAGGCCTCATGACGAAAGCCTCAACCGCAACCGGCGCGACCGCTGTGAACGGGTCGCGCGCGTGAGCTGGTGGAGTGACGACCGCGACGAGCCATACGAGCTCGATGAGTCGGATGTGCGGGTGCGACCCAACCCGAAAGGCAATCGTCCCCGCACCAAGACTCGACCCGGTCACGCCGATGCCGTCATCGGCATGATCCTCGCAGTCGATCGCGGACGCTTCACGGTTCTCGTCGACGATGGACTGCCAACCGCGCGCATCGTGTCCGCCTCTCGTGCTCGCGAGCTCGGCAAAGAAGCCATCGTCACTGGTGACCGCGTGGCTCTCGTGGGTGACGTGAGTGCTGACGATGGCACGCTGGCGCGCGTGGTACGCGTCGAGCCACGCACCACAATTCTGCGCCGAAGCGCCGACGACACCGATGCCGTCGAGCGCGTCATCGTGGCAAACGCCGACCAAATGCTCATCGTGGTCGCGGCGGCCAACCCGGAGCCGCGTGTTCGCCTCGTCGATCGCTACCTGGTCGCGGCGTTGGATGCCGGACTCACGCCAATCCTGTGTATCACCAAGACCGATCTCGCCGATCCGAGCACGTTCCTCGCCAACTTCACCGGACTCGAATTTGCCGTGGTCACGAGCCGATCCGACGACCCGCCCCTCGACGAACTCCGTGCCATGCTCGCCGGTCACACGACGGTGGCGGTTGGTCACTCGGGTGTCGGCAAATCCACACTCGTCAACGCCCTTGTCCCCGAGGCGCAGCGCGCAATCGGGCACGTCAACGAAACCACCGGTCGAGGACGCCACACCTCGAGCTCAACGCTCTGCGCACGCGTCGACACCGGCGGCACATCCGGTTGGCTCATTGATACACCTGGAGTGCGTTCGTTTGGCCTCGGTCACGTCAATCCGAACAACATTTTGCGCGCATTCACCGATCTTGACCGCATTGGTCAGACCTGCCCCCGCGGGTGTACGCACCTCCCCGATGCACCCGACTGCGCGATTGCCGAGGCCGTGGCAGCCGGAGCCCTCGGCGCATCCGGCGCAGCACGACTTGATTCGCTACACCGACTGCTGGTCACATTTTCGACAGCACCGTAGTCGTTGCGACTGGCGTAATCTAATGCACATGACAACGCGACTCGAAGCTGGCGACACCGCCCCCGCATTCACTCTTCACGATCAGGATGACAAGCCCGTCTCGCTCTCGGACTTTGCCGGCAAAAAGGTCATCCTCTACTTCTACCCGGCTGCCATGACCCCGGGTTGCACGACTCAGGCGTGTGACTTTCGGGATAACCTCGCGTCGCTGCAAGCCGCGGGATTCGTCGTTCTGGGTGTGAGCAAAGACACACCCGCCAAGCTCAAGAAGTTCCAAGAGCACGACGCATTGACGTTCCCGCTGCTGTCGGACCCCGACCTCGCCGTGCACAACGCCTACGCCACCTTCGGCGAAAAGTCGATGTACGGCAAGATCGTGCAGGGCGTGATTCGCTCGACGTTCGTCATTGACGAAAAAGGGCAGGTCGAGTTGCCGCTCTACAACGTCAAGGCAACCGGCCACGTGGCGAGCCTTCGCACAAAACTCGGTCTCGCCTAGCCCCGAAGCTCACGGTCACCCGCGCGAGCGGGAAGCTACTGCGCGTCACTCTTCGGATGGCGAGCGATGGCACGGCTCACCGAAGGCGTGAACAACAGCACCCCTCCACCGAGCGCGAGCACAATCATAACGACGGCGACGATCCACCAATCACCCTCGGCGTTGATCATGCTGATTCCCACGACCGCCTGCGTGGTTTGCCACACGACCGCGGGGGCGCGCACTCCCGGGCGCACGCGAATGAGCCCAACCAGCATGACCCACAGCCAGGCCGAGCAGAGGATGAAGAGTCCCAATAGAAAGAGCGCCCCGCTCAGCGTGCCGGTTTCTGCCACGAATAATTGCGCACCAAACCAGACGGTGTAGCCACTCACCCCGAGGGCTTCAATGCCTAGCACAACGGCGAGCACCAGCAGAAGTGGCGAGCGAGTCGTGGAACTCATCTGAACTCATTTCAAAAAAAGTCTTTACAAACCTACACTCACTATGTCACTCTTAACGAAGTCGAGTTGGCGCTCACGTGGGTGTGGGCAAGCAGACTTTCAGTTTTTGAGTCAGCTACGGACCAGCACTCGACATTTTTTTATGGTCCGACCGTCTGAACGAACAGACAATTTTGCGCGCGCTGGCACCCGCCAGCGATCGTGTGATGTGTCGAAAAAAGAAACTAGGAGTGATTATGGATTGGCGTGACAGCGCAGCCTGCCTCACCGTTGACCCGGAGCTCTTCTTCCCGGTCGGCAACACCGGCCCGGCTGTAGACCAGATTGAAAAAGCAAAGGCCGTTTGTGCCCGTTGCACCGTGAGCGAGCAGTGCCTCCAGTACGCACTCGAGACCAACCAGGACTCGGGCGTATGGGGTGGCCTCAGCGAAGACGAGCGTCGCGCCCTCAAGCGCCGCGCAGCTCGCGCCCGCCGCGCTTCCTAACTCAGCCTCGCCGGTCGAGCTTGTCGAGACCACACTCTCGCCGGTCGAGCTTGTCGAGACCTCACTCTCGCCGGTCGAGCTTGTCGAGACCTCACTCTCGCCGGTCGAGCTTGTCGAGACCCTCTGCATCAGGCAGGGGGTCTCGAACTTTTTCGGGCTAGACCGGACCACTCACATAGGTAATCGGCCGTGTCTGCGTGTCGGTCAACTCGCTGAAGCGCAGCGGAATCTCCACCCGCACGCGCGTACCGCCACCGTCCCGAGTGCCCCACTCGATTGCCCCACCCAGCTCACCCTCGATGAGCGTGCGAACAATCTGCGTGCCGAGACCGTCACCGATTTCTCCCGACTCTCCCAAACCGGACCCGTCATCACTGATCGTGACGACCAGTAAGCCGGGAGTGCGCTTGGCATCGACCTCGACGGTGCCAGTGCGACCAGCGAGTCCGTGCTCCACGGCGTTCGTCACCAGCTCCGTGATGGCAACCGCCAGCGGCGTCGCGTACTCACTCGGTAACACCCCAAAGGCCCCCGACGCCTTCGGCGACACCGTCGTCCCCTGCAGCGTCGCGACCTCGGCGCTGAGCATGAACACCCGCTGGAACACCTCGTCGAAGTTGACCGTCTGAGTCAAACCAGAACTCAACGCATCGTGGACGACGGCGATACTCGCCACCCGGCGCATGGCGTTGGCGAGCGCATCCCGTGCTTCGTCACTCTTCGTTCGACGAGCTTGGATGCGCAACAGCGACGCCACCGTCTGCAAGTTGTTTTTCACCCGGTGGTGAATCTCGCGAATCGTCGCGTCTTTCGTGATGAGGGCGCGCTCCTGACGGCGCAACTCGGTGACGTCACGACACAAAATGATGGCACCTGCCGGCTCACCCATCCGCTTGAGTGGGATGGCCCGCAGCGAAATAGTCACACCGCCGTTCTCCACGTCGGCGCGCCACGGCGCCCGGCCGGTCACTACCACCGGGAGTGACTCATCCACGTTGATTTTTCCAGTCAGCACCCTCGTCGTGACCTCGGCGAGCGACTCACCCTCCAACTCGTCGCGGAAGCCAATCCGGTTGAACGCCGAGAGCGCGTTCGGACTCGCAAAAGTGGTGATGCCCTCGCCGTTCAGACGAATCAAACCATCGGATGCGCGCGGCGCTCCCTGCGTTGGTGCGGGTGCCGCATCCAGGTCGGGAAAGTCACCCGAAGCAATCATGCTCAGCAGATCATCCGCGCACACGTTGAAGGTCTTTTCCTGGCGCGACGGGGAACGGTTCTCCGACAGGTTCGTGTGCAGGGTGATGACCGCAATGGGTCCCTCCTGCGGGTCGGCACTATTCGGTCGCGGGCGACGAACCACCGGAATCGCTTTCACGCGCGTGGGCGTCTCCTCGTACCAGGCCGGCGCCGACGATTCGATGATCTGACCCGTCTCGTACGCTTCGGTTACCTGCGCACGCCACTCCGACTTGATGACCTGACCGACAAAGTCGCGATAAAACAACGTGGCCGAACTCGACGGACGCGCGTGGGCGAGGGCGACGAACGTGCGCTCTTTCGTGGGAATCCAAAACACCGTGTCGGCAAAAGCAAGGTCCGCGATGAGCTGCGCGTCGCCGACGAGCATGTGCATCCACTCGATGTCGGATTCGGTTCCGATTCCCACCTTTTGGATGATGTTGCTGAACGTCGACATGTCTCTAGCCTACGGTTTGTGCGTGCCCCCGAATTCGTTGATTGAGCCTGCATTCGTCGCTTGAGCTTGTCGAAATCGTTGATTGAGCCTGCATTCGTTGATTGAGCTTGTCGAAATCACGCACGCACGCTGACCCCCCTTCTCCCCTGCGCCCGCGGGGCCCCGGCGGCTTCGCCACCACCCCGACGCCCGGCCACACCCCAGGCGAGAAGCGGAGCCCCGCTTCATGCGTGCTCACCCGGACTCACGCCAGGCTGCGCAGGCTCACGCCAGACTGGCGTGCTCAGGTCGCGTTCCGCATGCTCCCCCGCAGTGCGCGCGCTAGCCTAGGCTGTCAGCATGGCGCCAAAACACCCGCATCGTCGTTGGTTTCGTTCCCCCTGGCTGTGGTGGCCGATTGGCACCATCCTCACCTTGGTGATTCTCACGCCGATCGTCTTTTCGGTGAGCCCGTGGCCGGGAGCCCTGCTGATTCGGAGCGTGTTCACCTCAAACGCCCAAAAACTCGTCGAGGTCATGCAACCCTTCGCCCCAACCTCGGGCGTCGACTCGGTACTCGATGTGGCCTACGCGCCGGGTAGTGAATTCACCACGATGGATGTCTACTACCCGACCGGTACCACCACGCCACTGGGCACAGTTGTCTGGACGCACGGTGGCGCGTGGATCTCGGGCGACAAAGCCAATGACCGTTCGTACTTTCAGATTCTCGCCTCACACGGTTACACCGTCATCGGGCTCAACTACACCTATGGTCCCGAGGCGGTTTACCCCACTGCAGTGAACGAGATCAACGGCGCGCTGGCATTCATCCTCGCAAATGCGGCCACCTATCACGTGGACACTAATCGAATCGTGATGGCAGGTGATTCCGCGGGGGCCCAACTCACCTCGCAAATCGCGGCATTGACGACCAATCCCGAATACGCGGCCCGCGAGAAATTCACGCCGGCACTGCAGCCCGGTCAGCTTCGCGGACTCGTGCTCAACTGTGGCGTCTATGACATGCGGCCGATGATTGGCGAAGCTTCGTCCGACACGTCCGGAGCGACGTCGGCGACCTCAACCCTGCTGGTCGATCTGCTGACCTGGGGCAACAACACGTCGCTGTGGGCCTACACCGGTGACCGCAACCTGGGCTCCTCGCCTGCCGTCGAAGCCATGTCATCAATCGACTTCGTCACCGCGGCGTATCCCCCGGTTTACATCACGGGTGGCAACGCGGATCCGCTCACCGCGGGACAGACCGTACCCATGATTGCCCGGCTGACCGCGCTCGGCACGAGTGTTGATTCCCTGCTGTGGCCGGCGGACTACACGCCTCCGCTCCCGCACGAGTACCAGTTCCACCTCGACACGGCCGCTGCGCAAACCGCGCTCACCCGCACGCTTGCGTTCTTGGATGCTCACCTCGCTGGCTGAGTAGGCCGAAACCGGGCTTCGACAAGCTCAATCACCGCTAAGCCGTCAGATAGTGCTCCGGCACAAACTCACCGTTTGAGTCACGAAACGCATAGGCAAAGTCCGGCCAGGTAACCGTGAGGCGATTTGTTCGATAGTCGACGTACCAGTTCTTGCAGCCTCCGTTCAACCAGACAGTACCTGCCGCGCGATCACTGACCGCGTCAACATATTCCGCCTCAGCCTCTGGTCGTGCTTCGAGAACGGTTGCCCCCCGCTCACTCATGTACTGCAAGGCTCCGTCAATGTAGTCAATCTGTGATTCGATCACGAAGATCACCGAGTTGTGGCCAAGCCCCGTGTTTGGGCCGTTCATGATGAAGAGGTTGGGAAACCCGGTGACGGTGGTTGAGTCGAGCGCCTGCATCCCCTGCGACCAGTACTCACTGAGGCTCTGCCCACCACGACCGTGAATCAGTGGCGCAAACGGGGGTTCAATCGCCTCGAACCCGGTGGCGAAAATCACCGCATCCACCTCGTAAACATTGCCGGCCGTGCTGATGAGTGTCTTGCCGTCCACTTTCTCGAGCGCTGCCGCCTCGATATGCACGTTGGGCGCTTGCAAGGCTGGGTAGTACACGTCTGAGATGAGCACGCGCTTGCAGCCAATCTCGTAGTCGGGCGTCACCTTGGCGAGAATCTCCGGGTCGCTCACCTGAGCTTCGCGATGCCCGTTGGCTACCTTGTATGCCTCGTGAATAGAGCGGGGGATGGCGCGTCGCTGAGCGTAATTGTTCTCCATACCCCAGAACATTTCCGACCGCAGGGCCTCCATCGACTCCGGGTCGCGTGCGAATCGACGCTTCTCGGCTTCGGTGTAGGCACGGTCTGGCCGAGGGATGACGTACGGCGCCGATCGCTGAAAGACAACCAGCTGCCCGGCGATCTTCGCCATCTCGGGGATGATCTGCACCGCAGAGGCACCCGATCCCACAACGGCGATGCGCTTGCCGTCGAGCTGCGCGTCGTGGTCCCACCGGGCGGAGTGGAACTTCTCTCCGGTGAACGACTCGATTCCCTCAATTGCGGGATATTTCTCATCGGCAAGATGACCCATCGCCGTCACCACCACATCTGCCGTGTACTCGCCGTTCGACGTGACGACCCGCCACAGCGCGCTCGGCTCATCCCATGACGCCTCGAGCAGGGTGGTGTTGAAGTGGATGTGCGGCATGAGCCCCTCGTCTCGCGCGCACTGCCGAATGTATTCCCAAATCTCAGGAGCGGGCGCGAAGACCCGAGACCAGTCGCTCTTGAGCGCGAACGAATACGAGTACAGATGTGAGGGCACATCGCATGCGGCACCGGGGTATCGGTTGTCGCGCCACGTTCCGCCTACGTCGTCGGCGCGCTCGATCATGATGAAGTCGTCGTAGCCTCGGCGCTTAAGTTTCGTCGCCAAGCCGATGCCGGCAAAACCGGTACCGATGATGAGAAGTGGAGTGTGATTGGTCATTGTGGTCTTTCGCGAGTGAGTGGCGTCGCCTACGGCTTTACTGCGGGGATGCGGATACCCGCCGGATACCGGCGCGGGTCGGCGGCAAAGTTGTCCACGTGCTTGTGGAGTTCGGCAGGCCGCTCAAAAACCACGGCGTGGCCTGACGGAATCTCGGTGTAGCGAGCATTCTCAATCGCACCAAAGAGATCGAGACTGTGCCGATTGGGAACCATCTGATCGAATTGGCACCCGATGACCAGCGTGTTCGCCGTGATAGCTCCGAGCCTGTCGACGATGTCGATGTCGCGATTCACGCGCATCTGCGCGACACCGAACTCGGTCACGTTGACGGCCGCGATGGCGGGCTCGAGCTCCAGCATGGTGCGCGCCCCCACGAAGGGATGCCCAAAGGCGCAGAACACGGTGAACTGCGCGAGCGCATCCTTGTCGCCACTGGCGTAGAGCGCGTTCCACACGTTGTTTCGCAAAACCTGTTGCGCGTCGGTCTTCGCCCACCCCGCCACGAGGATGAGGTTCTCGATTTTCTCTGGCCTGGCTGCGGCGACGGTGGCGGCCACGACCGCTCCGAGCGAGTAGCCCAGGAGGGTGATCGACTCGTCGGGCAGCACCCGGTCAATGACCGCTTCGACCTGCCGACGGAACGAGTCGATGGTCAGCTCGCCTGTTGGCTGACCGAGGTCGATGCTCACCACTCGCTGACGTGTGGCCAACATGGGAAAGAGAAAACCGAAGTGCACCGCGGTGCTGCCTGTCGTGCCGTGGATCAGCACAATCGGGTTTCGCGAACCTCGAGACTCACGCGAATCGTAAAAGCGCACGGAAGCGCCATCGACGACGAGCTCGCCTTCGTCGACCGGTTCTTTTGTCAGTACCACGCCCACTCGCGTTCCTTACTTGATGACGACGGGATTGACCGGCGCACCGGTTCCGCCAACGAGCTTGATCGGTGCCGCCGTGTACAAAAACGCGTACTGCCCGTCGGCAGCGCAGTCGTCGGCCAGCGGGGTGAGGTTCATGATCTCAGCGAAGACCACACCGAGGTTGCGCATGAGGGCTTGGTGCAGCGGAAGACTCAGGCCCGACGCTGGGTCGAGCGTGACCTCGTTGGCAATTGTGTCGGTCACGAGATTGGGGATCTCCATGTCGGCAAACCAGTCGACGAGCTCGCTGGAGTGGGTGAGACCGGGCTCCATGAAGTCGGCTCCCTGAAACTTCGCCACGTCACCCTCATAGAACGAATTGATCCACCCGGTGTGGATGAGCAGGATGTCGCGTTTGCGAAGCTCCACCCCCTGCGCTGCCGCCGCGGCGATCAGATCCTCATGCGTGAACGTTTCGCCAGCGTCGAGGCACTTCTTGCCCCGGAACTTCGCCATGTCGAGGAGCACACCACGGCCAACCACGCCCTTCTCGGCAATCGGCATAATGTTTGCCTTGGTCATCGCACCCACCGTGGTGGCGGCGTCGTATCCGTTGTAGAGCTGATCGCCGTACCAGGCGTGTCCGAGGGCATCGTATTGACTTGACGACTGCACGTCGATGACGAGCATGTCATCGGAGTATTGCGCGCCCCCGGGAATGGGGAAGCCCTTTCCAGCCATCCACAGTCCCGCGTCAACCGTGTTGACCCGACGCGCTTGACGACGACCGGGCCAAACCGGGTCACCCGCTGGGCTTCCCATCGGCACACCGAGCGTGAAGGTCTTTCCGCTGCGAATCTCGGCGACACCGGCGAGCACCTCGGGGTTGGTGAGGTAGTTGAGCGAGCCGACTTCATCGTCGGCACCCCACTTTCCCCAGTTCTTGGGGCTGTTAGCGAGGTAGTCATTCAGGTGTGGCGTATCAGTCATCAGCTTTTTCCTTTGGGTTGGGATGAATTCTCGGAACTAGTAGGTGGCTCGTCCGCCCGACAGGTCAAAGACCTGACCGGTGGTGAACGTCAGTGCGGGTGACGCGAGGTAGGCCAGCAACTCGGCCACCTCCTCGGGCTCACCCATGCGCCCCATCGGGATGCGCGAGAGAAGCGCATCGCGCACCTCATCGGTGAACCAGGGCTCGTTGAGCATCGCCGAGTTGATGAGGGCAGGCGCTATCGCATTCACGATCACGCCCCGCTGGGCTAACTCTTTGCCCATGGTTTTGGTCATGGCGACAACGCCCGCTTTCGCGGCGGCGTATCCGCCTGCCATCGCGTGGCCCTCCATGCCCGCGGCCGAAGCGACGTTAACGATGCGCCCATACCCGGCCTCAATCATCACGGGGATCGCCGCGCGCGCCATGACGAACTGGCTGGTCAAGTTCACGTCGAGGTCGCGGCGCCACACGGCCGGATCAATCTCCCAGGTCGGCACCTGCGCGCTCCCCATCCCGGCATTGTTGATGAGGATGTCCAACCGACCGAACTCGCTCAACGCCCGTTGCACGGTCTGGGGTGCCAGCGCATCATCGGTCACATCGCCGGCCACGGTGACAATCGAACTACCGGATGCGCGCAGCTCGTCGTCGAGTTGCGCGAGACGCTCAGGTTGAAGATCGACGGCCACAACGTGAGCGCCCGCGTCAGCAAGTCGCGCGCACGTTGCGCGGCCGATGCCACCTGCCGCACCCGTGACGATAGCCACGTGCCCGGCAATGTCGGTGAGTCGGCCATTGCGGTTCACTTCGTGTGTCGACATGAATCCTCTGCTTTCCCGTTCTGAAGTACTGGTGACCGCGCCCTTGTCTCCACGCCCGGCAAAAGTTTGTGATAAAAAAAGTGTGAGATAAAAAGTTTGATAGACAGACTTTTAGCGAGCAGACATGCACGCGACGAGCAGGCCCAAGCACTTGTGAGCAATAATATCAAGCAACACAGAAGGAGCAAAACCCCTTGTGGGATTTTTTCTCAGTCCGTATAGTGGACTTTATGCCTACCGATGCGAGTGTGACCGTCATCACCCGAACGGCCGCCATCTTGGCGGCACTCGCACGCGAACCCGAAGGCGCACGACTGCTCGACCTGGCCACTGCTACTGGGATCGCTCGACCGAGTGTTCATCGGCTCCTGCACGATCTCATCGCCGTCGGCTATGTGAGTCAGGGGGACGACCGCAAATACCATCTGGGTTCCGGTCTGTTCATGCTCGGACTCAACGCGCCGAACCCGGGATGGGACCTCACCGCCATTCGACCCATCGCACAACGGTTGGCCGATGAGACCGGAGATACTGTGTACCTTTCTGTGCGGCAATTCGATGGCGTGCACTACCTGCTTCGCGCCGAAGGGTCCTATCCGATTCGCGCTCAGGTCGTCGATGTGGGCGACACCAAGCCGTACACCTCGAGCTACTCAGGGCTTGCACTGCTGGCAACGCTGAGCACCCGCGAGCGGGAAAACGCCCTACGTAAGCGCAGCTTCGACGTGCCCGAGGGCTGGCTTGGTGACACCGATGTCGAGCAACTCCTCCGAAACACTATTGAGAACGTGCAGACTTCCGGTTGGTGCGGTGGCGCATCCATCGTGTATCCAGGCGTCGCCGGAATGGCGGCCCTCGTGCCGTCACACACGCAACGCCCCTACATGGCCTTGAGCATCTCGGCGATTGACACCCGACTGACGGATGACCGCATCGCTGATCTCGCACCACAACTGGTCGCTCACGCACACGAGATTTCTGCGCACATCCCGTAAGTTACCCAGTGACCGATTCAGATACGTTTTCCACCCCACACACGTCTTCCACCCCACACACGTCTTCCACCCCACACACGTCTTCCACCCCACACACGAAAGGAATGCATCATGGCTTTACATCGCCCTGTCGCGCTCGTCACCGGCTCAGCTCAAGGTTTGGGGTTGGGCTCTGCGCGCGCTCTCGCGCAGAAGGGATTCGACGTTGTCGTGTCAGACCTGCACCCGGAATCAGATGTCGCCGCCACGCTTGACGACCTCAGACAGTTCGGAACGACGATTGCGTATCGCACGCTTGACATCTCAGACCTCGACTCGCACGCTGCCGTGCTGTCGAGCATTGCGGATGAGTTCGGTCGCCTCGACGCCCTCGTCAACAATGCCGGGATCGCCGCCCGCCCACTCACCGACATCCTCGAACTCGGCACCGAAGGATTTGACCGTTCGGTCAACATCAACCTGCGTGGCACGTTCTTTCTCACGCAGGCGTTTGCCAACCTGCTCATCGCGCGAGGCTGGACCGGCTTCGACTCCTACCGCTCGATCGTGATCGTGAGCTCTATCGCTGCAGAGATGGTCAACACTGATCGCGCCCAATACTGCGTGACCAAGTCGGCGCTCAGCATGGTCACCAAACTCTTCGCGCGTCGCCTAGCCGAGTACGGAATCCACGTGCACGAAATCCGTCCCGGTTTCATGCGCACGCCGATGACGGCGAGCGCCGGGCGAAGCGTGGTTGATGACTGGATCGATGACAAGCGCGTTCCCATCCCGCGCTGGGGTGAGCCCAACGACGTCGGTGAGGCCATCGCCTCACTCGCCTCGGGCGCACTCCCCTACATGACCGGTCAGCCGCTGTGGATCGCTGGCGGACTTAACCTGCCGCTCGCTCCTTAGAAAATCCTCGACGGCGCGGGGCAGCCCCCGCATCCCGGTGGTGATGCCCGACTCGGTTCAGTACCTTACCCGCAAGCTGAGCAAGCTGTTTGCGCGAAGAGACGTTGGGGGCGGCTACACAGAGCGGTACTCCGGCAACAGCCGCTGCATCGAACGCGCGGATATCCTCATCGACGAGGACGACTTCATCGAGTCCCGCGAATCGTCGGAGCGTGCTGGAGACTGTGCTTGCCGCCGAGCTCAATGCGCCAGTGCGTCGCAGGCGGTTGATGACGTGGAGCACCTGGGCGTCGGGGACGACCTGTTGTAGCTGAGTCAGGGCATGGATGTAACGCGCCAGCCCGACAACATCACTCCCCCCGACGGCGACGACGAGATCGCTGGACCGAAGGGCCGCGATTGTCGCTTGATTACGTCGCGGCGCCAAAAGATCACTCGAGATTTCCTCATCCTCTTCGAGGTTGAAACCCACATCCACGATCGTGAAGTCGTAGTGCTCCCGCAAGTACTCCAGGGCCGCGGTGCTTCGGCGATGCGAAAGCTCCGGCCACCGTGCCGGATTGACCAAACCGGTCAGCACATCCAGTCTCACGGCGCCAAGCGCACACGTGTGAATCAGGCGCTTTCGTTGCACCTCGTCACACGCGCCGGATTCTGCCAGTCGGGCCAGCGCGAGAAATCCGGGAGTCTCATCGAATAACTCCAGGTAGGCCGACACGGAGCCCCCGTACGTGTCGGCGTCGACTAAGACGACACTCACACCGGTCAAAGCCAATTCCGTCGCGAGTTCAATGGCCACGCTCGTGCGCCCCGGTGCTCCTGTTGGCCCCCAAACACTGACCACTGAGCCCCGGGATGCGGGCTTCTCTGCTCCCTCGTCAGCGCGATGACCGACGACATTCTCGTGCCATCGTGATTCGTTACCTAACAAGCGATTCATCGACTCAGTCCTCCGCTCGATGCCACCACAAACAGCGCATCGTCGCTGGCCGAGGCGGCAAGAACCGTGGCCACGTCATTTCGACTCACGACCAACTCCGCTCGAGTGGCGCCCTGCCCGATTGCCGCCGAATCATCACTGTGCCCGGCGAGGCGTGCTCGAGCTAGCACGAGTCGCGCGCCGTCAGGGATTGCTCCGGTGCCGACTGATGAAGATTGAGCACTGGAGGCATAACTCGAGGCGCCAGCGGTTCCTGCGGCTGCCGCCCAGAGATCCACGATTCCGCCGTCAATCATGTTTGACGCCAACGGCGCATCCACATCCACCACCACGGTCGTCTCAATGACCTCCGAGGCTTCACCCAAACTGGCGCTTGGCACCAGCTCTCCGCGGCCGATTGAACGAGTGACCACTTTGCCCACCACCGACTCAATGTTTTGCGGATACGCGCCACTGACGAACTCGAGTCGCGCCATTCGCGTTTCGACATCGGTGGAAGTTATTTGCTGCCCCTCAACGAGCAACCGGGACGCCACAACCACAGGCGTGGCACTGGCACTCATCCGAACGATGCCGACAACACCGACAATCGAGACGATAACGAGCACGAGTCCGATGACAAGGCGCGGATTGAACCTGGTTGTGGAACTGAACTTTCTCATGCGTGCTTTCCTCCGAGGTAACCAGTGTGTGAATGTTTCGTGCACCATAGTGGCCGACTGGCTTGGGAGCATCGGGAGTTATCCACAGTTCGAGGAATACGCATAGTTGGTCGCGCGAGGCGACCTAGCCTTAATTCATGCATGAGAATGACGCGATGCGTTTTTACAGTCCTGAGCAAGTCGCTGCGGTACTCAATGCCCCGCTTGACACCGTTCACGACCTCATCGGCTCCGGCGAGCTTCTCGCTATCCGACTAGGCTCACGTGGCCCGTGGCGCGTTGATACAGCACACCTCGAGGCGTTCATCCGTGACCAGTACCAGGTCGCACACGCTCCGGAGCAGATTCACTCCACGACGCCTGACGCGAAAAAGGGATCAGAAGCGAGGGTGTACGAGGGTGTCGGCCTCGAAGACGGTCGATGGGCATAACTCCTCGGTGCTGCCCGCATCCGTGTGGCTACGCGACGACCTGGACCCAGGAGATCGCGCCTAAGGCAATGACGTCTACGCCAGCGACCTCACGATCTCGACGCGACTCATCCGATCGGTGACAAGCGAGGTCGCAGTGATCCGAGCCCACACGATCGAGAGTGCCGAGGCGGTCTTCGGTACCCGTGTGCACAATCACGACCTTCCGTCGACGACACAAGTCACGCAACACGATGCGGAATGGAATCCGGTCTCTCAGGTGAGGCCGTGACCCGTCGGATACCGCGTCGCTCATCGCTCGCTTGCGCGAGATAGCTTCAGTGGCATTCGATCGAGCGACCGATTGCGCCAGAGCGATGTTCTCGATGGCGCTTACCGGAGCCACCAGGTACCCCGCGTAGGCAGCAGGACCGATGGCGTGCCCGGCGAACCAATCGAGACCGCACATTTCCACGCACATGGACAGCGCCACACCGCCAAGGGTGATGCTCTGAATGGCCTCGGTCTCTGCGCAGACTCGAAGCCGTTCGATGAGAGTAATGTGAGCGAATTCTTGTCGTTCGGCATCGCGTTCTCGATCTCGAAGTTCAGCTTCAGCTTCTGCATCGAGTTGGAATTCAAGGTCATCGAAGAGGTTTTCCCAGCGCATGCGAGATACGGTAATCGGCTCTTCCTGAGAGTTTGCGCGGGTTATCCACAAATTCGCTGAAATCGCGGCGTGGCTCACCGGGATTTTGGTTTGATGGTTTCCAGCTAGACCGCCGGTCTATTAAATATCCATCTTCTGGAGTGATCACCGTGAGCTTGCCCATGCGCACCGCCCCATCAACGAACGAGGCAACACCTGTAAATACCCGACTCGCCAGCTACAACGACGACGATTACTTCGGGCATCAGCAGACGACCAAAGAAGACCTCCCCGACCCCGCACCACTCGTCGAAAACATGGCTCGATCCGTCATCGAAATCCTTGCGGGGGCACGTGAACTAGAACAAATCTCGCGCTGGGTGACCGATGATGTCTACCGCAGTCTGCTCGTGCGAGTCCAGGCTGCTCAGCGAGCACGGGCGCTCAAAAAAATTGCCGTGCACCGTCCGAACATTTCTCTCGGCAAGGCCATGGTCAGGTTTCCCACCGAGTACGCGGCAGAGTGTGTGGTGGTCGTGCACGGGCGAGGACGCAGCCGATCAGTGGCGATACGGCTCGAAGGCATCGACCGCAGATGGCGGGCAACCGCCATCCACGTTCTCTAAACCCCGGAGTGGGTTAGCGCCGGTCTTGGCGACGACGCTCTGCGCGGTTGAGCGGAGGCTGCCCGCCCCCCTGAACCTGCTGACCGAAGGCGCCACGACTCGGCGCTTCGCCACCCTGAGGAGGCGCCTGGCGCTCCGGAGTGATCGCCCGATCGGATGCCTGCGCCTGCTGAGCGAGAGCCGTCGCAGCCTGCTCGAGACGCCCGCGCTCATCACGAACCTCAGCCGCACCATCTTCGTTCGGTGCAATGTAGCTCAGGTGCTCGTTGCCACCAAATGCCAGACCCATGGCCTCGACACTCGGGTGCATCGGGTCATCCGGTGCTTCCTTGACCTCAACTTCGAGGTTGAACAAGAAACCAACCGACTCCGATTTGATCATGCCCATCATCGATGAATAGAGCGCAAAACCCTCACGCTGATACTCAATCAGCGGGTCACGCTGAGCCATCGCGCGAAGACCAATACCGTCCTTGAGGTAGTCCATCTCATACAGGTGATCGCGCCAGCGACGGTCAATCACCGAGAGCACAACGCGACGCTCCAACTCGCGCATCGCACCCGAGCCGAGAGTCATCTCACGACGCGTGTAGGCGAGTTCCGCATCCGAAATCAATTCGCGACGCATAAACGCCTTGTTCACGCGGCCGCGAGAACCGGCCTCTGCAATCACCTCGTCGATCGTGAGCGAAATCGGGTAGAGCGTCTTCAGCTCGGTCCACAGCGCGTCAAAGTCCCAATCGTCACCGTTGCCCTCACCACAGTGCACGTCGATGATTTCGTCGATGACATCGGAGAGGAAGTTCATGCACCGGTCGCGAAGATCGTCACCCTCGAGAATGTGGGAGCGGTCGCTGTAAATGGCCTCGCGTTGACGGTTGAGCACATCGTCGTATTTGAGAACGTTCTTGCGCATTTCTGCGTTGCGGGCCTCAACCTGCGACTGTGCGGAGCGAATGGCCCGCGACACAATCGTCGACTCGATCGCCATGTCATCGGGGATATTGCTGCGATTCATGATCGCTTCAGCCGCACCCGAGTTGAACATGCGCATCAGGTCGTCGGTGAGTGACAGGTAGAAACGGCTCTCGCCCGGGTCACCCTGACGACCCGCACGACCACGCAACTGGTTGTCGATGCGACGCGACTCGTGGCGCTCGGTGCCCAACACGTAGAGACCGCCGGCAATGATGACGCGTGCCGCCTCTTCTTCAACCGCGACGCGAGCGTTCGCATACGCGTTCTCCCACGCCGCCTCATACTCAATCGGAGTTTGAACCGGATCCAGACCCATCTGAGCGAGCTGCGAAACAGCGAGGAACTCGGCGTTTCCACCGAGCATGATGTCGGTACCACGACCGGCCATGTTGGTGGCGACCGTTACGGAACCCAGACGACCCGCCTGTGCCACAATCGCCGCTTCACGCGCGTGGTTCTTTGCGTTGAGGACTTCGTGGCGAATGCCGCGCTTTGCCAGCAACTTCGACAGGTACTCGCTCTTCTCGACGCTGGTGGTTCCGACCAAGACCGGCTGACCGAGCGCGTGGCGCTCGGCGATATCGTCGGCGACCATGTCGAACTTGATGACCTCGTTCTTGTAAATGAGGTCTTGGCGGTCCATACGAATCATGGGACGGTTCGTCGGAATCGGCACAACGCCCAGCTTGTAGGTCGACATGAACTCGCCGGCCTCGGTTTCGGCGGTACCGGTCATGCCCGAGAGCTTCTCGTACATGCGGAAATAGTTCTGCAGGGTCACCGTGGCGAGAGTCTGGTTCTCAGCCTTGACCTCGACACCCTCTTTGGCCTCAATAGCCTGGTGCACACCCTCGTTGTAGCGACGGCCGGCAAGAATACGCCCGGTGTGCTCGTCAACGATGAGTACCTCACCGTTCATCACGACGTAGTCCTTGTCGCGACGGAACAGAGCCTTGGCCTTGAGCGAGTTGTTTAAGAATGAGATGAGAGGCGTGTTTGCCGACTCGTACAGGTTGTCGATGCCGAGATAGTCCTCGACCTTTTCGATGCCCGGCTCGAGCACACCCACGGTGCGCTTTTTTTCATCCAGCTCGTAATCGGTTCCCTCGATCATGGTGTTAGCGATCGTGGCGAACTCGGTGAACCAGCGATTGGCCTCACCAGATGCGGGTCCAGAAATGATCAACGGGGTACGGGCTTCGTCGATGAGGATGGAGTCCACCTCGTCGACGATGGCGAAATAGTGTCCGCGCTGAACGCGATCGGAGGCTTGCCACGCCATGTTGTCGCGCAGGTAGTCGAATCCGAATTCGTTGTTGGTGCCGTACGTGATATCCGCCATGTACTGCACTCGACGCTCAGCCGGGTTCTGCCCGGAGAGAATCACACCGGTGGACATTCCGAGTGCACGGAACACGCGACCCATGAGCTCCGACTGGTAACCGGCAAGGTAGTCGTTCACGGTGACGACGTGCACTCCACGGCCCGGGATGGCGTTGAGGTATGCGGCGGTTGTGGCAACGAGAGTCTTACCCTCACCGGTCTTCATCTCGGCGATGTTTCCGAGGTGCAGGGCCGCGCCACCCATGAGCTGAACGTCAAAGTGTCGCATGCCGAGAGTGCGCTTGGCTGCTTCACGAACGGCGGCAAAGGCCTCGGGCAACATGTGCTCGAGTGACTCGCCTTCGGCGTAGCGCTCCCGGAATTCAGCGGTCTCTGATCGAAGCTCGTCATCGGTCAGATGACTGAAAGCTTCTTCGAGTGCGTTGACGGCTTGTGCGTAGTTTTCCAGCTTGCGAAGGAGTCGACCTTCGCCCATGCGCAGTACTTTGTCGAGGATTGATGCCACGCACCTAGCCTACCTGTTGGCTTGATGCGTGGCACCTGAGAGCCCTGGGCCCAAATGACTCAGGATGCGCTAACTGGCTTGCTCGTCACGAATCCACTCATCGCGCTTGAGTTGGTGCTCCACCTCGTCAAGAACTTCGATGCTCGCTGGCTCGATGTCGAGACCTCGGAAGCCGTCAGCGGACGCCTCATGCAGAGATTTTTGGTGGTGTGCACCACCGCGGTGCACCTTGTGCTTGTCGTGGTCCCGGCGCAACTGCTCGAGCAAACGCCCAAATGCCAAGTCGAAAGCCGCGTACTTGTCTTCGCCATCGCTTTCCGCGCGAATGACTGGCCCCGGACCAATGAGAGTGAGTTCAACCCGATCGCCCCCGACGAGACCTTTGCCACCGTGGTGACGGCTCACCGTCACATCAAGCTCAAGAGCGCGATCACCGTTGAGTTGCGAAATCTTGGCGATTTTCTCTGACACATACTGTCGAAACCGGTCCGTGATCTCGATGTGTCGAGTAACGAAATTGACCTGCATGGCAACCCTCCGGTATCTCACGAGGTGTCGCCCGTTCTGTCAGAGCGAATAGTGCACGCCCGTGTGATGACAACCTACGCCTGAATTGTTCGCCTGTCACGAGATTCTCGAGTTTCGGGGAAAACTTTCGGCACCACACACAGGCAGACGACCGCAACAACGTGTGCGCCAGCGGCGGTGAGTGCGCGGATCGCTTCGGCAACAGTCGCGCCCGTGGTGACCACATCATCGACGAGGATGACTGAACACCCGGCGACGTCGGCGCGGGCACGCATTGTGCCGTGAACGTTTCGCGCGCGGGCAACGGCATCCAGTGCCCGCTGATCCTGCCTCACACCTCGGGATGTGAGTGTCGAAGCGTGTGCCACGCCGGCACGTCGCAGAACTAAGCGCATCGGGGTGAAACCACGTTTTCGCCGCGCGGCCCACGTCGCGGGAATTGTCGTGACCACGAGAGGCGAACGCGGGGGAACCAGCGGCAGGGCGCGAGCGAGAGCGGACAGAATCAGTCGGGCAAGCGGGCCTGCTAACTCCGTCTGCAGGTGATCCTTAAACCGTGACATAACAGTTCGGGCCTCACGATGCTGGGCTGTTGCCGACACGAGGGGAACACGGGTGCCGGGCACGAAGGATGCGCTCGCACTCGCAGCATCCCCCATTTCTCGCTCACAGGTGGGGCACAGTGCGAAAGCACGCGCTCCGCAGAGAACACAGTCCACCGGGAAGAGCTCATCCACGAGGATTCGCCACAGCGGCGGCGAATCGGGTGGGGCAGTGAGCACACTTCACGCTACGAGCCACAATGACCCTACGCGCGTTGCGGACGCCCGTCGTGGATAAGTGTTCCGAACTAGTTGACTGTGGCTAAGAGGCGAACGCCGCTGGCAACGAGAAGCCAACGAGAGACGGAAGCCTGCTCGTACACTGCTCCCGAAGCAGTTCCTAAACGAAGGGTTGCGGTGGGACCAGATCCGTTGATCACCGTGCCATCGCTCAGGGTCGAGAGAGAGGTGAATCGCCCTCCGACGGTGAGCAGATACGTGACCGGGTTCGTTGAGGACTGCGGCGTGGCGAGCATGGCGATGCGCTCGCCATCCGCCCATCCAAGCGCCTGGATGTTGTCAACGAGCACATAGGGTTCGAGGCACGGGCCGAGAGAAACCGGAACCCCGTCCGGTGACCGGGTAATTCCGGCAACGCACAGGCGCGATGCCTCGCGATAACCGAGTGCCACGGCTACTCGCGTTCCGTCCGGAGAAACAGACAGCGCGCTGATGGTGTCAGCGGCGGCCCAGCTCACCACGACCTCGCTGGAGGATCCGTCCGTCGAGGCCACCCGCACGGCAGCCGGCTCATCACGAGGGACACTCCACAGGAAACCACGCGTATCCACGGCCGGCGCGATGAGACGCTCGCGCGCATCCACGTTCACGCTCTGACCATCGCCGAACACGCTGAACAGCCCCGAGGACGTGAGAGCGGCCGCCACCCCGAGATTCATCCGCACCGAGACTGCCTGGGGGCGAAGCGCGTGAATTGCCTCGCCAATGCGTGGAAGAGTCACCACCGAGCCGGCTTGGTACGTTCCAAACCGCTCCTCGGTGTCAACAACGGCTGAGGAGTACGCCGAAGGAGCGAGGAGCGACGAGCTTGAGGGAACGGCCGTGCCGCCCTCTGACGCACCGGAGAACTGCATGTCGACATGATCAACGCCATACACCTGAGACAAACTCGCACTGATCTGGCGCAACATGCGCGAACTCGTCAGTGAGTCGACTCGGAGCGATTTGATGTCGAAGTTTACCGTGGCGGTTCCGTCCTGCACCGGCACTGAATCCGCTACCAGCACCGCCTCCGGAGGAATTGTCGAAACCACCGCGTCTGACTGAGCAAGCCATGAGGATGGCCCACTCAAGAGAGCCTTGATCACTCGTGTCGACGTAGAAACCCGCGCCGGGAACCAACGCACATCCGGCACGAGTCGTTCAAACGATGGATCAAAGAAATAGAGCGACTGATCGGCAAAAACCTGGCCAAAGGTGGATTGATCTAACAACACACCCGCGGGCGCGCTCGAAATCCGCCACTGCCCGCCCTGCAGTGCAAAACCAAAAGAAAGCTGGGTTCGAGTGGCGGGCGTATCGGCGTAATTACCGCTCTCGTCGACCCGAGCGTACACACTGGTGTCGAGCACAAATTCGGCCGCATCGCCTGACAGCGCCTTCTGCGTGACGTCTCGGTTGCCCTGATCGATGAGCACGCCGGCAGTGGGTTTCCACTCCGCACTAAATGTTTTCGTCAGGAACTCTCGCGCGATTCCCCAGTCGTCTCTCGGCGATGTCGCGGCATCCACGAACCCACGCAAAATTTCCTGAGGAGACGCACCATCAGCGGGTCCGCTTGGTAAAAACTGGATGAGGTCACTCTCATTAGCCGGTGCCGAAACCCCCTCATGCACGTCACCGGATCGGGGAATCATGGCGCAGCCAGTCAGCGACGCGATCGCGACCGACGCGATCGTGGCGATGGACAGCGCACGTGCAAGTCGCCGACGCACACCGGGGTGAGGGAAATGACTCATGACGTTCCCGCACCTTTCCGCGCGCGCTTTGCGGTTTTGGCACCGGAAGTGGCGGAACCTGTGACGACGGACGTGGTCGCTGAATCGGACACTGCCGAATGAGACACCGCTGAATCAGCACGGCCTGCGGGTTCCAGTGGCAGGGGAGCGACGGTGAGCGCAACAGAGGGCTTTCGCGGTAGGACGAGTCGGAACCGTGATCCTTCGCCCAGCTCCGACCACGCATCCAATGTGCCGCGGTGAATTGCGGCGTCCTCGCGCGCAATAGCGAGCCCCAAACCAGATCCACCGAGGGTGCGTGCACGCGCGGGATCGGCACGATAAAAACGCAGAAAAACGTGATCGAGCTGCTCCTGGGTCATGCCGACCCCGTGGTCCGTTACCGCGACGGCGACCGCGGTGTTGTTGGAGTCAATTTCGATCTCGATGGGTCGACCTTCGCCGTGTTCAATGGCATTCGCCAGTATGTTGACGAGAATTCGGCGGATTCGGCGAGGGTCAACGATGACCTCACCGCGACCACCGGGAGCGTGAACGGTGATGACGGAGCCGTATTCGGCCGCAATGTTGCTGACCGAACTGACCACGTCGTTGACGAGCGCCACCATGTCGGTTGACTCGACGGTCAGCGTGACGCTTTGGGCGTCGTAGCGAGAAATCTCCAGCAAATCAATCAGGAGCACCTGGAACCGATCCACATTCTCGTGAACGTGCTCGACCGCTGTTCGCACTGCGGGCTCAAAACTCTCGCGGTTGGTGAAAAGAATTTCGTCAGCAAGTTTGAGCGTGGTCAGCGGGGTTTTCAACTCATGCGAGACGTCCGCCACGAACTGTTTTTGGATGCTCGCCAGCTCTTCCAGACTGGTGACTTGCCGCTCCATGCTGCGTGCCATCGCGTTGAAGTTTCGTGCGAGCATGGTCACCACGTCGTCGCCCAGTTCGGGAACTCGTGCGCTCAGGTCTCCCGCGGCAATGCGCTGACTGGTGTCGGCGGTGAGTTGAATGGGCCGGACGACGAGTCGTGCAATGACAAACGAGATGGCCCCGACGAGCATGAGGAGTCCCAGACCCGAAATCCACAACACCTGAATGACGAAGGCGAGGGTACGCTCAGACTCGCTAAAGCTGTAGCCGATGTACAGCTCGTATTCACCCACGCTCGGGATGGTCACGAGCGAGCCCACGACCACTCCGGGTTGCGCTCCCGCGCTGGTATCAAGCTGCGTGGACTGCCAGAATTGCGTGCCCATTCCCGCCGCCACCTGCCGCCGCAATTCCGCGGTGATGACACCGTTACTCATTTCGGGGCTCACAAAATCCTGCGGCGTGAGAGCCGACGCCGGCGTGTCTGGCGCCCGATAGAACGCGAGGAGGGATGACGCGGATGCGTCTCTAATCGACACGAGCGACGAGTTCAGCACGCTCTGCACCGCCGTGCGATCGGTAGCGACAGAAGAATCATAGATGCGCTGCGCGGCGTACTCGGCTCGGGCCGATGAGGAGAGAACTTGAGAGAGACGCGATGAGAACAGGTCATTGCCAATCGTCACCGACATGTACACGCCCACGATCACGATGGCAAGAGCGGAAAAAACTACGCTCAGCGTCACCGCGCGAAACTGAAGCGATCGGCGCCACAGGCGCAGCGGTGCGGTCGGCAAACCAATCCAGTCGATGGCCAGAAACCATGCGACGAATCGTGAATAACCCGGCTTCACGAGGGGTTTGACACCGCTCCAGCCCGATAACCAACGCCGCGCACGGTGGCGACAATCTGCGGGTCATCGGGATCGTGCTCCACTTTGCTCCGCAAGCGTTGCACGTGCACGTTCACCAGGCGAGTGTCCGCCTTGTACTGGTAACCCCAGACCTCTTCGAGCAGCATGTCTCGGGTGAAAACCTGGGCGGGCTTAGCGGCCAGGGTGGCGAGCAAGTTAAATTCCAGCGGGGTGAGGTTGATCGCTGTCGTGCCGCGTCGCACCTCGTGTGCGACAACGTCGACCGTCAGGTCACCAATGCGCAAGTGTTCCGCGCCCGCGTTGTCGATCCCCACAATGGGACGAAGTCGTGCCCGAATCCGCGCGAGCAGAACATCCGGATTGTATGGTTTTTGCAAGTAGTCGTCCGCACCGGCCTCGAGACCGACCACGACTTGTTCGTCACCCGAAATCGCCGTGAGCATGACAATCGGAGTGCCACTCGTGCGACGAATCTCGCGGCACACCTCGATCCCATTGAGCCCAGGGAGCATGATGTCGAGGAGCACCAAATCGGGCTTGACCTCCGCGAACCGCTCTGGAGCACTCGCTCCGTCAGAACAAATCTCAACGCGGTAACCTGACTGCTCGAGAAAAAGAGCGAGCATAGCTGCCATGCTCGGGTCGTCTTCAACGACAAGTATCGAGGCGTTCAGGATGCCCTCCTCACGAAGTCGCGGGGAAACACGATTTTCTGTGCCACCCGGCGAAATATTTCGCCACGCTCAAACACTGTAGCCCTGTCCCTCGTCTGAAACATCAGAACACCCTGTGACTAGTACCGATAGTGGTCAGGCTTATACGGCCCTTCGACCGGCATGCCCAAATAACTCGCCTGCTCGGGCGACAGTGTGGTGAGCCGCACCCCCAGCGCATCCAGGTGCAGTCTGGCGACCTTCTCATCGAGAGTTTTCGGCAGGACATACACACCGGTCGGATACTCGTTAGCACGGGTAAACAACTCAATCTGCGCGAGAACCTGATTCGCAAATGAGTTACTCATCACAAACGATGGATGCCCGGTGGCATTGCCCAGGTTCATCAGACGACCTTCGCTGAGCACGATGAGTGACTTGCCCGAAGGCATGCGCCACTCGTGAACCTGCGGCTTGATTTCAATCTTTTCGGTTCCGGCGAGCGACTCCAGAGCCGCCATGTCAATCTCGTTATCGAAATGACCCACGTTGGCCACAATCGCGAGGTGCTTGAGCGCCTTCAGGTGATCGAGTGTGACGACGGACTTATTACCGGTTGCGGTGATGACGATGTCAACGTCGCCGATGACCTCATCGAGTGTGGCGACCTGGTAGCCGTCCATCGCGGCTTGCAGAGCACAGATGGGGTCGATTTCACTCACGATCACGCGCGCGCCCTGGCCACGCATGGCCTCCGCAGAGCCCTTGCCTACATCGCCGTAGCCACACACGAATGCCACTTTGCCACCGATGAGCACGTCAGTCGCGCGATTGAGCCCGTCAGGAAGCGAGTGACGAATCCCGTATTTATTGTCGAATTTGCTTTTGGTGACCGCATCGTTGACATTGATTGCCGGGAAGAGGAGCTCACCGTTCTTGGCAAACTCGTACAGGCGGTGCACTCCGGTCGTGGTCTCTTCGGTCACCCCGATGAGTTCATCGGCAATGGTCGACCAACGCGTGGGCGTCGCCTGGTGGATTCGCGCCAGCAGGTCGAGGACGATCGCAAACTCTGCGGAATCCGCAGTGTTCGGCGCGGGAACGGCACCCTTCTGTTCATACTCGCGACCCTTGTGCACGAGGAGAGTGGCATCACCGCCGTCGTCGAGGATGAGGTTCGGGCCAATCCAGGACTCGCCCGCGGCACGCGCCTCGGCCGACCAGTCAAAGATCCGTTCGGTACACCACCAGTACTCGTCGAGTGTTTCACCCTTCCAGGCGAAAACCGGCACACCGGAAGGGGCGTCGGGAGTACCGGAACCCACCACGACAGCGGCGGCAGCGTCATCCTGTGTGGAGAAGATGTTGCAACTCGCCCAGCGCACCGAGGCACCGAGGGCGACGAGCGTCTCAATGAGAACAGCGGTTTGCACGGTCATGTGAAGCGAACCGGCGATTCGCGCACCGGCGAGTGGTTGCGAGGCTCCAAACTCCGCCCGCAGAGCCATCAGGCCGGGCATTTCATGCTCGGCAAGGCGGATTTGATGACGGCCTGACTCGGCTAGTTGCACATCGGCAACGCGATATTCCACGATTGGTTTCCTTCAGGCTCTGATAAGAGTGAGAACTTCGTCACGAATTCGCGACATGGTGTCTTGATCGGCTGCCTCGACGTTGAGTCGAAGAAGCGGTTCGGTGTTAGACGGGCGAACGCTGAACCACCAAAACGCCTCGCCGGGTTCAGTTCGTCCCGTGATGGTCAAACCATCGAGCGTGTCCACGGTGCCGCGCGTCTCAAAAGCGTCACGCACCCGGGTCGTCGCTGCTGCGACATCGGCCACGGTCGAATTGATCTCACCGCTGAGCGCGTATGGAGAGTACTTGTGCGTGAGCGCCGAGAGCGGCTCCGGCTGAGCGCCAAACTCTGCGAGCACGTGCATGGCCGCGAGCATGCCGTTATCTGCACCCCAGAAATCTTTGAAGTAGTAGTGGGCTGAGTGTTCGCCACCGAACACGGCACCCGTGCTCGCCATCTGATCTTTGATGAGCGAGTGTCCCACCCGGGTACGAACGGCACGCGCCCCGTGGGCCTCGATTGTCTCGGGAACGATGTTCGAGGTGATGAGGTTGTGCAGCACCGTGATCGGCTGATCGGGATGTGCGGCACGAGCCCGGGCGATTTCGCGAACCGCAACAATCGCTGCGACGGCTGACGGCGTCACCGCCTCACCGCGTTCGTCCACAACGAAGCAGCGATCTGCGTCGCCGTCGAAGGCAAGACCCAGATCTGCCTTGTGCTCGAGAACGGCACGTTGCAGGTCAACGAGGTTCGCCGGTTCGAGGGGGTTGGCCTCGTGATTGGGGAACGTTCCGTCAAGCTCGAAGTAGAGCGGGATGATCTCTATCGGCAGAGCCGGGAGCCCCACAGCCGTCGACAAAACCGCGGGGACGGTCATCCCGCCCATGCCGTTGCCGGCATCCACGACGATGCGGATCGGGCGAATGGTGCTCAAATCAACGAGTGTGCGCAAGTAGCCCGCGTAGTCCGCGAGGACATCGCGCTCCGAGTAGGTTCCGGGTTGTGCGACATTTTCAATGCCGTGGTCGAGGTACGACATCGCACGATCGCGAATGCTCGCCAATCCGGTGTCGAGACTGATACCGGCTGCTCCAGCCCGTGAAAACTTGATTCCGTTGTAGGCGGAGGGGTTGTGGCTGGCCGTGAACATGGCCGCCGGCATCGACCACGCACCTGAGGCAAAGTACGTCTCATCGGTGGAACACAGCCCTAGGTTGATGACGTTCGCGCCACGTGCGTTTGCACCGCGCGCAAAGGCTTTGGCGAAAACGGGGGATGAGTCACGCATGTCATGCCCAATGACGAGTGACTCACCAGCAGCATTGACTTCGTCGGCAAAGCCTGCCCCGAGGGCTTCGACCATCTGCTCGGTGAGTGTTTCGCCGACAACACCGCGGACATCGTATGTCTTGACAATTGTGGCCAGCGTTTGGGCCTGCGAGTTCTGCACCTGACAAGTTTAAGCGAGGTAAGACACCCCGTGTGCACCGCTGCGGCCACGGTCGACCGTACGACCCACCCTGAGCCTCACTGTGTTGCGGATTCGTCGAAGCGAATGATCTCCCAGCCGCGAGGTGCGGTGAAGGATACCGCGTGGTGACGACACAGGTCATAGCCCTCGCGCGCGTCTTCGGGAGCCAGTGGACCGATGACGGCCACGCGCTCGTCATAGTCGCTGGTCATCGTGAATTCAGCGAGCTGGGTGCATGCCGGACTACTGCAGACGCGCGTCACAGGGGTCAACGCTACCTCCCCTATCGCTAGCATGAAAACCATGACCCTGCGCTCGACCTCCCGCGATCGCCATGGGCGTGGGCCGCGGTCGGCCGTCACCGGGCCGCTTCTTCCGATCGTGTACAACCGGATCGAACAATTCTTCACCATTGCCATGCAAACCATGCAGTACTTGCAATCCGTATGGCCGAACGACCTGAAGGACGTTCGCGTCGATGTGCTCAGCAATCCGCCGCAGGGGTCGCCGACTGACCTCATCCCACGATGGGGAATAGATCGTGCGCAGAACCGCATCACGCTGTACCGCATCCCGATTACGCGCATGGTCAAACTTCACCGGGATGACGAGTTGCACCGCCAAATGATTATCGAGAGCAGTGTGTTTCATGCGGTCGCCGAGTACCTCGGCCGCGAACCCTGGGAACTCGGCGCCGGCGAGCACGACAGCCGCCCCTAACGCGGGTAGACGAGCACGCTCGAGCCAAGCCGAGTGATTGGTGACACCACAAAAGCGGAGCCGTATCCGCTCCCACGCAGGCTCACCGACGCGAAGATGCCGGCGGGCTCTTTCACGCGCAGGTCCATCCCGGGTTGAAGCTCAAGAACCACGGTGCGTCCAGGTGTCACACGCACGCTCTTCCACTGCTTCTCACCGGAGAAAAGCGAGACCGTCACCTCAGCGTCTGCCGGGTTGTAGAGAAAAAGCGTGGGATGACGCCCCTCGGGAATCGGGATCAGCGTGTCCGCGGTGAGCTGAAACGCTGCAGCGTTCCACGTGAAATCTCCGCCGACGTTGCTCGGGTTGAGCACCCCGGTAAGTCCGCTTGACCCACCGTCAGAGCCCGCGGCGGACCCGTTCGAGGGGGGCGCCGTGGTAGGCGACGCCGTCGGGGCAGCCGAAGCACCAGCTCCGAGAGGAGAGGTCCTCGACGGGGTTGGGCTGGGTGTGGGCTTTCCGTTTTCATCGGGAAGCGGCAACGGCGCTATGCCAGCGGCTTGAATGGTTCGCACGCCGGCTACCACAGGGACATCAGCCGTGACAATCACGGTATAGAAGCCGTCCGGCACACCCGCAAACGGAAGCTGAATCGAGTGTCCCCCGGCAACATTGGCCTTCACCACAAACTCAGTTCCCTCGGTGTCGCGAACCGTCGCGGTAACTTCGGCACCGACTTGTCCCGGGATGGCCACGCGAATTGCCGGCGCCAGATCACTGGTGACCTGCCCACCCTCGCTGTCCTGTTGAGCTTGACCAACCAGCGCCACCCCCGGGATGATGTGCCGCGTCGCTAACCCGGCACCAGGGGTAATCAGTTCCACGCCACTGGGCACGATGACTCGGGTGACCGACTGTTGGATGCTTGCGAAGATCTGGCCGCCGGTCGTCACCACGTGAACCACCGGTTCGCTGACGTCGGGCGCAAACGCCGCAAGCGAGAGGATCCGCTGGCTGTGCGGTCCGACCACGATGGCACTCATTCCCGGTGCATCCACGCGACCGTTTTCCGTGAAGATCTGTACGTCAACGAGCGACTCAACGTTGAGGGCGTTGGTGAGGAACAAGAGCGAGGTCTGACCAACCACCGTGGAACCACCAACCAGCCACTGATCCGTTGATGCTTCACCACAGTTAGCCGCCGCGAGCCCGGCGATGACGTCACTCGTCGTTTCCTGTGACTGCGTGGCCGCAATGACATTCGGAGTGTCCGAGGTGCTCGCCGGAACCGTAATGAGTTGCGGGAGCACATCCGCGCTGGTCGCAATGTTGTCGGGGGCATCGACCGGCGTGATCGTTGATGTCGCTCCGATGGCAACCGCGTTGATATCGGGAGCCGCGAAACCGGCAAACGTCGTGGCATCCGACTTGTACGTGATGACGTCGACCAGCCCGCCGGGACAAACTTTGGTCGGGGTGGCGGCGACCGGGTTGATGGTCAACCCAAGCGGCGCTAGACGCAACTGCGGCTGGGGAATAAAGGCGAGAGCGAAGAGTGCCACCGTTGCGATAGCGGCTCCACCGACCCCGGCGAGGCTCAAGAGAGACGTGCGTAACGGACTGCGCTTAGTCATCGTCAGCTCCCGTTGCCGTCGTAGCCAGTGGGTCGATCGGCTCAAACTCATCGGGCTCGCGGCTCAGCCCATCTAGCTCGGTGCGTGGTCGGACGGCGGGCTGGGGTACGCCGGACGGAATTGCCACGAGGAGCGCACCCAGCAGAACGAGCAGCTGCAGCACAAAGATTCCGGTACGCCAGGGCTGGGTTGCACTCGACGGAGTCAGTTCCGCACTGGCCGTCGTGTCTGGCGCTGAGAACCGCCAGAGAAGCCCGAATGTGGTGTCTCCGACCGCGTCGAGTTGAGGGTTGGCGTCGAGCGCAACCGAGGTGCGGGCGTTCATGTCGAACTGGGCCGCCGTTGGTGCTGGCACCGAATTTGGATTCATCGGTGTGAGCACGATCGAGCCGATGCCGAAGTCGCGCAGTGCTTGACGGGAATCGTTATCGCTAATCGAGGCCAAGTTCGCCGCGAGCTCAGCCAGTTGTCGATCCGTGTCGGATGCCCGAACGACGGTGTTGATTGTCGTGGACGAGTTGTCGAGTGTGGGACCGAATCCACGCTCGAGACTCACCGAAAGCCCCCCGTCGGGTTGAGCACTGAGGATGAGCGTGCCCAGCGCGCGGTCACCGGATGCGCGGGCAAGCACATACGCGGGCAGCGTCGTGCCATCGGTGGGATGAACATTCGTCGCACCAAGAAAGAGGGCGGTCCCGCCGGGTATGGCCAAAATAACCACGGCAATCAGACCGGCGATCGCCGGGTAGATCGCGAAGCGACGAAGAACGGTGATTCCCGTCGATGCGCCCACGAGAAGAGCAAACCAGCCGATGCTAATCCCGGCACCTGCCCAGATTCGTACCGCGGTTGAACCACTGAACGCGACGGACAGATTGTTGGCGGCAACCGCTGAAGCGAAGCCGAGCAACGCGACGAGTAGGGCCAATTGCGCCCGGATTGGCGTCGGCGAAAAAAGACCGATGAGGGCGAGGAAAGCGAGCACACCCAGGACGATGAACAGCAGCAAGACGAGCGCAAGATTCCACGGTGCCGGCACGAGCGACTGCACCGATTGCCAGCCCGCCAAATCCGTCGTCGGGAAACCGAGCACCACCTGCCAGGCAGCCAGGGGCGCCCTCGGCACGGGTGGCCCAGGGTCCGCAAGTACACCCAGAGGATTCCCCGATAGTACGGAGGTGACAATCAGCGGGGCAAACATCACGGCTGCCGGAACGGGAATCGCGAGATAGCGAACCACGTATCGCCCGGTCATTGCGATCGCCCCAATCCAGAGGATGAGTAGGGCAGGCGTGAGGGACGGTGCAGCCGCAATAATTGCCGCGAAGAGCAGGGACGCCGCCGCTGAAGCCGACCACGATCTGGTGGCTCGAATCGCCGCAAATCCCAGCCACGGGAGCAGAACATGCGCAACGACGGCACCGGGTTGTCCAGCACCGAGTCCGGCGAGCAGAGTCGGGGCTAGGGCATAGCCGATCCCCAGGAAAGCTCGAATAACCGGGCGTTGCGTGAGACGACTGGCGAACATCCACGCGCCCAGCCCCGCCGCAGGAATCGCAATAAACCAGAGCAGAACGAGGGAGAACGAGGGATTCCACCACGTGAGTGTCCCCAGAACCGCGAGCAAGAATGCGAAGGGGTCGGCTGGACCCAGCGTGGCAATAGCTCCGTCTCGCCAGCCGTACATGGCCTGTGACCAGAGCTCGCCCACGCTGTTGCTCAGCGGGAGCAGGCCCCCTCCACCGATAAACGCGGTACCGAGAAGGCTCGCCATGACGACCAACGACACGACCGCGAGAACGAGCAGAGTCCACGCACCGCCCGATGCGAGAAAGTGGATGGGGGTCACGCTGCCGTGGTATTGCTCACGCAGGGATTCGCGCGCCATTGCGTCAAGCCGGCGAACATCAGCCGACCGCATGACGAGTGGGTCGAGTGCTGACCACGAGGCAACGCGCGTCCGTCGTATCTCTGCTTTCGCGCGAAGCGCTGCTGCCGGTGCGAAGAATAACGCGAGTGATGCCGCGAGCTCGCCTCCGATGGCCGTGGGGCGCTTCGCCACGAGAAGCACAACGACGCGTGCCAGAGCATCGGGAAGGAGTCCCAACCACGCGAGGAACGTGGTGAGTCCGCGTGAATAAGCCAGCCGGCGATACAGCTGCGCACCCCGAACATGGCGCGGTGCGCCATCGCGTCGCCAGGTGTCAGTGCGACGGTGTTCGGCGCGCTCATAAACCCGCGCCCCGGGAACCACGGTGACCCGATGACCGGCAAGACGCGCCCGAACGCACAGATCGAGGGCGTCGTCCACCTCGGGCAGACCGGGATCGAATCCACCAAGCTCCATGAAAACGCTGTAGCGGATCAGGATTCCGTTGCGACCGACCGCGAGTACATCACTGCGCGCGTCGTGCTGCTGCTGATCGAGCTCGTCGTGGACGAGCGAAATTGTGCGGCCCGAGGGCGACATGGTGAGGCCGAACTCGTGAATGTATGCGGGACGCTCGGCGCTCATCACTTTGGGCCCGGCGATTGCAACCGACGGTGAGACTTCAAGGGCAGCCTTCAGAGCAGCCAAGGCACCAGTGTCGGGTCGGCTATCTTGCTGGAGTAACCAGATCAGCGAATCAGGAGACAGAGGCGACGAGAGGGCACGACTCACCGCAAGCCCAAAGGGAACCTTGCGGGTTGCCCGAGCGATTATCACGTCATCGACTGGCCGGGTTTGACGAGAAATAGCCTCGGTGGTGAGCGCGAGTTCGTCGTTATCTAGGCCAGCAACGACTATCGCTACAACTCGCGGTTCCATATCTTTGCCAGCATAAAAGCCGAGACCCCGGGGGTGAGGGCCATTATCGGCGTGGCGAAACCTTAGGCCGGTCGACGAAGCTTACGGCGCTCCCGCTCACTCAACCCACCCCAGATGCCGAAGCGCTCGTCATTGGCGAGGGCGTACTCGAGGCATTCACCGCGAACGTCACAGGAGGCGCAGATCTTTTTAGCTTCACGAGTCGAGCCGCCCTTCTCTGGAAAGAAGGACTCGGGATCGGTCTGGGCGCAGAGCGCGTCGGTCTGCCAGGAGAGGGCGGAGGAGTCTTCGTCGACGATTTCTAGGCGGGTCGATGCGACACCCAGACGAACCGGATCGACGAACCAATTTTCCGGCACCGAGGTGGTGTACTCAGATGACATAAGACTCAGCCCCTCGTGTAGAACGTAACCATTACGCCGACACACCTAATTACACCGATGTTATTCACGTTTCGTCAAGTCGAAATTGCGATTGTTACCCCCCTAACTGAATACTCTTCAGCTGGTTGACGCCATCAACCGCGGGATAAATGGTCCTCAGACACCGTCGCGAGGAATGCTTCGCCACTGCCCCGAAGTCCCACAACGCCATCCGCCGACCGGACAAACACGGCATCGCCGTGACGGAGATCGAGTTCCTGACCTTCCGCGAGAACGCTGACTTCGCCGCCAGTGCACAATACGATGGCAGGCGCGTCGAGCTCGAGCTGGATCACGCCGGTCGCCTCAACGTGAGCGGTCGTGAGGTTCAAGGCGAATAATCGCAGGGCGCTCGAGGCAGGCGCGAACACGCTCAACCCGGTGACTACCTCGGTCACCTCGAGTCGTGGCTGCGCGAGCTCGCTGAAATCGGCTACGGCAAGCAGTTCGGTAACGTCGACGTGTTTCGAGGTCAGCCCTCCGCGCAGCACGTTGTCACTCGCGTTCATGAGTTCGATACCGGTGCCACGCAGATACGCATGAACGTTGCCGGCTGGCAGGTAGAGCGCCTCACCGCGAGCAAGCACGACGCGATTGAGGAGCGCGCCCAACACGACGCCGGGATCGCCCGGATAGAACTCGGCGAGATCACTCATAGTCTGACACGCGTCGTGAAGTGCCGATGACGACGCACGCGATGTCGCAGAGCCACCCGACAAGAATTCTCGAGCCGCCGCGGTACAGGTGGCGACAATATCGGCCACCTCCGCATGATCTCCGAGCAAGAATTCGAACGCCCAACGCAGCGACGCGGGAGCATCGCTTTCGGCGCGAGAAGCAAGTTCGTCTGCGAAGCGGTTGGCTTCGGCGGCGCTAGGTGTGCGTGCGAGAAGGGCGCGGAGTGCATCCACCGACTCGTTCACTCTGCGGAAACCCGACAAACCAACAAATTCATCACTCACCGCGACGATGAGCTCCGGTTTTGCCTGATCGTCCTTGTAATTTCGATGTGGCGCGTCGAGTGGAATTCCGGCCGCATTCTCGCGCGCAAACCCCGCACGAGCCTGCTCTGGCGAGGGATGCACCTGAAGCGACAAGGGTTGACCAGCCGACAGTACCTTCAACAAAAACGGGATGCGCCCCGCAACAAAGCCGGTATCGACGTGTTCCTCGGCCAGAAACTGGGCCAGTGTCTCGTGTCCCCCATCGCGATCGACCAGTTGCGTCGGTGAGGCGTGATGTGTCCCGAACCACACCTCAGCCTCGGGCAACCCGCTGGGGGTGGTACCGAGCACCTGGGAAGCACCAGTTAGCGAACCCCACTCGTAGTGGCGGGGCGAGTTGGCAATTCGAAGAAGCATCACTTCACGCTACAAGTTATGGCGCGGTAGCTCTGTGATTTGATGGAGGTGTCCACGAGATTGCGGGACACGCGAGGTTTCGGCAAAGGAGCACACTCATGACGTTCACCCCACTGGTCGGAGATTTTTACCAGCTCGAATCACAGCTGTCCCAGCAAGAGCAGGAGTTCCTCCTCGCCCTGCGCACCTATCTCGAAACCGAGGTCAAGCCAATACTCGCTGACCACTGGGAGCGGGCCGAATTCCCCCGAAGCGTCGTTGCCGGACTCGCTGCGAGCGGGGTACTCGGTATGGCGGCACACGAAACGGCTGCGTTTCCGACGTCAGCGGTATTCCGCGGCTGGGTCTGCCTCGAACTGGGACGCATCGATGCCAGCGTGGCGACGTTTGTGGGAGTGCAAAACGGTCTCGCCATGGGCTCCATCGAAATCTGTGGCTCACCGGAGCAACGCGCCGAGTGGCTTCCTGGAATGGGCAGGGGCGAAATCATCGGTTCGTTTGGGCTCACTGAGCCACTCTCGGGTTCCGATTCCGCCCGAGGACTGCGCACCACCGCCGAGCGTCGTGGCGATGTCTGGGTACTCAACGGCGAAAAACGCTGGATCGGCAACTCCACGTGGGGTGACATCTGCATCGTCTGGGCAAAGGATGTCGCCGATGGCCAGGTCAAAGGCTTCATCGTGCCGACCGAAACACCCGGTTTCACCGCCGTGAAAATTGAGAACAAGATGTCCTTGCGCATCGTGCAGAACGGTCACATCACCATGAAAGATGTCGAAGTTCCCGCACGCAATCACCTGACCGGGGCCAACTCGTTCGCCGACACGGCGAAAGTGCTTCGCCACACTCGTGGTGAGGTCGCCTGGGAATCGGTTGGTGTGGCCATGGGCGCGTATGAGGCCGCTCTTGCCTACGCCAAAGAGCGCGAGCAGTTCGGCAAGCCGATTGCTGCGCACCAACTCATCCAAGACTTGCTGGTGAAGAGCTTGTCAAACATCACGGCATCGCTCGCACTCGTGCGCGAAGCATCCATCATGTATGACGCAGGCACGCAGCGCGACGAACACGCATCCCTGGCCAAACTCAGTGCCACCACCCTGATGCGCGAGACCGTAGCCATGTGTCGTGAGATTCTTGGCGGTAACGGAATCGTGACCGATTACGACGTTGCGCGCTTCTTTGCGGACGCTGAGGCGCTCTACAGCTACGAGGGCACCCGTGAGATGAACACCCTCATCATTGGTCGAGCCATCACCGGACACGCTGCTTTCGTCTAGCCTGAGAGGTATGCAGCTTCGCAGAATCGGGGTCGGCGAGTTCGCTCTGGCCGTCGTGACTCTGTTCACCCTTCTCGCCGGGCAGTTCTGGCGGAACCTGACCGACTGGACGTGGTTCGGCGTTATTGCCGTGGCGATCTTCGTGACCTATGCCGTGCTGCTCATCGTCCATCGGAACAGTTTCAGGCACCGGGGATTCCCCCTGACCCTCGTCGTGTTTTTCGGCTGGGCCGTCTTGTCCCTTATCTGGTCGCAGTACCAGGGCACAACGGCACTCGCCCTGGTGATTTTGTTTGCCACCACGATTGCAGGTTTTGGGCTTGCCTACCTCATGCCCTGGTCCACTTTTGTTCGCGCATTTAGCATCGCCCTTCGCCTAATCATCGGGCTGTCGCTGTTCTTTGAACTGTATGTTGCTCTCGTCATTGGCCACCCGATTGCCGCCAATTTTCGCACCCCTGACTACGCACACGAGCCGGTCGAATCGTGGTGGTGTGCCGGCAAGATTTTCGAGGGCGCCCCCATCCAGGGCATCCTGGGAAACCGCAACCTGCTCGGATTCGTCGCGCTTCTCGCCATCGTGGTGATCAGCGTGCAACTCGCCGATCGCGTGGTGTCGCGGCTGTGGGGAACATTCTGGCTCGTGCTCGCGGTACTCACGACCGTTCTCACCCAATCGGCCACAGTCTTTGTCGCGATGGGTCTCGTGCTCATCTGCTGCCTTCTTGCTCTCTGGGCGCGTAAGCGTGGCGACGGACGACACCGGCTCGTCTACTGGACAGCACTCACATTTTTCGTGGTTGTCGCGCTGGTCGGCGTTTTGTTTGGACCACTCATTGCCCAAACGATCGGGCGCAGTCCCGACTTCACCGGACGCTTTGACATTTGGAATGCGACGATTGCGCTGTGGCAACAACATCCAGTGCTCGGTTGGGGATGGATTAGCTACTGGGCACCTTGGGTATATCCGTTCCAGGACCTCATCGTCGTACACGGCGTGATGTACCTCCAAGCGCACAATGCCTGGCTTGACGTCGGCATGCAGCTTGGATGGATCGGGCTCATCATGTTCACTGTCTTCGTCATCACCGCCGTCTGGCGCGCGTGGTTTCGAGCGGTCGATCGTCCGCGATGGGATGCACGCACCGACCGTCCGTTCGTGGCGCTCCACATGCTGCCGCTGTTTATTTTGGCGTGCCTCATCGCACAGAGCTTGGCCGAGTCCCGCCTGTTGATTGAGGGTGGGTGGGCACTTCTCGTCATTTGTGCGGTCGCGACGAAGCTTCCCGACACACTCAACGAGCACCCGAGGCTGCTCACCGTCGACGCGAAGGCGTAACTAGGGCGTCGGAGTGGGAGACTCGCTCGCCACTGGCGGATAGACGAGCTCGTGAATGTACGCCTGAATGCGGGTGTAGTCCGGATCGTGTGGATCAATTTGCGCCGAACCCGAACTGAACGGCGTGAACGCGACACCGGTAAAGCCCGCCTTGCGTGATTTCAGGGCGAGATCTACGAGAGTGCCAAACATGGGCTGCGGGATGTTCGTACTCACCATGTGGCCACCCGCGGCCGAAATCTGCTGGAACTTACTCAACACGTTGACCGGGTTCATCTGTTGTTGCAGCGCAGCGAGAAGCTTTTGTTGGCGGCCCATCCGGTCGTAGTCACCCGTTGGCGCCCATCGTGAGCGCGCATACATCAGAGCATGCCAACCATCGAGGTGCTGCACGCCCGACTCAATCCATGCAGGCACCTCATCTTCGGGGGTTCCGTAGTTCGCCAGTGCGACGCGCTCATCGACGTTGATCGTGACGCCACCAACGGCATCAATCAGGCTGACAACGCCATCCATGTTGACCACGACATAGAACTGCATTTTCAGTCCGGTGATACCTTCGGCTGCATCCATCATGGCCAGCACGCCCGGCGAGACACCCAACTTCTTCGCCTGCGGGTAAAGGTCAGCGTGCTTTTCTTCGGCATCCACGAAAATCGTGTTCAGACATGCCCACTCAGTGCAGTAATCGGCATCCGACTCGGTGTAGCCGTTGGGATAAGCCGCAGCCAGTGGGGAACTCGCCGGAAAAACGATGTTGTGCAAATCACGCGGGAATCCGAGGGATACGGCAGCGCCGGTGCTCGCATCCACGCTGATCACCTGAAGACTGTCTGGGCGCTGACCTTCATTCGTGGAATCACGCTGGGTGTCGGAATCGGTCCCCATCACGACAAAGTTGTATCGGCCATCTACCGGCTCTACGGCGGGTGCTGCCACGCCCACTTTGGTGAGTAGACCCTGCGCGCCACCTACCAAGCTCGACGCCCACACGCTGGTACCCGAGAAGACCGCCACGAGCACGAGAGCAACACCGGGAAGCCAGAATCGGGCTCGGGGACCCGTCTTGACTAGGCGAATGAGACGGAGCGTGTCGAAGGTGAGAACCACCCACAGAATCGCATAACAAATCAAACCGACCTGAGCGAGGAACATCACAAACGGCGTCGTCGCGATCGTGAAGGCGGCAACCGGCCAGGCGGCATTGAGAATGAGACCCAGAATGACGACGAACCAGGCGATTGCGGTTGCCGTTATTCCGATCCGACCGAGGCGACGATTCCCGGCGAGGAGTTGCGCAGACCCGGGCACGAGCACATTGGCAACGAGAAGCCACCACCCGCGGTTGGTCATGATCCGTCGGTTACCCGTGTTGGGAAACCGAATCGGGTTACTCGCTTCACTCATAGGGAGGATTTCAGAGCCGCGTTCTTCTCCTCAACAGCGGACTCCAGTGAGCTCATGTACTCGGTGAGAGCCGACAGCAATGTCGAATCAGATGTCGCAAGAATCTTGACCGCAATGAGCCCCGCATTGAATGCTCCGCCGATCGAGACCGTCGCCACGGGAACACCGGCTGGCATCTGCACGATGGAGAGGAGCGAATCAAGACCATCGAGTGTGGCCAGCGGTACGGGAACCCCAACCACCGGCAAGGGCGTCACACTTGCGAGCATGCCCGGAAGGTGAGCTGCGCCACCGGCACCGGCAATGATGACTTTCAGCCCCCGCTCAACCGCGCTCTTGCCGAAGGCAAGCATTTTTTCGGGCGTGCGATGCGCCGAGAGAACTTCAACCTCATGAGGAATGTCAAAACGCTTGAGAACATCCACGGCGGCACTCATCACTGTCCAGTCGGAATCCGACCCCATGACGACAGCAACGACGGGAGAGTTGTGAGGCATTCCCCCATGCTAAATCTCAGTCCTGAAAGAATCCCGCCGCGCCACGCGCCACCGCGACGGTTGCCGCGAGGTCATCCCCTACGACGTTGACGTGACCAATCTTGCGACCGGGGCGAGGTTCTTTGCCATACAGGTGAAACTTTGCCTCGGGATATTCGCGCATCGCGCGCGCGAGAGCGCCATCGAGGTCTCCACTGAGTGGACCGCCGAGTATGTTCACCATCACGGTCCATGGCGCCAGTGGCGTGGTGAGACCGAGCGGCAAATCGAGCACGGCGCGCAGATGCTGTTCGAATTGACTCGTGAGCGCACCATCGATGCTCCAGTGCCCACTGTTGTGTGGACGCATGGCGAGTTCGTTTACGAGAACCCGATCATCCTCCGTTTCGAAGAGTTCGACCGCAAGCACGCCCGTGACGTCGAGGCCCTGGGCAATCGTCAGCGCAATGTCGGCGGCAACGGTTTCGATTCGTCCCGCCGCGTTCGGGGCCGGCGAAATGACCTCGCTGCACACACCGTTTTCTTGAACCGTCTCGACGACTGGCCACACGCGCGTCTCGCCACTGGGCGTGCGCGCGATTTGTTGAGCGAGTTCACGACGGAACGTGACAAATTCTTCGGCAAGGAGCGCGTCATCGCCGGTCAGGTCGGCGAACCACTCGCTGACCTCCGCGGCTGACGAAACCACCCGGACACCTTTGCCGTCGTATCCGCCACGGGCGGTTTTGACGACCGCACGAGACCCGTACTCAGCGATGAACGCATCAAGTTCGGCAGGGCTCTGCACGCGAGCCCACCCGGGCACCGGTACGCCAAGTTCAGCGAGTCGGGTGCGCATGGCGAGTTTGTCCTGCGCAAAAAGCAGAGCCTGAGGATGCGGCTGCACGTTGACCCCAGCATCGGTCAACACGGCGAGAACCTCTTGTGGCACGTGCTCGTGATCGAACGTGACAACGTCACACTCGCGAGCGAACGCAAGCACGGCGTCAGGATCGGTGTGACTGCCCAGTTCGGAAATCGCAATCTTGGCAGATTCATAGCTGTTTTGAGCAAGCACATAAATTTCAAGACCTAGATTTAGTGCAGGAGGAGTCATCATGCGGGCCAACTGCCCACCCCCGATAACGCCAACTACTCTGGTCATCGAAGTGCCTTTCACTCGGTAGAGCAGCGTCGAAATGCCACCCCAACTATTCTCGCCCACGCATCACCCCGAACCCACCACACGCCCCGATCAGCAAGGCCCATCATGACCACAACAGCAGTTCCCGTGCCTGTGCGGCTCTGGCGCAACCTGCTGAGCTACGTCGTGAAATTTGGGGTCGTCGGCCTTTTTGGTGTTGCCGTGGATGTCGGCATTTTCAATCTGTTGCGCCTCGACCTGCTTGACACCCACTGGTGGATAAACCAAGCGCTCGGCGCAAAAGTCATCAGCACCTCCGCCGCTATCATCTTCAACTGGCTCGGCAACCGCTACTGGACATTCCGCAAAGACCGTCACAAGCACATCGCACGCGAGTTCGTCGAATTCGTGAGCGCGTCGCTGGTCGGGATGGGCGTCGCCCTAGCCTGCCTGTGGATCTCACACCACGTTCTCGGGCTTACCGACCTCGTCTCGGACAACATCGCGGGCAACGTTATTGGCCTCGGGCTGGGCACCCTCGTGAGATTCGTGCTCTATCGATACTGGGTCTGGCGGCCGCGACCAGGTGAAGTCGGAGAGGCTGCTCTCCGTGACTAGGTCGAGCCTGCAACATGGAACCGGCGCGCTCATTATCGTGCCCACCTACAACGAGCGTGAGAATATTCCGCTCATTGTGAGCGCCATTACGGCCGCGGTGCCCGAAGCGCACCTGCTGATTGTCGATGACGCTAGCCCTGACGGCACCGGAGCCCTCGCCGACGAGCTCGCCACCCTCGACTCGCGAGTACACGTGTTGCATCGCACCGCAAAAAGCGGTCTCGGCGATGCGTACTTGGCCGCTTTTGAGTGGGCCCTTCAACGGGACTACGGAGTCATCGTGGAGATGGATGCCGACGGCTCGCACCCCGCCGATGCCCTGCCCGCACTGATCGCGGCGGTGGGCGCACCCCAGTCACCGTTCGGTCTGGCGATTGGCTCGCGATGGGTGCGCGGTGGCTCTGTCGTGAATTGGCCGCGGCACCGCGAAATCCTCAGCCGTGGTGGCAATGTCTACGCACGACTCATGTTGGGCCTCACCGTGAACGACGCGACGGCCGGATTTCGGGCGTTTCGCGCGGATGTGCTGCGGAGCATCCACCTCGAGAACGTTGAATCGCACGGCTACTGCTTTCAGATCGACATGACGCGACGGGTGCGCGACGCCGGTTTTCAGGAGACCGAAATTCCCATCGTGTTTCGAGAGCGGGTGCATGGCGAATCCAAAATGACCGGATCGATTGTGCTCGAGGCGATGACCAAGGTCAGCGTGTGGGGGCTGAAGCGACTGTTTCGGCGCGGCTAGTCGCTCGATCGCGGCGTGCGTTCGGCAGCGTGTGCAAGATCCGTGATGACCTCTTGAACCAAGATGGGATGCGCGATTCCGCGCAGCTCAGCCGGCTCACCGTCACCCACCCGAAGTTCAATGTCGCCCGCGCCCACGATCAGTTGCCCAGCGGATCGACGCAGAACCACCTCGGTCACCCGCGAGAGGAGAACCTCACGCCGTTCCCGACGAAAAATGCCCCGCGTTACCACGACACGCTTGGCGGTGATGACGACGCGCGAGGCGAGCCACAGCATCCACGGATAAATGACGAGGGCGATCACGGCAAGCGTGTAGACCACAGCGACGGTGACCCCCAACCACGCCTCGGTCACGAGGCTCGACGAGAAACCCCACAGCCCGGTGAGCAGTACGAGGGCGGCTCCGGGAAAGAAGAGTCGGCCACCGTGGGGGCGAAAGCGGGCTACAACGCGGTCAGTCACCACTCTTTACTACCCTGAGGTGGGTCACATCTCCGGCAGCCACGACCAGCATGTCGCTTTCACCGGTGTCTACGATAAGTCGGCCTAGCGGGTCGAGTCCGCGCGCGAGGCCAATCTGGGTGGCTCCGGTGGGTAGCTCCACGCGCACACTCTGCCCAATGGTGTGGCATGCCGCCTCGATGTCGGCGACGAGACCCGCGGCGAGCGCGTTGCCCCCCGCTGCGCTGAGTCGATCGAGCACGGGGACAAGTTCACCCAGATACTGAGCCAACACGGTGTCCACGTCCGTGGCGCTCGCGCCGGCGATTCTCAGCGACGTGGCTGTTGGTGTCGGCAACTCATCCGTCTCAAGCGTGAGATTGACCCCCGAACCGATGATTACCGCACCATCGGGTTGAAGCTCGGTCAAAATCCCGCACACTTTGGAGTCCCCGATGAGCACATCGTTCGGCCATTTAAGTTGGGCGGGATGACCGTCCGGCAGCAGTGCCGTGAGGGCCCGCGACATGGCGGCACCGGCAAGGAGGGGAATCCACCCGTAACCTGCCGGTTCGAATACGCGACCCCGGCCGGGTCGCACGAGAACGGATGCGGCGAGGCACGCTCCGGCCGGTGCCGTCCAGACGCGGCCCAATCGGCCGCGGCCCGCGGTTTGGGTATCCGTTGCCAACACCGACAAATGTGGCCACGCGTCGGCGGGTTCGATGGCGAGCCTGCGTGTCATCTCCGCATTTGTGGAACCGATCTCATCAAGCCAGTGCACAATGGGGGTGATCTGCCGGGTGCGCGCGAGTTCCATAGAAACATTGTCGCGCGGACTGGCTTCGGTAGAGTGTTGGGGTGACTGACAAAGCTCAATCAATCGATCCGTTCACCACGGTTGGCAAAATTGCAGACCTCAAGCAGCGCTACCACGAGGCCGTAACCGCAAGTGGTGAAGCCGCCATCGAAAAGCAGCATGCCAAGGGCAAACTGACGGCTCGTGAGCGCATCGACGAGTTGCTCGATCCCGGATCGTTCGTTGAGCTCGACGAGTTCGTTCGTCACCGCACGAGTGCTTTCGGTATGGATGCCAAGCGTCCCTACGGCGACGCCGTCGTCACCGGTACCGGCACGATTCACGGGCGCCAGGTCGCGGTTTATTCGCAGGACTTCACCATTTTTGGCGGCTCACTGGGTGAGGTTGCCGGTGAAAAAATCATCAAGGTGATGGACCTTGCCCTGCGAACCGGTGTGCCCATTCTGGGAATTCTTGATTCCGGCGGTGCCCGCATTCAAGAAGGTGTCGTGGCCCTCGGAAAGTACGGTGAGATTTTCCGCCGAAACACGGCCGCATCGGGAGTCATCCCTCAGATTTCCATCATCATGGGTCCCGCGGCCGGAGGAGCGGTCTATTCCCCGGCTCTGACCGACTTCGTCATCATGGTGGACAAGACGAGTCACATGTTCGTCACCGGACCCGACGTGATTAAGACGGTCACCGGTGAAGAGGTGAGCTTTGAAGAACTCGGTGGCGCCCTGACCCACAACACCGTGTCTGGCGTCTCGCACTACCTCGCAGCCGATGAACACGACGCCCTCGACTATGCCCGTGCGCTCATTTCGTACCTGCCGGACAACAACATGTCGGAGCACCCGATTTACGACAGCGATGTTGAACTCGAAATCACGGATGCCGACAAGCGCCTGAACACCATCATCCCGGACTCCCCCAACCAGCCCTACGACATGCACGAAATCATCAAGCATCTCGTCGATCACGGTGATTTTCTCGAGGTTCAGCCACTCTTTGCGCCGAACATTCTCATCGGCTTCGCACGCGTTGAGGGTCGTTCGGTAGGAATCATTGCCAATCAGCCCAGCCAAATGGCCGGCACACTCAACATCGAAGCCGGCGAGAAAGCCAGCCGCTTCGTGCGCTTCTGCGATGCGTTCTCGATTCCGATTCTCACCTTGGTCGATGTCCCCGGATACCTTCCGGGTACTGACCAAGAGTGGACGGGCGTCATTCGACGCGGAGCAAAACTTCTCTACGCCTACGCCGAAGCAACCGTTCCGCTCGTCACGGTCATCACCCGCAAGGCATACGGTGGCGCGTACATCGTGATGGGATCCAAGCAGATGGGCGCCGACATCAACTTGGCGTGGCCGACCGCCGAAATTGCGGTCATGGGTGGCCAGGGTGCGGTCAACATTTTGTATCGCGACAAGATCAAAGCTGCCGAAGCCGCCGGTGAAGATGTCGCGGCGGTTCGTACGCGTCTCGCCAACGAGTACACCTACAACGTGGCCAGCCCCTTCCTTGCGGCTGAACGCGGCGAACTCGACAGCGTGATCGAACCGGCAGCCACCCGAGTGGCGATTATCAAGGCGATGCGTGCCCTACGTGGCAAGCGCGCCAGCCTTCCACCCAAGAAGCACGGCAACATCCCGCTATGAACCTCGACGACGCACGCTTCATTACCCGAGGCGTTTCTCCCGAAGAAAAAGCTGCCGTGCTTGCCGTCCTCGACGCGCAAATCGATGAGGAGTCCGTCATCGAACACGCCATACAGAAGCCCGGCGTGAACGCGTGGGCCAAGAGCCAGCGTGACTTGCGTCTCGGTTTGAGTAGCGACTTCGAACACGGCGTGGAGTACACAAACTAGGTCGGGCGCCAGCGCTAGCCAATTCACCCTTGCCAACTGATGCGTTTCGGGTCAGACTTGACCGTTAACCCGCACCGTTTTCCCCAAGACGTGCGTGACAGATGTTCTGGCCAGTGCACTTTTCGGGTTGTTGCCCTGGCCGTGAACCTCGCGAGAGGGTCGGCTGGATAAGTCGGCCCTCTCTTTTTTGACTGCGTGAGGCAACCTCTCGTCGAAAATTTACGCAATTAGTAGAAAATTTCGAAATTTTTCTCTAGGGTGATGAACAGGCTTGTCGAAAGGGTGTCATGTCCAAGCTTTATGCCTCCGCTGCCGAGGCTCTGGTCGATGTCGTACATGACGGTGCAACCATCGCCGTGGGCGGTTTTGGACTCAGCGGCACCCCCTTTGATCTCATCGCCGCACTTCGTGATAGCGGTGTCGGTGATCTCACCATCGTGTCGAACAACCTCGGCATCGACGGACAAGGGCTGGGCATCCTGCTCGAAAACGGCCAAATTTCGAACGTGATCGCCAGCTACGTTGGCGAGAATCGACTCTTCGCACAGCAGTTCCTCGACGGAAAACTCAACGTCGAGTTCTGCCCGCAGGGCACCCTCGCGGAACGCATGCGCGCCGGTGGCTCCGGCATCCCCGGTTTTTACACGGCAACGGGGGTGGGTACTCCGGTAGCCGAAGGCAAGCCAACGATGGATTTCGATGGCAAAACCTACATCCTCGAGCGGGGAATCACCGCGGACATCAGCTTGGTGCGCGCCCACTCAGCTGACCGTGAGGGCAATCTGATTTACCGGCTCACCGCGCGTAACTTCAATCCGCTCGTCGCCATGTGCGGCAAGGTCACCATCGCGGATGCCCTGCACGTGCTTGACGAGGGCCAGTACCTCGACCCGTCGACCGTCATGACACCCGGAATCTTCGTTCAACGCGTTGTGGTTGCCGCGACCGGCCCGCAATTCGAAAACATCAACACTCGTCAACGAAACGGCTAGGGAATACGCATGCCTTGGACTCGCGATCAGATGGCGGCAATCGCCGCACTCGACCTCGTCGATGGTCAATATGTCAACCTCGGCATCGGAATTCCCACGATGGTGGCCAACAACCTGCCGCCGGGAGTGCGGGTGACGCTGCAGAGCGAGAACGGCATCCTCGGTTTTGGCCCATTTCCCTTCGAAGGCGATGAGGATGCTGACCTCATAAATGCCGGAAAACAAACGGTGACTCTACTCCCCGGTGCGAGTATTTTCGACTCCGCCACATCGTTTGCGATGATTCGCGGCGGTCACGTCGAGACGGCGATCCTCGGTGCACTCCAGGTGTCCGGCCGCGGCGACCTGGCGAACTGGACTATCCCCGGCAAGCTCGTCAAAGGAATGGGTGGGGCGATGGATCTCGTTGCCGGAACGCCGCACGTCATCGTGCTCACGGAGCACAATGCCAAGGACGGCACACCCAAAATCGTGCGCGAGTGCGACCTGCCGCTCACGGGCCTGAAGTGCGTGAGCAAAATTATTTCGGATCACGCCGTGTTCGACGTCTCTGCTGACGGTCTGGTGTTGCGTGCCATGGCCGACGGCGTCACCATTGAGGACCTACGGGATAAGACCGGCGACGATTTCATCGTGGACCTCGACGTCACCTTCGTTGCACCGCCAGTTTCGGAATAAAAAGCAATTCTCGCAAAATTTCGAAAATTCTTGTACATTCGAAATGTTCGTTAATTGTCGGTCAGCTGAGCCGACACTCGTACTCAATGAGGAGTGACATGTCGGAGCACACTACCGATGTAGACATCGTTATCGCGGGCATGGGTCCGGTGGGCAAGATGATGGCCCTGATGATGGGCCGGCGCGGATACCGCGTGTTGATCGCGGACAAGCAATCGAGCCAGTACCTGTTGCCGCGCGCGGTTGCTCACGATGCGGAGATTGCGCGCATCTTCCAATCCGCTGGTATGCACGTCGACAAAATGCCCGATGCGTTTGAGGTCTACAACGACATGTACGTGTGGGTCAACGCGGAGCGTAAAGTGCTCTTCGAGGTGGACTGGAGTCAGCCCGACCCGCAGGGATGGCACTCGACCTACTTTTACGGCCAGCCCGGCATGGAGAAGCACCTCGACGAGCGCATGCGCGCCACCGGAAACGTCGAAGCGCACTGGAACACCGAGGTGTCGTTCTCGGGCCAAGACGACCAGAGCGTCACGGTGTCACTCAAAGATGTGACCACGGGCGACACACGCGCGGTGCGCGCAAAGTACCTGCTCGGGGCCGATGGCGCGAACAGCGATACTCGCAAGAGCCAGAACATCAGCTGGAATGACCTGGGCTACTTTTTCAACTGGCTCGTGGTCGACATCGTTCCCGGCCCGGACTGCAACGTCACCCATCTGGCCCTCCAGATTGCGGATCCCAAGCGCCCAACGACCGTTGTTCCCGGTGGTCCCGGTCGCCGTCGCTGGGAGTTCATGCTCCTGCCCGACGAGAACCCGGCGGAACTCGACAACGAAGAGAACATCTGGCGACTGCTTTCAGCATTCGACGTGCGCCCCGACAACTCGACGATGGAACGACACACCATCTACCGTTTCGAATCCGCGTGGGCAACGCAGTGGCGTAGTGGTCGTGTGTTCATCATGGGCGACGCAGCCCACAAGATGCCACCGTTTGCCGGTCAAGGCCTTGCCTCAGGTCTTCGCGACGCAATGAACCTGCAGTGGAAGCTCGACCTCGTGCTTCGCGGCATGGCGAGTGACGCACTTCTCGACACGTACACGAGTGAGCGCAGTGTGCACATCAAGGACATGATCGATTTCTCGATTGCCTTGGGCAGCATTATCTGTATCCCCGACGAGGAGGCAGCCGCCGCGCGCGATGCCGCCATGCTGGCCGACCGCGCAGCGGGAGTTCAGGCGGCACCGCCACCCAAGCCGCGCCTCGGTGAAGGGCTCTGGCACGGGGAGACCGGCGGCTACCTGTCGTGGCAGGGTCGAGTCACGACGGCCGCGCATCCCGCCACTGATCGATTTGACGATGTCATGGGCCCCGGTGCGCTGATTCTGCGCGACGCGAGCCTCGCCGAAGCGCTTGACGCCGAGACAGTCAAACAGCTCACTGAGCTGGGCGTCGTCGTGGTCACGGTTGATTCCGCCGGTTCGACCCGCGCGGACATCACCGCAGTCGCCGACGTGGATAACCACTACGCCAACTGGTTTGCCGACCTCGGCGCCACGGCCGCTCTGGTGCGACCGGACTTCTACGTGTTCGGAAGCGCAGCCGACTCGGCTGCCGTCGCTACACTCGCTAGAGAATTCATCACTGAGGTCACCGGTAAGTAAGGGGAACCGCACCATGACGCAGTTGGCCAAAACGCGACACGGCCAGGTTTACCTGAGCCTGCGCGCCGACATCCTCGCCGGTCGGTTACACCCTGGCGAGAAGTTGCCCTTTGCGACCCTGAGCGAGCGCTACGGCTTTAGCGTGGGCGTGATTCGCGAGGCTCTCTCACGTCTCGTCGAGCAAAGCTTGGTCGAAAATTTGCCACAACAGGGCTTCCGCGTCGCATCCGTGTCACGTGAAACACTCATCCACCTCACTCAGGCGCGTTGCGAAATTGAATCCCTGACGTTGCGACACTCGATTGCCGAGGGCGATGTCAACTGGAAGTCCGCTGTCGTGGCGGCACTCTTCAAGCTCAATAACACGCAGCAGATGGACTCCGAAGATCCGAGTCTGCTGTCGGAGGATTGGGTTGAGGCGCACAGCGCGTTTCACGCCGTGATCCTCGCGGGGTGCGCCAACCCGAGGCTGACCGATATTTGCGGTCAGTTAAGAGACTCCGCCGAACTCTATCGACGCTGGTCGGCCCGGATTGGCGAGCAGGCAAAACGTGACATCCCGGCGGAGCACACCGCAATCGCCAACGCGGTGACCGCAGGGGACGCAGATCTCGCCACACGGTTGCTCTCCGAGCACATCTCCTTGACGAGTGACTTACTCCTCGAATCGGGATTCATCGGCTCAACCGACGAACGAGAAAATGCGCAGGCCACCGCCTAGCGCATCCTGAACCCGACCCACCCAAAGGCGGAATCCCCCATGATTGTTCACACCACAAGCTTCATCTTCAAAGATGACCGCCCCGCGGGGTCCGCGGAAGCTCTCAAAACGGAACTGCGCGACCAGATCGCCGGTTTCCCCGGCCTTGTGGCCTATTACAACGGCGACAACTTGGGTATCCGTCAGGGGGCAGCCGACTTTGGTGTGTGTGCCGTCTTCGACTCAGTAGAGAACCTGAAGCACTACCTCGAGCACCCCGGACACACAGAGATTGTTGCCCGCTGGGCGGACCAGGTTATCGCGAGTCGTCAGACCGTGCAGTTCGACTCCGACAAATAGTCCGGATGCTCGTGCCACGAGCCCGTCACGTCAGACACGTATCCCCCGCTCCATACAGGAGCGGGGGATACGTTTGTGGCTTCTCGCCTGCGGCGACTAATTCGGTTTCGCGGTTACTTGGCGGCGACGATTTTGTTGCGCATCTCACCGATGCCCTTACCCCAGGTGACGAGTTCTTCACCCACGTTGAGGTACACCTGTGGTTTGCGTCCAAGACCCACGCCCGACGGGGTTCCGGTGAAGATGATGTCGCCGGGGTAGAGCGTGAGACGCGCGCTGAGGTACTCGACCAACTGTGGCACCGAGAAGACGAGGTCGCTCGAGCTGTCGCTCTGACGAACATCCCCATTCACTGTGCAGCCGAGCTCGATGTCGTTAGGATCAGCGAACTCGTCAAGGGTGACAAGAACAGGACCGGTCGGGCCATAGCCCTCAAACGACTTTGCGAAGGAGAACTGGGGAGCTGGCCCCTTGCCCTGTGTGACGCGCTCCGAGATGTCTTGACCCATGGTGTAGCCAGCGATGTAGTCAAAAGCGTTTGCGGCCTTGACGTTGCGTGCCTCTTTGCCGATGACCGCGACGAGCTCCGTCTCCCAGTCGTTCTTGCCATCAACCGGAATCGGGACCTCAGCGAATGGGCCCGTGATGCACGACTGGAACTTGGTGAAGATCGTGGGCTCCTCAGGCACCGGGAAACCACCCTCAGCGGCGTGCTTCGCGTAGTTCATGCCGATGGCAAAAATCTGGCGAGGAGCAGGAACCGGGCTGTCCAGATCAGTTTCGACGAACGGGGCGGCCTGTGAGGCGTCTAGCGTCTTGGCCCACGCCGCAAACTCGTTCCACTGTGGGTAGACCGACATCACGTCGGGCGAGAACTTGCCAGAGCTGGCGCGCTCGACATCCACTGCCTGACCTTCGGCGACAACGACGACGAGGCGGCCTTTGAGGTTTGCTATTTTCACGTGCTTCTCCTTGAGCGAAAAGATGTCGAGCGAGTGCTCACCTCACGGATGAGATGCGCTCGTTAATTCAAGACTAGCGAACCAAACAAAAAATTTCGAAATTTTTTTAGATATTCGGTTTTTTGTCTGAGCGGGTGAAAAACGCAACGTTTACCGCCCGGATTTCTCCGACGCTGACGAGGCGCGACCGAATCGCGCGACAAGCTCGACATGGTGCGTGTTCGGAAATAAATCGAAGGCTTCGAGCGCCTCGAGCGCGTAGCCGCCGGCGGTAAAAAACTTGACGTCCCGCGCAAACGCAACCGGGTCGCACGCGACATAGATGAGCTGCTCGGGTGACAAAGCGGTCAGCGCATTCACAACCTCGCGCCCAGCACCAGCGCGAGGAGGATCGAGCACCGCAGTGGCTCCTGCCCACGCCTGGCGTTCGCGAGCCGACACGGTTTTTCGCGCCTCGGAAAGGTAACGATCGACTCGCGCCGTCACCGCTCGAGCCCCGACCCACGCGGCGAGGTTCTCGGCGGCGAACTCGGTGGCCTGCTCGTCAGATTCAACGGAAGTCATCCGTGTGGTCTGACCGAAGCGGTCACCCATCGCCGCTGCCAACAACCCGACACCGCCATATAAATCGTGGTTTGCCGCCTGCGTGTCAAACCGATCCGCATCGATGAGTCGCGCGACCGCGGCACTGAGCGTTGCGGGAGCCTGTCGGTGCACCTGCCAAAAGCCATCCTCGGCGAGGCGAAATTCGCGTGAGCCAACCCGCTCGCGAATCATGGTTGGGCGAGATTGCTTGCCTCGGGCTGAGGATCCCACTCCCTCGCTCGCGCGAGCACTCACTCGCGCACGATCCGCGCTCGGCGCAACGAGATCGATGACCTGAACACCGGACACGCGCTGTCCGAGTGGAGCGAGCTCCACGAGCTCAGGCGCGACGAGGGGAAGATCGTCCACCGCGATCACCCGGTGCGACCTCGCCGCATACTGGCCAACAACGCCGTCGTCGCTCACGTGCAGACGGGCGCGCGTGCGCCAGCCACGGCCGCCCGTCGCGTCGTCACCCTCGAGTGCGGTGACGAACGAGGTCGCGTTGGCCACACCACCAGCGGACAACACACCGAGCTGCTGCAGAGTCGACTCGTCGATCCCGCCAAAGCGCGTGAGGGCATCCGTGATGACGAATTCTTTGAGGGCGCGCTGGTGCGAAAGCGTGATGTGACCGAATTCGGCTCCACCCACCCGATCCTCCGGAGCGCGCTCGAGTGAGGCGGCCGACCAGATATGCGGTTGACGGTGAGGTGACGCATCCAGCACCTCAACGACTTCGGCTCGCCAGAAACTCTTGTGGCTCGTGTCACTCACGCGCGCGAGCACGGTTTCGCCGTTAATCGCGTCAGAAACAAAAATGACTCGACCCTCGTGCCGAGCCACAAAAATGCCACCGTGAGCGACATTGGTAATCTCGAGTTCCAGAAGATCCATGTACTCAGCTTTCCAGACTTCGTGCCTGTCGGGCTCACCGGACCAGACTGGACCAGGCTGGACCAGACCGGACCAGACCCGACCAGACCCGACTACACGAACCAGACCCAATCGATTGCGAGTCTCCCGATGCGCCTCATTCTTGCCTCCACCTCTCCGGCGAGGCTCGCCACGCTGCGCGGAGCCGGAATCGAGCCGGTCGTGATGCCGAGCTCGGTTGATGAGGATGAGGTGGTCGCGCAAGCTGAAGCTCTCTCGGGCACGCTCGGACCGTCAGAAATGGTGCTTCTTCTCGCACGAGCAAAGGCTGAGGCGGTTATCGCGGGCGTCGCCGCTTCGGCCTACGCTCAGGATGCGCTCATTCTCGGCGGGGATTCCGCCTTCGTGCTTGACGAGGAGATTTTTGGCAAGCCCCACACGCCCGAGCGAGCAACGGCGAGATGGTACGCTCAACGGGGCCGCTCCGGCACCCTGTACTCCGGCCATTGGCTGATTCAAGTCGCAGATGGCGTTCCGGTTGCCGCAACCGGCGCCGTCGCTAGCGCCGAAGTGACCTTCGCGGCCGACCTCACGGACGACGAAATCGCGGCGTACGTAGCGAGCGCAGAGCCACTTCAGGTGGCGGGTGCATTCACCATCGACAGCCTCGGCGCGGCGTTCATCGACCACATCTCGGGCGACCCATCCACCGTTATCGGCATCTCCGTTCCCACCGTTCGACGCCTCGCCCGCGAGCTCGGTGTTTTCTGGCCGAATTTGTGGAACCGCTAAGGTCACAGGCGCACGGTACGGGCATCCGTCCACAGTGACGCAGTGCACGAGCACTCCTGAGAAAAATCTAGGCATTCAGTAGGCTAGGGAACTATGTCACGCATTACCAAGGTGCTCATTGCCAACCGCGGCGAAATTGCCGTTCGCATCATTCGTGCCGCTCGCGACAGTGGCATCGGATCCGTCGCGGTGTACGCCGACCAGGACCGTGACAGCCTTCACGCCAAGCTTGCCGATGAGGCGTATGCCCTCGGTGGCACAACGAGCGCCGAGACCTATCTCGTCATCGACAAGATCCTCGGCGTGGCTCGTCGTTCGGGGGCCAACGCCGTACACCCGGGATACGGATTCCTCGCGGAAAACGCCGAATTTGCCCGTCGCGTCATCGATGCGGGCCTCATCTGGATTGGCCCGAGCCCTGAGGCCATCGAGCAACTGGGTGACAAAGTTTCCGCTCGCCACGTCGCCGAAAAGGTCGGCGCTCCCCTCGCCCCCGGAACGATCAACCCGGTCGAAACGGCTGACGAAGTGATCGCGTTTGCCGACAAGGTCGGCTTGCCGGTGGCCATCAAGGCTGCCTTCGGTGGTGGAGGTCGTGGCCTCAAGGTCGCACGCACTCGCGAAGAAGTTGCCGAGCAGTTCGAATCGGCCACTCGTGAGGCCGTGGCGGCGTTCGGTCGCGGTGAGTGTTTCGTCGAGAAATACCTCGACAAGCCTCGACACGTGGAAACCCAGTGCCTTGCCGACAGCTTTGGCAACGTCGTGGTTGTCTCCACGCGCGACTGCTCGCTCCAGCGCCGGCACCAAAAGCTCGTTGAAGAAGCGCCGGCACCGTTCCTCACCGACGCGCAGCGCACCGAGCTCTACCGCGCATCCAAGGCCATCCTCAAAGAGGTCGGGTATGTCGGTGCAGGCACGTGTGAGTTCTTGATTGGCGCTGACGGCACCGTCTCTTTCCTCGAGGTGAACACCCGTCTGCAGGTAGAGCATCCCGTCTCTGAAGAAGTCACCGGCATCGACCTCGTGCGCGAGCAGTTCCGTTTGGCCGAGGGTGGCACGCTCGACTACGACGACCCCGAGATCACCGGCCACTCGTTCGAATTCCGCATCAACGGCGAGGATGCTGGCCGCAACTTCCTCCCCGCTCCTGGTCCCGTGCACGTGTTCCGGGCACCCGGTGGTCCCGGTGTTCGTGTTGACACCGGTGTCGTGGCCGGCGACGTCATCTCAGGATCATTCGACTCGATGATCGCCAAGCTCATCGTCACCGGCGCAACTCGCGCCGAAGCGCTTGACCGCGCCCGCCGAGCACTCGACGAGTTCGAGGTTGCAGGCCTCCCGACCGTGCTGCCCTTCCACCGTTCGATCGTGCGTGACCCGGCCTTTGCCCCCGAGGGTGACAAGCCGTTCTCGGTCTACACCAGCTGGATTGAGACCGAGTACGTCAATGAGATTGAGCCGTGGAGTGGCGAGACCGAAGAGACTCCGGCCGAGTCGAAGCGCCAACACGTCACCGTTGAGGTCGACGGTCGCCGCATCGAGGTGCAGTTACCCGCCAAGCTGTTGCGCGCGAACATGAGCGACCTCGCGACACTTGGCCCGGCCCCCGTGCGCAAAGCGTCCGCCGGTGTCGACATGGCCGGCGGCAACGCGGTCAAGGCTCCCATGCAGGCCACGGTCGTGAAAATTGCCGTCGAAGAGGGCCAAAAGGTCACCAAGGGCGAGCTCGTCATCGTGCTCGAGGCGATGAAGATGGAGCAGCAGGTTGCCGCGCCCCGCGACGGAATCGTGCGCAATCTCAATGCCGAGGTGGGAACCACCGTCTCGAACGGGCACCTGCTCCTCACTATCGACGAAGAGTAGGTGTATGTCATTTGAACGTGGTTCCCTCATCCGGTTTGCACACGCGCGCGCTAAGCAAGCAATGAAAAAGGGGTTCTGCCTCGAAGTGATAGCTCTCTGCGATTCGCTCATTGGCGACAGACTCGAGTCAACAATGGTTTATTCCGCCGGGTCAGAACGACTTTTCTTGCCATTAGGGCAATTAGTCCACAAGATTAGAAAAGCCGATCTCAGTTTCCGCGATGCAAGTCTCTTGAGCGACTGTGAGGCATGGTCTCGGCAACGCAATGCGTGTATGCATGAGTTTGCAAAGCTAAGAAATGGCTATAACAACTCTTGGACGGCGAAATTAGATCACGCCAAGCAAACCGCCACCGGTGGTCTTGAACTGGTCAAGCGTTCTTCGTTAGAGGCCAAGTGGCACAAGCTTTAGGGTCAAAAAGCGCGGCTGTAATTCCCCGGCTTGCAGCAAAACAAATCGGTCTAGAATTTTAGGCATGGGGCTGGTTTGGGGGACATGGGGTTCCAGACAAATTAAATTTTTGTCGACGGCTGTGATTTTGCTAACCGTAGCCGTCACCTCATCACTCACCACTGAGGCCTCAGCGGGACCCCTGAATCTCGCAATCTCCCGAGTGAGCCCCGATTGGTCGCTAACCTCGGGAAATTCAACCGTAGTCATTGAAGGTTCGGGTTTCACCCAAGGCACATTGGTCTGGTTCGGCCAAACCCCAGCCTCTGAGGTTCGCGTTCTCGACGCAGATCATCTAAGGGTCCTTACCCCTAAAAAAGCACCGGGAAAATATACGGTTCAAGTGAACACGCCCGAGGGACAAATAAAAACTCTTCCCCTAGCTTTGTCATTCATAGACCTACCCAATTTGGGTGCCCCGGTTGTTTCCGGAGTGACGAGAGATTCATTCTCGTTATCGTTTCCTACAAAACCCACCGGCTGGTTGAGGGACAATGCTTGGTCTCTTGACTTGCTCGATCCGGTCACGGGTGAGGCGTTGACCAGTCCATGTTGGCAGAATCTCAATGCCGCAAATTTGTGGCCTACAGGCACCCTCTCGTGTGTGATTCAATATTCGGGTCGCGTTCAGGGCGATCGCGATTATGACCTCGCATACACAGTTTCGGACTGGGCTGGTCATTACAAACGCTCTTCAACCACGCGGATTCATCTCCCCGCTGCCCCAGCCATGCCGACAGTGAGCGAAACGTTAAACATTGATGAAGTCGGGCTCAACGGTTTCACTCTCTCAACACCTGACCTCACTTCTTTCAACACCAGGATTGCCACTCCCGACCACCGCTACATGACAACCATCCAGTTGCTCTCCGCAACGAATCAACCAATCGGGTGGCTGGATGGTTCCCCGAACATAGTTCCCTGTCCGGAAGGAGGCTGCACCGATAGCTTTGCCGGTGCCGGCATCGAACCAATCTCAAACACGCAATTCGGTGCCTACCACGCCGAATACATCAAATCCGGCACCACCTACAAAGTGCGCATCCAGCTCTACGACAGCAAGTACTCTCGCTCCACCTACGGACCCACCACAACCATCACCACAGTCACCCAAGCGCCCGACTCCCCCGAAGAGGTCAGCGCAGAAATTCCAGATCTGACGAGCGCAAACGTTTCGTGGCTGAGACCAACCGACACCGGTGGTGCGCCGATTCAGAAGTATGAAGTATCGGTGACTCAAACCGCTCCGTCAGCCGCGGCATCTACGCTGCGCCAACAACTCTCGAGCAGACCACAAGCAGCAACATCGGGCACAACGAAGTACACGATTTACCCGGGAGCCGGCCGAAAGGTCTCGAAATCGTTGACCGGGCTCGACAGCAAGTCGGCATACGCCATCACGGTTGTTGCGATCAATAAGTCAGGACGAAGTTCCGCTGCCGGCATCGTGGTCGATCTCAGCACGCGCATCATGACGCTCAAAACGGCACTCCCAAACATTTCGGGCCCAGCACTTGTCGGTTCGGTACTCTCGGCCACTCCCGGTTCATGGACAACCGGAACGACATTCTCGTACCAGTGGAAACGCGGTACTACCAACATCGGCACTAACAGCTCGACCTACACACTCACTGCGGCAGACGTGGGCAAAAGAATCACTGTGGTGGTCACGGGCAAAAAGTCCAGATACCGCACTCAATCGGTGACGAGTCAACCCACAGGTGTTGTTCGCTAGTCCACCTTGTGCAGCGCGCGGGCCACGCTGGCGATGGTTGTAGTGAGCGACGGGTAGACGGTGAAGGCGCCGGCAAGGTCATCCACGGTCAGGCGGTGCTCCACTGCGAGCGCGATCGGAAAGATCAGTTCGGATGCATTCGGGGCCACCACGACGCCTCCCATCACCGTGCGACTCGTTCGGGTCGAAATGAGTTTGACGAAACCGTCGGTGATGCCCATCATCTTGGCGCGCGGGTTGCTCTCGAGTTCGATGGTGTGAATCTCGCCACGAATCACGCCGGCTTCGATGTCAGCCTGGGAGAAACCGACCGTTGCAATCTGGGGGTTGGTGAACACATTGGCGGCAATCGTGCGTTCATCAATGGGGTCAACCACGTCACCGAGGGCGTGAAACACCGCGTTACGTCCCTGCATGCCGGCGACCGAGGCCAGTGGCATCGCCGTGGAACAGTCGCCGACGCCGTAGATGTTGGGCACGCTCGATCGCGCGACCCGATTGACCCGGATGTGCCCTGACTCGGTGAGTTCGACGCCAGCTTCTTCAAGACCGAGACCCGCGGTGTTGGGAATCGAGCCCACCGCCATGAGGGCGTGGCTTCCCTCAACGGTGGTGCCGTCCGCGAGCGTGACGACCACGCCATCCGCACTGCGCTCAACCTTCGACGCCCTGGATTGCGACTTGATCGTGATGCCGTTGCGCGTAAAAACTTTTTCGATCACGGCGGCCGCATCGGCATCCTCGCCGGGGAGCACTTGCTCACGGCTCGAGACGAGCGTCACGGCGGAACCCAAACCACGGTAGGCGCTGGCAAACTCGGCACCGGTGACACCCGATCCGACCACCACAATGTGCTCCGGAATAGTGCTCAGGTTGTAGAGCTGCGTCCAGGTGAGAATGCGTTCTCCGTCCGGCTTGGCCGTATCGAGGATGCGCGGCGTCGCGCCCACCGAAACCACGACCGTATCAGCCTCGAGTCGCTCAAAGTCGGTGCCTCCGGGGCCCGTCGACACGATGACGGCAGAGGCGCCGTCAAGTCGACCGTGTCCTTCAATCAACCGCACGCCTGCGTCGGTGAGGCTGGTGCGCATATCGCGGGAAGTGTCCCGAGCAAGTTCGAGCAGACGTTTGTTGACGGCAGCGAGATTCACGGCCAGTTCCGGCTTACTCGCCTTGCCATCGGTGCCGCGTACGAAGAACTGAACGCCGAGCGTTTCGGCAGTGGCCATGTTGCCAGCTGCCTCAGCGGTCGCAATAAGTGTTTTAGAGGGGACCACGTCGGTCAGCACAGCAGCACCGCCGATACCGGTGCGTTCAACGAGGGTCACATCCGCCCCGAGCTGAGCCGCTGAGAGCGCTGCCTCGTACCCGCCAGGGCCCCCACCAATGACGACGACGCGCTGCTTGTGCTCGAAACCAAATGCCATAGAGACAATTCTGCCGGGATACTAGAGACGTGACGAACAGTTCATCCGGGAATCGCCGCCTCGCGGCCTCTGCCGCAGAAACCATTGCCCGCGCCTCCGGCGTCGTGCGTCACGACATCGGACTCACGCTGGGCAGTGGATGGGCAAATATCGTCAGCGAACTCGGCGAAACTCTCGCCGACATCGACGCGCGCGAGGTACCCGGGTTTCTGAAACCGGTCGTTGATGGTCACAGCGGACAAATCCGCTCGGTTCGTCTCGCCACGGGCAAACACCTCCTCATCATCGGAGCCCGAACTCACCTGTACGAAGGGCACGGGCCCGACCCTGTCGCCCATGGCGTGCGCACCGCGGCCGCAGCGGGAGTGACCACGATGATTCTCACCAACGCATCTGGCTCAGCTCGACGTGAGTGGAAGCCGGGCACGCCGGTGCTGATTCGTGATCACATCAACCTCACCGCAACAAGTCCTCTCGACGGCGGCGAATTTATTGATATGTCGACCGCTTATTCGGAGGAGCTGCGTCGTCTGGCGCACGAAATCGACCCTGAATTGCCGGAGGGTGTTTACGCGCAGTTCCGCGGTCCGCAATACGAGACGCCAGCCGAAGTGCGCATGGCAGCGGTGCTGGGTGCCGACCTGGTCGGCATGTCGACCGCACTAGAAACCATCGCCGCGCGGGCACTAGGCCTTGACGTGTTGGGTGTCTCCCTCGTGACAAATTTGGCCGCTGGCGTGAGTCCAGAACCATTGGCGCACGCTGACGTTGTGGCCGCGGGAACGGCAGCCCTGCCCAGACTCGCCGCACTGCTGAGAGCAGTTCTGGAGCGACTGTGAGTCGCGTGAACGAATCCTCGCGGGACGATTCATGTGAGTCCGCCCTCAAGCCGGCCTCTCCCGAACTCCTCGCCCAGGCGCGCGCGTGGCTAGCCGCCGATCCGGATCGGGCGACTCGGGACGAACTCAAGAAACTCATCGCGTGCAACGACGGGGATGCCCTTGCCCAACTTTTCGGGTCACGCTTGCACTTTGGCACCGCCGGCTTGCGCGGTGCGCTCGGCCCCGGCCCCAATCGCATGAACCGGGTTACCGTCGCCCACGCGAGTGCGGGCTTTGCGGCGTTCTTGCGTGAAACCGGGCGCGAGCATCCCCTCGTCGTCGTGGCACGGGATGCACGTACCAACTCCGACGTTTTTGCCGACGACGCGGCACGAGTTTTCGCCGGAGCAGGCGCGCGCGTCATAGCTTTGCCAGATCCGGTGCCGACACCCGTGCTCGCATTTGCTGTGCGACACCTCGACGCTGACGCGGGTGTGATGATTACGGCGAGTCACAACCCCCCGGGCGACAACGGCTACAAGGTCTACCTCGGTGGCGACGACGACGGGGCGCAAATCGTGCCGCCGACCGACGAACGCATCCATCGGCATATCGCCGCGGCCAGTGCGGCCCGGTTCAGCGAGATTCCGCGCGGCGACGTTGAGATGGCCGGAGACGATCTCATCGACGCCTATGTTGACGCCACCGCGAAGCTGGCTCCCGCGACCAGCGGCGATTTTTTGCGGGTCGCTTACACACCACTGCACGGGGTTGGCTGGGCTGTTTTTGCCCGCGTGCTCGAGCGTGCCGGCTTTCCCGTGCCGCGGGTGGCCACGCGCCAAGCCGAGCCCGACGGCAGCTTTCCCACGGTTCGCTTTCCCAACCCCGAAGAGGATGGCGCCCTCGACGAGGTGACACAGCTCGCCCGCGAGATGGGTGCCGACCTCGTGCTGGCACACGATCCCGATGCGGATCGACTCGCGGTGAGCATCCCTCACGGTGATGGCTTCCGCATGCTCACCGGAAACGAGCTCGGGGCCGTTCTCGCGTGGTGGGTTGCCGAACACGAAACAGCCGGTCGCAGCCGGCGGCCATCGGGCACTTTTGCAACAACCTATGTGTCCGCTCCGGCACTCGAACGCATCGCCGAACACTATGGGTACGCCTGCGTGCGCACCCCAAGCGGGTTCAAGTGGATCGGTCGCGTGCCCAACCTGCGCTACGGATTCGAAGAGGCCTTGGGCTACCTGGTGAATCCCGACACCCTTCACGACAAAGACGGCATCTCCGCCGCGCTGGCCATCATGCACCTCACTACTGAGCTCGCCCGACGCGGCGAAACTCTCGGGCAACTCGTCGACACGATTGCCGCGCAGTTCGGAGGCCTCACCGGCGAATCCTTCTCGATTCGCTATCCGACCGGCGACGAGGCACAGGTCGTGATGGATGCACTGCGCGCGCACCCCCTCACAGAACTTGCCGGCGCTTCCGTCATCAGCCGCGACGACTACTTACCCGACGCGAACCTCGTGGCGTGGAACCTTGGCGACGGCAGTCGCGTTCTGGTCAGGCCGAGTGGTACCGAACCAAAGCTCAAGGTGTACGTCTTTGCCGACACCCCCGCCCGAGTCGGTGAGCTGGTGAGCGCGACGTCGCAGGTGCCAGCACTCGCGGCATCTTGACGCGTGGCGACCACCGGTCATGACGAGGACTACTTTGCGGCTCGACAACTCGATGTTCACCGGCGGCTCAAAAGTAGACTGGGCGCAATGATTTCCAAAGTGGTTGAGAGCGTCGATGCTGCGGTTGCCGACATCACCGACGGTGCAACCCTCATGCTCAGCGGATTCGGCATGGCCGGTCACCCCACCGAACTCGTCGAAGCTGTGCACCGTCTCGGCGTGCGCGAACTGACCGTGATCAACAACAATGCGGGAAATGGCGACCGGGGACTCGCGATGCTGATCCGGGATTCACGCGTGCGCAAGATGATTTGCTCGTTTCCGCGTCAGGGCGACTCGTGGCACTTCGATGCCCAATACCGTTCGGGGGCGGTCGAGCTGGAGCTTGTGCCTCAGGGAACACTGGCGGAGCGCATCCGGGCCGCTGGCGCCGGAATCGGCGGCTTCTTCACCCGAACGGCCGCCGGAACACAGCTTGCCGAGGGCAAAGAAACCCGAACCATCGACGGCCACGAATACGTCTACGAACAACCGCTGTTTGCCGATTTCGCGCTGGTTCGCGCCTGGGCGAGCGACCCCAAGGGCAACCTGATCTACCGAAAGACGGCACGCAATTTCGGACCAGTCATGGCGAGCGCGGCAACCACGACAATCGCTGAGGTTGCCTTCATCGTGGAACGCGGTGACCTCGACCCCGACCACATCGTCACCCCTGGAGTATTCGTCGACCGCGTTGTCGCCATCAGCAGCGCCAACCCACACGAGGTGCACCCGTGACGAAACCCAAGCATCACGGTGAGACCTACCCGACGATTAAGCATCGGCATCCCCGCACACTCACTCGCGATGAAATTGCCCGACGGATCGCCGCTGACATTCCGGTGGGGGTCGTGGTCAACCTCGGCATCGGCATGCCGACTCTGGTTTCCAACTACCTCAGCCCCGAGGATGACGTCACCCTCCACACCGAGAACGGCATGCTCGGCATGGGCCCCGTGGCCGTTGGTGACGACATCGACCCGGACCTCACCAACGCCGGCAAAATACCGGTAACCGAATTGCCCGGCTGCGCGTTCCTCGATCACGCCGAATCGTTCGCCATCATGCGCGGGCACCACCTCGACATTGCGGTCCTCGGCGCGTTTCAGGTTTCTGCCCGGGGTGACATCGCGAACTGGGCAACCGATGCATCCGATGCCATCCCGTCGGTCGGTGGCGCGATGGATCTCGCCACCGGCGCCAAACAGGTGTTCGTCGCGATGGAATTTTTCGCAAAAGACGGCGTGGCCAAAGTGGTTTCCGAACTGAGCTACCCGGTCACGGGACTGCGCTGTGTACACCGCGCCTACACGGAAGTCGCCCTGTTCGACTTCGACGGCCACGGCAACGTGCGAGTAACCGAAACCTACGGTGAAATGAGTATGGATGCCCTCTCGCGCGCAACGGGCATCGACCTCATCGACGCCACCGACTAGGTACCCGAAATACTCACATCAGCGCGCCGCTGCGGTGCCACATCCCGCAGGTAGGTATCGTCGGCCGACTGCCAGGTCTGCCAATGTTGTGCGTTCTCGTTTCCCGCGTCGCGTTCGCGCCCGCGCGCGGTGGCAACCTCAGCCGGTGTCTCGACCCACACCCGCAGATTCACGTATGACTCGTGTCTCGGGTGGTAGGCGCAAATACCCTCGAGGATGATGAGCGTCGAGCCGATCATGCCGTCAATCGGCACCAACGTGTTGGATTCCCACTCGAGACGTCGGTAATTCACGGGAAGACCTTGCGTAAACGGGATGAGGACTTCGCGCTCAAGTCTGGCCAGGTCGTAGTGGCGCTCGTTGAGCGGATCAAGCAGGTGCTCGCGAACGAGAAAGTCATCCATCGGAATGACCGCGCTGTCGGGTATGTGCGCGGCAAGGTGCGCGGCGAGCGTGGATTTGCCGGCACCACCGCGGCCCTCAATCCCCACGACGAAGGGCGCATGCGTTCGCGCCGAATCGATGCGCTGAACCACGCCCGCGAGGTCTGTGTGCTCGGTCACGCCAACCCCGCCACTGGCTCAACCGTTGACCTGGCGGCGACTCGCGGCGACCTGTTCGAGGAACCCCTCGTGGATTCGCTCGGCGAGCGCTTCACGATCGTCGAGAGGCAAAAAGGCTGCAATCGCTGCATTGAGCTGGAACGCCTCGAGATCTGCCACGCCATAACCGAACGCATCCGCCAGCAGCGTCAATTCACGCGAGAGCGTCGTGCCGCTTTGCAACCGATTGTCGGTGTTCACCGTGACGGCGAATCCGAGCTGAAAAAACAGGTCAAATGGATGCGCGTCCATCGTCGTTCCCCACGCGGCAATCGCCCCGGTCTGCAGGTTCGATGACGGCGAAAGTTCCAGCGCGATACCACGGTCTTTCACCCACTGTGCGAGCGGACCCAGGCTCACGAGCGTTGCTGACTCGTTTTCTCCCTCGAGCGAGATGTCTTCGGCCAGACGCACGCCATGTCCCAGGCGAAGCGCTCGACCGTCGTAAAGTGCCGACTGAATGGATGCCAAGCCGTCGGCCTCGCCAGCGTGAACCGTCGTGGGAAAAAGCTCCGCGGCGAGAAGATCAAACGCGTCACGATGGTTGCGTGCGGGAAAACCCTCCTCAGCACCGGCAATGTCGAAGCCGACCACGCCACCGATCTCGCTGCCGCGAGCGCGCTGGCGTAGGGCAAGTTCGGCGATGTCTCGTGCGCGATCGGCATGCCGCATCGCTGTCACGATTTGTCGGGCATCGATTTCGCGCCCTTGAGCCGCAGCGTCTTCGACCCCCTGACGAATGCCGACTTCAACGCACTCGACAACCTCATCGAGGCTTAAGCCCCGCGTGAGGTGTTGTTCCGGGGCCCAGCGCAGCTCGGCGTAAATCACGCCATCGCCAGCGAGATCGAGCACACTCTCGCGTGCCACCCGCTCGAGGCCCTCGCGGGTCTGCATCACGGCGCAGGTCAGGTCGAACGTGGTCAGATAGTCAACAAGCGATCCCGCGTTGGATGACTTCGCAATCCACTCGGTCAGTTCCTCGGTGGTGAGAGCCGGGACGGCGACGCCCGCACTTTCAGCAAGCTCGAGAATCGTCGCGGGACGCAGTGAACCATCGAGGTGGTCGTGCAGCGAAACCTTTGGCAAGCCGGTGACGTCGACACCGTCGACGGTGAACTCAGAGGACATCGTTGTGGCCGGCAGATCGCAGCGCGTCGACGACCGATTTCACGCGCTGCGCGTTGGCGGTCGTGGTGACGAGCAGAGCATCCGGGGTGTCCACGATGACGATGTCGTTGACCCCCACTACCGCAATCGTGCGTCCCGACTCGGAGACAACCACACCATTCGAGCTATCTGAGAGCACCCGAGCGCCCTCACCCAAAATGGCGAGGTCTTTTTTGAAACCAGAGGAGTGCAGTTTGGCGATTGACGCAAAGTCGCCCACGTCATCCCAATCGAACTCACCGGGGATGGTCATCAACTTGCCTTCGGCCGCGGCGGGCTCGGCGACGGAGTAGTCGATGGCGATTTTCTTCAATTTGGGCCAGACCTGATCAACCACGGCGCCACGTGCGGGAGTGTCCCAGGCATCTGCGAGCTGCTGAAGGCCAGCAAGGAGCTCCGGCTCGGTCTTGCCGAGTTCCTCGAGAATGACCGATGCCTTGGCGATAAACATGCCCGCGTTCCACAGGTAGTCACCACTCTCGACGTATTCCTGGGCAACACGTGCACTGGGCTTTTCGACAAAGGCATCGACTTCGAGCGCACTCGGTGCACCGCTGATGGATGCCGGTGTGGGCGCGTGAATGTAACCGAACCCCACGGCCGCCTCGGTGGGGCGGATGCCGATGGTGGCGATGTATCCGGCACGCGCGACCGCAACTGCTTCCGCCACCGCGCGGTTAAACGTGCGTGCACCGCGAATCACGTGGTCTGCGGCGAACGACCCGATGATGACCCCTGGCTCACGCTTTTCGAGAATGGCAGCTGCGAGGCCGATCGCCGCCGACGAGTCACGCGGTTCACTCTCGAGCACGACGTTGAGATCGGCGAGCGCCGGAATCTGTTCTTCTACAGCGGCACGGTGTGCGCGTCCGGTCACGACCATGATGCGGTCCTCGCCGGCCAGAGGCAGAAGGCGATCCCACGTGTCACGCAGAAGGGAGGAGCCTGATCCCGTCAGGTCGTGGAGAAATTTTGGTGCGTCTGCCCGCGAGAGCGGCCACAGCCGCGAACCGATTCCACCAGCCGGAATGACAGCGTAAAAGCCTTCCAACGGCTCTGCCGAGTTACTCATATCTAGAGACTACCCGCCGAACATGCCCGGTCAGCCCTTTCGACGAACCCGCGGAATCAGCCTAAACTTTGGTTATTGCCGTGCGCTGTAACCACCGGCAATTCCACCAGTGTTTCACTCACCCCAGAAGGGTTGTTCAACGTGTCCGTTGTCTCGGAACCTCGTGTGGCTGCGAAAAAAAGCCAGCGCGTAGGCGGCACGCTTTATCGCGGCCGCGAAGGAATGTGGTCGTGGGTCCTGCACCGTATTACCGGTGTGGCGATTTTCTTCTTCCTTCTCGTGCACATTCTCGACACCGCCCTCGTGCGCCTCAGCCCTGAGGCCTACAACGCGGTCATCGGAACCTACAAGAACCCCATCATGGGCATCGGTGAAATCGGTCTCGTCGGAGCGATCATCTTTCACGCCCTCAACGGTCTTCGCATCATCATCGTGGACTACTGGAGCAAGGGCGTGAAATACCAGCGCTCGATGTTCTGGATTGTCATCGGTCTCTGGGTCGTTCTCATGGCCGGATTCGTTCCCCGCCAACTCATCACGATCATCTCGGAGGTGACGGGCAAATGAGCACTGTAGCTACTCCCCGTTCGCCGTACCAACGCGAACCACGGACCAAACGCACCAACTGGGAAAAATGGGGCTGGGTCTACATGCGCGCCTCGGGCGTTGTCCTCATCGTGCTCATCTTTGGTCACCTGTGGGTCAACCTCATCGCCGGCGAGGGTGTGAAGCAAATCGACTTCGCCTTCGTTGCCGGAAAGTGGGCAAGCCCCTTCTGGCAGGTCTGGGATGCGCTCATGCTCGTTCTCGCGCTGATTCACGGCGGAAACGGTATGCGCACCGTCATCAACGACTACTCCTCGCGCACGCTTGGTCGCGTTCTCAAGGGTGCCGTTGGAATTGCCGTCATCATCCTCATCCTGTTGGGCCTGTTCGTGATCTTCACGTTCGACCCGTGCCCCATCATCAACGGCGAACTTGCGCCGGGTGTGCCGGCCTTCTGCGCCACGCTCTAACGCGCATCCTGTCATCCCCTTTTTCTCTCGATCGAAAGCTAGGAATCGTGTCACCACAGAATCACGAAGAAAGCAAGGTTGTGGACGGCGTCCACTACCACCAGTACGACGTTGTCATCGTCGGAGCCGGAGGCGCGGGAATGCGCGCGGCCATTGAGGCCGGTCCCAAGGCTAAAACCGCGGTAATCACCAAGCTCTACCCGACGCGCTCCCACACCGGTGCGGCGCAGGGTGGAATGGCTGCCGCACTCGCCAACGTCGAAGAGGACAACTGGGAGTGGCACACGTTCGACACGGTCAAGGGTGGCGACTATCTGGTTGACCAGGATGCTGCCGAGATTCTCGCTAAAGAGGCCATCGACGCGGTCATCGACCTCGAAAACATGGGTCTGCCCTTCAACCGCACCCCTGAGGGCAAGATTGACCAGCGTCGCTTTGGTGGACACACCCGCGATCACGGTAAAGCCCCCGTGCGTCGCGCCTGCTACGCCGCCGACCGCACCGGTCACATGATTCTTCAGACGCTGTTCCAGAACTGCGTGAAGCTCGGTATCGAGTTCTACAACGAGTACTACGTGCTCGACCTCGTGATGACCGGCACGGGCAAGAAGCAGCGCCCCTCCGGCGTGGTCGCCTACGAGCTCGCTACCGGTGAGCTGCACGTCTTCCAGGCGAAGTCGATCGTGTTCGCTACCGGCGGCTTCGGAAAAATCTTCAAGACCACGTCGAACGCGCACACGCTCACCGGTGACGGTGTGGGCATCATCTGGCGCAAGGGCATCCCGCTCGAAGACATGGAGTTCTACCAGTTCCACCCCACCGGTCTCGCCGGTCTGGGCATCCTCCTCACGGAGGGAGCGCGTGGCGAGGGAGCCATCCTGCGCAACGCCAGTGGTGAGCGCTTCATGGAGCGCTACGCTCCGACCATTAAAGACCTCGCGCCCCGCGACATCATCTCCCGATGCATGGTGCAAGAAGTTGTTGAAGGTCGCGGTGCCGGACCGAACAAAGACTACGTTCTGCTTGACTGCACGCACCTCGGTGCTGAGGTGCTCGAAACCAAGCTCCCTGACATCACCGAGTTTGCACGTACGTACCTCGGCATCGACCCAGTCGTCGAACCCGTACCCGTGATGCCCACGGCGCACTACGCGATGGGTGGTATCCCGACCAACATCAAAGCCGAGGTGCTTGCCGACAACGACACCGTCATCCCCGGCCTGTACGCCGCGGGTGAGTGCGCGTGTGTTTCGGTGCACGGCTCAAACCGCCTGGGAACCAACTCGCTGCTCGACATCAACGTGTTCGGTAAGCGCTCGGGTAACTACGCTGCCGAGTACGCCAAGAAGGCATCTTTTGTTGACCTCCCCAAGGACCCTGCGGGGTACGTGCGCGACCTGATTGAGACCGTGCGCAACGCCAACGGAACCGAGCGCGTCGCGAGCATCCGTAAAGAACTCCAGGAGAACATGGACCGCGGAGCTCAGGTGTTCCGCACCGAAGAGTCGCTCGCTGAGGTGCTCGGCGTCATTCAGGAGCTTCGCAAGCGCTACAACAACATCTCCATCTCCGACAAGGGGCAGCGGTACAACACCGACCTGCTCGAGGCGATCGAACTCGGCTTCTTGCTCGACCTCGCCGAGGTCACCGTGGTCACCGCGCGCAACCGTAAGGAGAGCCGCGGCGGCCACATGCGCGACGATTATCCGAACCGCGACGACAAGAAGTACATGAAGCACACGATGGCTTACAAGGTGGGCGAGCCCGGTACCGGCACAAAGGCCGACCACATCAAGCTCGACTGGAAGCCGGTCATCATCACGAATTACCAGCCGATGGAGAGGAAGTACTAAACCGTGGCTACCGCTGCACCGGCCACAATTCAGGCCTTCACCGTAACCCTAATCATTCGTCGATTCCTCCCCGAGGTCGACGACGAGGCCCGCTGGGAATCGTTTGACGTTGAGGTCTACTCGACCGACCGCGTGCTCGATGCTCTGCACAAAATCAAGTGGGAACAAGACGGATCGCTGTCGTTCCGTCGTTCCTGCGCACACGGTATCTGCGGCTCTGACGCCATGCGCATCAACGGCCGCAACCGTCTCGCGTGCAAGACCCTCATCAAAGACCTCGACATCACCCAGCCCATCTACGTTGAGGCAATCAAGGGTCTCCCGCTTGAAAAAGACCTCATCGTTGACATGGAGCCCTTCTTCGCGGCCTACCGCGAGGTGAATCCCTTCCTCGTTTCGAAGACCAATCCGAAGAAGGGCAAGGAGCGCATCCAGTCGATCGCTGACCGGGAAATCTTCGACGATACGACCAAGTGCATCCTCTGTGCCGCCTGCACGACAAGCTGCCCCGTGTTCTGGACCGATGGCCAGTACTTCGGGCCCGCAGCCATTGTCAACGCCCACCGATTCATCTTCGACTCGCGTGACGAAGACTCGGCTACCCGCTTGGAGATCCTCAACGACAAAGAGGGTGTGTGGCGCTGCCGTACCACCTTCAACTGCACGGATGCCTGCCCCCGCGGCATCCAGGTCACCCAGGCCATTGCCGAGGTGAAGCAGGCCGTTCTGCGCGGTCGCCGCTAGTCATTTCACGAATGCCCCCGGTCTGTCAGATCGGGGGCATTCGCTATATCGTGAGCGCATGGACTTTTCGTGGGCTCCCCTCACCGGTGAGAATTTTGCCGACCTCGATGAACTCTTCTCCAGGCCCGGCGGACACATCGTCAAACAGTGCTACTGCGTGTGGTTTCGCGAGCGAGGCGGCGCGGGCAAGATTCCCGGCCCCGAACGCCGACCGTTCCTCAAGTCGCTCGCCGAGGGCGAATTGCCACCGGGAATCCTCGGCTACCGTGACGGCATCGTCATCGGTTGGGCGAGTATCGGTCCCCGGCACGACTTCATCCGCCTTGAACGATCGCGCGTGATGAAAAAAGTGGATGACGAGCCGGTGTGGTCCCTTCCGTGCTTTTTCGTTGACCCCGCCTATCGCGGCCAGGGGGTCGCGACGGCACTCCTGAAGGCCGCGCAGGACTTCGCCCGCGCACATCACGCCGACACCGTTGAGGCCTACCCGGTCGACCGGCCTGACCGCACACCTGATGACTCGGCGTTTTTTGGCCTCAAAACGATGTTCGACCGCGAGGGCTACTCCGAGGTGGCCCGGCACAAGCCCACGCGCGTCATCGTGCGCAAAAAGCTCTAGCTCGAGCCGAAGCTGCGGGCTTGCGCCGCCGAGCGTGCGGTCAGGGCGCGAGTAGCACGTTCGCGGGCCTCCTCACGGGTGACCGTCACCAGGGTTGCACGCACCTCGGCGAGCGCAGCCGGCACCATGCTCAGCGAAGTGACGCCAAGACCCACAAGCACAATGGCCAGCTGCGGGTCGGCTGCGGCTTCGCCACAGACACCAACGGGCTTGCCGATCGCAGCTCCCGCCTCGGCAAGGCGCGCTATGAGGCGCAGAACCGCGGGATGCCACGGGTCCTGATACGAGGAGACGGCACCAAGCATGCGATCCGCCGCCATCGTGTACTGGGTCAGGTCGTTGGTGCCAATCGAGACGAAATCTGCCGTCTCGAACACCTGGTCGGCCACCAGCGCAAGTGCAGGAACCTCTGCCATGACTCCGGCAACCGCGATTCCGAGTTCACGGGCCAGTGACACGAAATAGTCGGTCTCCTCAGCATCCGCCACCATCGGTGCCATCACCCAGAGGTCGGCCGTCGTTGCCCGCTGGGCACTGGCGAGTGCAACGAGTTGGTCGCGCACAATCTGCTCGTGGGCGCGCAACGCACGCAGTCCGCGCACACCAAGGGCGGGGTTCTCTTCGTGTGCACTCGGCATAAAGCTCAGGGGCTTGTCGGCACCGGCATCGAGAACGCGCACCACCACCTTTTTTCCCGGAAATGCGCTGAGCAGTTCGGTGTAGTGTGCCTGCTGCTCGGCGACAGTCGGGGCGGCATTCGCGTCGAGGAAGAGGAACTCGGTGCGAAAAAGTCCGACCCCCTCCGCCCCGAGTGCCACCGCCTCGGCAACCTCGCTCACCGAGCCAAGGTTGGCCAGCAACGACACAGCGAAACCATCCTTGAGCGCACCACCGGCATGAGTCGCCGTGGTGAGCGACCCAGCAGAGGCTAACCATGCATCGCGGGCAACCTGAGCTGCCGCAATGTCATCCTCAGTCGCCGCAACGCGCACCACGCCGGCCCCGGCATCGACGATGACAAGATCGCCGTCAGAGAGCGTATCGGCGCCATTCACACCAACAATCGCGGGGATGCCTTTGGCGCGCGACACAATCGCGGTGTGCGAGGTCGGCCCGCCGTCGCGGGTCACCAGTGCATGAACCTGCGAGAAATCCAGTCGAGCGGTGTCGGCCGGGGACAAGTCCGTGGCCACGAGAATAAACGGCTCATCCGACTCCGGAACTCCGGGCGCGGGAACGCCGCGGAGAACCGCACGCGCGCGGGCCGAGACATCGGCGACATCAGCGGCACGCTCACTCAGGTAGCCACCTATGCCTTCCAACAGTCGTTGGTGCGCCAGGCACGCGTCATAAACGGCGCGTTCGGGCGACGCACCAGAGGTGATTCGAGTCGCAACATCCTTGGTGAGTTCAGGGTCCCTGGCCATCAAGGCCTGAGCCTCGAGAATCCCCTGCGCATCGCCACCACTGATCGCGCCCTGCTCTGTAAGCCATGTGGCAACCTCGTCGAGAGCGGCTTGTGCCTGTGCGATGGCCGCATCCGCGTCGCCGGTGAATTCCTCGTCCTCGGGAATCGGCAACGGGTCAGGCATGCGACGCACTGGCCCGGCGGCGATACCGCGACCAATACCGATTCCGCGAAGTTCGGTCATCAACGACTCCTTGCTGCCACCCGACAACGACACCTCGAGAAACCCCACGACGTGCGCCACGGGTCACTCGGTGTTTTCGTCCTCGACTGAAGGGTATCGCGCCGAGCACACGCGTGACGACTTTGTCCAGCACACGTCGATATGGTGAATGCATGATTGTTACCCTCACCGCGAACCCGAGTATCGACGTCACACTTGACGTTCCCGAATTCCATCCGGATGAGGTCAACCGCGCGGTCTCAAAGTGCACAGACCCGGCGGGAAAGGGCATCAATGTCTCTCGGGCACTGGCAAAGAACGGGGTCGACACCGCAGCGATTTTCCCGGCCGACCCGGTCAGTGGCAGATGGCTCGAGTTGGCGCTCAACGCGGAAGGCATCGATACTCTCAGCTCGCCCATTGCGGCCGAAATTCGCACGAATATGATCATCGAACAGGCGAATGGCCAGACCACCACGGTCAACGAGCCGGGACCGCGACTCACACCACACGAGCATGCAGCTCTCGTCGCCACGGTGGAATCGGTGCTGGCGAGCAAGCCTGCGTGGTTGGTGATGGGCGGAAGCCTGCCCTTAGGTCTCGATTCGCGCCTCTACCGTGAACTCGCCGAGGTCGCCCACTCGCTCGGCGTTCGCGTTGCTATCGACACTTCGGGAAACGCGCTGAGCGACGTGGCTCACGCCGGTGTTGCCGACTTGCTCAAGCCCAACCACGAGGAGCTCGAAGAGCTCGCCGGTCACCCCTTGCCCACCGTGGGCGACGTGACCACATTCGCGCACAGTCTCCTGCGTGACAGCGGGGCGGCAATTCTTGTCAGCCTGGGTGAACACGGGGCTCTTCTCGTGACGGATCACGACACACTGTGGGCTGGACACGCGCCGGTCACGGTCGATGGCACGGTTGGTGCGGGTGATTCGTGCCTGGCTGGCTACTTGAGCGCTTACCAGCAAGCGGAAGTAGAACATCTCGATTCTGATGCGTCGCGTCGACTTATGGTGTCCACAGCAGTAGCGTGGGGCTCAGCGTGCGTTCGACTACCTGGAACAACGGTTCCCGGTCCGGGCGATATCACTATTAATCTGGTGAGTGTGCTGGAGTCACCTGATCCAACCACCCGAGTAGAGGAACTGTAACGATGAGCGAGAACATCGCACTTACCACTGAGGACCTGGTCATCGTCGATCTGGTTGCTCACAGCAAAGACGACGCGACCACGCAACTCGCGCAGCGGCTGGTCGCAGCAGGGCGCGTCACCGACATCGACGGTTTCCTCGAGGATGTGCGTGCGCGCGAAGAACAAATGGCCACAGGACTGCCCGGAGGTATTGGCATCCCGCACGCGCGGTCGGCTCACGTCACCATCCCCTCGGTTGCCGTCGGCATCAGCCCCGACGGGGTGGACTTTGGAGCCCACGACGGACCAGCCCAACTCATCTTTCTCATCGCCGCACCCGAGGGCGCTGGCGACAAGCACCTGCACATCCTCGCGTCGTTGGCGAGGCGCCTTGTGCACGAGGACTTCCGCGAATCACTGCGGGAAGCGGGCAGTGCATCCTCAGTCGCGTCAATCATGACCGAGGAAATCGACGAGTAGTTATTGGCATCGTGGCCCCGAGCCTCCCCCACAACTTCTCGGCACAACATTTTGGAACGAGCTAAGGAAGTACCGTTGCCTCACGCAGAGAGAACAGTCACCGTGGGTTCGAGCGTCGGACTTCACGCTCGGCCGGCAAGCCTGTTCGTTCAGGCAGTGGCGGCTTCTGCCCACACGGTCATCATCGCCAAGCCCACCGGTGAAAGTGCTAACGCGGCAAGCATCCTCTCGGTACTTGCCCTCGGGTTAGGACACGCAGAAACACTTGTGTTGAGCGTCGAGGGCGACAACGCCGAGGCTGTAGCCGACGAGCTGGCAACCATGCTCGCCACCGACCTCGACGCCAGCTAGCCTCGCCCGAACCCGCCCCTAAGATTGGCTCTGTGAGAAGAGTCGTCACGTGGGTGCAGGAGCTGAAACCCGTTCGCGTGTACCGAATGTACTCGCAGAACGGTGGAAATCTCTCTGCCGCGGGGATGAGTTTTCAAGCGCTTTTTGCCGTCTTCGCCGGAATCTGGGTGAGCTTCTCGGTGATGAGCATCTGGCTGGGAAACGCGCCACGCCTGCGTCAAGCAATCATCGACTTCATCAATCTGCAAATACCGGGGCTGATTAGCAAGAACGGATTTATCGATCCCGACACGCTCCTCTCCAATCGCACCTTGAGCTGGACCGGCATCGTCGCTGTTCTCTTTCTCATCTGGACGGCGATCAGTTGGATGGACTACGCGCGCGTCGCCATTCATCGCATGTTCGGTCTTGCCCGTCCCTCCCTCAATGCCGTGTTGCTCAAAGTGTGGGATTTCGCGCTGGCCGTGACCTACGGGTTGCTCGTCCTCATCGCGGCCATCCTCAGCGTGTTCACGACGGGAATCCTCAGCGGACTCCTGGCCGCTCTGGGCGTGACCGAGCAGCTCGGCTCGACCCTTGATGTGCTGGCGCGAATCCTCTCGGCACTTCTCGTGTTGGCGCTCGACACGGCGACTCTCGCGCTCATGCTTCGCGTGCTGTCCGGAGTGCAAATTCCGCACAGCGACCTCTGGCAAGGCGCCTTACTCGGCGGCACACTTCTCGGGGCGATGAAAATCGCCGGCGGCGCGCTTCTCGGCGGCGCCACACGCAACCCACTCTTCGCCAGTGTTGCCGTGTTCATCGGTCTCTTGATCTGGTTCAACCTCACCAGCCGCGTTTTTCTGCTCACGGCGGCCTGGATTGCCACCAGCATGCGCGAACGGGGCATCGACCCGGTTGACACGGGATGGGTTTTTCCCTCCGCGAGTGATGCGCTGCGGGGTCGCCTTCCGCGCGCATTACGCCACCGTGCATCGCGGCAATCCAGACCCACGCGGGGCTCCTCGCGGCGCTCTTAGACTGGCACCATGACTCTTCGCATCGCCACGGTCAACGTCAACGGCATTCGGGCTGCCTATCGCAAGGGCATGGGTGAGTGGTTGGATGCCCGTGGCGTCGACATTTTGGCACTGCAAGAGGTTCGGGCATCCACAGACGACCTGACCGGTCTGCTCGGCCCCGACTGGAACGTTCTGCACGACGAGGCCAGCGCGAAAGGTCGCGCGGGAGTGGCACTCGCCAGCAGGCACAGCGCGGAAATCCACCGCGTTGCCATCGGTGCCGACGATTTCGATTCTGCCGGCCGCTGGCTGGAGGCTGATTACCGCATCGCCTCGAAAGACGGCGACAAGATTCTCACCGTGGTCAGCACGTACGTCCACTCCGGTGAGGCCGACACCCCGAAGCAGGTGGAGAAGTACAAATTTCTCGACGGGATGGCTGAGCGCATGCCGGAGATAGCCGCACACACGCCCTACGCGCTGGTAGTTGGCGACCTCAACGTGGGGCACACCGAGCTCGACATCAAAAATTGGAAGGGCAACGTCAAGAACGCAGGCTTCTTGCCACGCGAGCGTGCCTACTTCGATCGCTTCATGGGTGCGGCCGGTGAGAGTCTCGAACTCGCCGATGGCACCACGGGAACCGGTCTCGGCTGGGTCGATATCGGGCGCCAGGCGGCAGGCGACGTGGCTGGCCCCTACACGTGGTGGTCCTTCCGTGGTCAGGCCTTTGATACGGATGCTGGCTGGCGCATCGACTACCACCTCGCCACACCTGCTCTGGCCGCAGTCGCCTCGGGCTACACGATTGATCGAGCAGCGTCTTACGACACGCGATGGAGCGACCACGCACCCGTCGTCGTCGACTACGCGCTCTAAACTTGAGGAATGCCCAAGCCCATCCTGCTCTCTGGCATGCAGCCATCGAGCGACTCGCTTCACCTCGGCAACTACATCGGAGCGCTCAGCAACTGGGTGGGCATGCAAGAAGAATTCGACGCGTTTTTCTGCGTGGTTGACCTGCACGCCATCACGGTCCCGCAAGACCCATCAGACCTTCGTGAGCGCACCCGCTCCACCGCTGCGCAGTACATCGCCGCCGGCATTGACCCGGCAAAGAGCACGCTGTTCATCCAATCGCATGTTCCGGCGCACGCCCAGTTGATGTGGGTGTTGTCGACCATCACCGGTTTCGGTGAGGCCAGTCGCATGACCCAGTTCAAAGACAAGTCGTCAAAACAGGGCGCGGATGCGTCAAGCGTCGGACTGTTTACCTATCCGATTTTGATGGCCGCCGACATCTTGGCGTATCAGGCCAACATCGTTCCGGTTGGTGAAGATCAGCGGCAGCACCTCGAGCTCACCCGCGACTTGGCAATGCGGTTCAACACTCGGTTCGGCGAAACTTTTACCGTGCCCGAGGGCTACATCGTCAAAGAGACGGCAAAAATTTTCGACCTGCAGAATCCGACCGCGAAGATGTCGAAGTCGGCCGAGACCGAAGCCGGTCTGCTGAAAATACTCGACGACCCGGCAGTCACCGCAAAGAAGGTTATGCGTGCGGTAACCGATGCCGACGGCGAGATTCGCTTCGACCGCGAGGCCAAGCCCGGTGTGGCCAACTTACTGACCATCTACTCCGTGCTCGCGGGTCGAAGCGTTGACGACCTGGTGGCTGAGTATGCCGGGCGCGGCTACGGCGACCTGAAAAAAGGCCTTGCCGAAGTCGTCACCGAAAGCTTCGCCCCGATTCGCCAGCGCACCCTCGAGCTTCTCTCCGACCCGGCCGAACTCGACCGCATACTCGCTGCGGCCGCTGAGCGGGCATCCGCCGTTGCCGACGCCACGCTGGCGCGGGTCTACGAGCGGGTCGGTTTCCTCGGGCGTTAGCCGCCTCGCGGATTGACGAAGTCCTCGCGGATTGAGCTTGTCGAAATCCCGGCCTCGACACGCTCGGCCAACGAGGCAACCTCGCCGATTGAGCCTGTCGAAATCCCAGCCTCGACACGCTCGGCCAACGAAGCAACCTCGCCGATTGAGCCTGTCGAAATCCCGGCCTCGACACGCTCGGCCAACGGCGCCCTCCCGCGAACTATTTCCGCAACCACGCCTTCCGCTCGACCTCGTCAAACTTCTCGATCGCATAGCGCAGGGTGGTGCGCGGCATCTGGCGCACGTGCTCCTCGAGAAAGGCGCGCAATACGTCGACGTCACGCTTGCCCACTTCGCGGAGCATCCATCCGACGGCTTTATGCATGAGATCTTGCTTGTCGCCCAGCAGAGTTGCCGCAAGCTCAAGCGTGTACCCGAATTCTCCAACGCGAATAAACGCAAAGGTGAGCAAAACCGCCAATCGCCGTTCCCACATCGACTCGGCCACGGCCAGCGCGCGAAGTAGCCGTTCACCGCTGGCATCAGACGCGGTCGTGCGCACCTGGTCAACGAGAAACGCCCCAAAAGTTGGTGCACTGATGTCGATGAGGTCCCAGTTGTTGACGTAACCCGCCCGGACCGCGTTGACATAAAAGTCGAAGGCGGCCTCGCGCTCAGCGGCACCGCGCAAGCGCCCGAACTGGTTGGTGATGATGACGACGGCAAGAACACGCACCTCGTGCACGGGGTGCGCAAACAGCACGCTCACCTCACCAGAAGGCAGATCACGATACTGGCGAGCGACGTCCCGGATGCGCGGCACAGGTATTCCCCAAAACACGTCACCCTCGCCGTATTCACCCGGCCCTGTTTTAAAAAAGCGCGCAGAGTGCGCGGCTCGGGACTGTTGGGCGAGCGCTTCAAGGGTGGCGAGCGCCTGCGCGGCCGAGTTCTGTGACGAGTTCTGTGACGAGTTCATACAGTTTCCATTATCGAGTTGACTAGCGCAGGAATAAATCTGTGCTTAGACTCATTAACGTAAGCAACGCGCTTCGGGGTCAGTGAAAATCTGAGCCGGCGGTTATAGTCCGCGACCCGGTGAGTGAACTCGTTAGAGGAAACAATCCGGTTGAGCTGGTGAAATTCCAGCACCGACGGTTAAAGTCCGGATGGGAGAAGACGCGAACGCGGTGAACCGCGCGCACCCACTTTGTGGGTAGCGACGGCACATCGCGTGGCAGTTGTTCGCGCACCTGTCGACCCGGAGCCGTTTCATCACGACGAGAAACGAGCAGGAGGGTCCCGGTGGTTCAACTTTCGAACGACGCGCACACCGACTATGCCCCCGTCATGCGTCGCGCCCTCGAGCTTGCTACCCACGGCCCCTCTGAGGGGCTCAACCCACAGGTCGGCGCGGTCGCCCTCGACTCATCAGGCAACGTCATCGCCGAGGGGTGGCACATGGGAAGCGGCACGCCACATGCCGAAGTGGATGCCCTCAGCAAAGTTTCACCCGAAGACATGAAAGGCGCCACGATGGTCGTGACGCTCGAGCCATGCAATCACACGGGCAAAACCGGACCCTGCGTCGACGCCCTGATAACCGCGGGCGTCGCACGGGTCGTCTTCGGAGTCAGCGACCCCGGTCCATCCTCCGGCGGAGGAGCCGAGCGTCTGCGTGCCGCCGGTATTGAGGTCATTGGTGGCGTGTGTGTCGACGAGATTGAAGCTCACCAGTCTTCGTGGCTCACCGCGGCCAGGCTCGGCCGACCGCACGTCACGGTCAAGTGGGCCGGAAGCCTCGACTCCCGAGCCGCCGCCAACGACGGAACAAGCCAGTGGATCTCAGGACCGGTATCACGCGAGCGCGTTCACGAGCAGCGCGCTGCCGCTGACGCGATCATCGTCGGAACCGGCACCGTACTCGCGGATAACCCGTCTCTGACCGCACGCCGCCCCAACGGTGACCTGCACGTGCGCCAGCCGATTCCGGTCGTCATCGGCGAGCGCGCCACGCCCGCTGACGCACTCATTCGCCAACATCCCAAGGAAGCCGTGATTACCGGCACGCGCGATGTTCGCGAGGCTCTCACTCAGCTTCACGCCCGAGGAATTCGCTCGGTGTACGTCGAGGGTGGCCCCACCCTGGCGAGCGCCTTCATTGCCGCCGGTGTGGTCGACCGCTTCTACGTCTTTCTGGCGCCACTCATCCTCGGCGGTTCCCGGCACGCAATCACCAACGTCGGCGTGGAAACCCTGTCCGAAAGCATCGACCTCGACATCGACACCGTCGAACGTCTCGGCGACGACGTACTCATCACCGCTCAACCCCGCATCCCCCGAGGAGATAACTAAATGTTTACCGGACTCATTGAAGAACTTGGCGAAATTACCGCCGTCACGCCGACTGACGATGGCCTCCGGCTGACCGTGCGCGGACCTCTCGTGGTCAGTGACGCGACTCACGGGGCATCCATCGCGGTCAGTGGCGTGTGTCTCACCGTCATCGACAAGACGGCAGACACCTTCACCGCCGATGTCATGGGGCAATCAATCGTCATGTCGACGCTCGACGACGTTGCCGTCGGTCGCAAGGTCAATCTCGAGCGCGCAGCCGCGCTCGGCTCGCGCCTTGGTGGGCACATCGTGCAGGGGCACGTCGACGGAACGGCTACCGTGCTCGAAACTCGCCAAAGCGGCGACTGGCGCGTGATTCGGTTCGCGATTGACCGGGAGCATGCACCCCTACTCGTCGACAAAGGCTCCATCACCGTTGATGGAACCTCCCTCACCATCAGCGCCATCAGCGAGGTGGATGCACCACAGCAGTGGTTCGAAGTCTCCCTCATCCCCGAAACTCTCGTGGTCACCACCCTCGGTGCCCGCGTTGCCGGCGATCGCGTCAATATCGAAACGGATATTGTCGCTCGTCACGTAGAACGAATGCTCGCATTCCACACGAAAGAAGGTCTCGCATGAGCCTCACACCAATCCCCGAAGTAATTGCCGCGATTCAGGCTGGCAAGGTCGTTTTGGTCGCCGACGACGAGGGTCGCGAAAACGAGGGCGACGCCATCGTCTCGGCCGAACTCGCCACTAAAGAGTCCATTGCCTGGATCGTGCGCAACTCATCCGGACTGCTCTGCGCCCCGATGCCCCGCGATTTTGCCGACCGACTGAATCTGCCAATCATGGTGGAACACTCGGAAGACACCCGCACCACGGCGTACACCATCACCGTTGACGCCAAGGTGGGCACCACCACGGGCATTAGCGCCACAGATCGGGCACGCACCGCAAACGTGCTCGCAGACCCGACTGCAACCTCCCACGACCTCATCCGCCCAGGCCACATCCTCCCGCTTCGCGCCGTTGATGGCGGCGTGCTCGAACGCGGTGGCCACACCGAGGCAGCGGTTGACCTGATGCGCCTTGCCGGTCTCTCCCCGGTGGCTATCATTGCCGAGATTGTCGCCGAAGATGGCGACATGATGCGCATGCCCGGACTCCTCGAACTCGGCGAGCGCGACGGGATCCCGGTCACCACGGTTGCGGCACTCGTCGAGTACCTCACGGCGAACCCGCTCCCCGAGCGCACCTCCGAAGAAACGGATGCGCACCGCGTTGCCTTCGAGGTTGAAACTCACGTCCCCACCGAGTTCGGCATGCTCACCATGCGCGGTTACCGGGACCGTGCAACCGGTGCCGACCACGTCGCCATCATCGCCGGCAACCCCGGCCCGGACAACGTGCTCGTGCGCGTGCACTCTGAGTGCCTCACCGGAGAAGCTCTCGGCAGCCTCAAGTGTGAGTGTGGCCCCCAGCTCGACGAGGCTCTGCGCATGATCACCCGCGAGGGTGGCGTGGTTCTGTACCTGCGGGGTCAGGAGGGGCGCGGTATTGGATTGGTCAACAAATTCAAGGCCTACCGCCTGCAAGAGGACGGCATGGATACGCTCGACGCGAACCTTGCGCTCGGACTCCCCGCCGACGCGCGCGACTATGTCGCGGCAGCGCGCATCCTCGATGACCTTGGCATCACGTCGGTTCGTCTACTCAGCAACAACCCGGAGAAGAAGCGTCAGCTGGAGGAGTACGGCATCCACGTGTCGGGTCTCGTTCCGCTCATCGTGGGTCTCGGCGAGTTCAATGCGGGTTACCTCAATGCAAAGCGCGACCGCATGGGACATCAGATTCCCGGGCAGTTGCCGGTGCTCGAAGCACTCAACAGCCTGTAACCGCGGCGTTTTCACGTTCCGCACTGACCTGAAAGAGAGATTTACATGGCCGGACACGGCTCCCCCCTCATTGATGTCGACGCCTCGGGGCTCAACGTCACCATCGTCGCCGGTCAGTGGCACGAGGTGATTACCGAGGCGATGATTGCCGGCGCTCAACGCGTGCTCGACGCTGCCGGCGCCACCCACACGCTCGTGAGGTGTGCCGGGTCTTTTGAGTTGCCTCTTGTGAGCAAAGCCGCCTTGGATGCCGGTGCCGACGCCGTGGTGGCTTTAGGCGTCATCATCCGCGGTGGGACGCCCCACTTCGAGTTCGTGTCTGATGCAGCGACGAGCGGCTTGCTTCACGTGAGCCTCGACAGCGGAAAAGCGGTCGGTTTTGGCGTGCTCACACTCGACGACGAGCAGCAGGGGCTCGATCGTGCGGGACTCCCCAACTCGAAAGAAGACAAGGGTGCTGAGGCGGCCACGGCGGCAATCCACGCCGCGCTGACGATTCGTTCTCTCACGCACGCGTAGGCTGTAAGCATGGCTATCGTCGCAACAATTCTTGTCATCCTTCACTTCATCGGTCTGGCGTACTTGCTCGGCTCCTTCCTTGTCGAAATCAAAGACGTCGTGCGCGGTCAGGGTCGTGTCATGCGAGGCATGCTCGACGGAGCCCTGCTCCAGTTGATCACCGGTATTGCTCTGGTGGGCATTTACTCGGCGCACCTGGTTGAGGGTGAAGAGGTCAACAACGCCAAAGTAGCGGTCAAGCTCTCGGTGGCCGTCGTGGTTTACGTGCTGGCGCTGGTCTTCCGCAAGCGTGTACCCGCACCCTCGTGGGCGCTGTGGGCCATCGGAGGACTCACTCTCGCCAACGTCATCGTCGCTGTTGCGTGGTAAAGCTCCCACCCGATGAGTATGGGTTTTGGACGCGGTCGCGCGTCTCGAGGTGCACAAAGCTCGCCCACCGCTAAAAAGGCCACGTTCGGGCAGTTGATGCCCTACTTGCTTGAGCATAAAAAGGTTCTCTCCTTCGTTATCGTGCTCAGCATCATTGGTGCCGCAGCCTCGCTCGCTCAACCTCTCCTCGTCAGCCAGGTGATTTCTGCCGTTGGCGCAGAGAAGGATCTCGGCATCATCCTGTACCTCCTCATCGGACTCGTGGTCGCCTCAGCCCTCATCTCGGGCTTTCAGCACTACCTCCTGCAACGAACCGGTGAGGGCGTGGTCCTCTCCTCGCGTCGTCAGCTGGTGCGACGGATGCTCAACCTCCCGATCTCGGAATTCGACACGCGCCGCACGGGTGACCTCGTCTCGCGGGTCGGCTCGGACACCACCCTGCTTCGTGCGGTCCTCACCCAAGGACTCGTCGAAGCCATCGGTGGCTCGCTCACCTTCGTGGGAGCCATCATCGCGATGGCGATCATCGACCCGGTGCTGCTCGGCCTGACGGTGTTCGTCGTGTTCCTTGCCGTCACCATCGTCACGATCCTCTCGCGGCGCATTCGGGTGGCGAGCCGTAAGGCGCAAGCGAAGGTCGGCGAGCTGGCCGCTTCGGTCGAACGAGCCATCAGCTCGGTGCGCACGGTACGCGCATCCAACGCCACCTCACGCGAAATCGCTACCGTCGAAGACGAGGCCCGTGGAGCGTGGCGCATGGGTGTCAAGGTGGCAAAAATCTCCGCCCTCGTCGTTCCGGTTGCGGGCGTCGCCATGCAGGTGGCGTTCCTGACCGTTCTCGGTGTCGGTGGTTTTCGAGTCGCGTCTGGTGCCATCACGGTGGCATCCCTCGTCTCGTTCATTTTGTTCTTGTTCATGATGATCATGCCGCTCGGCCAAGCTTTCGGCGCCATCACCTCGGTCAATGCCGCGCTGGGTGCCTTGGGTCGCATCCAGGAAATCATCGCGCTTCCCAGCGAAGGCGAAACCGACCGCGAAGTCATGCCGCTCGCTGGCACTGGCGACATGGCTAAAAAGGCGCTACACGAGTCAACGATCGCGCTGGCATTCGAGAATGTCGTTTTTTCCTATCCCCTCGCCAAAAAACCCATTGAAGATGACGAGTCAACCAAAGACGCGAAAGATGTCAAGCCCGTCGACATCCCCGACGAGCCTACAGAGCCGGCGCCAATCATCCTCGACGGAGTGAGTTTCACCATTAAACACGGTCAGCGCACCGCGCTGGTGGGACCGAGTGGGTCTGGCAAGTCGACCCTGCTCAGCCTCATTGAGCGCTTCTACGACCCGGCTTCGGGCGTTATTCGTCTCGGCGGTATTGACCTTCGCGCGCTCGACCGCGCGGACCTTCGCCACCAAATCGGCTACGTCGAACAGGATGCGCCGGTCCTCGCCGGCACTCTGCGTGACAACCTCCTGCTCAGTGCGGCTGACGCGAGTGACGCGGAGTGCATCGAGGTGTTGCATCACGTCAATCTGGGCGCGGTCTTGGACCGTAACTCGCTGGGCCTCGACGCCCCGGTCGGCGAGGACGGCATCATGCTCTCCGGAGGCGAGCGTCAACGCCTGGCCATTGCGCGGGCACTGCTCGCCGCCCCACCCATCCTGCTGCTGGATGAGTCAACCTCCAGCTTGGACGGAGCCAACGAGCAACTCATGCGCGAGGCAATCGACAAGGTCGCGGTAGATCGCACCCTCCTCATCATCGCCCACCGGCTTTCCACCGTGGTGGACTGCGATCAAATCGTGGTTCTCGATGGCGGCAAGATTGTCGGCATTGGTACGCACTCCGAACTCGTCAAGAGCACACCCCTCTACCGCGATCTCGCCAAGCATCAGCTACTCGTTTAGCGCGACCGCGGCACTAGATGAGGAGCGTAACCGGGTTCTCGATCCGCTTCTGGAATGCTGCGAGCCATTGCGCTGCGAGAGCTCCGTCGATGGCGCGGTGATCTGCCGACAGAGTGCACGACATCACCGTGGCGATGGCGAGCTGGCCATCCTCGACAACCGGCTGTGGCAGAGCAGCACCAACCGCGAGGATGCCCGACTGAGGCGGATTCAAAATAGCCGCAAACTCTTTCGTTCCGTACATGCCGAGGTTCGATATTGAGAATGCGCCGCCCTCGAGTTCTTCCTGCTTGAGTTTCTTGTCTCGCCCGCGGGCTGCCAGGTCAGCAACCTCGTCGTGCACCTGACTGAGCGATTTGTTGGCCGCATCGCGCAACACCGGCGTCACGAGACCTCCGTCCGTTGACACCGCGATCGAAATATCCACCCGCGAATGCTGTCTCAGAACGGTCTCGCCCCATGTCACGTTGGCTTCGGGCACATCGAGGAATGCCTTGGCGACTGCCAGCACAACGAAGTCGTTGACCGAAACCTTGATGTCGCCGGTTGCGTTGATCTGAGCTCTCAAGTCGAGGAGCGCATCCACGCGGCACTCGGCGGTGAGGTAGAAGTGCGGAACAGTTGTCTTACTCTCGGTGAGCCGGCGCGCGATTGCTTTGCGCATACCCGTAAGGGGAACCTCCGTAATCACGTTCTCTGCTGAGGTACCAGCGCGAGTACCAGCCGCGAGGGATGGCGAGCTCGTGCGCGTGGCTTGCACCGGTGCCGAGTCGATGTCCCGGCGGACAATTCGGCCGCCGGGGCCGCTTCCCTGCACGGTGGCAAGGTCGAGTCCGCGTTCCTTGGCGAGCTTGCGAGCCAGAGGTGAGGCAAAGAGGCGTCCCTCGCGGTGTGCGGAAGTCACAGTCTCAACCTCCACGGCCGCAGGAGCAGGTGCTGAGGCCACGACGGACGGAACATTCTCGCCTGAATGGCCAGCATCGGTCATAGCACCAGCGGAACTGGCAGGACCGGCACTGGCAGCACCCGCACCGGCAACACCCGCATCAGCCAAGGCTTTATCAATGTCCGCGTCGGTTTCTCCCGCAGAAATCACCACGGCAATCGGTTCACCAATGACTGCTGTGGCTCCTTCGGCAACAATGATGCGGCCTAAGGTTCCGTCGATTTCGGCGTTGTACTCAACGACCGCTTTCTCCGTCTCCAATTCGGCGAAAGGCTCGCCACTAACCACGGCAGCGCCCTCGGCGACAAGCCACTTATTGATGGCCGCTTCCGAAGCACCCGCGAGCACGCTAGGCATACGAACGACGGTAGCCATTACTTGTCCCCCACATTCGCCATCGTGCGCTTGAGTCCCTCAACGACTTCCTCGGTTTTGGCCATCGCGGCGCGTTCGAGCACCTTCGAAATGCTCGGTGACGACTCCGCTCCCGTTACGCGCTGAACCGGCTGATCCAGGTAATCGAAGTAACGGCGTTGAATTTCATCGGCGAGCCACCCACCATACGAGGTGCCTTGCGCACCCTGTTCGACGATGAGCACGGAGTTCGTTTTCATGATTGACTCTCCGATTGTCTGCCAATCGATGCTTGCCTTGTCGAGCCAGCGGAGGTCGATGACCTCGGCATCAATTCCCGTCTGTTCCGTCGCTTCGAGGCTGTGGTTCACCATCGACAGATAGGTGAGAACCGTGACATCCTTTCCGGACCGACGCACTGCTGCCTTGCCGAATGGCAGCTGGTAGTCGAGGTCATCCGCCGGAATGTTCCCCGACCGACCATACACATCGATGTGCTCAATCACGAAGACCGGGTCGTTGAGTGCGAGCGCGGTATTCATCAGTCCGATGTAGTCAAACGGGGTGGATGCGGCAACCACGCGCCATCCCGGATTAGTCACCATGATGCCCGCCGGGTCCATGAGGTGCTGTGACCCGTATCCCGAGCCCATCGCCACCTTAGAACGCAAGACGAGTGGCATGTTGTTGGTGCCACCGAACATGTGACGCGCCTTACCGATCTGGTTGAAGAGCTGATCGGCAGCGACCCACAAAAAGTCGGGGTACATGAACTCGACAACCGGGCGGAAGCGTCCATCCGACGCGATCCCACAGGCTAGGCCCGAGAACGCATTTTCGCTGATGGGGGTGCCAAGAACGCGGGATGGGTATTTCTCGGAAAGGCCCTTCGTCGCACCGTTGGTTCCGCCCTTAAGCCGGTGGACATCCTCGCCCATGACGACGATCTGCTCGTTGCGCTCCATGTTGCGGTCCATGACGGCGGCGACTGCGTCGATGAACTTCACCTCGGTCACGGCTCCCGTGTACGTTGCTTCTTCGAGTGTGTGGGCACCAGCGATTTCGGAGAGATCGCCGCGAATGCCCACGTCCACGAACGCCGGGTCAGGCCACCGCTCGGGGCGAATGCGACGAACCCCTGAGGCACCCTGTGGGTCAGCCTCGACGAGGGCATCCACGGCCTGCTTCATCGCAGCCTGAGCTTGAGCTCGAATTCCGGCTACCTGCTCATCGCTCAGGAGGCCACGTTCTTTCATCTCGTGAGCAAGTCGGGTGAGCGGGTCACGAGCAATCCACTCTTTTTCTTCCTCTTTGGTGCGGTAACCAAATGCACTTCCCGGGTAGGGGCCGTTCTGGTGGAAGAAACGATAGACCTCGGCCTCAACGAGTGCGGGGCCGCGGCCAGAACGCATGTACTCGGATGCCTGCTCGGTCGCCAAGTACACCGCGAGGGGATCCATTCCATCCACCTGCCACGAGGGAAAATTGAATCCCAGAGCACGAGCGGAGAGCCGCGTTTCGTTGGTCACCTCGTCGACGTTTGTGGAGACCGCGTAGCGGTTGTTTTCGATGAAGAAGCACAGGGGTAGGTGCCAGGCGGAAGCGAGGTTCATCGTTTCAAGCACGGAGCCAATGTTCGTGGCGCCATCGCCAAAGTAGGTGATGGATAGATCTGTCGTGCCCGCGTGCTTTTGCGACCAGGCATTTCCGGCCGCGAGCGGAACCCCGCCACCAACGATGGCATTGGTGCCGAGCGCACCCGCCTCGAGCCACTGGAGGTGCATCGAGCCACCGCGTCCACGCGAGAATCCCTGCTCAAGACCTAGAATTTCAGCCAAGGTGCGCTGGAGAAGGGCCTGAACCGGTTCAGTGACAAGCTGATCGACGGTGTACCCATCCTGCTTCACGTAGGCAAGCGCTTTTGCCAAGAACTGGTGGTGTCCCCGGTGCGTGCCGTTTACCGCGTCAGACGGTCTCAATCCCACGCACGACCCGACTGCTCCACCTTCTTGACCGATGGACGAGTGCGCCGGCCCGTGCACGAGGTTTTCGCCCGCGAGCTCCAGCAACGATTCTTCAAACGCACGGATGAGATGCATCTGCCCGAGCATGGTCATGAGAAGTGCGGGATCAGCGGCCTGGTAATCCGCGCGCGTGGTCGTCAGTTTTACCCACGGTGAACCCGGTTCAAGTTTCGTCATCTGTGGCACGTTGCGTACTCCTTTGTGCAGACCAGTGTCGGTCACAACTCACGGTGCCCTCACACTCTAACGAAAAAATGTATCCATTTACAAGTGATATTTCTCAAATACGTCGACAAATATGCGTAAACACTTAATAATGGATACATGAGTAGAGGAATTCCCGGCCTCCGCGGTGCGGAGCACATCGGATTCACCGTTCCCGACATCAACGAAGCGCACGAGTTCTTCGTCGTCACAATCGGATGCGAGTTTGTCTACAAACTCGGTCCCTGGGTTCGAGATGACGACTGGTTTGCCGAGCACCTCAACATCCATCCGCGCAGCGTGCTTAAAGAACTGCGGTTTTACCGATGCCACTTCGGCCCGAATTTCGAGGTGTTTGAGTTTGAATCCCCCAACCAGGTTCGCACCGAACCCGCCAATTCTGACGTGGGTGGCCACCACATCGCTTTTTACGTGGACGACCTTGACGCCGCGGTGACCTACCTCCGCTCTAAAAACGTTCGGATACTTGGTGAGCCGACCGCCAGCTCAGCCGCTTCAGAAGGACAGCGCTGGGTGTACTTTCTCAGTCCGTGGGGTCAGCAGTTCGAACTGGTGAGCTTCCCGAACGGCAAAGCCTACGAGACGCTCTCGCCGGTGACCCTGTGGCATCCCGCGTACCCTGAGAAGTAGCTTCTTCCGAGCCCAAGACACAAGCCGCATCACACCATGACCCAAGAATCCGCAGTCGCCAGTCACCGCATCGCCGATCGATTGCGCGCGCAAATCCTCGGCGGCGAACTCGCTCCCGGCGAACGCATCAGGCAAGAAGAACTAGCGGATGAGTTTGGGGCAAGTCGCATCCCCGTGCGGGAGGCGTTGCGCATCCTCGTCACTGACGGGCTCGTGACCATGGTGTCGAATCAGGGCGCGTGGGTGTCGAGCCTCACCATGGAGGAGTGCGCCGAGCAGTACTCAATTCGCGAGCGCATCGAGCCACTCCTTTTGCGTCAGAGCATGCCTGCTCTCACAGCTGACACGTTTGCCCAGCTCGACGAACTTCTCACGCAGATGGAATCCGTCGCCGAGGTTGGCGAATTCATCGCGCTTGATCGGCGTTTTCACGAATTGACCTACAGTGGATGCCCGACCGGCACCCTCGCGGATATCATCACGCAGCTCTGGAACACCACGCAACACTACCGTCGGGTCTACTCGGAGCTCGTGCGTGGAACCGGCAGCGGACTCGACATGACACACCTGGAGCACCGCCTCCTGCTCGACGCGATTCGCCGCAACGACCCGGACGACGCCGAGCGCATCCTCGCCGGACACATCAGGCGCACGCGACTCGAACTCGAAAAGCACCCCGAGGTGTTCGCGACGACCTAGCGACGTAGCTGACTGAAGTCCTCGAACCTACTTCGTGGCCTCGCCGCGACCCTCAGGCGTGTTGAGGTGCGACTGCGAATCACGGATGTTCGACAGCGGCCCACCAACCGAGTAGTAGCGCTGTCCGCCAGCCACCATGAGTGTCTCGGCCGGGAACTTGGTGATGACCTCGCAGCCGGTGGCCGTCACGACGACCTCTTCTTCGATACGGGCGGCACCCAGACCATCGGCAGCTGGCCAGTACGTTTCGAGTGCAAAGACCATGCCCTCCTCGAGCACCTCAGGGTGATCGAACGAGGTGAGACGCGAGAAGATGGGCTTCTCCCAAATTGAGAGCCCCACCCCGTGGCCGTACTGCAACGCGAAGGCGGCTTCCTCATCGGGGAATCCAAACTCCTGCGCCGTGGGCCACACCTCACAAATGTCTGCGGTCGTTGCTCCCGGCTTGACCAAGGCGATAGCCAGGTCCATGTACTCGCGAGCTTTCTTGTAGGCGTCTACCTGAGCCGGGCTCGCAGAGCCAACGGCGAATGTGCGGTAGTAACACGTGCGGTAGCCATTGAAACTGTGCAGGATGTCAAAGAATGCGGGGTCACCTGGTCGAATAAGGCGATCAGAAAACACGTGCGGGTGTGGCGAACAACGTTCACCGGAAATCGCGTTGACCCCTTCGACATATTCCGAGCCAAGGTCGTACAGCGTCTTAGCGACCAAACCGACCGTCTCGTTCTCGCGCACACCGGGGCGAAGAAACTCGTAGAGATTCTCGTAGGCCGCGTCAACCATCGAAGCTGCCGTTGTCAACAGCGTGATTTCATCGCCGGTCTTGATGCGTCGCGCCTCCAAGAATGTCTGCTGACCGTCAACAACGGCGATGCCTTCCGCCTGGAGCGCGAACAGGATGGGTAATTCGAGTACGTCCACACCGAGCGGTTCGTTCGCCACGCCAAACTTTTCGAGCTCGCGCTTGATCTTTGCGGCAACACCCTCAGCGATTCCCGCGGCAGGCGGGAAAGCCCCACGCAGGGTGGAAATACCCGCGCGCGAACCGTGCTCAGCACGTGGCTTAACGGCGTCGTGGTGAGGTGCGTGCGGATCAGCATCCTGATGCATATGGGTCTTACCCAGCCAGGGGTTGAAGAGTGTGTGGTGTTTGGCAGCCGAACCGAAGTCCCAGATGATGGGGTCGCTGTTGCGGGTGATGAGAGCAAAGCGGATGAGCTTATCCATCGCCCACGTTCCGATGTGGGTGCCCGTCATGTAGCGGATGTTGCCAAAGTCAAAAGCGAGGAGAGCGCCCAAATCGGATTTCTCCAGCTGAGCCCTCAGCTTTGCCAGGCGCTCTTCGCGCAGACGTTCGAAGTCGACGCGCTGTTCCCAGTCGACTGACATGGTTCCGCGGGTTGCTGTACTCATTATGGATTTACTCCTTCTGGGGCTTCAGGCATGTCGAGTTCAAAGCCCATAACGCGGTGGAATCGCGCAAGAGCGTTCCACATCGACACGGACATCGCGAGCTCGAGAAGTTCAGGGTCGCTGAAATGCTGTGTGACAGCCGTGAGGGTTTCAGCACTGACCGCTTGCGGAAGTGCCTCGTAAGAGACCGTCGGGGGATTGAGGGTCAGTTCACGTGTAAACATGAGCGCCGCGCGCATCCGTTCGTCAAAGCCGTCCCATTCGCTACCCACGGCAGCCCGCATCTCATCGGCACTGACGCCGTTTTTGCCAGCAGACGTAGCCCGATGGCTAACCGTGTAGCGATCGTTGTTGAGATACCCCACGAGCAGAGCCGAGGTGTCTTTGATTTTCTGATCGAGCGCACCGGGACCGGCGACCTGACGCAAAAACGGTAAGTAAGCCGCGAACATATCCGGCTTATTCATGATTGCTTTCCAGGTATTCAGCAGTGTGCCGTACTGAGCAAGACCGGACTCCGCAACCTCGCGGGGAATTCCAGTCAGCTCGTCAATCTCAACAAGACGAATGAGTGCCATGACCTTACTTTCGGAACTGTGCAGCGAATTTTTCAAGAGCGGCGTCGAGCGCCTCGTCGTAGCCAAGCTCGGCAAGTTCGTAGAACGAGACGCGCCCGGCGTTTGCCGCACCGCCGCGGATAGCTTCGGTCAGCCACGCGCGAGCCGCATCCATCAGCCCGGCTGTCGTGGTTACGACGTTGACCAAGCCGACCTCGAAGGCGCGTTGTGCCGTAAACGGGTTGCCACTACCGATGTTTTCCATCGCGCGCTTGGTACCAATCCGGTGAATCAAGGGGACCTGCGCAACCATCGGCCACACACCGACGGCGACCTCATAGCTCCCGATGAGTGCGTGATCAGCAATGACCGCATAGTCGCACGCGGCCGCGATTGAACTGCCTGAGGCAACCGCGTCCCCGTTTACCACGGCAGCAATCGGTTTAGTCAGTTTCGGAAAAACCTTGAGGAGGGTGGCTAGCGAAGCCGCGTATTCCAGGGGGTCGCCACCGGCACGGATGCCTGCCAAATCCAGCCCGCCACAAAAAGTGTCGCCCGCGCCCGTGATGATAATTGCCTTAACATCAGGATTTGCATCGGCGGCTCGAAGATCTGCGTCGACCGCAGACATGACCTCGGGGTTGAGCAGATTCCCCTCTGGGCCCGAAATGGTGACAGTACTTATTCCGTGTTCGTCAATGGCGCTCACGCGGGTGACCTCTTATTTCTGTGCAGCAGCGCGACGATGAACAATGGCCCGGAATCCTTTGGAAATGAGTCCAACGATTCCTGCCGGGAAGAAACGCACGACGATGACCAGAACGACGGCTTCAATAAGAAGGGCATAGTTCTGGTACTCAGCCGAGTACTTGCGAAGAAAGTAAATGATGATGGCTCCGATAAACGGACCTGACAGGGTACCGAGTCCACCAATCACACAGATGATTGCCGCATCCAGGCTGAACTGAATGTTGAAGGTGCCGTCGACGGTGAGGGTTCCTTGCTGAACCGCGTACACCGCTCCCATGGCGCCAGTGAGCAGACCGCTCAGTGCCCAGACGGGGAGCAGGGTTCGCACCCGCTTAACGCCGATGCTGGCTGCTCCGAGTTCATTGTCGCGCAGGGCCACCAAGCGCAGACCCAGTGGCGAACGAACCAGAGCAACGATGGAAACAATCGCGATGAGCAAAAGAACCGTCGCGAACTGATACATGGTGGCGAAATCCACCTGAGCTTCTTTGGGCATGGCGTACGCCTGCGAAGCTTTGGTGAAGTCCCAGTTGATCATCCAACCGTAGGCGGCTACCGCCATACCAAGGCTTCCCACCGCGAGGTAGGGGCCACGGAGGCGAAGCAGCGGATACGCCAGCAACAGACCGATGAGCGCAGACATGACTGCAGCGATAATCATGGTCGGAATGAGTGGCCATCCGAGCAAAGTCAAGATCACGGCCGTGGCGTAGCTACCCACTCCGACAAAGATGGAGTGACCAAGCGAGAATTGGCCGCCGTACCCACCCACGAGGTTCCAGGCCAGAGCGAGAGTCATGAGCAGAAAGAGCGACGTCAAATCATTTTGCTGACCACGATCGAGCGAGCTAGCCGTGAGGTACAGCACCGCGGCAACAACAACAGCGGTGCCGTAGGTGAATGGGTCGCGGAATTTGGCGATGAACCCGAAGATCTGCCTAATCATTACGCTTTCGCCACCTTTGCAAAGAGTCCATTCGGACGCACGAGGAGGATGACAACCAAGACACCAAAGACAATGACGTCACGGTACTGTGGCCCAATCCAAACGGCTCCAGCCGTTTCGACCAGTCCGACAATGAAGCCACCAATCAGGGTTCCCGGTAACGATCCGAGGCCGCCGATGACCACCACGGTGAAAGCGCGAAGCAACCAGCCGGTTCCCGTAGTGGGAGCAACCGAGAATGAGAGAGCGATGAGCACACCGGCAATTGCTGCCACGAACGAGGACAGCGACATGACGCGAGCGTAGGTCTTCTTGACGTCGATACCGACGAGACCAGCTGCTTCGGCGTCGATGGATGCAGCGCGGACCTGGCGCCCAAAAGCGGTGCGCTTGAGAATCCACATCAGGGCAAGCACAAAGAGGAGCGCAATCCCGGTTGCGATGACATAAATCTCGCGGATCCGGACTCCAAATATCTCCCACTGCGTTGTGGCGTAGTCAACCGTCCATGTCGGGAGAGGGCTCGACTTGAAAATGATGATGAGCAGGGTGGTGATCACGACGCTGATACCAAAAGTAACGGTCATGGGTGGCTCTTCACCCTGAGCCATGACGGGGGTAATGATGTAGCGCTGCACGGGGTAAATCAGTACAGCCAGGATGGCGGCGGCGGCGATGCCGACCAAGAGTGGGTCGCCACCACCAATCACCGCGATGAGCATCGACGTGAGGTACGCGCCAAGGATGAGCAACTGACCATGCATCAGGTTTACGAGCTTCATCGTGCCGAACACGATGGAGAGCCCAAGTGCTGCTACGGCGTACAGACCACCGAGCAACAAACCCGAGACGAGATTGTTTACAAAATCCATGACACGTACCTCATTGTCGATTACTGGTTACGGACTACTTGAGTCCGGCCTCAGGGGTAACGATTGGCGTTGCGGCCTTGCCCTGAAGGTCGAGAACCATCACCTGGTTGTTGTTCGAGTCCCACTGGGTCTGGATGACCTTGAGCGGAGCCGAGTGTCCCTCGGTGAACTGGATGTGACCAATTGCATAGTCGCCGTTGGTCTTACCAATTGCCTCGCTGAGCTTGGCAGCATCTGTTCCACCAGCAGCCTTGATGGCATCGGCGAGAACATAGGTAATCGAGTAACCGCAGACGAGGATTCCCAAGTCAGAGTTGATTCCACCAATAGTCTTGGCGTAGGCGTCGATGAACTTCTTCTCATCGGCCAGACCCATACCTTCGGCGAACCAGTTCGCAGCCATCACACCGAGGCCGAGACCACCGGTGATGTTCACGAAGTTACCGGTGTTTCCACCCTTTTCCATGAAGATTGCCTTGGGGTCGTAACCCTGAGCCTTCATTTCCTTGAGGATACCGATAGCCTCCGGCGGAATTACCTGCGCGATGACGATGTCAGCGCCCTTAGCCTTGGCGTCAGCAACCTGGCTCGAGAAGTTAGCGTTGTCAACGGCGAAGGTCTCGCGGGCGACAATCTCGTAACCGAACTTCGGTGCGTTTTCTTCCCACAGCTTGCCCATCACAACACCGTCTTCTTCGGTGTCGGTGAAGAGAACGACCTTCTTGTTGGTCTCGATGAGGTCAGATGCCTGGAACTGGGTTTGGGTCATCTGGAGCTCGTCGAAGAAGACGTCCCATGCGTAGTTCCAACCCTCAGGCGCAGCGCCACCGAATGCACGGATAGGCGTGATGCTGGTGAGGAACGGAACCTTGAGCTGGTCGGCAACCACGGCCTCAGGGATGCTGAGCGGCGGGGTGACCGGACCGAGCAGTGCGACAGCCTTCGAGGTGAGGACGAGGTCCTTGGCCTGAGCGGCAGCCTTTGCGGGGTCTGAGGCGTTGTCCTGGATAACGAGCTTGATCTTGTGCTTCGCACCACCAAACTCAACTCCACCAGCGGCGTTGATTTCGTCAACGGCAGCCTGGTAGCCCTGGGAAACAGGGGTTCCCATGGTGCCGAGCGGACCCGTTAGCGGAACCGAGGTTCCAATAACAATCTCATCGCCTGCTGCGCCACTGCCGGAACAACCCGACAGGGCCAGACCCGAAACTGCGACAACCGCAGCAACGGCAAGCATTTGCTTTTTCACGAGAAATACTCCTTTGTTTTTTTCTCTTGGTGTTAATTTCTTCAACTCGCACCGAGGTACGCACGCTGAAGCTCTTCTTCGGAAAAGTCGGTTGGCTTTCCCGAAAACACAACCTCGCCTCGTTTGAGGACGAGAATCTTGTCGGCGACGGCCATCGCCTTGTGAATGTTCTGCTCGATGAGCACGACCGAGGTGCCCCAGTTCGCGATCTGAACAACGGCTTCGAGGAGTCGGTCCACCACGATAGGGGCGAGCCCGAGCGAGAGCTCGTCAAAAATGATGACGTCGGGCTCTCCAGCCAGCGCTCGACCGACGGCCACCATTTGCTGCTCTCCACCGGAAAGTTGCCCAGCCTGGCGATCATTGAGTTCGACCAGCTTGGGAAACAGGCTGTAGACCTTGTCCAGCGGGCTCTGGTCCTTGTGAGTTGCTTTGAATCCGCGCTCCGACTTGAGTCCGAGTCGCAGGTTTTCCCGCACGGTGAGTTCGCCAAACAGGCGACGACCCTCCGGCACGAGAGCGAGCCCGCGACGCTGACGAGCAAAAGTGGCTACGTCCGTGATGTCCTCACCGTTGAACCAGACGGAACCGGTACGCGTTTTTACCATGCCTTCGAGGGCCTTGGCCAAGGTCGTCTTTCCGGCACCGTTCGCACCTAGGACGGTGAGAATCTCACCCTTCTTGACCTCGAGAGAAACATTGTCGAGAACCTTCACCGGGCCATAGCCAGCGCTCAGACCCTCGACCTTGAGTCGCGTTTCACCACCCGGGTGCACGTCGCGCTTGAGGGCAGATTCGTTCTGGGCGCTGCCAAGATAAATCTCCACGACCCGTGGGTCGTTCGATACTTGGGCAGGAGTGCCCTCCATGAGTTTGGTGCCCCACTCGAGAACAACGACTCGTTCAGCCAGCTTGTGAATGACCTCTTGAACGTGCTCGACGAGGATGACGGTCTTACCCGACGCGTGCACGGTACGGACGAGCTCGATAAGTTCATCGAGGTCAGAACCGCTAAGTCCGGCGGCAACCTCATCGAGGAGAACGAGCTTGGGATCCAGCGCGAGCACGCGAGCAATTTCAAGTCTCTTGAGCTCGAGAAGACCGAGATCGCCAGCCATTTTGCTCTGGCGCCCGGTCAGACCGCTCACCTCAAGCGCGTAGTCCACCGCCGCCTTACGCTGCGATCGCGGGAGAACGTATGAAGCGATATCCACATTCTGGCGAACGGTCAGCTTCTTAAATGGCTTGGGAATCTGGTGAGCGAGGCCAACGCCGAAGCGGGCTGCGTCGCCGAGTCCGATTTTCGTGAAGTCCTTGCCGCAGACGCGGAGCTTTCCCGCGCTGGGCTTACGTGCGCCAGCCACGAGTGAAAAGAAGGTGCTCTTGCCAGCGCCGTTCGGTCCCATGATGCCGACGAGTTCGCCGGGGTTGACGATTAAATCCACGTTGTTGACAGCCGTCACGCCGCCAAAGGTTCGGGTGACGCCCTCGGCTACCAGGATGGGCTCACTGGGCTGACTCATGAATCACCCTTTCGACGCTGAACGGTTGTCATCTGTGCCGTCATACTTTCGCGGTCCCACCACCCGAGTCCAGTAAGCGTTCCGGTATCTGAGACGCTTGGGAGCTTGGCGATGTGAACGCTCAGTGCAAGCGGTCACTTTCCAAATAAGTGAATGTTCGTTCATTTTTGAACGTACATCCACTTTACGGAACTAATTGAATTTGTCAAGACGGTCCCTCGGCTCCCATCCTGACGAATAAATTTCGGTAAGTCAACAAAATTTCGAAATTTTGCCATTCCTCGAAATTTGTTTAGTCGCTGGTGGGTGTCTCCGGAAGCGACGGCAGAGGCCGATGCGCTATTTCGTAAGCTTCCGATGGGCTGATGCCGACCATTCGCAAGAGTGTCTCGGCGTAGAGTTCACTCGGATCTTCCGTGAGGTGCCCTTGGAGGTACTCCTGCATCACGGTGAGCAGCGAGCCGAACGTCATGGCCGATGCGAAGGTCACGCTGTCGATGGTAAACCGACCGCTGTCCACGCCGATTTGAATGTCGCGGGATGCTCGTGGACCAAGGACCCCGAGAAGGCCCTGCTGAGCAATGCCGAGTCGAACCACGAGCCATCCCCAGACGGGGTCGGATACCGCGGTGTGCATCAGGTGTCGGGTTGAGTAGCTATAAATCTCTGCCGCGTCGCTCATGTTCGCGGTCAACGCATCAAGCCGCTGACCCAGGGACTCCACCACCTCAAAGATCACGGCATCAATGACGGCATCCCGTGAATCGAAATAGTTGTAAAACGTTCCCTGGCCAATGTCGGCTTTTGCCGTGATCGACTGAATCGTGATGGACTCCGGCCCGCCCTCTGCCATTTGCTCACGAGTGGCTTCGAGCAAACGCCGCCTCGTTTCTTCGGCCTTTCGCTCGCGACGACCGGGACCTTGCGAACCCGAGGAGGGAGGCATAACCATGGTGGGCTCTTTTCACAATTCGGCTCGCCAGCGAGTTGACAAATAGTTATTATTCCCTAAAGTGTAATCACGTTCAAAAATGAACGCGCATTCACTTTTGGAGTTTCAATGTCGAACACCTCAGAAACCGACGTCCTGGTTGTCGGTCTTGGCCCGGCGGGTTTACTTGCCTGCTTGCTTCTCGGGCAAAAGGGCTACAACGTTATTGGAATTGACCGCTGGCCCACTCCCTACCCGCTTCCGCGCGCCGTTACCTTTGACCACGAGATTGCGCGCATCCTCGCGTCTCTGGGAATCAACTCCAACAACGACCCGGCAATCGACTACCACGATGACCGCTATCTGTGGATCAACAAGGACCGCGAAATCTTGCTTGAGGTCGACTGGGAGTCCACCGCCAACGATGGTTGGCGCAACCGCTACTGGTTTGATCAACCCGACCTCGAAGAGCGCCTGCGTGGCATTGTGGACTCGCTGCCCAACGTTCAGATGTGGCAGGGCTTCGAAATCAACAGCTTTGCCCAGGACGAGAACGGTGTGACCGTGGACTACCACGAGGTTCAGGTCGATGGCGTCATTGCCACCCCCAAGCCTGGAGGTAAGACCGGGACGGTGAAGGCCAAATATGCCATCGGGGCTGACGGCGCCAATAGTTTCGTGCGTCGCGCGGTCGGTTACGAGCTCGTCGACCTCGATTTCTACTACGACTGGATTGTCGTCGACACGACTCCAGCCGTGATGCCGGTGCCCGGGGAAAATCCCGCCTACCTCACGAAGCACTTCCAAATCTGTGACCCTGCGCGACCCACGACTGTCGTTCCCGGAGGACCGGGGCATCGTCGCTGGGAGTTCATGGTTCTCCCCGGAGAAGACCCCCAGGAAATCGCCAAGACGGAAAACGTCTGGCGTCTCATGGCCCCATTCGGCATGGATCCGAAGAAGGACAAACTCGATCGCGCCGTAGCGTGGCGATTCCAGGGCAAGTACCTCGAGAAGTGGAATGCGGGACGCGCGTTCATGGTCGGCGACGCGGCGCACCTGATGCCACCATTCGCGGGCGAGGGCATGTGCGCCGCTTTCCGTGACGTGTTCAACCTCATGTGGCGACTGGACCTGCTCCTCAAGGGCATCGGCGACTACAAGCTCATCGACCAGTGGTCGGACGAGCGTCGCGAGGGCGCCAAGTGGTACATCGAATTCTCGGTGGGTCTTGGTCGAGTGATCTGCATCACAGACGAGAAAGAGGCGGCCGAGCGCGACGCAGCCATGATCGCCGAGTACAAAGCTAATCCGCACCCGGTTGACCCGCACGACGCGGTGCTCGGCGCGGGAACGTGGGACGGTTCAGATCCGCTTGCCGGCAAGCCGAGCATCCAAGGTCTCGTCGCCCACGCCGGACGCACCGGTCTGTTCGACGACACGGTCGGTCGAGGATGGATGCTCATCACTCACATCGATGCCGCAACGCAGAAGCTTTCGAACGATCAACAGGCCAACTTCGCCACAGCAGGTGGTCGGGTAGTGACCATTGGTGCGCGCAAGTCTGGCGCTGATGTGCTCGACCTCGAGAACACTTACAGCGAGTGGATGTCCCAGCACAAGGTCTCGCACATGCTCGTGCGCCCCGACTACTACATTGCGGGTACCGCGCAGGACGAGAGTGGCCTGCGCTCCATGTTTGACCGCGTGACGGAAGCACTCGTCAAGTAGTCACAGCTTCCTCGCCTTTTACAGCGCGGGCGGGGAGAAACCAGATGTGCCGATCGCCTGACAGGGACGATCGGCACATCGTTTTTAGTAGCGCCGAGACGGCTTACAGCGTGGCATTGATGAGATTGGCCTCGGGCAGCAGAATGAGCCCGAAGTTGGACTGCACGAGCGCCTGAATGTAGCGTGCGAGCTCGAGAATCTCGGATGTGGTCGCTCCACCCTGGTTGGTGAGCGCAAGCGTGTGCTTGCTCGAGACAGCCGCCCGCGAACCCGGCAGCGCGAAGCCTTTGGGCACACCCGCGTTTTCGATGAGCCAGGCGGCGCTGAGCTTGACTAGTCCGGTCTCTTCCTGGCCGACCGGGTAGCGCGGAGCCTGCGCCGGAAGATCGAGAGCAAAGGAGGCCCGCACGATCGGATTCATAAAGAACGAGCCGGTTGAGTGCGAGTCGGGGTCGTCCGTGACGAGCATCCCTTTGGCGCCGCGTAAGGCGAGAACCTTGGCGCGGGCATCGGCAAGTGGCACCGAGGTGCCGAGCTCTACACCCAGCGCGTGGGCCAGCTGATCGTAGGCAACCGGTTCACTCAGGCCGTCAGAAGTTCGGGTCAGGCGCAAGTCGATGCTGAGAATCACGCCGCGGCGACCACGCTTGAACACCGAGGTGCGAAACGCGAACCCGAGCTCGGCGGTCGGCAGGTACACGGGTTGCGTGCTGCCTTCGTCGAGAAACTCAAGGCCGAGAATGACATCCTCAATCTCTTGGCCATAGGCGCCAATATTTTGAATCGGCGCGGCCCCAACCGTGCCCGGAATGCCCGACATTCCCTCGACACCCGCGAGGCCTTGCTCGACAGCCCACGCGACAAACGCATCCCAGTCGTGACCGGCCTGAATGCGCACATCAACCGTGCGTGAGTCGTCGGCAATGATGTCGATGCCCTGCGAGCGAACGAGGATGACGGTGCCGTCAAAACCGTCGTCACCGACAACAGTGTTCGACCCTTCGCCAAGAACGAGCACGTGGTCGTCAGCCCAATGCTGTGCCGCGAGTGCGATGAGCTCGTCACGCGTGTGTGCCTCACGCACCGTGCGCGCCGGTCCACCCACGCGGGTGGTGGTCAGGTCGGCGAAAGTGGTCATGCGGTGAGCAGCCTTAGGCGAATGACAGAACGACCTGAGCCTTGCCCAGAACCGTCGCGTCTTCGTAGGTGACGGTCAGGTCAACGCGGGCGGTCTGCGCCTCGACATCAACTGCTCCGACTTTTGCGGCGACCGTGACAGTAGCGCCCGTCCTCGGGTCGACCACCACGGGACGTGTGAACTTCACCTGGTAGTCACGAACGCGACCGGGGTCACCGATCCACTCGACGACGGGCTGAACCGAGAGTCCCATGGTGAGCATGCCGTGGGCGAGCACACCGGGGAGGCCAACCTCGGCGGCGATGTCGTCGCGGTAGTGAATGGCGTTGAAATCACCGGATGCGCCCGCGTATCGAACAAGGTTTCCGCGGTCGAGCTGGTACGTTGCGGTCGCGATCTCGTCACCCACGGTGAGCGAATCGAGTGTGTGTGTCAGTGGTGCAGCCATCAGTTGTCGCCTCCCACCACGAGCATCGAGGTAGCCGTGCAGACGTGCTCACCGGCAGCGTCCGTGATGGTGGAAACCGCAGTAACCAGAGCGTTACCAGCCAAGGTCTTCACGCTTTCGACGGCTAATTGCGCGATAAGTTCGTCGCCGGCGACGATGGGGCGCGTGTACGAGAACTGCTGGCTACCGTGAACGATGCGGGTCAGTTCGATGCCCGAACCAGGCTCGTTGAGCAGTTGGGCGAGGGTCCCTTCCTGAATCACGACGGCGAAGGTTGGCGGTGCGACAACGTCGGAATACCCAGCGGCTTGAGCTGCGGACGGATCAAGGTTGATCGGGTGCGTGGCGAGTACGGCACGTGAGAATTCGCGAACTTTTTCGCGGCCAACAAGATACGGGGCGGTCGGTGGAAAGTGCCGACCGACAAGTTCGGGATTCACTGCCATGGGTCAAGTGTAGAAGGTGCACCACATGCAAGAGGCCCCGGCTTTCACCGAGGCCTCTATGAGCGATTCGTTACTGGCAGCTGTCGCACTGCAGCATGTCCATTGGGTCAACCGGGACGGCGTATCCACCAACGGTGTCGTTTGCGTCGTAGTTCATGTGTGCCTCCAAAATTATGTGTCGAAATCTCCGGTTTAGCCCGGGATTTCTGCCGCTCCCTTGCGGTGGACTTTCACTATATAACGTGAATTACACGCGTGTGACTCCACTACATGTAGTAGTTTAAAGTTTTTCTTTAAACTTTTTATTCCCGGTGCCTTAAACCCCGAAAACTCGCAGTTTTCACGGGTCAAAAAACTTTTTCGTGGTCGGCATGTCGGCGTGTCGCGACTAAACTTGAGCCTCGTGACCCCACCCACGTCAATGCACGAACACACGCCGGAAAGTGAAGAGCTTCGCGAAAAAGTGTGGCGGTATGCGAAGTATCGTCTCGACCTTCAGCCCGTGCCTCTCGACGGTCCGGTCTCATTCGAACAACTCGCTGCCAACGGGAGAGGCACGATCACGGAAGCGGGCATTGGCGGCGACGCCGCGCTCGAGGTTTTTCGGGATGTCTTCGCCCCGGCAAGCATCTCGGTAGATCACCCCGGCTATCTCGCGTTCATTCCGTCGGCAGCGACCGAAGCTGCATCCGTTTTCGACATGGTGGTGTCCGCGAGCTCTCTCTACGGCGGCACGTGGCTTGAGGGTTCCGGTGCGGTGTTCTGCGAAAACCAGGTGCTTGAATGGCTCGCCGCCGAAGTGGGTCTGCCCACCGGCGCCGGTGGCACATTCGTGCAGGGGGGCACCATCGGAAATCTCTCCGCGCTTGTCGCAGCGCGGGAAAACGCCATTTATGAGCTAACTCAGGCCGGCGAGCCGTTGCCAGCGCGATGGAGTTTCGTGTGCTCGGTCGAAGCCCACTCTTCGCTCGCTCACGCTGCCCGAGTCATGGGGTGCGACATCATCAAGGTGCCGGTTGATGACGGCGGTCGCTTGCGTGGCGCCGCGGTTGAAGCAACGGTCGATGACTGGACAAACGTATTCGCCGTCGTTGCCACTGCGGGAACCACGAACTTTGGCATCGTGGATGACCTTCGAGGCGTCGGTGAGGTCGCACATCGACACGGAGCGTGGTACCACGTGGACGGCGCTTATGGCATTGCAGGCATGCTCTCCCCCGCGCATCGACACCTGTACGACGGCGTCGAGATCGCGGACTCGTTCATCGTCGACCCGCACAAGTGGCTTTACGCTCCCTACGACGCCTGCGCGCTTATCTATCGTGATCCCGCACAAGGTCGTCGCGCGCACACTCAGCACGGCGAATACCTCGACGCCGTTACCTCAACGCCAGACTGGAACCCGTCGGATTACGCCATCCACCTCACTCGTCGTGCACGTGGATTACCGTTTTGGTTTTCACTCGCCACGTACGGCGTAAAGGCCTACCGCGAAACGATTGCCTACAACATCGCCGTGGCACAGGCATTCGCGGATGTTATCCGCGAGCGTCCCTATGTGCAGCTGGTTCGTGAGCCTGAGCTCTCCATAGTGGTGTGGGAACGAATTGGGTGGGATCAGGCTGACTACCAGCGCTGGAGCGACATGCTCATCGAGAAGCAAATCGCGCTGGTCACGCCGAGTTCACATCAGGGTCGTGTCAATACCCGAGTCGCTATCCTCAACCCACAAACCTCGCTCGAGTTGCTCACGCAGATTCTCGACACCATGGCTGACTAATGCACACGGTGGCGGCGCCGGCTCTCAATCTGCGATTCAGCGTTCACGTGACTGTTTCAGGGCCGCTCGATCTCGGCGCAACGGCGCGGGGTCACCGCCGGGTCATTCCGATCACCGGCGGCACATTCACGTATCACGCTCCCTCCGGCGAGCTCGTGGCGGGGACCGTGCTTCCGATTGGCGCGGACTTTCAAAACCTGTTGTCCGAAGAACTCACTCACCTGCAGGCATCGTATGTACTTGAAGACCGTGACGAGCAACGCATCTTGGTCGAAAATTCGGGGATTCGGCACGGGGATGTCCAGACGATTGCAGCCATCAATCGTGGTGACGCCGTTGCTCCCGACTCCGTGTACTTCACGACAACGCCTGTTCTCAGCTCGTCCGATGCGCGATACGCGTGGGTGACCAATCGGGTGTTCGTCGCAAAAGCAATCCGTGAACCCGATTCTGTGTCGCTGTTTTTCTTCGAAGTGGAGTAACGAATGGAACTGATTCAGGCGCAGGCGCTCCCCGCACTGTCGCGGGTCAAGCCGAGTGGGCGAAACCCTGTTCGCGTGGGACTCGTTCAGACCAGGTGGCACGCCGATGCCGCAGAACACGCGGATGTGCTCCGGGATGGCATCACGACCTGCGCGCAGGCCGGCGCCGAAATCGTCTTCCTCCAAGAGCTCACGCTCAGTCGCTACCCGGCAGATGTGCGACCAGGCGGCGTTCCCAATGCGACGGCGGAGCAACTCGCTGGGGGACCAACCTTTTCATTAGCGTCCCAAGCGGCAAGCGCGAACGGCATCTTTGTTCACGCCTCGCTTTTTCGCTACGACGAATTACCTGACGGACGCGGCTGGAACACGGCAATTCTCGTGGGGCCGGATGGTCGCCTCGTTGGTCAGACCGATAAGCTGCACATCCCGGTGACCGCCGGTTACTACGAAGATCAGTACTTCACGCCGGGCCTCGCATCCGACGACCCATATCCGGTGCATCACGTTGAACTGCACTCCGGGGAGCGACTTGACCTAGGCATGCCCACGTGCTGGGACGAGTGGTTTCCCGAAGTCGCGCGAAACTACTCGCTTCGCGGGGCTGAGGTTTTGGTCTACCCCACGGCAATTGGTAGCGAGCCGGATCATCCCGATTTTGACACGGAACCCCTGTGGGAGAAGGTCATCGTTGCCAATGGCATCAGCAATGGCACCTTCATGGTGGTGCCTAATCGCTGGGGTAACGAGGGGGCCATCACTTTCTACGGCTCGTCGTTCATCTCCGATCCGTATGGTCGCATCCTCGCCCAAGCACCGCGGGAGGGCGACTATGCCGTGGTGGCGGATCTCGATCTCGACCAACGTCGCGACTGGCTCGACCTGTTCCCATTCCTCGCCACGCGACGCCCCGATACCTACTCAGCCCTGGTTGAGCCCGTAACCAACCCTCGTTCAGCAAACGGAGACGGCATCGACGGCGGTATCGCCGGGCAGTGGTCGACACGCTCATGAGCCACATGCCAGCCGAGTGGGAACCGCACGAACGAACGTGGATGGCGTGGCCCTCAGCGGACTATACGCTGGGTGACTCCGAGCAGGCGGCTCGTGAGGCGCGCACTGCGTGGGCCGCTGTGGCGAATGCCATCGTGCGCTTCGAACCGGTGAGCATGGTGGTGAACCCGGGTGAAGAAGGTGTGGCTCACGAATATCTTGACCCGAAGGTCGAGGTCATCGTCGCACCCCTCGACGATGCCTGGATGCGTGACATCGGCCCGACGTTCGTGCGCAACGACGTCGGCACCCTGTCCGCCGTCAGCTGGGTCTTCAACGGCTGGGGGCAGCAGAGCTGGGCGCGCTGGGAGAACGACGCGAAGGTCGCCACGTTCGTGGCCGAACATATTGGCGTGAGCACGATTGACTCACCCATGGTCAACGAGGGTGGGGGCATCCACGTCAACGGTGCCGGTGTCGTTCTCGTCACGGAAACCGTTCAGCGTGGCGAGGGGCGAAACCCCGACTGGTCTCGTGCGCAGGTCGAAGCCGAACTCAAGCGCACGCTCGGCACCAACCGCACGGTCTGGCTCGAGCGCGGACTCACCCGCGACTACGACGAGTTCGGAACGCGCGGTCACGTCGACATCGTCGCCTGCTTCGCAAACGAAGCCACCGTGCTCGTGCACGATCAGCGCGACCCAATGCACCCGGACTTTGACGTGAGCCAACGGGTGCTCACACAGATGCGCACTGAAGGTTTCACGGTCGTGCCTGTGCCCGCCCCCGAGGTTCTACTCGACGATGTGAGCGACCCCGAATCGTGGGTGGACTACTCCTACATCAACCACTACCTCTGCAACGGGGCGGTCATCCTGTGCGCTTTTAACGACCCGGGCGATGCGCGCGCGGCGGAGATTCTTGGTGAGGTCTACCCCGGTCGAGAGATTGTGTTGGTGGATGCCCGCCCGCTCTTTGCGCGCGGCGGCGGCATCCACTGCATCACCCAGCAGCAACCTCGTTACTGACGTTCTCCTCAGACCTTCCAAGAGTGGTGTGAGCGCTTACGTCGTCATCGAGTCGTAACGCGACAATCCGAGAAGCTCATTCATCTCGTCGAGCGTCATCATGCCGGGAATCACGGGGCGTGTGTCTCCGGTACGGGCCAATTCGGTCATCAGGCGTTCCTGAGCATAGGTAGCCGCAAAGAGGGATGATGCGGGAAATAGTGCGATGTTGAATCCCATGGCGTGATATTCCGCCGCCGAGAGTTCCGGGGTCTTTCCACCCTCGCTCATGTTAACCAGCAGAGGAACACTGATTTCTCGACCGATGGTCTCAAGATGATCCATCGACTGTGGTGCGTCGATAAAAATCACGTCTGCCCCCGCATCGACAAATGAGCGCGCTCGCCTGATAGCCTCGTCAATCCCGGCTGGGGCGATGGCATCTGTTCGGGCAATAATCACCGTCTCCGGGTTTCGCCGAGCCTCCACAGCGGCAGCAACTTTACGGAGTGCCTCATCCGCGTCAATGATGCGCTTGTCTTTCATGTGACCGCACTTTTTGGGCCAGGCCTGATCTTCCAACTGAATCGCCGAAGCCCCCGCGTCTTCGAGGAGTCTCACCGTCGAGAAGACCGAGGCCTCGTCGCCGTAGCCGGTATCCGCGTCGCAGACGATGGGAATATCTATCACTCGGCGCACAGCAGATAAGGCAGAGGCCATGTCTTTTGCACCCAGCAGGCCAATGTCGGGAAGTCCGTGACGCCACGCGGCAACCGCATACCCGCTGAGGTAAAACGCATCAAAGCCAGCCCGGACCGCGCTCAATCCTTCAAGGGGTGTTCCACCCCCGGGAAGAACCAGCCGCGACTCAGGGTTGGCAAGTAGCTCGCGTAAGCGTCCGGCAGTGCTCATCGAGCCTTCCTCACATTGCGTGTGCGCACTGGCACACTACCGCCCAATGTTGTTGTACACGTCGAGGCGAACCAGGTCGTTCAATTCATCGAGTCCAAACATGCGATCACGCAGCTCGCGCGTGTCACCCGTCTTTTTGAGGTGTGAGAAGAGCTCGTTGAAACTTTGAGCGGCCATTCGCAACGCCGTTGTCGGGAAAACGACCAGTCCGAAACCGAGCTTGTGGAACTCATCGGCAGACATCGCGGGAGTCTTTCCGCTCTCGCTCATGTTTGCCATGAGGATTCCATCAAGCTCCGAACCAATCCGCGTGAGGTCCTCCATCGACTGCGGGGCGTCGATGAACAACACGTCGGCTCCGGCCTCACCGAACATGCGAACGCGACGAATAGCCTCGTCAATTCCCAATGGCGATAGCGAATCCGTGCGTGCGATGATGACCGTGTCTGGGTTCTGGCGGGCCTTCACGGCGGCAGCAATTTTACGCGTGGCTTCATCCGCATCGATAACGCGCTTGTCGTTCATGTGGCCACACTTTTTGGGCCATGCCTGATCTTCCAACTGAATCGCGGCTGCGCCAGCATTCTCGAGCAAACGCACCGTTGAATAAACCGAGGCCTCGTCGCCATAACCAGTGTCAGCATCGCAGATGATTGGGATGTCAATCACTCGAGCAATGGAGCTCACGGCTTCTGCCGTGTCGAGGGCACCCAGGAGTCCAATGTCGGGCAGGCCATGCCGCCACGCCGCGACAGCGTAGCCACTCAGATAAAACGCGTCGAATCCCGCGCGCTCGACCGCGAGGGCCTCGAGGGGCGTTCCGCCACCCGGGGCAACAAGGGGAGTTGAGTCAGTTTTAGCGAGCAGTTTTCTGAGTGTTGACGCGTGGTTCATGATGCCTACTTCCTTTTTCATTTAGTTGTCACTGCAGATCCCGACGGATGAGCAATAAATTTGTGAGTCACTGAGAGTTCAGAGCTTCCCGTCGAAAATAATAAGTTGTCGGATGGCGCTTCCGCTGCCGAGGTCGTCCATCGCTCGGTTGATGTCACTCAGATGTATCTCAGCCGAAACGAGTTGCTCCAGTGGCAATCGACCCGAGCGCCACATCTCAACGAAGATCGGGATGTCACGTTCAGCAATCGACGATCCAAGGTAGCTGCCGATTATCGACTGTCCCCTGGCAACCAGAGTGAGCGGAGAAACGGTAGCTAGGTCATCGGGAGCGGGAAGACCAACAGTAACTAAACGACCTCCCGGGGCAAGAACGTTGAGCCCTGACTCAAAGGCGACTGACTTACCAACGGCCTCGACTACGAGATCGGCGTGAACACCGGAAGTCACGAGATCCTGTGGCAAGAAAGCTTGTTCAGCGCCCAGCGTGAGAGCTAAATCGAGCTTGTCTTGCCGCGCATCAACCGCAATCGCGTGAATTCCGTCGTGTGCGAGCGCTGTAAGGAGCGCCGCCATCCCAACCCCACCTAAGCCAATGACGACAATTGTTTCGCCGGCCTTGAGGCGACCGGCATTGATGACAGCGCCGCCGCCAGTGAGCACCGCGCACCCGAGCACCGCGGCAATCCGTGCCGGCACGTCTTCGTCGACCGGGACAACCGATCGTCTGTCGACCACCGCGTGATCGGCAAATCCAGATGCCCCGAGGTGGTGAAAGACATCTTGTCCCTGACGGTGGAGCCGCATTCCCCCGGAGAGGAGCGATCCCGCGGTATTTGATGCACTTCCGTTGATGCACGGAGCGAGCCCGTCTTTGGCGCATGCCTCGCACGAGCCACAACGGGGGATAAACGTGATGACCACGCGCTGGCCCACCCGAAGATCGGTAACACCCTCACCGAGTTTTTCGACTATCCCCGCCGCCTCGTGCCCGAGCAGCATCGGAACCGGACGTGGCCGACTTCCGTTGACGACAGAAAGGTCAGAATGGCAAACTCCCGCCACCTCAATTCGGACGAGAATCTCTCCGGCACCCGGTTCGTCAAGCTCTAGCTGTGACAGCGTGATGGGTAATGTCTCGGCGTATGGTCCCTGACGTCCCAACTCTTCGAGGACTGCTCCAGTGATTTGCATGATTGGCTCTCATCAACGACTAACGCTGATGAACCGCAGAAGCAAGAGCGTGTGTGTTGACTTCCGAACCCTTGAACGTCTCGATTATCTTTCCACCGCGAACGACGTGAATCCGGTCGCAAAGATTGACCAAGTCTTCATATTCCACACTGCTGATGATGATGAGTGCACCATTGTCGGCGAGGCGATTCAGCTCGGCAAAAACCTGGCGCTTCGCGCCCACGTCAACCCCCTGGGTGGGTTCGTGCAAGATGTACACGCTGGGGTCCGAGATGGCCCACTTCGAAATCAACACCTTCTGCTGGTTTCCACCGCTGAGGGTGGCAAGACGTGTTCCTCCGTCGAGAGGAACCACACCGGCACGCTGGAGCTCACGCAACACCGATGTCTTTTCTTTCTTGCTCTGGATGAAAATGCCACCCGCGGTGAAACGCGCGAGGGTCGGAAGGGTGAGGTTATCTCCCACGCTCATGCCGCCCGCACCACTCAACACTTTGCGATCGGCAGGCAGCAACACAATTCCGCGTCGGAAGGCTTTCGAGGGAGTCATTCCCTCAAACGACACCGACTTGCCGGCAAGGGATCCCTCACCGCCCGTCGCTTTCTGGGCCCCGGCAAGAATGTACGGAACCTGGTCGTAGCCGTCACCGGGCAAGCCGATGAAGCCGACGATTTCCCCTTTTCTGCCGTCGAACGAAACGTCAGTTACTTGGCTTCCCGAAAGGTGGCTCACCTCAAAGACTGTTTCGCCGAGCTTTTGCGAGCGATCCGGGTACATCTTCTCTGGCTCCTGGCCAAGCATGATTTCAACCAGGTCGCGCTCTTTCTTACCCTCTGTGCTGAGGTCGCCGACTTTTTTACCGCCACGCAGCACGACGGCGCGAGAGCAGTGATCAAGCACTTCATCGAGACGGTGCGACACGAAGAGAATACTCACGCCATCTTGCGTCAATTTTTTGAGAACCGAGAACAGGCGGATGACGCCATCCTCGGGAAGGTAGGCGGTGGGTTCATCCAGCACGAGAAGCTGGGCGTCGAGATCACTACCGGCCTGAATCTCGGAGAGTCCACGGGCGATGGCAACAAGTGCGCGCTCCGTGACCGAGAGCTGATCAATTCGGCTATAGGGGGATACATCGAGACCCACGGTCTTGAGAATGCGGTCTACTTCGATGGCTTCTTTTTTCCAGAGGATGCGACGCGCAAATCCGGTTTGAAATTTGGAAATTCGCAGGTTTTCGATGATCGTCATCGACGGAATCAGCGGGATGTCTTGGTGAATGAAAGCCATACCTGTTTTGTTTGCCCGGTCTCCCAGCATGGCCGAAATGTCTTTGCTTCCGAGAGCAAATTCTCCACCCTCATCGGGCGCGTGGAAGCCGGAAAGAATTTTGATAAATGTCGACTTTCCACTGCCGTTCTGGCCGATGAGTGCCACGATTTCACCGCGGTGGATGTCCAGATCGAAGTTCGAGAGCACGGTGTTTCCAAAGAACGTCTTCGATACGTTCTTGACACTCAGCGTCACACTGTCAGGCTTAGCTTTCATCTCATTGCTCATCGATTCTCCTGCTTTCTTCACATACTGCTGTGGGTCGTGCTGGGGGCACGGTTTCCCATGCCCCCAGCACTAGTTCTGGTTACTTACCCCAGAGCTTCTGGAACTCCTGGACGTAGCCGGTGTAGCCGTACCACTTCGACTCGTCTTCACCCTGAATGAGGTCCTTGTTGGTCTGGTCGAATACACGAAGACCAATCTTGTAGTTGTCAATCGGGGTGGTGCCGCTCAGAACACGGAAGATCGTGTCCGTTGCTGCGTATGACCACCAGGTGTTGTCTCCACCGATGTCCATCTTGAGGCTGCTTGTTGGGTCATTGATCTGCTGAACGATACCGTTCGATGCGTTGAACGATCCAACCTGAACCTTGTCCTGTGCACCTGCGTTACGAAGAGCACCGAGACCAGGAAGCGACTGACCATCGTAGATGGGCAGGTAGTACTTGATGTCGGGCGAACCGTTCAGCGTGGTGGTGAACAGGGTTGGGATTGAAGTCTCCCACTGAGGAATCTGGACATCCTTGATGGTGACACCGCAACCGGGGCACAGCTTCTTGACCTGGTCAGTGAAACCTACAGCCTGAGTCTGCGACGCAGGAACGTCATCAGACGTCACGAGGAGACCCTTACCGGTACCCTTCGAGTCCGAAATCATCCAGTCAGCCTGGAGGCGTCCGACCTCTGCGTAGTCGAAGGAAACTTCAGCATCCTGACCACCGGTGAGACCGGTTTCCATTGAGCCGGAGTTACCCGTGATGACCTTGATGCCGGCAGCCTTGGCCTCGGCGATCTGGGTCTTGAACACATCGGTGAACCATGCCTGAAGGAACACAGCGTCAGCCTTTGTGGTGATGGCCTGCTGGAATGCCTTGTTTGCCTCGTCGATTGAGCCCTTACCGTCAACAACCTCGACGATAACGCCGGCGTTCTCGAGAGCGAGCTTGGTCACTGTGGTCGACCAGTAGTTCAGCACGGGGATTCCCTCGCTGATACTGATGTACACAACGCGCTTGCCCTTAAGACCGCTCACGTCGACGGAAGCCGTTGGACCCTGCCAGGTGGGAACACCCTGAGCTGCCTGAAGCGCCTTGGTTGCCTCGGCGACTCCGGCTGCATCTGATCCACCCGTTGCGCCACCGCCGCCGCCAGACGCACAGGCGCCCAGACCGACCATGACACCTGCTACGACGGTAAGCGCAGCCGTGCGCTTAAACCAGGTAGCACGCGAGAAACGCTTTTCTGAAGCTGTTTCCATAACATGAACTCCTTTTTTCTTTTCTTGGTTTTTCATTTGTCATCAAATGAAATCGTGCGGTTCGTAGAGGCAACCCTACGTACCTAGCTATTGGGCGGTGCCGCGCCTGCGACCAATGAGGTGGCTGATGGTGACCGCGATGATGAGCGAACCGCCGTAGAAGACCTGCTCAGGCCAGCCCGCGAAACCGAGGTACTGAAGTCCGGTGATACCCGTGACGAGGAAGTACACGGCGATGAAGGTTCCGAATGCGTTGAAGCGTCCCGGTTTGATTGCGGTGGAACCGAGGAAGGCCGCCGCGAATGCCGGGAGAAGGTAGTAGGCACCAGACTGTGGGTTGGCAGCGCCGTTGGTTCCAACCAGGACGAGTCCCGCAATACCCGCGAAGAATGAGGTCGCGATGAGGCCGCCCGCGCGGATCCACATCACTTTGAGGCCGGCGAGCCGAGCAACGTCGCGGTTGGACTGTACGAACGCCATTCGACGCCCCAGCGGCGTGTGCTCAAGCACAAACCACGCAATAATCGTGAGGATCAATCCTCCCCAGAAGGGGATGGGAATGCCCAGGAACGGCGTGGTCATAAATGTGACGATGTCTTGAGAGAGTCCCGTCACAACTTTGGTGTTCGTTACAAAGAGCGTGAGACCCGCGAGTAACGTTCCTGAACCCAACGTGACGATGATTGATTGCACCCCGACGTAGACGGAGAGGAATGCATTGAACGCACCGAATATCAGCGCAACAACGAGGGTGGTCACGATTGATTCCAGTGGGCCCCAGTGCCACACACCGTTAAGAACCGCCATCAACGAGGCGGAGAAACCGACGACGCTTCCGACCGACAGATCGAATTCGCCCACAGCGAGCGAGAGCATCAGACCGATGGTGGTGATGAGAATGACGGTCTGCGTGCCCAGAATGAGGCGAAGAGTTCCCAAGGTGGGGAACGTCGTTGGAAGCAGTATCGAGAAGAACGCGATGATCACTAACCACGCAATCACCACCCCATACTTTTCGAACTGCAAAGATACGCCCGATCCGGACTTCTTGAATGCGGTGGCGCCTGCCTGAAGATCAGTCACGGTGCTAGTTCCTCTCTTGTGAAACTGTGGATAGGTACGAGATGACGGCCTCTTCGGACATGACCTCGCCGTACTTTTGCTGAATATCGAACAGGTTCGCCTCGTGAGGACCGTCAGCACGGTCACCCACTGACTCTCGAGGAACAATCGGAATGAATCCGTGCTGGATGGTGTCCACCACAGTTGCTCGGATGCACCCGCTCGTGCTCACGCCGGTGATAATCAGCGTGTCAATGGAATGCGCACTCAACGTCGAGGACAACGAGGTCCCGAAAAATGCACTCGCATACTGCTTGGTGATGACTACCTCTGACGGCAGAGGAGCGACCTCCGGCATGATCTCGCCCAGATGGCTTCGACCAACAAAATGCTTGAGAGCCCCAACCTTCTTGAAGAAGTGACCGCCGTCGACACCGCCCTCAGAGAAGGACACTTCAGTGTGAACGATCAGAATGCCGGCATCGCGGGCTGCCTTAAGCACCCGAGCGGCGGAGTGCAGGCAGGCGTCTACACCCATGTACAGCTGAGCCCCGGGCTCGAAGTAAGCGCGAACGAAATCCACCATGACCAGCGCGGGTTTCTTCCCGGGCGCTAGGTGAGTGCCGAAGCCTGAGGCCGCCCCCTCGAGTACGCGAGCGTCCCGTTCGACTTGAGTTTCTTCTGTCACTGCTGATCTCCGCCCGATGCGTCAGTCAACGAAGACTGTTCCTGTGCTTTTTTGGCCATCGACTCGAACAGCGATGTGCGAGCAGAGAGAATGTGGCTGCGCATCGTGGACTCAGCCCAATCAGGTTGGTGGGCCGCGATGGCCGCGGTTATCTCAAAGTGGTGGTTGGCGCTACGATTCATGGCCGCGTCGTCCATCGAGTGTCTGGTGCGGGACAACACCGCAACGAACATGACCCTATCCACGGCAACGGTGAGAGCCTCACTTGCCGAGATGCGAAGGATCTCTCGGTGGAATTGCGAGTTGTATTTGGCAATTTTTTCAAAGTCGCGAATAGGATCGGGTTGAGAGTAGTACCTGATTTTCTCGGCAAGATCGTTGAGTAGTTGCACGTCTTCAGGCGTCGAGCGTTCGGCGGCCCGTCGCGCGGCGAGGCTCTCGAGCAGGAAACGAATCTCAAAAATACTGCTGAGCTCGTCTTCTGACCACTCGGTGACCCGAGCTCCTTTGTTCTTTTGAATTTCGATGAGTCCGTCTGCTGCAAGCATGCGCAAAGCCTCACGCACGGGCGTTCGACTCATGTCCAGTTCTTCGGCTATCTCAGCTTCACCCAGTCGATCACCGGGCAAAAAGTCGCCATGGAGAAGGCGACTGCGGAGGACTTCCGCTGCAGTTGCTGCTTGACTCATGGTTTTCCTTTTATTCATCAACCTTGATGTGTTGTATGCAAACTATCGTGCAAAATAATCAATATCAAGAAAAAACTCATAAATAACGAGGGTTTCTTCAAAACTTAATCAGGCTGTAATGCGTGTTTTGTGTACGATTTGGAACAATTGGTGATTGAACGGGGCTCTACCGGTCGAGGTTTCGGGGGGTCAGAGTTGGCGGCGCACCAAGTTCGCCTTTGGCTTTCGAGAGCGCAAAATAGGCAGCTTCGCGGTACTTGACGAGGGCTGCAATGTCCTGTGCGGTCAAGTCATAAACACCAGCTCCCCCTGATTTCAGTCCGAGTTCGTGAGCGTCCACAAGCTTGCGTAGGGCCAGCGGAGAGGTGAATCGCTCTCCGTATGCGGCCTCGAGTGTCGTGTAAATCGCGTCACACACATCGAGGCCCGCCATGTCACCGATCGTGAAGGGGCCGAACAACGCAAGCCTGAATCCGAATGTCGAACTGACCACGGCGTCTATTTCGCTGGCCGATGCCACACCGGTTTCGAGCATGGTCATGCACTCCTTGTAGAGGGCGAATTGCAAACGGTTGGCAACGAACCCCGGCGAATCACTGACGCGTGTCGGTGTCTTGCCGCAGGAAAGGAGAAAGTCGATAACCTTCTGTGCAACGAGCGGATCCGTTTGCGGAGTCGAGATGATTTCTACGCCGGGGATGAGCGGGGCAGGGTTCATCCAGTGCACGCCTAAAAATCGTTCGGGGTGAACCACGCTTTCCGCAAGAAGTCCAATGGGGAGCGCAGAAGTGTTACTCGCGATGATCGTGTCTGGGCGTGCCGCCTCTGACACCCGTCGCAAAATATCGAGTTTGATCGCAGGGTCCTCTGACACAGCTTCGGTGATGTAATCCGCGGAGTGCACGGCCTCCTCGAATGAGGGTGCCGCCGAAATCAGTGACTCGAGTTTGCTTCGGGTGCCTGCCGGCCAGTAACCGGCATCCTCTTGCAGGGTTACCTCGTCAAGAATCCTCAATCGAGATTTCTCCGCGACGTCTACACTCTGGTCGAGAAGATCGACGCGCACGCCTGCCATTGCCATGACCTGCGCGATCCCACCGCCCATGTAGCCCGAGCCGACCACAGCAGCGCGTGCGATTGAGGGATTTGACTGAGTAGGTGCTGTCACGTTGTGCCTTTCTACCGAAGGGTGTATCCACCATCAACGACGATGGTTTGACCCGTAATCATGGACGAAGCGTCACTGGCCAAAAGAATGATTGCCCCCACGATGTCTTCGGGCTCACCGAATCGCCCCATCGGGATGCGCGAGAGCAGCTCGGCCGCCCATTCTTTTCGGGCCAAAGTAGATTCGGTCATTTCGGTCCTCACAAACGTGGGAGCGATGCCATTAACGCGGATGCCCTGGGATGCCCATTCCAGCGCGAGAACCTTGGTGAGGTGGATGAGTCCCGCTTTGCTCGCGCCATACGCTGCCCGCTCCTCGATGGCGACAACTCCGGCCTGTGATGCAATGTTGATGATGTTTCCGCCAGAGCCACTGTCCACCCAACGCCTGGCAAAAGCCGTCGAGAGAAAAAAGGGGCCGTCCAGATTTGTCTGCACGACGGAACGCCAGTCGTCGAGCGTCACCTCGAGCGAAGGTTTCGGGATGTTTATTCCTGCGTTGTTGATGAGCACGTCGATTCCGCCTGAATCTGAGAAGACTCGATCGACAAAGGGCTCGATGGTTGACAAGTCTTGAACGTCAAGCACGCACGCGGGCGTTCCATAGCGCTCAGCAATCACCCGCGCAGACTCCTCGTCGCGACTCGTACCAAACACTCGGGCGCCACGCTGGGCGAGCTCATCACCGATCTGTCGTCCCAGACCGGCTTTCGCACCGGTAATGAGGATGTTTTTTCCGGCGACCTCGAGGGACACGGTCATTTCTGCTCACTAAAGACGTGGTCGGTCCATTCCAGTGCGTAGTCACCGTATTTCGCTGCGCGAACATCTCCTGATCGCGCGTGACCCTCAAAGCGTTCCGCACGAGCCGCGCGACCACACAGCTCTCCCAGTTCGGCACTCGAGGCGGTGTTCCGCACCTCTTGATACGTCACGGTTCTAAGGTACTTGCCGACCCACAGCCCACCGGTGTATCTCGCTGCTCCACGAGTAGGAAGAACGTGGTTCGTTCCGATGACCTTGTCGCCATAGGACACGCAGGTTCCCTCGCCCAGAAAGAGTGCTCCGTAGTGCTGCATTTTGGTGAGGGCCTCGCGCGGGTTTTCGGTGAGAATCTGGACGTGCTCTGAGGCATACGCATCCGCCAGTTGATACGCCGCGTCAATCGAAGCCACAACGTGAACCTCGCCCCAGTCGCGCCAGGCAACTTCGGCGAAGTCTTTGGTGGGCATGTCGACGAGAATTTCGTCAACAAAAGCCATCGTCGCAGTAGCGAGCTTCTCGCTCGTGGTGATGAGGATTGCGGGAGAATCCGGACCATGTTCAGCCTGAGAGAGCAAATCGACCGCGGTAATGAACGGGTCGGCCGAGTCATCAGCGACAATCAAAACCTCAGTGGGTCCCGCAAACAAGTCAATCCCCACTTCACCAAAGAGCTGACGTTTCGCTTCGGCGACGAAGGCGTTTCCCGGTCCGGCGAGCATGTCAACGCGCGCAATGGTTTCTGTTCCCACGGCCATTGCCGAAACCGCTTGGATACCACCGAGCAGATAAATCTCGTCTGCTCCAGCCATGTGCATAGCAGCCACCGTTGCCTCGGGGATTTCTCCCTTGATCAGTGGCGTGCACGCAGCAACGCGTTGAACACCAGCAACTTTGGCCGTCACGATTGTCATGTGGGCACTCGCCAACAGGGGGTACTTTCCTCCCGGAATATAAGTGCCGACGGCCGTTATCGGAACGTGTTTCTGTCCCATAAACACGCCGGGGAGTGTCTCAATCTCGAATTCGGACATCGACGCAAGCTGCTTTTCAGCCATGAACCGCACCTGCTTTTGCACGAAAGCGATGTCATCGATGATTTGTTGTGGGACGCGCTCGATGATGGCCTGTATCTCTGCCGGCGAGAGAAGGAATGACTCGGCGTCGTGAGCGTCAAATTTCATGGCGTATTCCCGAACGGCGGCGTCACCGCGCAATCGAATATCCGCGATAACGTCTTCAACAACCTTCTTGACCTCGGGAGTGCTCCCGAGGGTGTCGTTATGTTTCAGGGCTGTTTTGAGTGTTCTCCGCGGAATTTCAGGTGCTCTCTCTTGGCCAAGTGCCACGGTGGCCCTGCCTTTCTGACGCCGTGCGTCTGATGTCTACTGTTTGGTCGAGTTGTTCTGGTTTAGGCGTGAATCGAGGGGCGCCACGAGGGGCGCTTTGCTTCGAATTCTTCGATTTCGCTCACGTTGGTAAGCGTGATTTCAATGTCATCAAGACCGGCCAGCAGGCGCGCACGCGTATGGTCGTCGATGTGAAAAGGCGAGCGAATGTCACCGGCCGAGATTTCGCACGCTTCGAGGTCTACCGTCACCGCGAGTTGAGGATCGGCTTCGACCGCATCGAGAAGGCGATCGATGACTTTCTGATCGACGTCAATTGCCACGAGACCCGCGTTACCTGCGTTTCCGCGAAAAATATCGGCGAACTGACTCGATACAACAACCTTGAAGCCGTAGTCCATGAGTGCCCAGACCGCGTGTTCTCGCGACGAACCGATCCCGAAGTTTGGTCCCGCGACAAGGATGCTCGCACCCGCGTAACTCGGATTGTTGAAAACAAATGTGGGATCCGTGCGCCAATCTGCGAAAAGGGCATCCTCAAACCCAGTTCGGGTAATGAGTTTGAGGAATTTTGACGGCAGAATCTGATCGGTGTCTACTCCACCCTGACGAAGTGGCATGACGTGACCCGTGTGGCTCGTGAATTGTTGCAAGGCTCATCCCTTCTTAGGCGTGTGTCAGTGACGAAAGGTCTGCAGGCGCGGTAAGCCGACCGGTAATTGCCGTCGCGGCAGCCACCTGCGGTGAGACCAGATGGGTTCGTCCACCTTTGCCCTGTCGACCCTCGAAGTTGCGATTAGACGTGGATGCGCAGCGCTCACCAGGTGCAAGCTGGTCCGGGTTCATTCCCAAGCACATGGAACAACCGGCACCGCGCCACTCACCACCAGCTTCAATAAACACTTTGTCGAGACCCTCGGCCTCAGCTTCAAGACGCACGCGAACGGAGCCGGGAACGACGAGCAGGCGCATTCCGGGCGAAATTTTCTGCCCCGTCAACACGGCTGCTGCGGAACGAAGGTCCTCGATGCGGCTGTTTGTGCAGGAACCGATGAAGACCGTGTCGACGGAAATGTCCTTCATGCGCGTTCCCGGGGTGAGGTCCATATAAGCCAAAGCCTTTTGCGCGGCTGCCCTCTCCTGCTCGTTGCTGAAGTCCTCCGGACGTGGCACCTCGCCAGAAAGGGGAACTCCCTGACCGGGATTTGTCCCCCACGTCACGAAAGGCGTCATCACGCTCGCGTCGAGCACAATTTCCTTGTCAAAAGTTGCACCTGGTTCTGTCGCAAGGGTTTTCCAGTGTGCGACTGCTTTGTCCCACTCAGCACCCGAGGGTGCAAACTGACGCCCCTTGAGATAGTCGAAGGTCTTTTGATCTGGTGCGACCAAACCTGCTTTGGCACCCCACTCGATGGACATGTTGCACACGGTCATCCGACCCTCCATCGACAACTCTTCAATGGCCTGGCCGCGGTACTCGACGATGTAGCCCTGCCCACCACCAACACCGGCGTGCGCGATGAGATTGAGCACGAGATCTTTGGCGGTGACCCCGTCAGGCAGCGAACCGTTTACCGTGACCGCCATCATCTTTGGGCGGTCTTGGGGAAGAGTCTGCGTCGCTAGGACATGCTCCACCTGACTCGTTCCGATGCCGAAAGCCAGAGCGCCGAATGCCCCGTGAGTTGCTGTGTGGGAATCGCCACACACGATGGTCATGCCGGGCTGTGTGATTCCCAGCTCGGGGCCGATGACGTGAACAATCCCCTGATCACGATCACCAAGGGGATGCAAGACAATGCCGAACTCTTTCGTGTTGGCGCGTAACGCCTCGATTTGCGCGCGAGAAATGGGATCCGCAATCGTTTCGGTGATGTTGAGTGTGGGTACGTTGTGATCCTCAGTCGCAATCGTCAGGTCAGTTCGGCGCACCTTGCGCCCCGAAAGCCTGAGACCATCAAAAGCCTGCGGTGACGACACCTCGTGAACGAGATGAAAGTCGATGTGAAGCAAATCAGGGCCGTCTGCCTCATGACGAATGACGTGCTCGTCCCAGATTTTCTCAGCCAGTGTGCGTGGCATCTCGAACTCCTTAGTGATTTTTCTGCCTCGGCAAAGCGATGCGGTGTGTACGTGACGTTATGAGCTCAGGGACCCGGGGAAATCTCCAGCACGAGCAAGAGCACCCGCCATCGGTTTGCCGAGCAGTGGCTCAAGCCAGGTTGCGGCTGAGATGATTTTGTCGAGGTCAACCCCCGTGGTCTCACCCATGCGATTGAAAAGATAAATCAGGTCCTCGGTCGCCACATTTCCGGTTGCCGCCGGAGCGAAGGGGCACCCACCGGCCCCGGCAATACTCGAGTCGAGAGTGTTGACACCTGCCTCGAGAGCCGCCACCGCGTTGGCCACACCCGTGTGTCGCGTGTCATGCAGATGCAGGCGCGATTTCATGGAAGTCGGTTTAAGTTCGTTGACGATGGCCATACGCTCGGTGACATCTGTCGGAACGGCGACACCAATCGTGTCAGCGAGAGCGATTTCGTCGGGATTCGCCGCAACCACGTCAGAGATGATCTCCCTCAGTCGAACGACCGAGATTTCACCTTCGAATGGGCAACCAAACGCCGCCCCAATTGTGATGGATGACCGTAGCCCAGCAGCCCGAGCATTGGCGACGAGGGCCGCTGCTTGTTCGACGGACTCGCGCGAGGTCATCCCCTGGTTTTTCTGACAGAACGTGTCTGAGGCCACGACCACGATGTTTACTTCGTGGACGCCGGCTGCTATGGCACGGTCCAGCCCGCGCTGATTCATCATGACCCCGATAAACGAAACGCCCTCCGGGGCGCTCAGTCCCGCCATGACGGCCTCTGCGTCAGCCATCTGAGGGACCTTGTTCGGATTCACAAAACTCGTGACTTCGATGCGACGAACGCCGGCATCGATTGCGCGATTTACGAGTTCAATCTTGTTCTCGGTTGAGATCAGCGTTTTCTCATTTTGAAGCCCGTCACGAGGGGCAACCTCACAAATCTCCACGCTCACCCTACTTATGTGTTGAGAAATGGTGGCGTCTCCCCTCAGCCTCTGCTTCGGGGAGACACCACCTGATCAATGAATCTGCCTACAGTGCAACGGGGCGCTCGGGAGCCGGTAGACCGGTCTCTTCGAGCGCGTTAGCCAGAATCGACTCCATCGAGCCACCCATGTTGAACGTGGGCAGTGGTGATGGGCGGTTAGCCGCGAGCTTGGACCGCAGCTCTTCGGTGCCCTTCACGTCGACCTGGTGGTCTCCGGTCAAGACAACACCATATCGAGCAGCACCCTCCGTGGAGATGAGTCCACGACGTACCTCAAGAGCAACGAGCTCGGGGTCGCGCAGGAGTGCATCTCCCCAACCGCCGCCACCCCACGTGACGAAGTGAAGAACATCTCCACGCTCGACGGGGTAATCGTGCAGTTTGCTCTGCAGCACCTCACGTGTGCCATCCTTGCGTTCGATCCACTTGGTACCGCGCGCGCCAGGCTCGCCACCGTTAACACCCCAGGGGTAGGTCAACCAGCGGTCGTCGTGGATTGCAATGGTTCCGGGTTCGAGGAAGCGATATGCCACATCAACGCCGTTGCCGCCTCGGTGAAGGCCTGCTCCACCTGAGTCGGCGATGGTTTCCATCATTTCCACCCGGAGTGGGTAGTACGACTCGAGGTACTCACTCGGAATGTTGACGAACGACGGCCAAAGCGAGTGACCGTCTGGGCCATCACCGAGTGGACGACCAGGGATACCACCGAAACCGATGGAGTACAGCTGGAACCACTCACCCTTGCGCTTGCCATCCGAGTAGTTGCCGGAGTACATGAAGTGCGGTGACGACGAGAAGCCTGCAGCGTTGAGCAGGTTCGGGTTCGTCTGGCCCAAGAGACCACCGAAGAGGTCGAAGATACGACCAATTCCGTGGTTACGGGCATTGAGGGCGGCGGGGAACTTGGGCTTCCAGAACGAATCTTCAGGAATGACAACATCCACTAGCGGGTAGAAGCCGTCGTTCCAGAGGATTTGTGGGTCCGCAACGGTAATCATGTAGATACCGAAGAACATCCTCACCAGGTTTTCGTTGATGAAGTAGTTGATGGGACCCTCGGCCTGTGGGGCGCTTCCGGAGAAGTCCAATGTGACCTTGTCGCCTTGTCGTGTGAGGCTGAGCTTCAACAGGTACGGTCCGTGACCGCGACCGTCATCGTCGATGTAGTCTTCGAAGCTGAGCGTCTTGCCCTCTTCGAACACCATGGCAAGAAGAATCTTCATCGCGCGGTAGTTGCGCTCAAGAAGGGCCTCGAGTGCTGAGTTGTAGGTGTCAATGCCGAAGCGAGCACACATCTCCTGAACGCGACGGCTCGCGGTGCGACATGCCGCCACGATGCCGTTGAGGTCAGCTCGGTTCCAGTCCGGCTTACGAACCTGGTTGAGGATGATGTTGAGCGCATCCTCATCGAGCACGCCCTTTTTGAAGAGCTTGAAGGGTGGGATGACCACACCTTCTTCGTAGATGGTTCGCGCGTCGGTCGGCATGGACGCGGGGGTCTTGCCACCGATGTCGGACATGTGTCCAAACTGCGACGCCCAACCGATGAGGTGTCCCTCGTGGAAGATCGGCATCACAATGAGCCAGTCGTTCGCGTGGCTGATTGCCGCACCACAGGCGTACGGGTCTGACGTCAAGAGAACGTCGCCCTCTTCGATCATGCCCGCGAAGTTCTCGAGGAAGTCAGGCACGGACAGTCCGAACTGACCGACCACCATCTTTCCATCGCGGTTTGCAATGAGGGGGAACTCATCGTGCTGCTCACGGATTCCGGGTGAGAGCGCCGTACGGAACAGCACCTCATCCATCTCGTAGCGAGCATTACGCAGTCCGTTTTCAACGAGGTCAATAGTCACCACGTCGACGTCAACAGCTTGTAGTGGCTTTGTTGCCGTTTCAATAATCTGTGCCATTTTCTTAACCTTTCTCGGTTAGCGAGCGGAGCTCGGCTGGATAAGGAGGCTGCCCGACGGGTGAACCGTGGCCTCGTGGTCGGGGAGGATGAGCGTCGTCGAGTCCATCTCCGTCACGATTGCCGGACCGGCAACGATGTTGCCTGCCTTGAGCTTCGTGCGGTCGTAGATTTTCGCAACGGCCTTCTTGCCGTCAACGTAAATCTCGGTGTCCCGGTCGTAGGCTCCCGATGCGTCCGCAGTTCCTGCGGGAAGCTGCGAGGCCGAGATCGCCGGACGCGGACCGTGAGCGGTCGCACGGACCGTCACGAGCTCGTGTTCGTTGTTCAAGAGGAACGAGAACAGGTGCTCGTGCTCAGCGTCGAATGCCTTCTTGAGGGCAGTGATTCCGCCACCCTTACCGTCGAAGGCATCGATGTCGATGGTCACCGGAATCTCGAAGCCCTGTCCGTGGTAGCGGAGGTCAGCCGAGTATGTAACGCTCTGGTCTTTCTTGGCCACACCTTCGTCGTCGAGAAGCGAACGCGCACTCGCACCCAGCTCTTCCAGCATGGTCTTGAGCCCCTCGTCGGAGAGGTCTGAGAACTTACGGATGAGCGTGCGAACCGACTCGTTGCGGAGGTTGGTCGTTGCGTCACCGTAGGCACACAGCACGCCAGGCGATGGTGGGATGATCACAGGCCAAGCACCAGTCAGCTTGCCGATTGCGTTGGCGTGAAGGGGACCTGCACCACCGAACGCTACGAGGGCGAAGTCGCGCGGGTCGAATCCCTGCTGAACCGAGACCAACCTGAGAGCACCAAGCATGTTCTCGTTGACGATTTGGATGATTCCCTCAGCAGCAGATTCAACCGAACCGAGCGAGCTTGCCTCAACGATTGCTTCCACAGCCTTGACGGATGCGTCCCGATCGAGGGTGATTTCGCCACCGGCGAGAACCGTCGGAAGGTATCCCAAAACCACGTTTGCGTCAGTAACGGTTGGCAGTTCGCCACCCTTGCCATACGCTGCCGGTCCAGGAACGGCACCTGCGCTCTGCGGTCCGACACGCAATGCCTGCGTGAGCTGCGGAACGTGGGCGATTGATCCACCACCGGCGCCAACGGTGCGCACATCCACCGAAGTGGCGCGAACCTTAAGGTCGCCCACCATGGTTTCACGACCGATACGAGGTGCAAGGTTCTGGACAAGAGCAACGTCGGTGGATGTTCCACCCATGTCGAGCGTCAAAAAGTCGCGGTAGCCGGTTTGTTCGGCAACCCAGGCGGCTCCGGTAACACCACCGGCAGGACCCGACATCAGAAGCGAGACCGGGTTAGCGGATGCGTAGCCGCTGGAAACCAGACCTCCATCGCTTCGGAGCAAGAAGAGCTTGCCCTTCATGTCAGCGTTGTCGAGCTGGGACTGCAGGTTGTCGACATAGAGACGAGCCTGAGGTTGCACATACGCGTTAGCCACCGTGGTGATGGCACGCTCGTACTCGCGAAGTTCCGGAAGGACCTCTGAGGAGATTGAGATGGCCATGCCCGGGAAAATTTCCGCAGCAATCTGGGCAATGCGCTTCTCGTGAGCACCGTTGGTGTACGAGTTAATCAAGCTGATGCTGAGGGCCTCAACGTTCTGAGCCTTGAGCTTGGTCAGCTGCGCACGCACATCCGCCTCATCGAGCTCCTCGACAATTGATCCGTCGGCACCGATACGCTCACGAACCTCGACCGTGTTTTCCAACGACGCAAGAGGCTCAGGCTTCGGCCAGATGATCCAGCCGGCAAGTCCACCCGGTACGAACGAACGTGCGATCTGCAAGACCTGACGGAAACCCTTTGTGGTAACGAGACCAACTCGGGCGCCTTTGCCTTCGAGAATGGCGTTGGTTGCCACAGTGGTTCCGTGCAATACGTCGCCCACATCGCTCAAGCTGATTCCGGCCTGTTGACAGGCGCGCTCAATGCCCCTGAGCATTCCGATCGATTGGTCCTCGGGCGTCGACGCCGTTTTAGCGCGGAACGTCTCACCCGTTTCCTCATTCATTAGGAGGATGTCAGTGAAAGTACCACCAACATCCACGCCAACTCGATACTTCATCTGTTCTCCTTTTATATGATTCCTGCGGCCTTCAGCTCGGACATTTTGTCCTCACTGAAGCCCAGCAGCTTGGTGTAGATCTCGTCGTTGTGCTGACCGAGCTCTGGTCCTACGGCCCGGACCCGACCAGGTGTTTCTGACAGCCGGGGAAAGACGTTTTGCATGGGAAATTCGCCGAGAATCGGATGCGCGAGGCGAACGATTGCCTCACGGGCCGCAAAGTGCTCATCGGAGAACATGTCCTTCGCACGGAAAATGCGACCCGCGGGGACACCGTTTACGCTCATCACCTCAAGGACCTCGTCGGCCGTGAGAGTTACCGACCACTCCGCAATGAGGTTGTCGAGCTCTTCCATGTGCTCGCCACGAGCACCGTGACTCACATACCTCGGGTCTGAAGCAAGCTCAGGTCGACCCATCGCCTGGGTGAGACGACCAAAAACAGTGTCTTGGTTGGCGGCGATAAGAATCATCTCGTCATCACTCGTGGGATAGACGTTGCTCGGTGCCACATTCGGGAGCGTTGACCCGCTTCGACCGCGCTCGTAACCGGCGAGATCCCATTCGGGAAGGAGCGATTCCATCATGGCCAACACGGCTTCATAAATCGCCGAGTCCACAATCTGACCCTTACCGGTTCTGGTGCGATTGTGCAGGGCCACGAGTGTGCCAACCGTGGCAAAAGTTGCCGCGAGGGAATCGCCTAATGACACCCCGGCGCGAGCCGGCGGACGGTCGGCATCTCCGGTCACATGTCGGATGCCGCCCATGGCTTCACCAATCGAGCCGAACCCAGCTCGGGAAGAGTATGGACCGGTCTGACCGTACCCCGTCACTCGAGTGACGATGAGACCTGGATTCACTTTCCACAGGTCTTCCGGGGCGAGTCCCCAACGCTCGAGAGTCCCAGGTCTGAAATTCTCGAGGAGCACATCGGCGGACGCGACCAATTCCCGCACGATTTCTTGGCCCTCAGGTGTGCGCATGTCGACGGTAATGGACTTCTTGTTTCGTCCCACCACTGGCCACCACAGTGACTGACCCTGAGGCTTTTCCCGTCCCCACTGTCGCATCGGGTCGCCCGACTTGGGATCTTCGACCTTGATGACTTCGGCGCCAAAGTCGCCAAGTAGCTGCCCACAGAAGGGTCCAGCCAAGAGGGAACCCATCTCAATGACGCGCAAGTCATCGAGCGGAAGGCCTTCGTTTGCCACTATTGGTTCCTCAAAATCGTATACATCTGGCTTACTCATTATCGGCCACAATGCCCTATTGACCTGAAGCCTAGGGAGAGTGTTGACTCGTAGTCAAGAAAAATCTTGCAAATTGCATACATTTTGAGTGAAAACGCACTTTTCAGTGAAGAGGAACAATGTCCGAATACGACACCACCAGTCCGCTCGACACGGACTATTTCGCGGTCTTCCATGACGTGACAGGACACGACCGGGATTTTTGGGATCGCGCGCGGCAATTTTCACTCGAATCACGTGAAGAATTGTCCCGGTGTTGGGACAAGGCTGAATACCCCACACATTTGGTCCGGCGCATGGGTGAACTGGACCTCCTCACCGATGCGGTGAGTGGGCCTGGCCTGACCCCCATGACTGCACTCGCGGCGGGCTTGGTGAATATGGAGATTTCTCGAGGCGATGGCTCAATGGGCACCGTCATTGCGGTTCAGGGAGGACTCGCACTCCGATCAATCGCCCTGCACGGCAGCGCCGAACAGAAAGCGAAATGGCTCATTCCCTTAGCTCGCGCTGAAAAACTCGGCGCCTTTGCCCTCACCGAACCGATGCACGGGAGTGACTCCGTCGCGCTGGAAAGCACGGCGAAAAAGGTCGACGGAGGCTGGCTCATCAACGGGGAAAAAATGTGGATTGGTAACGGCTCAGTGGGAGATGTTTCGGTTGTCTGGGCTCGCGACGACGAAAATAACGTTCGCGGATTCCTCGTCGATCAGGCAAGTGCGGGCTACGAGGCCACAACGGTCACGGGAAAGCTTTCCCTGCGCGCGATTCATCAGGCGCGCATCCGCTTCACCGATGTGTTTGTGAGTGACGACGACGTGCTTCCTGGAGCAAAAACCTTCAAGGACACAGCCAAAGTGCTCTACGCAACACGGGTTGGCGTAGCCTGGTCCGCACTCGGCCACGCGACCGCTCTCTTTGAAGCCGCCCTGAGCTACTCGAAACAGCGCATGCAGTTCGGCAAACCTTTGGCTCAATTCCAGATTGTGCAAGAGCGTCTTGCTCACCTGCTCTCGCTCCTCACCAGCATGCAATTGTATTGCCGGCGCCTCGCCGAGCTGGACGACGCCGGAGAGCTCACGCCAACACAGGCATCGTTGGGCAAGATGTACTGCACACGCACGGCTCGCGAAATTGCATCCATCGCCCGCGACATGCTCGGCGGAAACGGCATCCTGGTTGAGTACGGGGTCGCTCAGCACTTTGCTGACATCGAGGCAATCCACACGTATGAAGGAACCGAAACGATTCAATCGCTGTTGATTGGTCGCGACCTCACCGGCTTCGGCGCCTTCTCCTAAGAACTCACTACCTCGCACCAGAACGGATTTTCGATGAGCCTGACGAACTACCTTGAGGGAAAACGCGCCTTGGTGACCGGTGGGGCTAGCGGGATCGGTTTGGCTTGTGCGCGTGTCCTCGCGGAACGCGGTGCTCGTGTCACGGTGGCTGATCGCCCTGAGGCACCGGGATTGGAGACCGTAGCATCCGAGGGATTCACCACGTGGGAAATCGACTTACTCGATGTCACGCCCCTGGAAACCGCGCGCCTCGAATTCGACATTCTCGTCAACAATGCCGGCATCCAAAACGTGGCTCCGATCGAGGACTTTGACCCCCTGATGTATCGCAACATGATTCGCCTGATGCTCGAAGTCCCCTTCTTGCTCACGAAGGCCTGTCTGCCATACATGTATTCGGTGGGCTTCGGTCGAGTAATCAACATTTCATCGATACACGGTCTTAAAGCCTCGCCTTTCAAGGCAGCCTACGTTTCAGCTAAGCACGGACTCGAAGGACTCTCCAAGGTGATCGCCCTCGAGGGCGGCCCGCACGGCGTCACGAGCAACTGCATCAATCCGGGCTACGTGCGAACGCCCTTAGTCGAGAAGCAGATAGCCGATCAGGCCAAGGTGCACTCGATTCCTGAATCTGAGGTTATCGAGACGATTTTGTTGCAAAAGAATGCCATCAAGCGCCTCGTTGAACCGCACGAGGTTGCCGCGATGGTTGCGTGGCTCGCATCTCCAGACGCGGCGATGGTGACAGGCTCTTCCCACACGATAGATGGCGGATGGACTGCCTGACCTCGATGTTCTGGCCTACGCGCGGTCCAGCATCTTCATTTGCGTAGCCCCATGGTGATCGCCTTTGGGCTGAGTGCAGGCGTCGAGTCGACTCACTTGGTTCGGCGTCAACACGACATCCACGGCCGCCACGTTTTCCTCGAGATGCGCAATCTGCACGGTACCCGGGATGGGGGACCAATCCGCACCCTTGTTAAGGAGCCAAGCAAGGGCGAGCTGCGAAGGCGTGCATCCCACCTCCTCTGAAATTGCCTCAACCTCGGCGAGAGCCGCGACATTGTGCTCGAATACGTCGGGGAGGAATCGGGGGTTCGAGCGACGCCAGTCGTCTTCGTACATCCAATCCATGTCGCGGATCGTGCCGCTGAGGAATCCTCTACCCAGCGGGGAGTAAGGCACAAAACCAATTCCTAGCTCGCGGAGCAGATCGAGGGTGCCATCGTCACCATCACGCGTCCAGAGCGAGTATTCCGACTGGAGTGCGGTGATGGGGTGCACGGCGTTTGCGCGCCTAATGTTTGTCTTTCCTGCCTCGGACATGCCGATGTGGCCAATCTTGCCTTCGGTGATCAGCTCGGCGAGCGCCCCAATCGTCTCTTCGATCGGCGTCAGGGGGTCGATACGGTGCTGGTAGTAGAGGTCGATGTGGTCAACACCCAGGCGCGTCAACGACCCTTCGACCGCAATGCGAATATTCGCCGGAGTTGAATCCGTGGGGATGCTGTGGCCCGTGTGCGTCTTAAGGCCAAATTTGGTCGCCAGAACAACTTTGTCTCGGCGATCGCGAATGGCACGACCAACGAGTTCTTCGTTGCGTCCGTCACCATAGAGTTCCGCGGTATCGATGAGCGTGACCCCGAGGTCGAGGGCTCGGTGAATCACCGCGATTGAGTCTGCTTCGGGTTGCTTGTATCCCGTGTAGATGTGCGACATGCCCATGCAGCCAAGGCCAATGCGCGAGACCTCGAGGTTGCGCAATCTGGTGTACTTCACGAATGACTCCTTTATTTATGTCGCCTCTAGCCTAAGCGGGCACAGCGCGGAGTAGAGTTAGTAAACGTTTACTGGCATCCGGAGGTAGAAATGTCCGTTCCTCGGATCACGATTAAAGACGTTGCGCGGGAAGCCGGAGTCTCGGTAGCAACCGTGTCCTTCGTCATGAACGATAAGGGCAATCTCCCTGAAGCCACACGGTTACGCGTGCGCGAAGTCTGCGACCGTCTCGGCTACAAAACGAACCGTCGAGCGGCCAACCTCCGAACCGGAAAGAGTCGCACGATTGGCTTCATCATCCCCGAGCTCCGCAATGAGGGTTGGGTAACCCAATGGTATGAACTCATCGGTCAAGCGATTCTCGGTGTCTCACAAGCAGCGTCGGCCAGGGGCTACGCGGTGGTCATCGTTCCGCCCAACTCACCGGACCTCATGCTTGAATTCGGGCTGGATGCGGTCGCGCTCAACGACAGCCAAATCGACGACCCAGACATCACCCGCGCACACTCACTGGGAATTCCGATTGTCACCCAAGACCGCCCACACGACAGCAGAATCTCTGTTCACTTGGATACGGGTTACGCAGCGATGACAACCGCGGCGCTCGAGGCTCTGCGGGAACGAGGCGCCAGACACGTTGCTCTGCTGACAGAGCCCGGCGGCGCCACGTCAAACACGACTCAGGTGGCGGCCTTTCTCACCTGGTGCGAGACCCACGGTTACACGCCCACGGTGGTTCGGGGAGCGCACGACCGAAGTGATTTGGTCGATCGAGTCAACGAGATTCTCGGCTCGGGCGCCGACGCACTGTATTCGTTTTACGGTGAGGGAGAAGCCATCGTCGCTCAGTTGCGCGAGCAGGGTTACGACGTTCCGCACGATTTCCAGGTCATCGCGCTTCGAGCTGCGCCAGCCGGAGTGCAGCACAAGGACGAGCTCTCGACAACGACGTATCACCCTGAGCTCTACACAGGTATGGCCATTGGTACCACCCTCGATGTTGTCGAAGGAAAGCTAGAAGCCCCCCAGACGGTACACGTTCCCTGGCGCCTCGAACTGGCGGAGACTACGCGCAACGTCTGACAACGCACCTAGCCGATTGAGCCGCCGGCTTCTTTCCAGCCCGCGAATCCGCCGTCGACGTGCGAAACATTCGTGAATCCGTGCGCGAGCAACCAGTCCGCCATCGGCCGTGAACCCGCAATAGATCCACACATGACCACAATCTTGCGATCCGAATCGTTGACCACGTCACCAAGAAAGTGTGCGCCACCCGGCACGAAATAGGAGTCCATGTTCTTGCGATCGACCCAGGTGGCGAGCGGGTTTCTGCCGTCGGAATCGAGAAAGCGTTCGGGACGAACATCCACTATCAACGCTCCGCCATTCGCACGCGCTACGGCCTCTGCCCCTGAAATGAGCTCGGGAACGGGCAACCCGATGGTCTGCGCGTCGATGACAAACCGGAACTGAACATCGCCAGCCACCACGCGCCGATACGCATCATTCACGGCGTCCGCGCGAATCAGCTCGATGTCGGCGATGATGTTGTGCGCACCGGCAAAGTCGAGCATCTCTTGCGTTTCGGGGACTCCACCGATGTTGGAACCGGCAATTCGCCGACGCTTCCCGGTGAGTAAACCGCCAATGACGGGTTCGGTGATCGGGGTCAGTGCACCCAAGACCACGAGCGTGCCGTCAACCGCAAGCATTTTGAGGTACCGGTTAAGGTCGTGGCTGAACGGAATGGTGTCAATGATGAGATCGAACGTCCCCTCAGCATCACGCATCGCGGCCTTGTCTGACGAAATGAGCACCTCGTCGGCACCCAGTCCGAGAATCATGTCAGTCTTGGACTCGGTGGTGGTGAATCCCACCGTCTGCGCTCCGAGGGCGTGGGCAAACTTGACCGCGAGGTGACCAAGACCACCGATGCCCGCAACACCAACCTTTTTTCCGGGACCGGCACCCCACGTCTTCAATGGTGAATACACCGTGATCCCGGCACATAACAGAGGAGCGGCCCCCGCCGGGTCGAGGTTTTCTGGAACACGGTAGACGAACTTAGCTTCCGTGACGATTTCCCGGGAGTAGCCCCCGTGTGTCGTCTGCCCGGGCAGGTGCGGATCGGGCGCACCGAAAGTCCAGACGGGCTCGTTCGCGCAATACTGTTCGAGGCCTCGTTCGCACTCGTTGCAGGTGCCGCAGCTACCAACAATGACGCCGACACCTACTCGGTCGCCAATGGCAAACCCGGTGACGTCGGCACCGAGTTCGACAACCCTGCCGATAATTTCGTGACCGGGAACCACCGGGTACGGCTGCGCCCCCCAGTCGCCGTTGACGGAGTGAATGTCGGAGTGGCAAATGCCCGAATGAGTGATGTCGATCCGCACATCCCCTGCTTCGACGGCGCGACGCACGATGGTGTGATTGCCCAGCGGAGTCACCGCGTCGAAAGCGGCTAAGGCCAGAGTCTCATAAGTCATGCCCCTAGCTTGCCACGTGCACAACCGCGATCATCAGACCTCTTTTTCGGCGACCTTAAGAATCAGCTTGATGTATTCGTCCAGGGCGATGGCAGTAGTGAGTTTGGAAATCGCCGGGTTGTCCATCTTGTCACTGCCGAGATGGTGTCCCGAGCTCCACATCGCGACACCATGTGTCATCCATGAGATTTGCGACGCGGCAAAGACGATGCTGGGTGTGGCAAGCAGTTCGGTAGTCGGAAAGTTGGTCAGGTCAAAATCGAGAGGTGTCACCTTGCCAGAGCGGATGTCCCGGACAGTCACCGCGAGCAGGGCGAGATGGTACTGAAAATACCGCTGCATCTGATCGCCGTATGTGCGGTCAACGATTTCTTGGGAGCCTTTTGACGAGATCGGGTAGTGCAGGAGCAGAAGCATGCCGCCCATCCGCTTACTGAACGCGATTTCAGATCGGATGAATTTTTCGAGGCGCTTTCGCGGATTCTTCATGGCTGAGTGCATGATTGCGTCCACGCCCGCCGCCCAGTGTTGATAGACCCACCAAGTGGCTTCTGCAATGAGGCCATCGCGATTGCCGAAGTAGTGGTTGACCATCGGATGCTTGATGTCAAGACGATCGCACACGCGATTGGTGTTGAAGTCTGCAGGCCCGAGCTCGATGATTTCCTCGATGGCCAGGAGAATCATTTTTTCGCGCGTGGAGGGGTTTGGCTGGTCGCCATAGGCGAGCCAGTCTTTGGCTGTGTAGCCCACCGCGTTGGCGATCTCCGAACTTACTCGACCGCGTGACATACCCTCAGTTTAGGAGCAGAGCCGCTGAACACCGCTGAGCGCCACGATGAGCAAATTGACCAAGATTTTTAGTTAGTTGCTTACATATTGACAATAGTTATTCACATGGAATACTCATTTCATGACTCTTCACGAAGGTGACGCCACGCCCTGGACGCTCCGTCCGGGAAAAGACCCGGATCTCGACCCGCACTATCCCGGACACGGATACACGCTCATCCACGATGGCGACATGATTTTCGAGCGGGACGTAGCAGTCGAGCTACGTGACGGGACCACCATTTACATCGATGTGTTCCGGCCCCAGGCGGAGGGTCGATACCCGGTGGTGCTCGGCTACGCCCCGTTTGGAAAGCATCCACACATCGAGTGGGACACCGCTTTTCCCGGCGCTGACATCCCACCCGGTAATTCGAAGTACACCGCCTTCGAGGCACCCGATCCTGTGACTTGGACAAAGGCCGGCTTCGTGATTGTCAACGCTGACCCCCGCGGGGTGCGGTACTCCGAAGGGATCGCTCAGTTCATGACAGAACAAGAGGGCCGCGACGAGTACGACCTCATCGAGTGGCTTGCCGTTCAACCCTGGAGCAATGGCAACATCGGCACGAACGGGGTTTCCTACTTTGCGATGAGTGCCTATCAGGCGGCAGCCCAGAAGCCGGAGCACCTCAAAGCCGTCATCCTTTTTGAAGCGCTCAACGATTTCTATCGTGACGTGAAGTTTCACGGTGGCATCCCAAACTACGGAATGTGCCACGGCTGGATGCAAATGACCTCCTGGTCAAAGACAGCCGTCGAAGACATGGAGGCGGGGATGCGCGAGCACCCGACCTACGACGCGTTCTGGACGTCTCGCGTGGCCGACCTGTCGAAATTCGACGTACCGGTTTGGCTTGTCTCAAGCTGGGCTAATGCTGGAATTCACACACGCGGCACCCTCCAGGCATGGGATGAAGTCGCATCCACCGAAAAGTGGATCGATTTAAATGCCCGAAAAGAGTGGTCGTACTTTTACCAGCCGGAGATGGTCGCCAAGCAGATGGCCTTCTTTGACCGCTTTTTGCGCGGCAATGACTCCGCGATTGCGGACTGGCCACGAGTGAGCTGTCAGGTTCGAGACCGGCTGAAGGTCAATCACCTGCGAACAGATACGCAGTACCCACTCACGGGAACCGAGTACCGGCGCATGTATCTGGATGCGCACACCGGGACACTCGACTTCACCGAGCCGGCCCAACCATCGTCGAGGTCATACCCGGCAAAGTCAGGTAATGCGACCTTCTCCTACACCTTTACCGAACCGACCGAACTCATCGGACCGGCCTCATTGCAACTGTGGATGAGCGCCCAAGGGGCCGATGACGCCGACATGTTCATTGGGTTGCGCAAGTTCGATGGTGACGGCAACGAGGTTAACTTTGAATACCTCGGCTTCTTTGAAAACGGCATCGTCGGAATGGGCTGGCAGCGGCTTTCACTACGCACACTCGATCCGGATCGATCGACCGAGGCGAAGCCGTACCCGTCCTTTACAGATTTTGAGCACGTCTACAACGACGAAATCGTGCGTCTCGACATTCCCATTCTCGACGCGGCCACGCGCTTTGAGGCGGGAGAGCGACTAGAGCTTGACATTCGCGGCTATGACCAAATTGCCGGTGCGGGGATGATTCCCCAACACCCGGAAAACCGAAACCGCGGAAACCACGTCATTTACAGTGGCGGAGAGCACCCGAGCAGTTTGCTCCTCCCATTTGTACCGCTTGCCCCGGGTGCGTAATGAAAATCGATGAACTTGATGTGCGGATTATTGAATTACTCGAGCAGGACCCCCGAACCAATGGCGTGGACGCCGCCCAGAAGCTCGGCGTCGCGCGAGCCACGTATCAGTCTCGCTTGGACCGACTCATTAGTTCAGGCGTGCTCTCGCTTACGCCGACGGTAAACCCCGCCGCCATCGGCTTCAGCGTCACGGCGTTTATTAGCGCCGAGATTACTCAGAGCAGTCGCGGGCCAGGACTCATTGCCACGCTCAACGCCATCCCCGAAGTCACTGAGATATCTACCGTCACCGGCTCAAGCGATCTGCTGATCCGCGCTGTCGCCGTCTCGAATTCCGACCTGCAGCGGGTGTTGGATCAGATTGCGCGTCATGATGATGTGCTGAGAACCTCAACGGCGATTGCTCTCGACAATCAACTCCCGTCGCGAACGGTGCAACTCGCCCGTCGCCGGCTAAGTATGCGAGACGAGAACAACTCGTGAGAACCATTTCTCACGTCGTGAGCGAAGTGGCCTGTGCTCAGTCCGCCGCAACCTTTGGACTCATGGGTAATGGCAACGCCTATTTTCTCGACGGCCTGACCCGCGCGGAACACCACTTTGTGGCGGTGCGCCATGAAACTGCCGCTGTCACAGCCGCCGACACGTTCTATCGGGTTAGCGGTTCCATCGCCACCGCGACGGTGACCTATGGCGCCGGATTCACCAACATGCTCACGGCCCTCGCAGAGGCGCGGATGGCTCGCACGCCGCTCGTTGTGGTCGTCGGCGATCAACCGACAACTGGTGCGCGACCGTGGGACATCAATCAGGTGGATGCCGCCGCCGCTCTCGGCGTCGAGACGCTCACGGTGACCGCGACAACCGCGCGCGCCACTGCGGACCTCGCCTACCGTCGAGCTCGAGAATTGCGCACCCCCGTGATTGTCGCGATTCCCTACGACCTTGCGTCTGTGCCGGCGCCAGACACGACACAGGCAAAATCGGCATACGCCGAAACGCCACAGACTAAAACGCTCCCGGCGCGCGCCTTGGCCCATCGTGAACCATCAGGTTCCACGCTCGCTCGGGTCGCTGGCCTGCTCACCTCGGCAGAGCGTCCGCTCGTGGTGGCCGGACAGGGAGCAAAGCACGCGCATGAACTTGTTACCGAGCTCGCCAACCGACTCGATGCCCTCACCGCAACGACTGCGCTGGGCAAGGGCACATTTGGCGACCGCGCCGGCGACCTCGGCGTGTGCGGGGGATTCGCTGCCGAAGAACCTGCGCGCCTCATTCAATCCGCGGATGTTGTGCTCGTTGTCGGTGCAGGCTTGAATCAGTTCACGACCGCCTTCGGGCATGCTTTCGGCGAGAAAGCCACCATCATTCAGATCGATGACTCCTCCGCGCCCACGAATCCCCGCGTTGATGTGTTTCTGCAGGCAGACGCCGAAGTTGCTTGTCGACAACTGCTGCTCGAGCTGCCCTCGCTCAAACACGACGAATGGATGCGCGCGGGCAGTCGCGCAGACGGTCATGTTGCCGGTGACACAGTCGCGTCGGATGGGCTTCTCGACCCGCGCTCGCTCGCGCAGTCCTTAGATGAGCTCCTCCCCTCGGACCGAGTGTTCGTGCAAGACGGAGGACACTTCTTGGGCTGGATGCCCATGTATGCGCGAGTTGAGAAGCCGGGATCGTTCCATATGGTCGGAACCGCATTTCAATCCATAGGTCTCGGACTAGCTTCGGCGGTTGGCGCCGTCAGCGCACTCGGCCTAACGGAACCAGGACGCACGACCGTTCTCGCAACCGGTGACGGCGGCTTCCTCATGGCTCTGGCAGATCTGGAGTCTGTCGTGCGGGTCAGCGTGAACTCCAAAACTGTCATTGTCATCTTTAACGACGGCTGTTACGGAGCCGAGGTACACCAATATGCCTCGCGTGGCGTCAATGACGCTGCGATGCAGACCGGCGCGGTTGACTTTGCCACCGTGGCGAGAGGCATGGGTGCGATAGGGCTCACCCTCAACACGCTCTCCGACCTGTCCACTCTTCGCGCGTGGTGTGAATCCGATGCTCGAGGAACCTTTGTCATCGACGCGCGCATCTCGCCCACCGTTGTCGCCCCCTACATCGAAGAAATCACTCGAGTGATGGCTGCGACTGAGTCTCGATTCGCTGAGATGGCAACCTCTCCCTCGGGCACAACCGTGCAAAACTAGAGACGCACACCTCATACTCTGGGTCACCCATCGGAAAGGGCATCCATGTCTCGATTTCGCGCCGGTAATGGTCGACTTGCTGCCCCGCGCGGAGCCCTCTGGCTAGGCATTGTCGGTCTCGCGATTACGACAGCAATCGGTTTGCTGTCGGTTCACTTCAGCGAGTTCACCAAGCAATCATTCGAATTTGATCGCTGGTTGAATTCCCTCAACTCCCCGGTGGCCTTGCGCGTCTCGGACATTTTGGACTGGATTGATCGACCGGTTGTTGTCGCGATCATCCTGCTCGTGGGTGGAATCATCATCTCGTTCTGGCGTGGTTGGCTGCCCGGAATCGGATTTATGGTCGTTGCCGGCGTGGGGTGGCTCATGATTGCCGGTGTGAAAGAAATCGTTCGCGAAGAGCGCCCAATCCCGTTCATTGCCACGACCGGTGAGCACTCGCCGTCGTACCCGAGCGGTCACACGGTCTTCGTCATGACGCTCCTCATGGCCGTGTGGGCTGTCACCTACGCGTCGAAATGGCGGTGGCCGCTGGTCGCCATTCTTGCCGTCCTGACCGTAGCGACGGGATTCAGTCGGCTCTACCTCGGGCTTCACTACCCGGCTGATGTCATCGGGGGTGTGATCGGTGGCTTTTCGAGCGCACTACTCGTGATTGGCGTGTGGAACCTATTCTTTGTCGGGCGTGGGGGCAGGTACTCCGCGCGCTAGAGCCCGACGCGAGAGCATCAGTGCCACGAGCGCATCCACAAGAATCACCACGTTGGCGACGACGAGGTCGATCTCACGCACGAGGTCGTCGCTGAGTCGGCCCTGCACAGCCATGCCGATGAGCACGACCGACGTCACGGCGTGCGCCCACACCCGAGCGCTCCACCGCTTGTCGTGAAGCAGGGTCAGCACCAGCACGGCCACGGCAACCCCAGCGACCGGCCACGTCGTCCAGTGCACGCCCTCCTTGTAGTTAGGGCCAAAAAGCACGGTGGATAAGTTGACGTACGCCACGATGCTGTACGCGGCACTCAACATCAGCACGAAGTGTGCGGCGATACGAATCCGCGCAGTCAATGGTGTCGTGGGCAGCTCGGGCTCCGACATGGTGGGAAAGTACAACAACCACACACTGGCCACAAAAACAAGCGAGAGGATGACGAACCCGGGCGCGGGAATCTCGCGCAATGCGCCGAGCGATTCGAGCAGCTGCAAGAAGGCGTCACCCAACACGATCAGCAGAAGTACGCCGAAGCGTTCATTAAGAGCGGTGCGTTGCACGCGGGTAGGTGCCGTGATGAGTCGGGGTGCCCAGATGAGCATTCCGACAAACGCCCATCCCAGGCCTACAGCATAGAAAACCCATGCAATTTCGACGGCACCAATCATGAATTTCATCGGGAACAAGGCGGCAACGCCGAACACTATCGCCGTACCAAAACTCGTGACCGCCAGCGGACGAACAAATCGTCCATCACTAAACGGGTCGCGCGCGCGCATGAGGGTGAATATGCCCACCGAGGCAAACGAGACGGCGAGCCCGAGAAATCCCCACTGATCCGAAATGCCACCACCACGGTACATGGCCAAACCCGCTAGCAGCAGGGCGCAGATCTGCACGAACAAGAGTGCGCGTCGTGGCCACGTCTCTTCCGGGCTCAACATCAGTTCCAATGTTGTGGATGCCCACAGCACGTACACGGCCAGAAGGGTCAGCGATATGAACACGAGCGTGAACCACGTTGGATACTTGCCGTAAATGTAGGTTGCCCGCGCAATGACGGCGACGAGAATCACGTCATAAAACAGTGTCAGCCACGAAATCTTGTGCAGGCCGTTGTTCTCTGAATTCGACACGCTCCCACTCTAAAGCGTGAGCACCCGGAGCTCTGTCTAAATTCGTCGAGACTTGCTAGCGTCACACACAGGAGGGCACATCGTGAAGGCACCAGTTAATGTCAACCCCAACGCCGTCATGGATGCGCGAACACACTAATGCGATCACCACTAGCTCTCTTCCGCGGCGTTCGGCACCCCGAAGCTTTTCACGGGCGCGGCGTCACCCGAGGATTCTTCGAAGGCTGGTACATCAAACTCGTCACGGCAGACCTGTCGCAGCGGTGGGCCGTCATCCCTGGCGTCTTTCGCGGCATTACGGATGGCTCAGCTGACGACTCACGTGACGAAGCATTCGTTCAAGTGCTCGACGGCGTGACCGGACGCGCCTGGTACCACCGCTTCGACGCGTCCGAATTTGAGGCATCCGACACCGCTTTTTCGGTGCGCGTTGGACCAAACACGTTCTCCCCACAGGGAGTACACCTCGAAACAGAGCAGCTGCGCGGCGACATCACCTTCACCGACCCACTCGATCCGTGGCCAGTCACCCTCCTCGAGCCGGGCATCATGGGCTGGTACGGGCACGTGCCGTTTCTCGAGTGCTTTCATGCGGTCGTATCGTTCGGGCACGGGCTGGCCGGGTCCCTCGAGATTGAGGGTACCCCGCACTCTTTCGATACCGGTCGCGGCTACATCGAAAAAGACTGGGGAAAGGCATTCCCCGACGGATACGTGTGGCTCGCGAGCAACCACCTCGAAGGTGCGGCCGACGCGTCACTCATCGGGTCGGTGGCGATCATCCCGTGGCTCGGAGGTGCGTTTCGCGGTTTCATCGTGGGACTCAAACACGGCGGGCGCCTCTACCGCTGGACCACCTACACGCGTGCCACACAACTCCGACTCGACGTCGACGACACACACGTGCACTGGAGTGTGACCGGCCGCGACGGGACCCTCGAACTGCACGCCGAGCGAGTACGCGGAGGGCTGCTCAAAGCTCCGCTTCGTAAGGCCATGCTCGAGCGCGTCGAAGAAACCATCGATGCTCGCGTGCAGGTTCGTCACACTGACCGTCACGGCAAGGTATTGCTTGACACGACGGCACTCGCCACCGGGCTCGAAATCGTTGGAGACATCGAGCGTCTGCGCGGGCTCAAAGGTCGGTGAGGATGCTGCGAGGCTGGACTCGAACGGGCGTCGGGGCCTGAATTACCAGCCCGTAGAACCAGACGCAGTCAGCTTGGTGCTGGCATGAATTGCGTCGGTAAGAATTCGCATGGCCTTCTCGGCTCGGCGATAGTTTATGGCCACACTTTCTCTGCAACGAATAACGATCGAGGCCACCGTCTCATCACCCATCCTGCTTATTTGAATCTTCAGCTCCGGGGAAGTGACGAACGAAACGCCCTCGGTGATTTTGCCCTCGATCAGACCTGTTTCTCGTGACACCCGCTTAACCTTGCCGATGCGATTCACAATCTCAATGATTTCCTCAGCGACGTCCGCGGGTAAGGATGAAAAGCGAAGTTCAAGCGCGGAATGCGATTCTTGTGCAAGGCCCATGATTGCCCCCTATCTGAATTCTTCGAGGGTACTCCATCTGGCTTCTTCTGGCACGTGGTAGCTGGAGCGGGCTCCCCAGCAGCAAAGCGATGCTTTGCTCTGAGCTGGGGCCCCCAGATCCCGAGCGGGATCGTGCCCCACGTTCATATAGGCTCAAATAGAAAAAGCCCCACGAGGGGGCTTTTTCTATTTGAGTAGCTGGAGCGGGGCACGATCCCGCGACCTCACGATTATGAGTCGTGCGCTCTAACCAACTGAGCTACCCAGCCACGACCATCCACTAACCTGACACGTCAGGAACCGAATGTTCGGGCCCCGGGCGAGGATTGAACTCGCGACCCCTTCCTTACCATGGAAGTGCTCTACCACTGAGCTACCGGGGCATCCAACCCGACCGTCGAGACCGACAAATCAAGGCACCAGAAGAGCCTACCACTATCTCTATAGACTCAATCTCATGGCTATTGAGACGACAAACCAGCCTGGCCACGAGTGGTGGCGCAGTGCCGTGATCTATCAGGTGTACCCGCGTTCGTTCGCTGATTCCAACGGCGACGGCATCGGTGACCTCCCCGGAATTACCTCGCGCCTCGGCGCACTAAAGGACCTCGGCATCGACGCGGTGTGGCTCTCCCCGTTCCAAAAAAGTCCGCAGAAGGATGCCGGCTACGACGTCTCCGACTATTGCGACGTCGATCCATTATTTGGCACCATGACTGACTTTGATCGGATGCTCGAACACGCCCACTCGTTAGGCCTGCGGCTCATCGTCGATCTCGTTCCCAACCACTCGTCCTCCGAGCATCCCTGGTTTCAGCAGGCGCTGGCCGCTGGTCCGGGCAGCCCGGAGCGCGCCAGATACATGTTTCGAGAGGGCAGAGGCGACAACGGCGAGCTGCCACCGAACAACTGGGAATCCGTTTTTGGTGGGCCTGCGTGGACGCGGGTCATCGAAGCTGACGGCACTGCCGGCCAGTGGTACTTGCACCTGTTCGATTCGTCCCAGCCGGACTTCGACTGGACCAACCCGTGGGTACACGAACAGTTCGAACAGATTCTCCGCTTCTGGCTAGATAAGGGCGTCGACGGCTTCCGGGTTGATGTTGCCCACGGACTCGCCAAGAAGGATGGTCTTCCCGACTTCTTGCGTGACGATGCGTACTGGCGCACCCCGGCGGATCAGCGACCCGACAACCCCTACTTCGGCAATGACGGCGTGCACCCGATCTACCGCACCTGGCGTGCGATCGTGGATTCGTACCCGGGCGAGCGCGTGCTGTGTGCCGAGGCCTTCGTTGAACCCTTGAGCAAAATGGCTCACTGGGTTCGTCCCGACGAGATGATGCAGGCGTTCAACTTTCCCTACCTCGTAACGCGGTGGGATCCGGCCCGGCTTCGTTCGGTCATCGATGAATCCCTCAGCGCTTTCGGCGCCGTTGGAGCGCCAAGCACCTGGGTGTTGAGCAATCACGATCAGGTACGCCACGCGACAAGGCTCACGCTCGACCCGAGTGCCGACCAGGCGGACCGCATCCACGGCATCGGCCCCAAAACCCAACCTCGGCCCGATGAAGCGCTTGGTTTGCGGCGCGCGCGTGGCGCATCCACCTTCATGCTCGCCCTCCCTGGAAGCGCGTATGTTTACCAGGGCGAAGAACTGGGTCTGCCCGAGGCAATCGATATTCCGGACGACGCTCGGCAAGACCCTACTTTTGCCCGCACCAATGGTGAGGCGTACGGGCGCGATGGATGTCGGGTGCCCATCCCCTGGGAAGCGGAAAAGCCGAGCATAGGCTTTGGCCCGAGTGCCGCCACATGGCTTCCTCAACCTGAAAACTACCGGACCTATGCGCGCGACCGCCAAGCTGGCGTCGCGGGATCAACGCTCGAGCTTTACCGCTCGCTTCTCGCTCTGCGTCGTGAGCGGGGCCTCGGCACGGGGTCGTTGTCGTGGATTGGCGACACCCCTGATGACGTGCTCGCGTTTGCAAACAATGGGGTGCGCGTGTTTTTCAATATGGGAACTCGAGACTTCACGCTCCCTGAGGGAGAGATACTCGTGGCCAGCGCAGATGTAGCCCAAGGTGTCCTGCCACCAGCAGGTACCGCCTGGCTCGTCTGATCGCGAAGGTTAGTTTGCGTGAAGTCGTAACCACGCTAGTGGGTCGACCACTGCGCCGTCGATGCGAATTTCGAAGTGAAGGTGCGGACCTGTCGAAGCACCCGTGTTACCGACCTGCCCGACGATGTCGGTGACGTGAACCTCTTGACCCACTTGCATCTGAACCGAGCCAGCAAGCATGTGGCCGTAAACACTCTGGAATTTCATGCCATCGATGTTGTGGTCAATGATGACGTAGTAACCGAGTCCGCCGCCATCAGCGTCTTCGCGGAAGCTCACCACACCGTCGGCAATAGCCTGAATGGGCGCACCGATTCCCGGGTTGAAGTCCATGCCGTGGTGGAACGAGGTACCTGCTCCGAACGGGTTAGAGCGAATTCCAAACAGGTCACTAATCGGCACGGTGCGGCGAAGCGGCCACTGAATGGTGCCCATCGGGTTATTGACATAGGTCTCGCTCGAGTAAAGTCCGCCGCCGCTGTAGCCGCCCCACGCAGTGCCACTAACTTGGTCTCGCCCTGACGCAATCGTGGAGTTAGCCGCTTGAATCTCTTGCACGGGTTCGTATTCGCTGTAATAGGTGCCGCTACTGAGGGCCTGCACTTGCTTGTCAGTCAGTAGGGCGTTTGCCGGGACACTCGTGGAAACCGCAAGAGCGGCAATGAACGCCATGGCGACAAGTGTTACGGTTCGTCCCGTTCTTGTGACCGTCGGCGACGACGTTGAACTGTTTTTCTTGGTAAAGCGCACCGATTCCGAGGAAGAACGACGAATTCCACTGCGTTTGCGACCAGACTTTTTAGCCTTGGGCACAGCGGGACCAACGACCGCATTCCGATATTTCACTTCGGTTCGCTGCTTGGGCTTACGCAGCGGTTCTTGCACAGAATCGAACTGAGCTACCTCGTCTACCTCGACGGGCGCGGCGGCATGAGCGCTGAGTGGTACCGGTTCGAAGCCGGGCGCCGCTGGCTGGTAGATCTCAGAATTTTGCTGATATTCCGGGTTCCAGTCGGCCTCACCGACGGCCTGATACCTCTGTTGAGTGATGCTCTCGACCACCCCAGTTCGCGCCGTGTCGGGGATGAGTTGGCTCGTCAGGGGGAGGACGCCGGGATCAGCAAACGGTTCGTTTTCCAGGTTCTCGACGTAGATGGGATCTTCGGGAGCAACACGAACGACTCGGGGACCGTATGGATTCTCTGGCAACTCTGGAGAAGGGGCGGAAACGTTCGTTGGTGCGACGGGATATTCCGGAGCGGCCGGACTGGTGGGGTAACCCGGCGCATAACCTGCAACTCGCCGTCCGGGCCTCGCGGGAGCGCTGCTTCCTCCGTCGATTGAGCTTCCGACAACAGGTGTCTCAGCGGGTGCGACTGGTTGTCCAGGAGCAACCACAGGAATTGCACTCGTCGGCATCTGCTGTTGAAGCTGATCGAATATAGAGCCGCCCGTGGGGTTGACGCGTATCGGCTTCGGGGTTGCCGCGCGCCGGCGTGACGACGAATCGTCAAACTCTTTGCTGCGTGAACCCACTGAAAATTCCTCACGTGTACGTCGTTGATTGCCACTACTCGGCAATGGAAAAGTAACGGATTTATTAAGGCTACCCAGCTCGAGGGCTTATTTCCACCTGAGGCGAGCATCCTTACGAAAGTCTCAGGCTTCGCACACGGTGTGGAAGACGCGCTTTCCACTCAGCGCAACGACCTAGTAGCCGAACTCGCGGAGTTTTTCTTCCAGCTGTGGAAACAGGTTCGGGTTAGCGGCAATCAACACGCGTTGGCTCTCTCGCTCGCCCGCGTATCCCCCCACCACAGCCCCGGCCTCACGCGCGATCAATGCACCGGCGGCGTGATCCCAGGGCTTTACGTCGCGCTCGAAAAACGCATCCACTCGACCTGACGCCGCGTTGCAGAGGTCAAGAGAGCATGCCCCAATCCGACGGATGTCTCGCACGAGGGGCATCAATTGCGCGACAACACCGGCTTGATGCGCACGCAGTTCAGAACCGTACGCAAACCCTGTTGCGATGAGTGCTAGATCGAGTCGATCTTGGGTGTTCGTGCGGAGTTGATGCTTGTTGAGAAACGCTCCTCCGCCCTGTGAGGCCGTGTAGAGCTCACTGAGCTGCGGGGTGCACACGGCGCCGGCGAGGGGTGTCCACGTCGCCGGATCCGGATCACCCTCCACCACGCCAATACTCACGGCCCACTGTGGAATGTCGTACAGGTAGTTGACGGTGCCGTCGATGGGATCAACCACCCAGGTCAGTCCGCTCGATCCGCCCTCGGCCCCACCTTCCTCGCCAAAAAATGCGTCATTTGGTCGCAATTGAGACAGGCGGTCTTTGATGAATTCTTGAGTGAGCTGATCCGCGAACGTCACAATGTCAGTCTCAGTGGACTTACTCGCAGCCACCTGAACACCGTCACGACGCTTTGCGTGCGCGACACCGGCGGCTTCCTCGGCAACCAGAGCGGCAATGTCGCGTAATTCTGTGCGTGGATCGCGGGTCATGCAACGAGACTACTTGACGGCAACGAGGCGCATGCTGCGTAACTATTCAGTCCTCCGCGCGTTACACCAACACCGCAAAATTCAGCCGACTGCGGTACTCGCCTCCGGTGTGAATGGTGTGTGTTCCAACGTTTCGGGTGGTCATGTTGATGTCACCACCTGGCAGACCGGATTCTCCCGGCATATGCATCGCGAGGGGGCCGACGGGGTGTCCAGCTACCTCGACTACCAGCCTTTCCCCTGCGCGCAACTTCATTGCGGTTGGCCACAAGCCAATGTGGAGTTCCACCGGTTCACCACGTTTCAGCCTGTCTTCTCTGGTGTGCAGGTGCACCGGCTCCCGCACGGTCGACAGCTCGTGATTGAGCGCCCGGTGGGATGCCCGAAGCCGACCAACTGGTCCGGTGTACGAGACCGCTGCCGGCAGTTTGCCGTCGTGCTCGAGCGATCGAACGAAGGCTTGAGCCGCGGCCGCACGAAGGGTGATGTGATGCTGTCGGTTGCCCGTCGCATCCTCTTTGTACAGGGCCACGAAGACATCGGCGTCGTCACCATCATCACTCGAGACCCACAGGTTGAGGCAGAGACCGCCATAGAGAGTCACGTCTTCCACGACATCCATGGTGAATCGCAACGAGTCAGTAAGCTCGGTCGACACATACGACGCATGGGATGCGTCAGCAGGAGTCTCCGAGACGAGCGCGAGTGTCTGCGCGTCGCAAAAAAGCTCTCGTTCTGCAGACACGAGCGGCCACTGTGGTGCGACAAGATTTGTTTGGTCGACACCGCCCGGGTCAAGCACGGTGTACCTCACCCGTGGAGTGTTCTCCCAGCCATTGTCGAGCCCCTTGAGAAAGCGATCGTAAAACGCACGCAAATCATCCATGCTCGCGGGATCAGCCAGGTCAATCCACTCTTGAGTGTCATGAATGCGCATCCACGTCTTCTCGGGTGGCAACTGGCTAAAAGCGGCCAGCGTTCCCCGCGTATGAATCGGATTCGACCAGCTTGCGCCCACGTACACAGCCGCCGACACCTGCGACAGGTCGGCGACCTTGCTCGCCCAGTACGAATCGAAAAGCGGATTGGTCTTCGCCATCGACGCGATGTCTTCGATACCCGCCAGACCGAAGATAAATGAGTAAATATCGCGCTCGTTGAAGGTGACATCAGGAATTCCACCACGCACAATGACGTCGCGGTACAGATCGGTCAGCCCCTCCCACGGCGCTATTGCCTTGAGGTGCGGAGGATTGAGTGCGGCGGCCGCCCACTGCGAGATACACAGTTTTGAGTTTCCGGCCATCCCGACCGCACCATTCGACCAGGGCTGGGCCGCAATCCACTCGATGGCGTCGTACACGTCTTCGCCTTCACCAACTCCCATGAAGCGCATGTCACCGCCAGAGTTGCTGGTTCCTCGCGAATCTACAACGACAATCGCGTAACCGTGGGCACACCAATAGCCCGGGTCGAGGGCTTCGAACGCGTTGAGCCCGGAGAGGTCCTGTGGAGGCACACCAAAATTGGTGGGATAAAAAGCGGTGTTCCAGTATCCCCCGTGCTTCGAATACGGCGTGTACATCATCACAGCCGGCAGTTGGTCCGTTGCGCCAGCCGGGCGATAGACATCGCCATAAAGCACCACACCATCGCGAAGGGTGATCGGCTGGTCCTCGTCTATACGAATATCGCAATCAAGGGGATGCGCACCCTCCTTGACCACCGTGCCAGCCGACAGAGTGTGTGTGCGTGTTTCAACCGGCGGAATCGGTATTTTGGATGCACTCAGCGGTTGATTGGGTCGAAACTGTGGCTGCACGGCACTCATGCTGGCTCCTCGCCTGGGTTGTCCGCCTCGGAATGCGAATGCGGATGCGTCATTGCTCTTGCAAGCCTAGACGCGGGCTCTAGTCCCGGCACTATAGGCATTCGTGATGCCAGCTATGGGGCGAGCAACAACGTGATGGCTAAGAGCACGGGGATTGCGCCAAACGTCGTGATGAAGATGGTGTCACGCGCCAGCAAGACATGCGTGTCATACTCAGTCGCGTAGTTGAAGACGTTTTGGGCGGTGGGCAGAGCAGCGAGTACGGTCACGGCATAGATTGCGTGCGCATCCAAATGCAGAACATAAGCGGCAAACGCCCAGGCGATGACGGGCATGACGACGAGTTTGAGCGTGCTTGCGCCAATGATGTTCGCACGCTCCGTTTTATCTCGCAGAATTCTGGTGCCGTGGAGTGAGATGCCGAAAGCAATCAACAGCAGCGGAACTGCCGCATGGCCAACCAGGCCAGTGGCCTCCCAGACGAGCTGAGGGACCGGGACGTGGAAAACGGAAATGAGAAGCCCCACAAGGGAGCCGAGAATGATCGGGTTCTTGAGCGTGCGAAAAAGGGTTCGGTGAATGCGGACCGTGCCCGACTTCCACGCGTCAAGACAAATCAGCGCTAGTGGAGCCCAAAAAATGAGCTGCAACAGAATGACGGGAGCCGCGAAGGCTGCTCCGCCGAGCATGAACACGGCGATGGGGATGCCGATGTTATTTGCGTTGACGTAGCCCGCGCCGAGTGCTCCGATCACGGCAGCGCCGAAACTCTGTCGTCGAATCAGCGCGAAGATGACAAAAATGGCAAAAATTGATGCCGCCGCGACCACCGATACCGGAAGGAGGTCCGTGAATAGCGTGCTGACGTCTGCAGAACCGAGAATCGTGAGAAGGAGAAATGGCGAGCAGACGTAAAACGCGACCTTACTCAGAACCGCGCGGCCATGCTCGCCCAGGATGCGCGTTCGCCCGGTGATGTACCCGACAAGCACGGCGAAACCGACTACGGCGAAACCGCTCAGCGCGCCAATCACGGGGTGAACTTCACGCTAGCGAATGGCGTCGATGGCACTGTTCAAGGTTGCTGACGGTCGCATGACCTCGTTGACCAAGTCCACGTTCGGCCGATAGTAACCGCCGATGTCGGCCGGTTTACCCTGAACCGAGATGAGCTCTTCCACGATCTGCTGCTCATTGTCAGCAAGGGCTTGGGCTACCGGAGCGAACACGTCTGCGAGAGCCTTGTCGGCTTTCTGGGAGGCAAGCTCCTGAGCCCAATAGAGACCAAGGTAGAAGTGGCTTCCTCGGTTATCAATCGTGCCCACCTTGCGTCCGGGGGAACGGTCCTGCTCCAAGAAGGTGCCGGTCGCGCGGTCAAGCGTGTCAGCGAGAACCTGAGCCTTAGCGTTGCCCGTGGTCTGAGCCAGATGCTCAAGTGACGCCGCGAGGGCAAAGAATTCACCGAGCGAATCCCAGCGCAAGAAGTTCTCTTCAACCAACTGCTGGACGTGCTTTGGCGCAGACCCGCCAGCACCGGTCTCAAACAGACCACCCCCGGCCAGTAGCGGAACAATCGAGAGCATTTTCGCGCTCGTGCCAACCTCAAGGATGGGGAACAGGTCGGTGTTGTAATCCCGCAGAACATTACCGGTGACCGAGATGGTGTCTTCGCCCTTGCGCATCCGCGTCAGCGAGTAGCGTGTGGCCTCAGCCGGAGTCATAATGTCGATGGTCAAACCCGACGTGTCGTGATCCTTCAGGTAGGTCGTAACCTTGGCGATGATGTTGGCGTCATGAGCGCGCTTTTCATCGAGCCAGAAAATTGCGGGCACGCCGGTGGCGCGAGCGCGCGTCACGGCAAGCTTTACCCAGTCGCGAATGGGCACGTCCTTCGTCTGGGTCGCGCGCCAGATGTCGCCGGTGTTGACGTCGTGTGACAGGAGAACCTCACCCGCAGCATTCACCACCTCGACCCGCCCCGGTGCTGAAATCTCGAAGGTTTTGTCGTGGCTTCCGTATTCTTCAGCCGCCTGGGCCATGAGCCCGACGTTGGGCACGGTGCCGATGGTTGCGGGATCGAGCGGACCGTGAGCGATCACGTCGTCGATTGTGGCTTGGTAGATACCTGCGTAGGACGAATCCGGGATGACGGCGAGCGTGTCATCCTCTCCGCCATCGACGCCCCAGAGCTTGCCTCCGTTACGAATAAGTGCGGGCATCGACGCATCGACGATAACGTCTGACGGCACGTGAAGATTGGTGATGCCTTTGTCGCTGTTGGTGTAGCTGAGTCGAGGCCCGGCTGCCAGAGCAGCGTCAAACTCGGCAACAATCGCATTGCCGTCGGCGACGTTCGTGAGTCCCGCAAGAATCGCACCCAAACCGTTGTTGGCGGTGAGTCCGGCTGCTTCGAGAGCTGCGCCGTGCTTTTCGAAAACCTGGGCGAAGAATGCCTTGACTACGTGACCGAAGATGATCGGGTCGCTGACCTTCATCATGGTCGCCTTGAGGTGGACCGAGTACAGCACGTTGTCTGCTTTGGCCTGCCTCAGGGTTTCGGCAAGAAATTCGTCGAGGGCCGCCGCGGAGAGAAAAGTGGCGTCCACAATCTCGCCGTCGAGAACCTTAAGGCCCGACTTCAGAATCGTCTCCGTGCCATCTGATGCGATGTGGCGAATGGTGAGGGTGTCGGCCGCGGGGATGACCACCGACTTTTCGTTCGAGAAGAAGTCGTCGTGTCCCATTGTGGCCACTCGAGTCTTTGACCCGGGTGCAAACGGCTTGTTGACGTGCGGGTGCTTGCGTGCATAGGCCTTAACCGAGAGAGGCGCACGACGATCCGAATTTCCTTCGCGAAGAACGGGATTTACTGCGCTTCCCTTGATGCGGTCGTAACGAGCGCGCGCATCCTTCTCGGCATCAGTGGTTGCCTCGTCCGGGTAGTCGGGCACATCGAAACCGGCGGCCTGCAATTCGGCAATTGCTCCCTTGAGCTGGGGAATGGAGGCCGAAATGTTGGGAAGCTTGATGATGTTCGCCTCAGGAGTCGTGGCGAGTTGGCCCAGCTCCGCAAGGGCGTCACCGACGCGCTGTGACTCGGTCAGACGCTCGGGAAAAACGGCGAGGATGCGCCCAGCGAGGGAGATGTCGCGGGTTTCGATGTCGACGTTGGCGACACGGGTAAAGGCTTGAACGATAGGCAGGAATGACGCGGTGGCTAGCGCGGGTGCCTCGTCGGTGTGCGTGTAGATGATGGTTGATTCGCTCACGATGTACAGCTTTCGGTTTTCAGGCACAAGTACGTGCAACTCAGTTTACCGGCGTAGTAAAAGTATCTTGATATCAAGATACTTTACTTGCTCGGATTATGCACCCGTCAGGCATACTCATGTCATGCGATTCATCCTTTTTGTCATCGATGACGGGCTGGAGCCCGCGAGCCCAGACGAAATGCAGGCCATCGGCCGATTCAACGACGGGCTTCGCGCAAACGGGCAACTTCTCATGGCCGAAGGCATCCACTCTGGTGCTCACGCGACCGTGTTCGACAACCGACATAACGCGGGAATCATCCGCGACGGATCACACCACACCGATGCTGCGCGCTACACCGGGTTCTGGCTCATCGAAGCATCCGACGATGTGCAGGCCCGTGAGATAGCACTGGGTGCATCACTGGCGTGCAATCGCAGAGTGGAATTGCGCCTGCTCCTTTAACTCTGAAACTCAGGTGTTTAAGCAGAAAGCCTCAGGCTCACCTGAGGCTTTCAAATCATGACACTACGGCGAGGTTCTAAATCGCTGAACTGGGGCCATTCCCACTGATGTTTGCTCTGCCTCGCTGGATTTCTTACCGAGGATGACGCCACGACGAACCAAACTCAAGAGGAGTTCAAGTCCAAGTCCGACAATCGTCACAGCCGGTGTCCACAACATCATCTCAAAGGAGAAGGAAAGCCAGGCTGCCGTTTCGACGCCGATGAAACCGCCGATACCAACCGTCCAAATCGTCACAACCGGCCAGCGCAAGCGAACCTTCCAACGACGAAGAGCAAATGCGAGGGCTAACGCGGCTAAGTAGAACCAGAAGAGCCACCAGGGTGCTTCTTCGTAGAGAGGAACGAGGCGGAAGACAGCGTGTGATCCACCGTTCATCTGAACGACAGCATTCGTTCCGTTGTCGAACTTCCGAATGGAGGCCATCACGGCATCAGACACGTGCACGTTGCCGCTTGCATCCACGGTTGCACCACCAAGGTCCCGTGTTCCGATGATGCGAAGTCTGTGGGCTCCCGCCTCGAGGGCATCGACGGGCAGATATCCGTCAAGTGAGACGTTTCCATCTGCACCTACCAGAGCAGACCCGAAGATGATGGGGTCCGTTGTAACGGCAAGGTACACCACTGTTCCCGGGACGTATCCGTTGACTTGGGCGGACACATTGAGCCAGTGCGTCGACGTGGTAATGGGAAGGTCACCGAGTGTTCTGGGCGTTCCAAGTCCGCTCGCGGTAAAGAGGTCAGCTGCATCCTTGGTGACCTGGCCGGTCGTAACCTTCGTCAAATCAACCTGCGAAACCGAATGAGCTTGAGTAAGTCGAGCAAAATCGGTACCGGTTCGCGGCATTGACTCCGAAAGAGCGGCAGCTATCGCGGGGACATCAATCACTTTCGAGTCACTCATGAGGAATTGACCTGTGGTTCGAGACCCTGAAATAAGAATCTGAACCGACTGACCGCTGGAGAATCCACCCAACTCCTCACTGCCCAGTTCACCAACGGTTCGCTTGGCGGCATCTGACCTGAGCAACGACTGTAACGGGTCGCCCGCGGCTGACGCCGATTGAATGCCGTCGCCCAAATCAAGCGTTGGCGTACGTCCGGGCAGCCCCGGTGATGTCATCGGAGTGGCCAGTGGCAAGCCGAGGTTTCGCACATTGGTCGGCGTAGGACTTGGTGTGGGACTTGGTGGACTCGGTGTGGTGACTGGAGGAACAGGGATGAGATTCCACATCGCATACAGCGTCAGGTTTGTCGTCAGCCCAATCAATGACCCAATTCCGTAGTTCGAGCCACTTCCGTCCGGTGCCGTATTCCATCCAGCGAAGGTGTAGCCCTGGCGAGAGAGAGGTGAACCCGTTGCAACTGAAATCTGGCTCGTTTCCAAGCTGAACGTTGCCGGGTCAATCTGTCCGACACCGCCGTTGCTCTCGTATGTCAGCGTGAATTCGATCGGAGTCCAGTGTGCGTATATGGTCAGCGCCCCGGGCGATGTCGGCTGGTGAGATCCCAACAGCGGGGTTCCGCCCGTGGGCGACAAGAACCACCCCGTGAATGTGTATCCCAAACGTGACGGAGCCGGCGGTAACGTGACACGCCCTCCCCAGACATAGCTTCCCGGCGCTACAGAAGAACCACCGGTCGAGTTGTACGTGACCACGTAGGACAGCGGCGTCCATTGGGCCGTGAGCGTGAGGTCGCCGTATCCACTCGGGGCGTATGAAATTTCAATCGGCGCGATAAGAATGAGAGCGGTCGGGGCAAATGTAAGCTGACGCATGCCACTTACTTCCCAGCCATCAAACGAATAGCCTGTTCGGCGAGGCGCAGTCGGCAGGAGGAACGACGACCCGGTCGCGTAGGACGCGTCGCCACCAACGTGATTCGTCGTCGCATCGTTATCAACGTAAGTGATGGAGTAAACCACAGGTGTCCACTGTGCGTAAATGGTCAGATTCGCTGGGGAGCCTGGCGTGAATGCAGCACCCAAGGCACTTCCGCCAGAAGCGGCGATGAACCAACCGGCGAAGGTATAGCCCGCGCGGGTCGGACCCGACGGCAAAGTCACATCGCCTCCCCACGTGTACGAACCAGGATCGACATCGGATCCGCCCTGGGGGTCGTAGGTCACAACGTAGGAGCGAGGTGTCCAATGAGCGTAGAGCGTCACATCCTGTGGCGAAGAGGGGCTGTACGAGGTGCCTAAGGCGCTACCGCCAGACGTCGCCACAAACCAGCCCGAGAAGGTATATCCAGAACGGGTCGGACCCGACGGTAAGGTCACATCGTCACCCCAGTTAAAGCCGCCGGGGTCAACGTCTGTGCCACCCTGCGGGTCGTACGTAACGACATAAGCGCTCGCGCTCCAGCGCGCCATCAATGTCACGTCGCCATAACCGATTGGTAGTTCGGAAGTGGCATGCAATGGGACGCTCGTGGTTGTGACGTGAGGACCGGTCATCCGCCATCCGGCGAATGCGTAACCCTCCCTGACTGGATGAGTCGGCAGTGTGAATGCAGCGCCAGTCGAGTAGGTCGAATCTCCACCGGAGTGGGCCGTCGTTGCACCGTTGTCATCGTAGGTGACGTTGTTGACAATTGCAGACCACGTAGCGGTAAGCGTTACGTCGTCGTAGCCAAGTGGAGTTTCCTCGGTTGCCGTTGCATCGACTGTCTCTGCGGTGACGTGATTCCCTTCAAGGCTCCATCCGGCAAAGCTGTACCCGGAGCGAGCCGGAGGCGTCGGGAGTTCAAAGGCAGTTCCGGTCAAGTATGAGGAGGCGCCGCCTGTGTGAGCAGTTGTCGCGCCGTTGTCGTCGTAAGACACCGCGTATGACAAAGCGGTCCAGCGGGCCGTCAATGTCACGTCATCGTATCCGGATGGGGTCGCTGAGGTCAGGCTCGCCGATAGATTCGCCGAGACAACGTGCACACCGGTAAGCACCCATCCGTTGAAGTTGTAGCCTTCTCTGACTGGGGGGGTAGCAAGCGTAAAAGGCGAGCCCGTGGAATATGTTGCGTCTCCACCGGAGTGAGCCGTCGTAGCGCCGTTGTCATCGTATGTGACGTTATTGACATCAGCGATCCACTGCGCCGTGAGCAAGATATTCCCGTATCCCGCCGGGGTCGCGTCCGTTGCGGAAGCAGACGTTGTCGCGGTCGTGACGTGCGTACCCGTCACACGCCAACCTGCGAAGGTATATCCCGAACGAGTTGGAGGGGTCGGAAGGCTGAACGGCGAGCCCGTGTCATAGGTTGTGTCACCGCCAGAGTGTGCCGATGTTGCACCGTTGTCGGCGTAAGTCACGCTGTAGGTGAGAGGCGACCACTGTGCCGTCAGCGTCACATCGTCATAGCCGGAAGGTGAGGCTGTCGCCGCGTTTGATGGCACGCTTGCCGAAGTGATGTGAGCGCCCGTCATCCGCCACCCGGCAAACGTGTAGCCCGACCGAGTAGGAGCCGTCGGAAGCATGAATGCGGATCCCGTGTCGTAAGCTCCATCACCGCCGGCATGTGCGGATGTAGCACCGTTATCGTCGTAGGTAACAGTGTTAGTCACGGCAGCCCACCGAGCTGTCATTGTGACATCGTCGTAACCGGAGGGAGTCGCAGTCGTAGCCAGGGGCACAACGTTCGTTGCTGTGACGTGACCTCCGGTCATCCGCCAACCGATGAATGTATAACCTGAACGCGACGGTGCCGTGGGCAACGCGAACGGCGAACCCGTTTCATAAGTTGCGTCACCTCCGTCATGCGCCGTAGTCGCACCATTATCGTCATACGTCACGTTGTAAGTGATCGCCGTCCACTGCGCCGTCAGCGTCACATCGCCATACCCGACCGGAGTCGCCGACGTAGCAGACGCCGCAAGCGTCGCCGTCGTCGCATTCGAACCCGTCAAACGCCACCCACCGAAAGTGTGACCGGCGCGTACCGGAGCTGTGGGCAACGAGAACGCCGAACCAGTCGTATACGTAGCCGCACCACCAACATGCGCCGTCGTCGCACCATTATCGTCATACGTCACGTTGTAAGTGATCGCCGTCCACTGCGCCGTCAGCGTCACATCGCCATACCCGACCGGAGTCGCCGACGTAGCAGACGCCGCAAGCGTCGCCGTCGTCGCATTC